>CACXVS010000001.1 GCA_902771155.1 uncultured Prevotellaceae bacterium
CGGCATCGGACTGTCGAAGTTGCCTGAATCCGAGAATAAGGCTGTCGTCGTGAAAGGGTTGTTGGGACTTCAGGAACTGCTCTTCCTGCTGATTCGCGGTCTCATCTGGACGCTGCCCCTGGGCATCGTGGCTTTCTCAGCCCAACTGTCGGCACAGGTGTCGGCAGGTGTCGTAGCCGACAGCATCGGCAAGTATGTGCTGGTGGTGTTGGGTGGCAATGTGATACAGTTCTTCGTCGTATTGCCGCTGTTCCTGCTGGCACGAGGACTAAACCCCGTCCATGTGCTGGGGCGTATGATGCCTGCCGTGCTGATGGCCCTCTTCACCAAGAGCAGTGCAGCCACACTGCCTGTGACGATGGATACCGCCGAGAATCGTCTGGGGGTCAAGAAGAATATCGCCCGTTTTGTGCTGCCCATTTGCACCACGATCAATATGAACGGCTGTGCAGCATTCATTCTCGTTACCTCGCTCTTCGTGATGCAGAATGGAGGCACACCCCTAACATGGGGAACAGTAGTACTTTGGATTCTGATTTCTGTGGTTTCTGCCGTTGGTAATGCTGGTGTGCCTATGGGTTGCTATTTCCTGACACTCTCGCTCATGTCGGGCATAGGTGCACCTGTCGCCATCTTGGGTGTCATTCTTCCGATCTATACCATTATAGACATGGTGGAAACTGCCGAGAACGTCTGGTCCGACTCCTGCGTCGCCGCCATCGTCAACAAACAAACATCATGACGAGCGCCTACGGTTATTTAATATCCTACGTAACAATCGCGGATTATCCGTGACACAGAGCAACAAGGAAAAATCGTGAGGTTTTCAAGAGAATTCATGGATAAAGTTTGGATATTGAAAAAATAAATTGTATCTTTGCCCCTGAAAGGATATATTATTTGATTCTAATTATATTAAAACAATGAAAAAGAATTTTGTATGGATGTTGACTGCTATCCTTTGTCTGGGTCCGATGACGGTCTTAGCTCAGGATGAGCAAGAATTTGTTGTGACGGAAGGCGACTTTCATGTTCTCAAGCAGAAAGGAAAGACCGGCATCGTCGAGTTGTATTATGACCAAGCCAAGATTGGTAATCTCCATTCGATGGACATCAGCGAGGAGACAGTCATAAAACATCTGGAGAAGAATGATTCCAAGGCATTCTCCAAGTGGACTGACATCAAGGAGGAAGCTGTGGAAATGTTCATGAAGCGCTGGAACGATGAAAAAAACAGATATGTCAAACTCGTTGAAAAGGGCACTCCCGACTATAAGTTCGTAATCAAAGCCGACTCCTTTGATCCGGGCAACTCCGGTTCAGCCACCTGGAGTTGGAACAAGCGCGATGGTGGCATCATTATCTCTGGTACACTTGAGGTGCTTGATGCCAATGGTAACTGCGCCTGCAAGGTGAAGATCAACCGTTATCGTGGGGCCTCTTCAAGGAATATCGACTTAAAAGTACCTACGTTCCATCGTCGCTTCGTTCTCTTCCACAAGAGTCTGGCCAAGGATTTGCTTGAGTATTTCGATACATTGTAGAAATTCGGAATACTGCACATAGGCAGTTGTAAATCAGGTTCTTGCAAGATTCGGTAGTACAATATTCCGTTTAAGGGCAAATTTGAGAGCAGTTGTAGAATAATTTACTACTGTTCTTTATTATTTTAGGTATATCTTCTGAGTTTTAGTGATAATTTGGCAGATTGTTCCAAAACGTGTACCTTTGCATCGTGATTCAGAACAAATAATTAATTAAATAAAAGAAAGGAAAGATCATGAGTACAAAAAAGAATTATCGTTTTGAGACTTTACAACTGCATGTAGGCCAGGAACAGGCTGACCCCGCAACTGATGCTCGCGCCGTACCTATTTATCAGACGACGAGTTATGTGTTCCATAATTCGCAGCATGCTGCGGATCGTTTCGGATTGCGCGATGCCGGTAATATCTATGGTCGTCTGACCAACTCCACTCAGGGGGTGTTTGAGGATCGCGTTGCTGCCCTTGAGGGTGGTGTCGCAGGACTTGCTGTGGCTTCTGGTGCAGCTGCCATTACCTACGCACTGCAGAACATTGCCCAGGCTGGTGACCACATCGTAGCTGCCGACAACCTCTATGGCGGTTCATATAACCTCATCACTCATACGCTTGCCACCCAGGGTATTACCAATACAATTATTAATGTGAACGACTTTGAAGCCCTCGAGGCAGCCATCCAACCCAACACAAAAGTAGTATATGCCGAGACGTTTGGCAATCCGAATAGTGATGTGCTTGACCTCGAGGGGGTGGCTGCCGTGGCTCATAAGCATGGTATTCCGTTTATCGTGGATAATACCTTCGGTACACCTTATCTGATTCGTCCGTTGGAGCACGGTGCCGACATCGTTGTTCACTCTGCTACGAAGTTCCTCGGTGGTCACGGCTCTTCACTGGGAGGTGTCATCGTCGATGGTGGTAAGTTTGACTGGAAGGCTGATCCGGATAAGTTCCCCACATTGGCAAAGCCCGATCCTTCGTATCATGGCATTGTGTTTGCCGATGCTGTAGGTGCTGCTGCCTATGTGACAAGGATTCGTGCCGTCATCCTGCGTGATACAGGTGCTGCTATTTCGCCATTTAATGCATTTATCCTGTTGCAAGGTGTTGAGACGTTAAGTCTGCGTGTGGAACGTCATGTGGAGAATGCCCTGAAGGTGGTTGATTTCCTGAAGAACCATCCAAAGGTAGCTGCAGTGCATCATCCGGCACTGGAGAGTCATCACGACCATCAACTCTACCAGAAATACTTCCCTAATGGTGGCGGTTCTATCTTTACCTTCGAGATTAAGGGCGGACAGGATGAGGCCTGGAAGTTTATTGATGCCTTGCAGATATTCTCACTGTTGGCTAATGTAGCTGATGTGAAGAGTCTGGTGATTCATCCTTATACCACCACCCACTCACAGCTCTCGCCAGAGGAACTGGCTGAGCAGCACATCACTCCTGCTACCATCAGGTTGTCGATAGGTACAGAGCACATAGATGATATTATTGACGACCTTTCACAAGCCTTCGAAGCTGTGTAAGGATCAATGCCATCAGGCAGCGCCGGGGTTACTCTTCATCAGTAGCCTCGGCGTTGTTGTGTGGTACGGGTTCTTCGGTGGCGTCATCGGGCGTCGGTGCCTTACCGGGACGGGGCAGGGGATTGCCAAAATCATCGTAGAAGATCTCATCGCCTTGAGGGATATTCACAGCCATCGAATCGACGCCAATAGAGTCGGAATCTGAGGGTGCCTGGTAGTAACCGCCACAATTGTAGGCCACATCGTTGAGTTGCGGGTCGCGTGGATCGGCAAACTTACAGCGGTACTGCTTGAAGGTGGGATCGTTGAGTACTGATCCGAGGAAATAGCCGCAGATGGGGAGTGCCGTACGGTTACCTTGTCCGAGCATACCTGTTCGGAAGTGGATACTGCGGTATTCGCCACCTACCCAGGCACCAACAACGAGTTTGGGCGTGGTACCAATAAACCAGGCGTCAGAGTGATTGTTCGAGGTTCCTGTCTTGCCACCGAAGTCGGTGTCAGCGGCCTTATCGTAGCCCACGAAACCCATGAGACGCGAACTGGTGCCACTCATACCGCCTTTGAGCAACTGCTGCACAAGGAAGGCCGAGCGATATGGGATGACCTGTTTTGCCTCGGTGGGTGCCTCGTAGATGACGTTGCCGTCGCGGTCTTCGATCTTGGCCACAAGGATAGGATCGATATGGCGACCGTCGTTGACAGGGGTGCAGTAGGCATTTACCATCTCAAGCAGATTGACATCGCTGGCACCGAGTGTGAGCGAGGGTGTTGGATCGAGCTTCGACTTGATACCCATATCGTGGGCAGTCTTGACAATATTGTTAATACCGCATTCCTGACCCAGACGTACGGCGACGGAGTTGATACTCATGGCGAAGGCTTGTTTCAGCGTGATGTAAGCACCTGAGAAACGGCCGTCGGCATTATGGGGAGCCCATGTCATCTCCTTTCCGTTCTGTACCACCTTCATCGCAAAATACTCGTCCTTACGTGTGTCGCAGGGGGTGATGCCCTGATTCATGGCTTCGGTATAGACAAACAGCTTAAAAGTGGAGCCGGGCTGGCGCTTGGCCGTAACTTTGTCGTATTTCCATGAATGGAAGTCAATATCGCCTACCCAGGCCTTGACATGACCCGTCTGTGGTTCCATGGCCACAAATCCGCAGTGTAGAAAGCGCACCATATAGCGGATGGAATCCATGGTTGACATCTGTTTCTCCACTTGCCCCTGTTCGTAATCAAACACCTTGACGGGGTGGGGCTGGTTGAGGTAGTAGGTGATGGAGTCTTCGTTGCCATCATACTTCTTCGACAGGTATTTGTAAACGGGTTGTCGCTTGGCGATGTCTTCGATAAAGTTCCTGATCTCAACATGGCGCTCATCCTGCCATGGATTGGTGCTACCCCAATGGCTGTTAAAAGTCTGCTGCACCTGTTTCATCTGTTTGTTGGCAGCATCCTCAGCGTATTTCTGCATGCGAGAGTCAAGCGTGGTATAGATCTTCAGTCCCTCGGTATAAAGGGCATTTCGATTGTCGAAATACTCCTCGCACCAGTCTTTCAGGTAGTCGGATACGGCTTCGCGGAAATAGTTGGCATCACCGTCGTAGGCACTTTCAACACTATAGTCAAGTTTAATGTCAAGCGCCTTGAGCGAGTCGCATTCTTCCTTTGTCAGGTCGCCATGCTGGCGCATCAGGTCGAGTACAATGTTACGACGCTTCAGTGAGTTATCGGGATTGATGAGCGGATTATAATAGGTGGTGGCTTTGAGCATACCCACGAGGATGGCGGCATTCTCTGGTGTCAGATCCTGTGGCTTACAGTTGAAGTAGGTCTTGCAGGCTGTCTTGATGCCAAAGGCGTTGGATCCAAAATCAACGGTGTTGGCATATTGCGTCAAGATCTCGTTCTTGGTGAAGAAGAACTCAAGTTTGTAGGCTGTAATCCATTCCTTGCTCTTCATGATAAGCATCTTAACGCCGGGGATATTGCCCAACAAACCTGTGGAGTACTCACTACGAGTACGGAAGAGGTTCTTGGCAAGTTGTTGGGTAATGGTAGAGGCACCTCGCGCATCCTGATGGAGCACATACTCCTTGAGTACAGCAGCAAAGGCGGTATAGTCGATGCCGTTGTGGGAGTAGAAACGTTCGTCTTCGGTATCTATGAGGGCACGCCAGAATACGGGATTCACCTCTTCGTATGTCACAGGCGTACGGTTCTCGCTGAAGAACTTACCAATCATCTTGCCATCGGCACTGAATATCTGAGAGGCTGCGGCAGGGCGCTTGTTCTTGATGGTTGACATCGAGGGCGATTTGCCAAAGAGCCAGAGGAAATTGATATCAACGGCACCCAGATATAGGAAAAAGGCTACGATGAGCGAAACGAAGGCTACTATCGTTTTGATGTACCAGGGACGTCCCTGATAGAGACTTTTATACCAAGGCCAGACAGCTTTGACTTTGTTTAGGATTTTTTGCCACATATATAGTTAATAATTTGTTCTGTTTCGAAAGGGTGGAACCATTGAATCCGTGGGTCTTTCTTGTACCAGGTAAGTTGTTTACGGGCATAGCGACGGGTGTTGCCCTTGATACGTTCAACTGCTTCTTCGAGCGTCCATCGACCATCGAGGTAGTCGAAGAGTTCTTTGTATCCCACGGTGTTGAGGGCGTTGAGGGAGCGCATTGGATAGAGCGCCTTAGCCTCTTCCAGTAATCCATTGGCCATCATCTGGTCCACACGGGCGTTGATACGTTCATAGAGTTCTTCACGAGGACGGGTCAGACCGATTTTTATGATGTCGAAGGGCCGCTGGCGCGTATCTCGTTTACGAAACGAGGTATAGGTTTTACCAGTCATCCGACAGATCTCCAGTGCATGGACTACACGACGGGGATTCTGGCGATCCACAATGTTGTAATAATCAGGATCGAGCAGTTTGAGTTCTGCTACAAGGGCTTCCAGACCTTCTTCTGCAAGGCGACGTTTCATCATGTTGCGTGTTTCGTCATCAATCGTCGGGATGTCGTCGATACCATCACACACAGCGTCAATGTACATCATACTACCACCCGCCATCAGGGCATAGTCGCGTGTTTTGAACTGTTGTTCCAACAACGCCAATACTTGTTGTTCAAAGAGCGAAGCACTGTAATAGTCGTCGAGACTCAGCATGGCCACAAAGGCATGATGTACTTGTGCCATCTGTTCGTCAGTGGGACGGGCGGTACCGATCTTCAGTTCCCGGAAGATCTGTCTGGAATCGGCATTAATGATGGGAATGTCAAAGTGCTTAGCGACATCCAGACAGAGTTCCGTCTTGCCAACGGCTGTAGGTCCGGTAATGACTATCAGCGATTTATTCAACGTCAGTGTTATCTGATAACGCCACGCTTGGAATTTTCGATGAAGGAGCAGATATATTCCACCTCCTTGCAATCTGGGAACTGTTCGCGAGCCATGGCCACACCATCCTTCAGCACACCCTGAGAGTAGATGATGCGATATGCTTCGTGAATGGCATCGATGGTCTCGCGAGGAAATCCTCTGCGACGCAGACCTACAAGGTTGACCCCCGCATAACGGATGGGTTCCTTACCAGCAATGACGTAAGGGGGAATATCCTGTGAGGTGCGAGAACCTCCCTGGAACATCACGTAACTGCCCACATGGATAAACTGGTGGAACAGGCAGGTGGCTGAGATGATGGCACAGTCATCAACCTCTACCTCACCAGCAAACTTAGTAGAGTTGCCGATGATACAGCCATTGCCTATGATGCAGTCGTGGGCCACATGCATATTCTCCATCAGCAGATTGCCATTTCCAACAACAGTCTTACCCTTAGAAGCCGTACCACGCGAAATGGTAACATTCTCACGGATGGAGTTGTTGTCGCCAATCTCACAGGTGGTCTCTTCACCTTGGAATTTCAGATCCTGAGGCTTTGTGGAGATACTGGCACCAGGGAAGAATTCATTGCCGTTGCCAATACGGGCTCCATAATGGATGGTAACACTATTGAGCAGTTTGTTGTTGTCGCCTATAACCACGTTTTTGTCGATAACGCAGAATGGACCGATGATGTTGTTGTCGCCCAATTTTGCCTCAGGGTCAACGACTGCTAATGGATGTATTTGATTTGCCATATTTCAATTCTTCAATTCTTCAATTCTTCAATTCTTCAATCTTACTTGTTCTTGACGATTTGTGCTGTGAATGTAGCTTCGGCTACCACTTGGTCGCCTACGAAGATATATCCCTTCATGGAAGAGATACCGTGACGAACGGGAGCCAGCAACTCGACCTTGAAGATGAGTGTGTCGCCAGGCACAACCTTCTTACGGAATTTTACGTCGTCGATCTTCATGAAGTAGGTGCTCCAGCGCTCAGGTTCTTCGAGGGTGTTAAGCACTAACAGACCGCCACACTGGGCCATAGCCTCGATTTGAAGTACACCAGGCATCACGGGCTCTTGAGGGAAGTGTCCCTGGAAGAAGGGCTCGTTGGCAGTGATGTTCTTGATGCCCACAATCGTATTGGCTCCTAATGCCACCACTTTGTCAACCAACTGCATGGGATAGCGATGGGGCAACAGTTCGCGGATGCGGTTCACATCCATCACTGGTTCCTCGTTAGGATCGTAGATGGGGGCCTGAATCTCGTGCTTGCGGATCTCCTTGCGCATCTGGCGGGCAAACTTGTTGTTGATGGTGTGACCAGGGCGCGTGGCGACGATACGACCTTTGATGGGTTTTCCGATGAGGGCCATATCACCAATGATGTCAAGCAACTTATGGCGCGTACACTCATTATCCCACTGAAGGGGCTTGTGCTGGATATAGCCCAGGTCAGTAGCATCGCGATGCTCCACATGCAACATATCTGCCAACATGTCGAGACGCTCTTGCGTGGTCTGGCGCTCATAGATGACGATAGCGTTGTCGAGGTCGCCGCCCTTGATCAGATTAGCCTGAAGCAGGGGCTCGATATCGCGAACAAAGACAAAGGTACGGGCACTGGCTATCTCAGTATCGTAAGCGTATGGATTATCAAGTGTAGCAAACTGCGAACTGATAAACTTCGACTCGAATGAACACATAGCTGTGATCGAGAAGTCTTCATCGGGCAGAATAGTGATACATGAGCCTGATTTCTCATCCTTGACCTCGATCTTCTTGCGGATGATATAGTAATCCTTCGGAGCATTCTGTTCCTCAATGCCTACCTCTTTGATCTTCTCCACATACTGGATGGCAGAACCGTCGAGAATCGGGAACTCGGGACCATTGACCTGAATCAAACAGTTGTCGATGCCCATGGCATAGAGTGCTGAGAGTCCGTGCTCAACGGTAGAAACGCGTGCTTCACCCTTGCCTAGAACGGTGCCGCGCTGGGTGTCGACCACATTCTCTGCAACAGCGTCGATGATGGGTTCACCCTCCAAGTCAATACGCTGAATTATGTATCCTGTGTTCTCTGGAGCGGGGTTAAACGTGACCGTGAGGTTTAAACCAGTATGCAGTCCTTTTCCAAAAAGAGAAAAACTGCCTCTAAGAGTCTTTTGCTTCATATCTGTTTTGCTTTTTTGCTTATTTACTTTTTTACCCTTTTACCTTTTTGCTTTTACTTTTTTACTTTCTTACCCTTTTACCTTACCTTTTTCAGTTCCTCAAGTTCTTTCTTCAGGGCAGCAATTTCCTTGTACATGTCAGGGAGCTTGGCATAGATGGCCTTGGCCTTGAAGAATACTTTGGGATCCATGGCTGGGGAACCGATGAGTGCCTCACCATTGCCCTTGGTGTTCTTGATGACACCGCACTGGGCACCTACGAATGTCTTATCTGCAATAGTGATATGGCCAGAGAATCCTGCCTGACCACCTACCATACACCAGGCGCCTACCTTCGTAGAACCGGCCAGACCGGCCTGAGATGACATAACGGTATTCTCGCCAATCTCACAGTTATGGGCTACCTGAATCAGGTTGTCGAGCTTCACACCCTTGTGAATGACGGTCTGTCCCATAGTAGAACGGTCAATACAGGTGTTGGCACCAATCTCCACATTATCTTCGATAATCACAATACCAATCTGCGGAATCTTATCATAGCCCTCAGGATTAGGCGCAAAACCAAAGCCATCGGCTCCGATGACACTACCGGCATGAATTGTAACATTATTTCCGATTTTACAGCCCTGGTAGATTGTGACGTTAGGGTAGAGCAGACATTTTTCACCTATGGTGACACCATCACCGACAACAGTGTGTGGATAGATCTGGGTGCCGTCACCGATCACGGCTCCATCACCGATCACGGCAAAGGCTCCGATATAAACATTTTGACCAATGGTGGCTTTCTGCGAGATGGACGCTTGGGGATCGATGCCTGTCTTCTTGGGCTTCATCGATTCGTAGAGTTGTAATAGTTTAGCTACGCACTCATAAGCGTTGTTGACGCGGATTAACGTAGTATTGACGGGCCTTTCCAACTCGACATCTTCGTTGATAAGTACAACACTCGACTGTGTTTCGTAGATGTAATGTGTATATTTGGGATTCGACAGGAAGGAGATGGCGCCAGGCGCACCTTCCTCGATTTTTGCGAAGTTATTGACGATCGCATTCTCGTCGCCTTCAACGCGGCCTTGTGTGAATTCTGCGATTTGTTTTGCTGTAAACTCCATATAATTTGGGCGTTTCGTTAATAATTTGTGCAAAGATAGCAAAAATTATTCAAAACGCCGACAACAATGGTAATTTTTTCTTATTTTTTTAGAAAGTGATTAAACATTTAGCAATTGCAGACACCTTTGGAGATCAATTCTGCGGCCATTTCTTGTTGAAGTTTTTCAGCGGCCTCAGCAGCTGCTTCTGCGAAATTCTCACCATTGCTGGCATAGATGATACCACGACTTGAGTTAACCAAAAGGCCACAGTCTTCATTCATGCCGTATTTACATACTTCCTGCAAACTGCCACCTTGTGCACCCACACCAGGAACCAACAGGAAATGGTCGGGTACCAACTTGCGGATATCCTCAAACATACGACCTTGAGTAGCACCAACCACATACATCATGTTGTCTGCATGACCCCATTGCTGTGAGGTTTTCAACACCTTTTCAAAGAGGCGTTCGCCTTGAGCATCTTCTGTCAACTGGAAGTCGTGAGATCCTTTATTCGAAGTGAGTGCTAAGAGAATCACCCACTTACCCTCATAACCTAAGAAAGGTGTCACAGAATCTTCACCCATGTAGGGGGCAACGGTCAGTGAATCTACATCGTATTCCTCAAAGAATGTACGGGCATACATGGCAGAAGTGTTTCCAATATCGCCACGTTTGGCATCTGCAATGATGAAGTGGTTGGGGTAGTTCTGTTTCAGGTACTTGATCGTCTTTTCAAACGAAATCAGTCCTTTCACACCAAAGGCTTCATAGAAAGCCAGGTTGGGTTTGAACGACACACAATAAGGAGCTGTAGCGTCGATAATGGCTTTATTGAATGAAAATATGGGATCTTCCTCATTCAGAAGATGTTGTGGCATCTTTTTGAGGTCGGTGTCAAGACCTACACAGAGAAAACTCTTCTTCTGCTTAATCTGCTCTATTAATTCTTTTCTTGTCATAACTCTCAATCTTCAATCTTCAATTTTCAATTTTCAATAACCTCCTTACAGTTCCGTTTCTTTCATGCGTTCGGCATTTTCTGCTACGGTCAGGGCATCAATCATGGCCTGGATGTCACCGCCAAGAAAACCCTGCAGGTCGTGGGTGGTATAACCGATGCGGTGATCTGTCACACGTCCTTGAGGGAAGTTGTAAGTACGTATTTTTGCACTGCGGTCGCCAGTTGATACCAGACTCTTACGACGCGAGGCGATGTCATCCATATACTTCTGGTGTTCCTTGTCATAGATAAAGGTATAGAGGCGCGAAAGGGCGCGCTCTTTGTTCTTGGGCTGGTCGCGCGTTTCTGTACACTCTATCAGGATCTCCTCCGTCTCACCGGTATTGGGATTCTTCCACATATAGCGCAGACGTACACCTGATTCCACCTTGTTCACGTTCTGGCCTCCTGCTCCTGAACTTCGGAAGGTATCCCACTTGATTTCGCCTTCATTGACGTGTACCTCGAACTTATCGGCCTCGGGCAGAACGGCTACAGTCGCAGCACTGGTATGCATACGTCCCTGGGTCTCTGTGGCTGGCACGCGCTGTACACGATGCACGCCACTCTCATATTTCAGTGTACCATACACATCAGCACCTGATACGGCGAAATCGATTTCCTTGAAACCACCTACGGCACCTTCCGAGACACTTGTAATGGAGAGTTGCCAACCCTTCGATTCGCAATAGTTCTTATACATCTTAAAGAGGTCACCGGCAAAGAGACATGCTTCATCACCTCCTGTACCTGCACGTATCTCCATTTGTACGTTCTTAGCATCCTCAGGATCCTTTGGTATGAGCGCAATCTTGATTTCCTCCTCGAGTTTGGGCTGCAGTTCTTCGTTGGCAGCCAGTTCCTCGCGCGCCATCTCCTTCATCTCAGGATCTGTCTCGTTGGCCAGGATGTCTTTAGCCTCCTTAATGCCGTTCAAACAGGCGATATAACGCTTACGGGCATCCATAATGTCGCCCAGATCCTTGTATTCCTTAGTCAGTTTCACAAAACGGCTCTGGTCTGCAATCACGTCAGGGTCGGTAATCAGTGTCGATACCTCCTCGAATCGTGCTTCCAGTCCGTCTAGTTTCTGTAATATGCTGTTATTGTCCATTCTTAATATTCAAATGTTCCGAATTCACTCTTGATAGTCAGACTCTTCTTTCCTTCTTCGATATGACCTACCACCTGGGCGTCAATGTTGAAACTCTTCGAGAGGGCAATCACCTTGTTTGCTATCTCAGGACGTACGTAGATCTCCATACGATGTCCCATGTTAAACACCTGGTACATCTCTTTCCAGTCTGTACCTGAGCACTCGTGGATAGCATGGAAGAGTGGGGGTACCGTGAACATGTTATCTTTGACGACCTTACAATTATCGCTGACGAAATGCAGTACTTTGGTCTGGGCACCACCAGTACAGTGTACCATACCATGGATCTCAGGACGTAGTTCGTCAAGCAGTTTCTTGATGACCGGTGCGTAGGTGCGGGTAGGCGAGAGCACCAGTTGTCCGGCATCTACAGGAGAACCTTCTACAGCGTCGGTCAGTTTGTATTTGCCACTATATACGAGCTCATCGGGCACGGCATGGTCATAACTCTCCGGATAATTATCAGCCAGATACTTGGCGAATACGTCATGGCGGGCCGAGGTGAGTCCGTTTGATCCCATACCACCATTATAGCGCTTCTCATAAGTAGCCTGTCCTGTACTCGAAAGACCTACAATCACATCACCCGGTCGGATGTTGGCATTATCAATGACGTCACTGCGCTTCATGCGGCAGGTAACAGTAGAATCTACAATGATGGTACGCACCAAGTCGCCTACGTCGGCAGTCTCTCCACCTGTGGGATAGATGCCTATGCCCATCTCACGCAATTCTGCGAGCAACTCGTCTGTTCCGTTAATGATAGCCGAGATCACCTCCCCTGGCACCAGCATCTTATTGCGTCCGATGGTGCTCGACACTAGGATGTTATCCACTGCACCGACACAAAGCAGGTCGTCGGTATTCATCACGATGGCATCCTGGGCAATCCCCTTCCACACGGAGAGATCGCCAGTCTCCTTCCAATACATATAGGCCAGCGACGACTTGGTACCAGCGCCGTCGGCATGCATGATGTTACAATACTCAGGGTCACCCCCCAGAATGTCGGGTATGATCTTACAGAAGGCCTGTGGGAAAATACCCTTGTCGATGTTCTTAATAGCGTTGTGCACATCCTCCTTGGCGGCACTCACGCCCCTCATCATATATCTGTTATCCATTATATCATTTTTTCATTATTTCATTTTTCCTTCCCCTGCCAGAACTCCCACGAGGCGAATGCCTGCAGAAGCAGCATTTCGAGTCCGTTCTTCACTTCTGCGCCATACTCTGCCCCCTTACGCATAAAGAGCGTCTGATCCGGGTTATAGATCAAGTCGTAAAGGATGGTATGGCTATCCATAGCCTCGTAAGGAAGGTCGGGACATTCCTCGGTGTGGGGATACATGCCTAGTGGCGTGCAGTTGACAATCACATTATACTCTTTTATAACCTCTGGGGTAATGCTCTTGTACTGAATGGTTTCAGGACGTTCGTAACGACTGACAAACACAGGCTCCAGTCCTAATGACTTCAGACCGAAGCTGATGGCCTTCGAGGCCCCACCAGTACCCAGTACCAGTGCTTTCTTATGCCACTTTTCGAGCATGGGTTCGATACTCTGTGTGAAACCAATCACGTCGCTGTTGTAGCCCTTTAAGACAGTGTTATTCTTCTCATGGGTAATACGGATGACGTTCACGGCACCGATGGCTCTCGCTTCAGGAGAGATGGAGTCAAGGAAGGGAATCACCTTCTCTTTATAGGGGATGGTCACGTTGAGTCCCTTCAAGTCGGGATTCTTGTCGAGTATCTCCGGCAGTTCGTCAATACTGGGAATCTCGAAATTCTCGTACTTGGCATTGATTCCCTCGTCAGCAAACCTCTGGTTGAAGTAGCTGATAGAGAATGAATGGCCCAATGGATAGCCAATTAGTCCGTACTTGTCCATAACGCGTGTATTATTTAGTTGCGAAATACATTGTGCAGATGCCGAAGGTGAGTCGTTTGAACGAAGCCTCCTTGAAACCGGCCTTTTTTAATATCTCCACCATACGTTCTCCCTGTGGGAAGGCTTCGATGGTCTTGGTCAGATAACCATAGGCGCTGGTATCCTTCGAGATCAGTTGTCCATAGAGGGGCAGCACCGTGTGCGAATAGATATGGAACAGCTGTTTCATCGGGAAATTCACGGGTGTGGTCAGTTCCACGATGCTCAGGTGTCCTCCTTCTTTCAATACGCGCTGCATCTCCTTCAGACCTTTGTCGAGGTCAGCGAAGTTACGGATGCCGAAGGCCGCTGTCACAGCGTCGAAACTTCCGTTAGGATAGGAGAGGGCCAGACAGTCTTCCTTCTCGAAAGAGATTATCTGTTCCAGTCCTTTTTCCTTTACCTTTTGTCGGCCTATCTCCATCATCCCCTCACTGATGTCGGCTCCTACGAGCTTCTCTGGTTTCAGCATCTCGGCTGCGAGGATGGCGAAATCGCCAGTACCTGTGGCAATATCGAGCAGGGTTTGGGGGTTATGGGGCTTCAGCTGTTGGATGGCTTTGCGCCTCCACCCTTTGTCGATGTCCCACGACAGACGATGGTTCAGCTTGTCATAGGTAGGGGCGATGTTGTCGAACATCATTTCCACCTGTGCAGCCTTCTCGGCTCCAGCCTCGTAAGGTTTGATGACTTCCTGCTCGTACATGTTTCTGTTGACAGTTAGAGACTCTGATGGGTATTAAGCCACGTGCTGACGTTCTTCTCGATTCTCGTGGCAATATCCTCGTCGCTGGTCTCGCGCTCAAAGCGCTCGCCAACGATGTGTTCGTAGAGTTCGATATAACGGTCGCTGACACTCTCAGCATATTCGTCTGTTATCTCGGGCATCACCTGTCCAGGCTCGTTCATGAAGTTATGCTCAATGAGCCACTGGCGGACGAACTCCTTCGAGAGCTGGCGCTGGGGCTCGCCTTTGGCCAGTTTTTCCTCATAACCCTCGGCATAGAAGTAACGTGAGGAGTCGGGAGTATGGATCTCGTCGATGAGATATACCTGTCCGTCGCGCTTGCCAAATTCGTATTTGGTATCTACGAGAATCAGTCCGCGCTTGGCTGCAATCTCCTGTCCGCGTGCAAAAATCTTACGGGTGTAGTCCTCCATCACAACATAGTCCTCTGCCGACACCAGTCCCTGGGCGATAATCTCTTCTTTCGAGATGTTCATGTCGTGACCCTCGTCAGCCTTTGTGGTCGGGGTGATGATGGGCTCGGGGAATCGTTGGTTCTCTTTCATGCCATCAGGCAGTTTTACACCGCATAGTTCGCGACAGCCATTCTTATACTCTCTCCAGGCCGATCCTGTCAGAATCGAACGGATGATCATCTCCACACGGAATCCCTCACATTTCAGTCCGATGGTCACCATGGGATCTGGTGTAGCCAACTTCCAGTTCGGACAGATATCAGTCGTGGCGTCCAGGAATTTGGCTGCAATCTGGTTCAGAACCTGACCTTTGAAGGGAATGCCCTTGGGCAGCACCACGTCGAATGCTGAAATACGGTCTGTTGCCACCATTACTAACACGTCGTCGTTGATGTTATATACATCACGCACTTTACCATGATAAACACTCTTTTGTCCCTCAAACTGGAACTCAGTCTTTGTTAATGCTTTCATTGCTATTTCGTTCTTTATCGTATTGTTCGTATGCGTTGACTATCTTTGTCACCAGCTTATGGCGCACGATGTCGCGACTGTCCAGGTTCACCACGCCGATGCCTTCCACATTATTTAATATATGCAGGGCTTCTATCAGTCCGCTCTTCTGCGAGTGGGGCAGGTCTATCTGTGTCATGTCGCCCGTGATAATCATCTTCGTGTTCCAGCCCATACGCGTCAGGAACATCCTGATCTGTGCTGGTGTCGTATTCTGTGCCTCATCCAGTATCACGACCGCATCGTTCAGTGTTCGTCCACGCATAAAGGCCAACGGGGCGATCTGAATGACGTGCTTCTCCATCATGTCCTGTAGCTTCACCTGGGGCAACATGTCCTCAAGAGCGTCGTAGAGGGGTTGCAGGTAGGGGTCAATCTTGTCCTTCATGTCTCCGGGCAGGAATCCCAGTTTTTCACCTGCCTCTACTGCAGGGCGCGAGAGAATGATCTTCTTGGCCGTTTTCTCCTTGAGCGCTTTCACGGCAAGGGCGATGGAGAGATAGGTCTTACCCGTACCTGCAGGACCCACAGCAAATACCATGTCGTTCTGCTGATAAGCCTCTATCAGCCGCTGCTGGTTGACGGAGCGCGGTTTGATGGGTCTTCCCGACATGGAGAAGACAATGACATCTTCGGGCACTTCGTCTTTCGTGCGTTTTCCCTTCACGATGTCGAGGATATCCTCCTCTTTCAATGCGTTAAAGCGGAGCACGTGCTGACGCAGTTTCTCCACATTTTCCTCAAAGGCCGCCATCTGTTCCTCGTCGCCAAGCACGCGTATCACATTATCTCTGGCCACGATGCGCAGTTTGGGATAGAGCGAGCGGATCATCTGCAAGTGTCCGTTGCCGACGCCATAGAAAACTACGGGGTCAATATCCTCTAGCACAAGATGTTTCTCTATCAAATGATATAAAAATTTAAATTTGGTTGCAAAGTTACAAAAAATAATTGTATCTTTGCAACGCAAAATAGATTTTTTAAATGAAACTATCAAAAAAACGATATTTGCAGGGCTTTATTGCCGTGGTCGTTCTCTTGGCTTTGGTGCGCTGGGTGTTTCCTGGCGTAGCAGCCCCTCGTACCACCATAGCCAGTCCTGCTCCCCCTGTCACCTCTCAACCCTCACCTGTCAGCTCTCGTCAGTTACCTCACAAGATTCGTTCTGTAGCGAGTTACGCAGCGGCCTTCCCTGATACCAATGCTGTACAACTGGTAGCAGCCCAGAAGTGGGGGGTGTCGCCTGTTAAGAATCGCGAGGATGCAGAGTCGCGCAAGCGCGAGCTCGTCTATATGGCTGCAAATCCCTATTACCACGTCGATCCCCTGTACTCCAGCATACCTTACTTAGTGCCTCGCGCTGCCGTCCTTCTTCAGGATATTGGTCAGGCTTTCTTCGACAGTCTCCACGTGAAAGGTTTGCCCCTTCACCAGATGATTGTCACCAGTGTGCTCCGCTCACAGGACGATGTGGCCAAACTGCGGCGTCGCAATGGCAATGCCACCGAGAAATCCTGTCATCTCTATGGCACTACCTTTGATATCTGTTACAACCGCTATCACGCTGTAGGACCTCGCGAGGTGCGTAATGACACCCTGAAGTATGTGCTCTCCGAGGTGTTGCGCGACATGCGCCAGAAGGGTCGTTGTTACATCAAGTACGAGGTGAAGCAGGGTTGTTTCCATATGACAGTGAGATGATTGAAAATTGATAATTGAAGAATAAAACAAGAATAATTAACTTAAAACTTAAAGCATTATGAGATTAGACGGAAGAAGAGAAAGCTCAAACGTGGAAGATCGTCGCGGAATGAGCGGTGGCAAGGTGGCTGGTATCGGTGGTATCGGCGCAGTGATTGTGGCAGCGCTTTTTGCCTGGATGAGTGGTGGTGATCCCCTCTCAGCAGGTATTCAGGCTGCTCAGGAGCAGATGTCGGCACCTACGGAGACCGTTGGTGAGGAGAACTTCACTGAAGAGGAACAGGCGCTGGCCAGTGATTGTAAGAAGATACTTGCCTCTACCGAGGATGTCTGGGGCAAGGTGTTCCAGGAGATGGGCGGAACCTATACGCCTCCCACACTTGTGCTGTTCTCCAATCAGGTACAGTCAGCTTGTGGTAATGCCACAGCAGCCGTAGGTCCTTTCTATTGCTCTGGCGACCAGAAACTGTATATCGACCTGTCGTTCTTCACTCAGATGAAGCGCCAACTTGGTGTCGAGGGTAACACCTTTGCCTATGCTTATGTGATCGCCCATGAGATTGGTCATCATGTTGAGAACCTCACCGGTTCGCTCAACAAGGCTCATGCAGCCATGAACCAGACCGATAAGGTAAGTGCCAATCAGATCAGTGTCCGTCTTGAGCTTCTGGCCGACTATTATGCTGGTGTCTGGGCTCACTACGAGGATGCCATGAACCACTCCATGGAGTATGGCGACCTTGAGAAGGGGCTCGAACTGGCCAAGGCCATTGGCGATGACTGGTTGCAGAAGAAAGCCCAGGGACGTGCTACGCCCGAGTCATTCACTCACGGCACCTCCGATCAGCGTAAGCGCTGGCTGAAGCGCGGCTTCGAGACTGGCGACATGCGCACCTCGACCTTCAGCGTCCAGAACTACAACGACCTCTAAGAAATGAAGATCCCCTGCTGATTGGCAGGGGATTATTCTTTATTCATGATGATAGGGCTCACCTTTTATAATCGTACAGGCGCGATAGATCTGTTCGGTAAATACCAGTCTGATCATCTTGTGAGAGAAGGTCATCTTCGAGAGTGATATCTGTTCGTTGGCCCTCTCATAGACAGCAGGTGAGAAACCATACGGTCCTCCTACCACAAACACCAGTCGTCGAGCCGTGTTACGTTTCTGTTCCAGCCAGCGTGCAAACTCTATACTCCGATATTCGCGCCCATGCTCATCGAGTAGTACAACGGTGTCCGAGGCTTGAATCTGTTTCAGAATCAGTTCTCCCTCAGCTGCCTTCTGTTGCTGTTCCGAAAGACTCTTCGTATTTTTAAGTTCCGGGATGACAACCACCTCGAAAGGCATGTAGTGACCGATACGCTCTACATAGTCGTCAATGCCCTTCTGGAAGTTCTTGTCAGTGGTCTTCCCCACGAGTATCAGAATCGTCTTCATTGGCAGTTTCTATTTACGTGCCGCATCCTCAGTGGCGTTGGTGGCCGCTTCTATCACGTTGCCGTACTCCACGAGCGAATAGAATATCTGGCAGAACACGGCGATACCCGCCATGGTCAGCAAGGTGTAGGGCCAGATGTCGTGAGGGAAAACAGCGGTAATAGCCACACTTCCCAATCCGAAAAGCACGATAAGGTGACTACTGATCACAAACGAGTGATGGAATCCCAGTACGGTCCGCTTGGCCTCTGCCGTCCACCACGCAGGTGCTTTCTCATCGGCAGGCATGCTGGAAAGATTACGTCTCACCTGGAAGTAAGTGCGATAGAATATATATATAATGTACGAGGCGTGGACGAAGAAGATGGCGAAAGTCCAGTCGGCCATGACAGTCCAATAAACCACAAGTCCGACGGCATAGATTGTCAGGTCGCGAATAATAATGGAGCGTTTCAGATAGTCAGGCCTCATCAGTGAAGTATGACTCCATCCGAAGAGTATCCCGCCCGAATGGAAATAAGTGACGGTCAATGTCGAGGCAGCCTCTGGCCATGTCGTGCGCCAGCCAAAATGGGCATGTAGCAGGAACCCGATACCGAAGATGATGTAGTTGAGTGCCACCAGCGAACGAGCCCGGTGATAGACATCGTAGAAACGGAAGTATATGTTGTTGTGCAGCAGGGCGATCGCAATCAGAATATTGACTGCTCCCGCCAGCATGAGTGTCGTACGATATAGTTCCAGTTCCATCACTTGTCGTAATTTCGTTTGCAAATATAGTGCTTTTACCACAAAAACACCTAACAAATAGGTGATAAAGTGTGTAAAAAGCAAGAAAAAGGTGTGCAAATTAATAATAATTCACACACCTGTCCATAAACTATATTCAGATTTTAGTTGGTTAAGGTGTCTTATTTGGTATAGACCTTACTGAGGTCGGGACTCCAATACCAGAAGGTGGAGAGGATGGCATTCTCGCCCCACTCATTGAACAACGGGTATGCCTTGTTGATGGGTGTCTTCTCCAACGGATACCTGAAGTTGTTGGGTATCATGATTCCGAAGGGATTCTCTCCGGCATGCGACAGATAGATGGTCTGATCCGTCGTGGCGTCGTAGATGTACGGCTGAGGTGCCGTCAGGAAGCTGTAATCCTCATCAACAGTCACGGTGAAGGTGTAGGGAGCGCATTTGTCGTCCGATGCCACCGTGTTGACAAACTCTCTGGGGTGCTTGCCCTCAAAGAGCGAATGTACCTCCTTCTGACTGAGTTCCTCGGTGATGTTATGGATATAGAGTTCGTCGTAGGCACCGCAGGCAATCACACTCCATACCACCGTGGTGGCATTCTCTCTGACACCTTTTATCACGACGTCGTTCATGTCGTAATCACCCTCCCAGGTATCCTCAAAGCAGTAGGTATAGGTGTTCTTGTTGAATACTGGCGGTGGGTTCGGTCCCTCGATACCACCTTCTACGTCCATGATGATGTCGTTGAAGTCTCTGTCGGTACCCGACTCCCAACACAGCAGCAGGTGCTTGTTGATGGTGAGCCATGCGGCACGAGGATCGGTGGCTTCGAATTTGGAGCTTTTGAAATTATAATCATTTGATTTGTTGATCTTATCATTGAGACGTCCGTCGCAATATACCTCGCCCTTCTTCTTGCCATCATCCCAGTCGGTATTGGCGCGCACCATGAAACCGATCTTATAGCCGGGGGCGAATTTGAAGGTTCCCTTTGTGCCGATGCTGGGAGTGCCGTCGCCGTAGAATAACAGGGCAAACGAGCCATATTTATTGACGGCATTGTCATCACCGTCTTTCTCGAAACACTGGTCTAGGGGGATTGCCTTGTATTTAGGCAGTGCCTTCAGGTAGGCTACCTTACCATCATCGTCTAAATTAGCCAGGTCGCTGTCCTTAAAATAATAATAGTATAGTTCGGAATTATACACCTCATTACCATATAACACAGGATTGTCACACTTATAGACGGGTGTCACAATGATGGGTTCGTCGCCAGTCGTGATGGGGTAGGAGTTCTCATTCACACAGCCACTATTCATCACCTTAGGCAGATTGTCGTAATCCCTTCCATTGGGGAAGTTGTCAAACACAAACTTGTTGAACAGAGTCAGGAATTCCGTAGAGTAGGGGTCTGACGTCATCTTGAGCCTCCCATAGTCGTCCTCGCTCAGGTTATAGAGCTTTTCGCCTTTGTTCCAATTGCGCTCCGATGCGTATGATTCCTTGATTTCACTGATCTTGAAGTCACCGATGGGTAGCACGTAGTTTGTGAAGAGCGTTCTCGTCCTGGCGTTTGTAATGACATCGTTGATAGAGGCTGTCTGACCATGAACCTTAGCTACGAGGTAGTCGTTTTCCTTGGTATAGAAGGCTACCCAGAGTCCGAGGTTGTCCTTGGGCGCGTCATAGTTCAGTGTGACAGAACTCTCACCATTCACGTTGGTTTCATTCAACACATAAATGGAATTACGGGTAACGTACGAAGGACAATCTTCGTTAACCTCACTGACTTCAACCAGTAACTGGACCATGGTCACAGAACTGTTGACCTCGATAGTTACCTGACCGTTTGTCGTCGAACACCAGTCCTGGTTAGGATCGAAGGTCGTACCGAATACTTTTTCTGCATTCTTTTGTGCTTCATTCTTGTTGTCGGTATTCTCTGGGTTGGGTACGGGCTCCTCGTAATAGTTGGTGTTTCTCGAGCAACCTGCGAATACCATTAGACACATGATAAATAATACAATCTTTTTCATTTGGTTTTGTTTATGATACATTAATTTTCGTGGTGCAAAAGTAGTAAAAGATGCGTTTTTAAAGTGTGTAAATCACAACAATAGTGTGGATTTTTTTATAATCGGGTGTGGATTTTTGCGGTAAAATACACACTAATTCGCAGAAAATTTGTAATTTTGCAGCGCATATTTTGAGACGATGAAAGAGATGCAGTTTGTGGCCTTGGTGCTGATGACGCTGCTGACGATGAAACTATTGGTGTTGCCCCGTCAGGCCGCCAGTAATCCGTCCATCAGCAAGTCCCGTTGGCTGTTGGCGGGAGGCACGGCACTACTTGGCGTACAGTTCCTCTTGCAGTACCGTTTAGGTCTGCGGGCACTGGGCGTCACTCAGGCTGTATTGCTGAATCTTACGCTTTTTATCCCCTGCACCTATTTGTTCGCATTAGCCGTTCTCCATCTCCAACGCCAGGAGCATATCTGGTTCTGGGATAAGTTTGTCGGACTGCTGGCTTGGGTTGTGGTGCTGATCCTCTTGGGCGCAGCTGCTGCCATCGATGGACAGCCTTTGTTAAGCGATACATCTCAGTTGCGTCATGCCGAGCTTGTTTCATCGGGCATATATCTGGTCATGCAGGCATATTACACCTGGCGTCATCTGACGAATCTCAGGGCCATGCGCTCTGCACTGGCTAATTACTATGACCTCGATACAGACGGTCTGCTTCGCTGGATGCAATTCAGTATTTTCATCTTGGTCATCTTGGCCATGATGGTACCCCTGCTGATCTTTGCGCCCGACTACGTGCTGACCTTATTTGGTGTGATGTGTTTTGTCGGTATCTTCTATCTTGTTGACAGTTTCTGCCTATATGTTGTCAGTTCAGCGCCTCAGAAAGTGATGGAGGCCGAACAGAATGAGGACGAGTCGGAGCGTGAGGATCAGGAGAATAATTATATGGTTTCTAACGAAGCCCTTCAGCGTGTAGAAAAGGCGGTGGAGCAGTGGATAGCCTCTGGCGGTCATCTCAAGAACGGTCTCAAGTTGCCCAATGCTGCCGAGGAGATGCATATCCCGCGCTATCTGTTGTCGGTATGGCTCAAGCAGTCGGGGCATCATTACAGCGAATGGCTCACCCAGTTGCGTATCGACGAGGCCAAGCGCGTTCTTCGTGAGCATCCCGAATGGAGCAACGAGGCTGTCGCCCAGCATTGTGGCTTCAGCGACCGCAGCTATTTCCAGAAGAAGTTTAAAGAGGCAACGGGTCTTACGCCTACCCAGTTCCTAGGATCAATAATGAATAACGTATCATGATGAAGAAGCACTTTTTGATGGCTTGTTTACTCGTCGTGTCGCTCAGTATCGACGCGCAGATGTCATTGCCCGATTCCCTGTTGTCAGTCAGAAAGGCATTTACATATTTCTTTGTCAGCCCTGATACTGCCCAGGCCATACTAAATACAGTTCGTGAGCGACAACTGGAGTCCGAGAGTCTCATCGACTATGCCGAGGGCGATCTTAATTTCCATGGACGCCAATATCTGAAGGCGTTGCCCTTCTACGAGCGGGTCAAAAACAATCCGTCAATCCGCGATAGTAGTTTCGTGCAGATGATTGTGTTGAAACGCTTGATGGAATGTCATGACGCGTTGTACAACGAAGATCAAATGATAGAGAGTGTCGTACAGTTAAGAAGGAAGGCACAGACTAATGGCGATAAAGCCTTCGAGGCCATGACCTACTTCATCAGTGGCAAATGGCATCATCATCATGGTCAGAAAGAGACGGGCTATAGCGCTTGCCTTGAGGCTGTCGAGAATATGAAATCTTCTGATTATCCCTTTAAACATGTCGAACTGTGTGGCTATTATGGGGAACTCATGAAGATGTATGCGGCCGATGGGCGTTTCGATGATGCCATGCGCATGTCAAAGCTACAAGAGACCGAGGCTCTCCAGCCTTCACCGGCACTCATCAGGAATTCTAAGGATCGCGGTTTGCGTGCCGTTTATGCCCTCAGGGCCAGTGTGCTTGCTAGGGCAGGGCGCATGGTTGAGGCCAATAGGGCCTATGCCATCTGGCAGCAGACCAAGACTGCCAATGCCATCGATGATATGAACATCTACGACTACCTGCAGCTGAGTGGTCATCTCGACGAGGCTCTGGCCACGATTTCCGCCTATCGCCACTTTCTTCAGGAGCGCGGCGACACCCTGTCTTATCGCATGTTTTCTGCCTATAACAAAGAGGCCCTGTTGCTGATTGAAATGGGCGATTACGAACAGTCTGCAAGTTGTGGCCGTAAGGCTGGTGATATAGCCCAAAAACTCTATATCTCCACTTCCAGCGTTCAGATGCAGACCACATATGAGCTGCTTGAAGAGCAGGCGGCATCTCACCGTAAGACGTTGTGGCTCAGTCTTCTTACTGTTATCATTATAGTGGTGGTTTTGATGTCGCTTGTTATTCTTTATTATGTTCGCTATATCCGTCGTCGTAATGAGGAATTACACCATATACTCAACAGTCTTGATGCTTATCGCCGGGCAGTGATGAATGGTGCCTCACCCACATCGCCCGAGATTGTGACTGCTATCGAAGAACTGCGTGCAGCCCAACTTCCTGAGGACTTACAACCTGACGATGATGAAGGTCCTGACGATGAGGATCGTCGCCTCTTTGTAGAAATGGACACACAGGTCACACGCGAGCGCCTTTTCCTCAAGCCAGGACTGGGTCGCGACGATCTTATGCGCCTCATCGGCGTCGATAAGAACCGTTTTGGCAAGATGATGAGCAAGTATGCCAATGCCTCCAACACCTCTGTATATATTAACACCAAGCGCGTGGAGTATGGTGCCAAATTATTGCTCGAACATCCTGAATACACCGTCTCTACCGTAGCCTCTGAGTGTGGCATGAGCAACACTGTTACCTTCAATCGCATCTTTAAGGAAACGTATAATATGACGCCCTCGGAGTATCGTGAGAAGATGAAGAATGTATTTTTGCCAAAGAATTAGGTTTTGGCAAATTAATTATCCCTATTCAAAGAGCTGTTGTTTTCGGACAAATTGTGTCATTCGGCCACTTTATAACTGTCTGATTATAAAGTGTCTTGACAAATTGTTGTGTTTCTATAAGGACATATTGTTTCTTCGAACCATTACTGGATTCTATTAATTATGTCAAGTAATATTTCTGAATTTAAGTCTTTTTTACGATTTTGCAAACATGTAAAATGACAAAATGTTGCATTAAAAAGACTGATTGTAATTATTTTTTTTGTTCACGCGATATTAATATAGAAGAAAAGCAGTAAATTTGCACTTATAAAATAAGTTAAAACAATGAATTTGGTCAAGAATATATTTGTTTTCGTCGTGATGCTTATCTCCTTGATGAGTAGTCAGAGAGTAGCGGCCCAGAAAGTAGCCCTGCGTAATAATCTGCTCTACGATGCCACGCTGACGCCCAACCTTGGAGCCGATATACGTCTCGATTCTATATGGACGGTTGGTGCCATCGTTGGACTGAATGCCTGGGATATCGACAAGGATAAGAACAAGAAGTGGCGCCACTTGCTCATCGAACCTAATGTGCGTCGTTGGCTCAATCGCTCGCCCTTTAATAAAAGTTACCTTGAAGGCGATCTCATCTACAGTCACTTCAATGTCGGTAACACCACGATACCCTTCTCCCTTTACGATGCCGTCAAGGAGAAACGATTACAAGGCGACCTATTCGCTTTAGGGGGCAAATTTGGCTATTCATGGATCCTCGCCCGTACCTGGCGAGTAGAAGCCGAGGCAGGACTGGCCATCGGCTATGCCTGGTTTAAGGAGTACGACTGTCCCACCTGTGGCACCTATTTGGGTGAGGGCGACCGCATCTTCCTCCTTCCTCAATTAGGAATTAATGTCGTGTATATCATCAACTGAAAATAATAACTAAAAAAATATGAAGATTATGAAGAAGAATTCAATCTATGCCTTGATGAGTGCAATAGCACTGACAGGCACCATCGGTTTCTCCAGTTGTTCCTCAACAGAAGACCAGGCAGAAGTGAATCCAGGTTACAATTCAGAAACGAACGAGGTTCCGGTTAATTTTGTATTCAATGTTTCTACTGGTAACACACCCGCTTCCACTCGAATGAGTCAGGCTAATGTTCAGGCTACATCCAGCGATGTTTTCCGTGGTATGGAAGAGACATCTTTGATGTCTTTCAAATTGAATGCTGATGATAAGCATGTCGCTTCACCTCAAACAGCTGACAAGTTGTATGGTCTTGGTTCCATATTGGGGAATAATGACATAGGTCCTGATTCCAAAGAAAAATCGCATCGAATTTTGGAATTATCCGTGCCTGTAGGAACAAACGCACTGGTGTTCTATGGTAAAGCAAAAAAAGATCTTAATAGTGATGATACTCAAGGTAAAATTTCTAGCAATTTGAGTTCAAATTTAAGCGATATTTCCTTTTCTCTCTGCCCTCGTATCCCAGATGGGGTGAGTACGTCAGAATATAATACAACAACGTTCACTAATTATCAAAATATACTTCTTGCAATCATTAATACTGTTGTACAGTCTTCCTTTTCTGGTACTATTCAAGATAGTGGGATAACCATAGATGATGCCATTACTTGGGAAATGTATGGCACTGCAAAAGATGCTCAAAATAATAAAATCTTAAAAGAAAAGAAATCAACAGGAAGTATTAGTGATGGTGATGATGATCCATTCAACCATAATCACCTAATTTGCGGTTTGGGCGAGATTCTATCTAGTGCATTTGTTAATTTTAATAAATTCTACGATACGGCAACTACAACTGATCTTCGTGCAGGTTCGGGTACTGCTGTACAAAAAATGTTAGTTGACCTTTATACTGTCGTTAATGCTGTTGCAAAAGCAATACCAACCAATGATGAAGAAGCTGTGGCACAGGCGGTTGGTAAGAAAATCCGTACTAACTTAGAGAAAGCATTAGCATCAGGTGGTGGTAAGTTCCTGAATATTTCAGAAATAAAGGATAATGAACATCTGAATTTATCATTTGGAATACCTACAGGGAACAATGATTTGACAAAATTCCCTTCCGTGTTTGGCGTTCCTGAAGGTACTGCGGTTTTACAATATGATCTTGCAACAAACACATATTCATATCGTACTACTATACCAACATACAATATGGGTGGTGGTGACAGTTTTGATCTAAGTAGGTATATGTATCCTGCAGAACTCTGTTACTTTGGAAACAGTCCTATTCGTAAATCAGCTGTTGAGGTTAATGCCGAGAATTGGCCCGAAGGTACAACCGCATGGGATAAAGAAGAGTCGTGGACAAACTGGACTACTGGGCATGTAGAATCTTCTACTCGTGAGGTTGCCATGAGATATAATATCAATTATGGAACATCGCTTCTGAAAACCCAGGTGAAATATGGGGCTGCAACTTTACAAGATAATAAACATGCTATTCAGCTAGAACGAACAGGTTCTGAAGAGGAGAATCAAACATTTGATGTCCATACTGAGGCTTCAACAAAACCCTTTACCCTGACTGGTGTTATAATTGGTGGTCAGAATCCAACAGTGGGATGGAACTATTTAGCTAAGTCAGGAACAGCCAATACCATGATTTATGATCGTGATTTAAAAGAGGCTCAATCGGCAATACCCTTTTATACTGCCGGTGGATCCAAAACAGATCCCGTTTACACCCTTGTATGGGATAATTGGGATAGCAGTAAAGATGGCAAGGATCAGTATCCTATCTATGTTGCGCTTGAGTTTAAAAATAATTCTGGCAGATCCTTCTGGGGAGAAACTAATTTGATTCCCGATGGAGGCACGTTCTATATTGCTGGTAAACTGGATCCAGATTATGCAAGTGAATCAACTTTGAATTCGTTGAGTAAGACGGCAGTTGAATACAAAGCAGATAAATCTTTGGGTATTACATGGCCGACGAAATATGCTTTGCCCCCTTACGATGCAAATGGTAATACTAAGCAGCAACGTCGTGTGTTTATCCAGGACTATATGACTGAGGCCGTTTTCGTTATTGGCGAAACATCTCTGCAGAAGGCAATGATTGCTGTTCCTGATTTGCGCGCATCACAGCTGTCTCTCGGCCTTTCTGTGGAGTTGGAATGGCAGACAGGTCTGAAATTTGATAACGTTGTTCTTGGAGAATAAAACAATATGACGAAGTCGTTGAATCATCTTGTCTATGTGCTGGGATGCCTGCTGATGCTGGTAGCCCTGGCATCGTGTTCGGTGATCGACGAGGATTTGAGTGACTGTCAGCCAGAGGCATCGTTGCACTACGATCTGCAGCTGGTGACGAACCTGTCAACCGAGTTGCAGACGGAGTTGACGACGCAGACTGACATCCAACTTGCCAATGAGATCCGTGACCAACTGAGCGACATCTTCACCGACTTCGCCCATGACGTCGATCTCTCGTTCTACGATACAGTTGGCGACTCCGTGCTGTTGCAGAAGGATGAGCATATCATGGATGCCAATCAGGCCAGTTACTCCTTGAATCTGCCGATGCGCCAATATATGCACTTGGCTGCGGCCAATGTAGTTGATAACGATATTGTGGATATCATTAACGACAACCGCTGCCACCAGTCTATGGTTTCTCAGGTGATTCGCGACACGATTGATTCTCATACGACGGGTATCTTTACAGCCCGTCAGCCGATAGAGGTGCTGGGCGATGTGAGTCAGCATTTCGATGTCCATCTGTATATGGTCAACTGTGCAGCTGCCTTGGTAATCGATCCCAGAGAACGAGTGACACTTGATGACGTCCGTGTCTTCAGTACGGGTTTTGCCACAGGTTTCAACATCTGCGACAGTATCTATCAGTTTGATAGGTATTCACCCATCATCAGAACTACTCTAGTAGATTTGGAGAATCAGTCGGAGGGTGCTTTCGTGTCCGTAAACTTCCCTTCGCGGGATCCCGACAATCCCAATGACACTCGTTCTGTGATTGAGACAGAGGAACCGTTTATCGCTCAGCCCGGCGAGGAGGCACTCTGGGAGTTCCAAGTCTATGTGCCTCAGCCCAACGGAAACGTCAAGACGCCTTTGCGTTCGGGACAGTTCAAGATAATCCAATGCTGGATAGGAGATAATGGTGAGATTATTGTTCCATCGGAAAATCCTGATCCAGGTACTTCTAATGAGGTGACGACGTCGGTGACATTTGACTGGAAGCCAGGACTGGTGATTGAGAATTAGTTTTGTGTTTAGTGTTTAGATTATAAAGTGAAAAGGATATTTGAACATAGCAGACTGAAGATGTGGATGAGCCTTTTGGGACTGATCCTGCTGATGGGTTGTACCAAGGAGGATGATGGCGATAAGCCAATAGAGTATGTGAAGACGCAGTTTAACTTCTCTCTTCCTCTAAAACAGTCTGGCCTTTCCCCGCGCACCCGAATGGGTGGAGATGTGGTGCAGAAGGACGGTACTGATGAACAGTTCCGTGGCATCGACGACGTCCGTCTGCTCTGTTATAATACGGGTGCAGAGGTTCCCTCCAAGGACGATACCAATATTGGGAATATCATCGAGATCAACACCTCTGGCAGAGATGTCAATACCGAAGTGACAGAAGACGACTACTCACTCTGTCAGGAGATTACGATTCCTGTTTCTACATCTTATTTTGGTTTCTATGCCCATTCTGCTGATGCTCCGACCACCCATGAAGAAAAAATGCAATATGGCATTGTTGAGACCGTTGGTCTAGATAGGAATTCCTATAACGACAATAGTGGCGTCTATTTCAAGCCTGTACCTATCTGTACCTCAGAGGCTCCGTTTGGTGGTAGTGCCGTTGGTCAGGCTTTGCTCGATATGCTCAACGACCTGATGAATACTTCCGTTTCTGCCGCTGCTCCTAACGACAAGTGGGGGACAACTGACAATGTCTATCTCAACGAGGCCTACCAGCGTATGACGCAGCTGCAGGCCCTCTCTTCTGAACATGTGCAGATTATGTTGGCGGCCATCAACAGAATCATCAACTACAAACCGCCGTATCCTTATGACAATCAGGCCGTTGACCTGGCAGCTGCCATTACGGCGAAGATTGCCAGTTATTGCACATCGGCCCCTGCTGCCGATGCAGAAACGATCGAATTGAAGGAGGCTTATCAGGGATTCCCTGTCGACCTCCATCTGCCTGTTGGTGCTGCTCGCATCGTGTGGGATGCTGACCAGGGTAAATTCGTGGTCCCTGATAACCATTCCTATGGGGCAAACATCACGGTGGCTTCTCTCAACGATTATGTCTATCCGATGAACTTGCAATACCAGATTTTCTCCGATATCCTGGCTTCTGATAACCTTGTCGTCCAGTCGGAAGATAATCCAGATGTGACAAACCAGTATGAGGACTGGGACGATCTGATTGACAATGGCTATATTGGTGCATCGAAGGAGGTGCAGAAGACCACGCAGTCTGTAGCCATGGTCAAACAGGTTGAATATGCCGTGGGGCGCATGGCGCTCGAGGTGAGAATTGCTTCATCTGATAATGTCTTTGACGCGAAAAATAAGGTGGTGGATGTCTCCAATGGTTTTACGCTGAAAGGCTTTGTCATCGGCGGACAGCGCGAGGTCGATTTCAATTTCCAGCCTGTTTCTGGCAGTAAGACATACGCCATCTACGACTCTTATATGACGGGTAGTCCGCAGTCTGTGAAACGTCATGACTGGACGGAGCCCAGCTATATCCTCGGCTTGGGAACGGAAGCTGACCAAAAGGTTAACATAGCCTTGGAACTGGTGAACCTTGGCGATGATTTCCAGGGTGCCGACGGTGTGATTGCCCATGGGGCCACGTTCTATTTGGTAGCTCAGTTGGATCCGGCACAGGATACTACGAACGACCTGAATAAGGTCTTCGATCGTGATTACGCCACTCAGGTGCGACTGACGATCAAGAGTCTGGCCACAGCCACCTACGGACTGCCGAACCTCGACATTCCCATTATGGCGTTGGCTGTGAGTGTCAACCTTGTCTGGGAAGAGGGGCTCTGGTATAATGAAATTCCATTATGATAATAATAACTAAAAATATGTGATTATGAAGAAAAGTCATTTGATTGCCCTGATGGCGGCTGGTGCTCTGATGAGCTTTGCGGGTCTGACAGCCTGTTCATCCTCTAGCGAAGTGGATGTGGTGAACAAGCCCAATGTCGAGTACGACCATGAGGGAAATGCCGGTGTCCGTCCCGAGTTTGTCATTTCCTTCCCCCGTTCGGTGGTGAACAGCAAGACTCGAATGGAAGGAGATGTGACGCAGAGTGCAGGTACCTCTGCGCAGTTCCGTGGGATGGACAACATCCGTCTGATTCCCTTCAATGAGGAACCCAAGAGCGGCTCTGAGAAATTTGCGAGCATCATGAGCCTGACGAGTATCCAGGCCCTGAAGAAGGAAGGTACTCTGAATTATAAGGTCTATGCTGACCAGTTTGTGCCTGTGAGTACGAAGTACTTCCTTTTCTATGGGAAGGCCATCAACTATACGGCCGAGTCGGATATCACGGAGATGGACGACAAGTTCAAGTTCGGCGTGATTAAGGCTAGCGGTCTGTCGGATGATGAGTTCTTTTCTACCAAGAATCTCAGTTTCGGTCTTGAGCAGATTAATGCCAGTACGGATCAACAGGCTGGTAACAGCGTGGGGCGCAATGTGGTGCAGTTGATGACCAGTTTGGCCAATATCACATCTACTGCCGGTGCTCCCCATTCAACATGGAGCACTACAACCAATCTGACCCTGTCGAGACTGTATAAGAATTTTATTGGTACGACGGTTTCTTCATCCAATAGTCTGTCTGCCATCTTAGGCATGATCTATGAAGGTTTGGAGCGTGTGGCTGCAGCCGACCCTGCTCGTCCGTTGGCTGATAAGATCAAGACGACGATTGAGAGCGTCTGTTCATCTACACCAGTCACAGGTAGTCCTGTGTCTCTGAACAGTGACTATGCCGGTTATCCTGGTAATATCGGTTTGCCCGATGGTGCAGCCCGCGTGCGTTGGAATGGCACCAAGTTCGAGGATATGTCGGCCAACTATGGCGGAGGTCTTAAGGGTATGAAGCTGACAGATTATGTCTATCCTGCTGCTCTCTGGTATTACATCAGCACACCGCTGAAAGCCTCCAGCTCTGTGGAGTCGGTCAACTACGACGCTCAGGACAGCTGGGCGAAGGTCATTAATGCCGTTTATAAAGGCGCTGATGCCGAGGTGGACGGTTCCACGCAGTCCGTCGCTCTGGTTAATCCTGTGGAGTATGCCGTTGGTCGCATTGAGACACAGATCAAGATGGACGATGGCACGTTCTACGACGGTGCAGGAAATGAAATTGTTGTAGGTGATGGTTACACGATGAAGGGTTTGCTCTTTGGCGGACAAAACAGCGTGGGCTTCGATTTCAGTACTAAAGGTAGTGAGAGTTGGACCATCTATGACCGTAAGTTGGCAGGTAGCATCGTTGCTAAGAAGAATAGCACCAGCGCTGTCAACCACACATTGGCCTTGGAGACTAAGAAAGACAAGCCGGTCTTTGCTGCGCTCGAGTTGGTAAACGGTGGTGAGGCTTTCCAGGGTGCTGATGGCATTATCCCTGCTGGTGGCACGTTCTACCTGTCGGTGGAACTTGATCCGAAGGCTTCAACGACCACAGGCTATAACGAGACCGTCAACAAGATCGTGATGAAAGACTATGTTACCAAGGTGATAGTGAAGATTAACAATGGTAATACAACGGTAGATCGTAATGGTGATGGTACGCCTGATAAATACGTCTTTGACCCAGAAACCGGTCTGCCTGTCGGTGTGGATGCCAATGGTGATGGTGAGGAGGATCCTTACGATATCGATGGTGATGGCACAGAAGACACATTTGTAACAGAAGCCGACAAAGGTGGTCCTGGCTGGGACACGGATGGTGACGGCATCGTGGATATCCCTGTACTGCCTAATCCCTCCAATGGCCAGTATCCAGATAATCCTAATGTTCCCGAGGGTCTCGGCAAAGCCACCAACGGCATTCCGAATCTGACCAGTCCTGGTGTAGAGTTGGGCACGTCTGTCAATCTGGAGTGGACCCCAGGTCTGACATTGACGCCGGAGATTTAATGTCAATTTTGAATGATTATATAAGAATAGGAGAGAAAAAGTGAAGCGATTGCTCATCATCATAGGACTGTTGACGGTCATCCTGACAGGATGTCAGAAGCAGGACGACGTGTTGGATACCCCGACACACGAGCCTGACGTCAACTATGTCCTGGCTGACCTGGCCCTGTCGCTGCCGCCTTCATCCCCTGGTACACGCATGGTTCAAGGCGTCACCGAGGGTGGAACTGCTAGCAGCTTCCGCGGTATCAGCCAGTTGAGCATCATTCCGTTCGCTAAGCGTGGTACGATTGAGAAGACCGATAAGCCGTCGATCATTGAGATCAGCAATAGTACAAATACGTTCTCTCCAATACCCGACAATGAGCATTACCGCTATTATGAGAAGGTATTCCTGAACCATGGTGTAGCCTCGTTCCTCACCTATGGACAGGGCTCTAAGACTAGTCCTGCAAGGCCTGAAGGTGTCTCTGACAAAGTTTTCTTTGGATCGCTGATACCGAAGGTGGCAGGTGTGGTGCAGACGTCCGTTCCCGACAAGGTGAACATGACGGCTGGTGACCTGAGTTTTGAACTGGAGACCATCTATAATGAGAAAGATGCCAACGACAGACTGATTGTTCCTAAAGAGGCGACTGACATTGCAGCCTATCTGTCATTTATTGCTGATGCGAAGGTTATAGTGAATGACAAAGAGGCTGATTGGAAGAGTGCGGTCAACCCGAATTTATTGCTTCTTTATAAGAGCTTTATCAACGATTTGGGTGGGGGAAAATATGGTCTCATTGCTGGTTCTGCTGCTAATACAAAGGCATACGTGAATCGCTATTACGAGCAACTCGGTGATCTTATGAAAGATATCCCGGATTATACTGACGCATATAAAATAGCCATAGAGGTACGGCGGAGAATCAGAGAATATAATGGTGGTGTGACATTCGATAATGCGACGAAGAAGGTTACTAGTCTGGGTGCCTGTGACAACTATCCTTCCGACAAGAATCTTCCCGATGGTGCTGCCGCCCTGCAATGGGCTAAGAAGTCTGATAACACCTACGGTTTTGTACCTCAGATCCAGACCACGACCATGGCGAATGTCAGTTCGATGAACCGCTATACCTATCCTGCCGAACTTTACTATTATGGTAATAGTCTGATCAAGACCTCGAATACGGAAGTGCCCGAGGCGGCATACAGCGGAAAGGAGTCATGGGCAGGAATTGTAAATGACCTCTACACCTCGGGCACCGTCATCTCTACCAATACCAAGGCGGTGGCCATCGTGGATCCCATGCAGTATGCTGTGGCACGCGTTCAAGGTAAAGTTCAGGCTGAGTCTTCAACAGGTTCTTTGCCTGATGCAGACGGAATATCTGTCCCTTTGAATAATGGAGAGCAGAATTCTTTCAAGATCACAGGTATGATCATCAGCAAACAGTACCCCGTGAATTTCGACTTTACGCCGAAGCACGACGGTGCGTCGGAGGACAATGAGCACTTTGTCTATGACAGCTATCTGTCAAGTAGTCCGATGTATCTGACTACCGAAGGAACTGGTGATTTCTATACCATGGCCCTCCAGAGTCATGACAACGACGATGTCATGGTAATCATGGAGTTCGAGAACAACAGTGGAGTTGACTTCCAAGGTGAGAACGGCGTCGTCTATAACGGAACGAAGTTCTATCTGGCCGGTAAGGTGAAAGTCTCTGCAGGAGACAAAACCAACGTGGATTCGGATGCACAGAAGCGTGTCTTTACGCAAGATCATACGACCATCATCGGCATGAAGGTCAATTCATTGGCGAAAGCCTATAATGTGATGCCCAATATCCAGAGCGGACGACTCGAGGTGGGCATTGAGATTAATCTGAAGTGGGAACAGTCAACCCCTCAAACAATTGTTTTTGGAGAATAAGATGAATAAGGATTATAGACATATAGGCCTCTGGTTGTGCAGCATGTTGATGTTGCTCTGTACGGCCTGTAGCAGTAGTGATGGTGACTCAGAAGATGACACGCCCAAAGCTCACCTGCTTCAGCTCAATATCTTTACACCGGAGCATCCTGTGGTGACGCGTGCTGAGATGGTGAACTCGAACGATGATGAGAATGTGAACAACATGGACATCTGGGTCTTCGCCAGTGAGGCATCAGAGCATTTCCCTGTCGGCACACTGGTGGGGTATGTGCATGTTGACATCTCTTCGCCGTCTTCATTTGAGGGAGGAACCTACCAGATGTCGGTCAGTGAGGATTTTGTTAACGAGCATCCCAATGTGGATGTCTATGTGGCTGCTAATGTGAAGAATGCCAACACAGGTCTTTCCCTGACAAATAATTCGTCTGTGTCATCTCTGAGTGATGCCCAGTTGGTAGAAGGTCAGGGCTGCTTTGGATTGGCTACGCCTACATCGACGCCACCATTGGAAGGGCTGCCCATGTCAGGCGTGTTGAAAAATAAGGAGATCAACATTTCCCGTACGCCCCTGCTGAGTGTTGATGACCCCGTGAAGGTGGTACGTGCCGTCTCTAAGGTGCGCTTTATCTTCAGCCGCACGGATTCGGATTTCGGTAGTGCTGAAGAACTGCACGTCAATAGTATCATGCTCAACGGCGAGATGATTCCTCAAGAAGAATATCTGTTCTTGAATGGGGCGTATGATGATCCTTTGATTCCGAAGTTCCGTACAGGCGGTACTTACTTAGCTGATGAGAAGACTTTGGCTTCCGGTCTTGAGACCACTGCCATCCCCACCTGTACCTATCCCGCCCGATATGCATACGACCCGAATAAAGAAGGCCAGTTAAGCGGACAGGCTTACGAAGATCTGATCAATCAAGGCCTTCGTGGTCATTTTATAGAAGGCGATTATACTGAAGGGCAGCCCTATGAACTGGCTGAACTGAGATGTTTCTACTTCCGGGAATCGGATAAGCAGTTAAGAGGAAAGATCTATTACACCATTGGTAATGGTGGTGAGGGGTGGCCGAAGTATTCTGAGTTCGTGATGACGAATGGAGAGAATTTCGCCCGCAACCATACGTGGATTGTCTTTGGCTACTTCGCTGGAAAAGAAACCCTCAAGGTGACCAGCGTAGATGTCACTGACTGGAACCAAACAACGAATAGTCATCCAGTGTATAACTGGTAGAAGATAAAGATTGAATATGAAGTTGAATAGATACATATACTCAGGTTTGCTGACAACACTGCTCTTAGGGTGGGGAAGTCTGCTGACGTGTTGTACTTCGGATACGGTGGAAAATGAGGCGAAGCAACCTCAAGAGCCGCAGCACGGGGAACAGGTAGGTGAGCCGCTGTGGGTAGCATCGCTGACTCGAGCTGACAATGACCCTGTGGATGCGCCTGATCCCATGAAGGACGAGAAGATCTGTCTGTTCCTGACTCATGGTCAGACCACTTCGAGCGGTATCGTATTGTATAAAGGGAAATCGGATGCCAGCACAGGTAGTGATATCAATTGGGATTCTTCACCTTTGTATGTGAAACCAGGCAATGACTATGAAGTCTTCGGTTTCATGCCTTCTTCTGAGGTTACAGGAACTCCAAATATTTCTTTCTCAGGCAGTGCGGTGACCATGAATATCAACGGCATCAATGCCGTGTCGGCGAAGGATGTTTGTGTGGTGATCGGTGCAAGCTCTGTCGGAGAGACAATTACGCCGGGCTCATTCAACTATCATGCACCGGAAAATACGGAGGTTGGCTATGGCGTCGATCTGCTGGCCGACCATCTCTTCGCTTCAGCTATGTTCCAGTTCAAGGTTCATGCCGACTACGACAAGTTGCGCACCGTCAAGCTAAAGAAGGTGACGATGAAGCTGAAGAGCGAAAGTTCATTGCCTGCTAAGGTGAATGCAACCGTCACCCTGACCAAGGGCAATACCAGTCCTATTACAAACGTGGAATTGACTTCAGGATCTGGGACATACGAACCGGTAGAGCTGTTCTCGGATAATGGTTATGCTTTAAAAGTCAATGAGAGCAAAGACGTGGCGGTTTATTTCAACCCAGCCTATAAAGGCGACCTGGTGCTGGTCAGCACCTACGATGTCTTTGACAAGCAGGGCAACCTGACGCGTGAGAACTGCACGGCAGAGAATGGTCTGGGCAGTATCCTCAATGTGTCCAGTATGGTGAGGGGCGCTCAGATGGTTATTCCGTTGACGGTTCGTCCCACTTATTTATATGTATTATCTGAATCGGATTGGGACTATGACGTTCCTTCCGTTGAAACTGATTGATAGATGATGATCATGAAACGATTATATTGCAATCTGACAGGGAACGGCATCGGAAAGCTGCTCCTGATACCTTTTGTATGCTCTGTACTGGGTGTCCAGGCCCAGACGGTGATCGATATCCGAGGCAGTGTCTATGGCGGTGCCCGCCAGGCCGACATTGGCGGTCATACCTTTGTCAATATTGGTGCTGATCATCATGATGTCATCATCGGTTCCGTCTATGGAGGTAACGATATCTCTGGAAATATCGGTACTTCTACGGCCGAACCATCTCCCGTACCTACTGAGTTGGAAAACACTGCAGACAATAAGATTACTGCTAATTATAACGCCTTTGTACGCATCAGTCCCGAATCGATAACGACGATAGGTGAAGGAGAATCAGCAGTCACCACTCAAACCCATCACATCTTCATCGGTAATGTATTCGGTGGTGGTAATGGCGACTATACCTATAATAACAATAATGGCGTTCATGAAATTCTGGACAAGACGACAGGTGACGTCATTGTCAGCACCCATGAAGACGTGGGTGATTTCACGCAGCCCGTATTGGGTAAGGCATACCTGGAACTGAAGGGTGGTACCGTAGCCTATGTCTATGGCGGCGGTAATAATGCGACGGTTACATCCGAGACCGATATATGTATCGACAATGAGAGTAAGGTGACAACAGCCATACCGACAGGCAGCACGGGGGCAGACAACTTACTGACGGATAATAATCGCTTGGCTAAAATGGGAATCGCCGCACTCGGAACAAACGCCCTGCGCGACCACTACCATTACTCACGCGTCTTTGGCGGTAACAACCAGGCTGAGATGAAGATCATGCCAACGTGGCACCTGAACAAGGGTAAGATAGATAACCTCTATAGTGGTGGTAATGCCGGTAAGATGACCTGTCCCGTAGGCTTGCTTCTGGAAATAGACCCGCAAGGAACGGATGAAGACAAGAAGAAACTGGAGATAAACAACGTCTATGGCGGATGCCGTATGGCCAACGTAGAGCCCAAGAATGAAAATGTATCGGTAGCAGTCACCAACGATGCCTTTAACACTTATCTGAGAGATGTAAAGGGATTCGATGGGGCAGATTATAAGTTCCCGGATTCATTTTCAGCCCGTCTGCTCGTGCGTGGCGGTAACATCAACAATGTGTATGGCGGTAACGATATTACGGGAGACATCAAGGGTGGCAATGCCGTCGGTGTCTATACCAGTATCAGAGGCAGTATCTATGGTGGTGGTAACGGCTCTTATCCTTATACCGACAATCCTAACCTCAAAGAGGAGTACAAACTCAAATACGGCGACTTCTATTATGAGGTTCCTGCAGGAAAGACTTCTGCAGAGGCTCTCAACGATTTCCGTCCTAATGCCGAGCAGGTGTCTATACGTGTTGTAGGAAAGGCGACAGGGGAGAAAGGATCAGATAGCTATCATATTACACCAACAGTCATCGGCGGTGCCATCTATGCGGGTGGCAACAGCGCATCGCTGAAGTCCGACAATGCTGACGCGATTGTGCACCTGAAGATTGGATCTCATGTGATTGCCGACTCCGTATTCCTCGGAAACAACGGTGCCAACATGGTGAAATACAATGAAGCAGATGAAGACCGCGACATACTGGAAGGTGTACTGCGTACATTCAAGAGAAACGATTTGACTACCGATGGTGCATACAATTCCATGGATCTGACTAACCCTGAGGTGTTTGCCAAGTACATGGAGGGCTGTGCCACCAGGACACTGCCCGATGTGGTGTTCGACGGTGATTATGCCAACGATCCTGATACTTATGAATCATACTCTTCCTATTTCGGGTCGTTCTACTGCGGTGGTAATGTGGGTAGTATCATCACGCCAGGAAAGCAGAATGTCAATTTCCGACATGAGATTATTATATATAATAAGGTGGTGGGCGGCTGTAACACGGCAGATGTAGCAGCAAGCGATTTCAACGCAGCCTATCATGGTGGTATCATCGGTTCGGCTAATGAACAGCCTGATGCTGATGGCACATTAAAATATGTTGCAGGCGACAAAATCAAGGATCGTCTGGAACTTAACTTGGCTGGTCTGAAGATCCAGCCCAGGCGCATGCCCGTCCAGGGAGTTGATTATGAGGGCGATATTTATGATCTCTCTAACCCTGTCTTTGACCTGAAGGACATCCCTTTGGTGTGGAACACCATAAAAAAAGACGTTCGTAATGAGGATGGCTCTCCTGTGCTTGTACGATGGAACGACAATGAATGGATGCCTGCTGAAGGATCTCATTCTGCACAAGAACTATCTACCGTCAACCGTCGATTGGATGGTGGTAACATCTATGGCGGCTGTTATACCAGTGGTGTGGTGAATGGCAACGTGGTTATCAACATCGAGAAGTCTATTGTTGACCGTGACATAGTCTTCGATGAAGTGGAAACAGGTGATGATGGAGAGGTGCTCTATGGTCATACTGGCTATACCATCAACACCCCCCGTTCTGGTGTGATTCTCGACGAACAGGGTATGGACGTGCTCGGTACGGCTCTCAATGTCTTCGGTGGCGGTAAGGGTCGTGATACAGAGATCTGGGGTAGCGCCACCATCAACTTGAAGAGTGGCTATGTGTTCCAGATCTTCGGTGGTAGTGAAGAGGGTGTCATTGGGTATCCTACTGGAACATCGGAAAACGCGGATGGCACTTATGATGCGACAGCCCGCACCTATGTCACCAATCATAGGTCATACAAATACGATCCCAGGTTCAGTACCATCATCAATCTGTGTCACAGCACGCTGCCTGGTGTGGCAAGAGAGGCTGAAGGTGATGACCCTGTGAACATGGCCGAGGCAGAGTTTATCTATGGCGGTGGCTTCGAAGGACTGGTGGCCGGTGATACCCAGATCAACCTTGGCAATGGCCGCATCTTCAACTCCTTCGCAGGCAGTTGTAATGCCGATATCCTCGGACATACAGAGACCTACATCGGTCGAAATGGGGTGGATGCCAATGGCCGTGATGTGGCAGGCTTCCCCTGGATCCGCGACCATGTCTATGGTGGTAACGACCTTGGTGGTCATATTCTCGGATCCAAGGATTTCAAGGGCCGTCTGAATGCGAACGTCATAGAACTGGTTCATGGAAACGATGGTACGACTGCCGATGTGCTCAATGCCTCTTCCTATATGGAGTATCTGCGTGGTCGTGTGGATGCCATCTTCGGTGGCTGCTATGGTGACTACGATTATCATAGCTCAGTCTATAGCGATCGTATCAACGGTAAATACCCCTATCTGGAGAATGCCTTCATCAATATCCGACCTGTGAAAGATATTGCCAGAAGCGTCTTCTCTACCGTCTATGGGGCAGGGCAGGGTATCTCGGGCTTCCGTCAGGGCGATGCCATGCAGGACCGCAGCTATGTGCTCATCAACATCCCTGACGGTATGGAGAACTTCCAGGAGGCTGAGGTCTTCGGCGCCGGTGCCTACGACGGTCTCGGTATGAGATATACGAAGGCTCAGACATTAGCCGAAGGTTTCGATATCGACAAGGCCTCTGCCGTTATCGACCTGGTGAGCGGTCATATCAGGGCTGCCTATGGTGCCAGCTATCAGGAGGGTGTCACCCGCCGTACTATGGTCAATGTGCCAAAGGCTACGACTAATATGCCGCTCGGTTCCACCGTTCAGGTTAGCAGCATCTTCGGTGGTGCATATGGTAATGATAACAGCAGCATCTGTGATGCCTATGAAGCCCATGTGGAGTATCACAGTCAGAATGCCATCGTGCTTGAAAGACCGAAATCAAAGACCATCAAGGACGAAAATGGCAAAGATGTGAAAGTCGATATACCGGAGAATTTCGTTACGGGTGCTATCTATGGCGGTAACAACAGTGCTCGTCGTACGCTTTATGGTAAGATCAACATCGACGTACCCGTCTATTCCAATGTTGCAAAGAACAGGTCGGCCACGATTTATGGAGCTGGATTCGGTGAGAAAACCTGGTCGGAATATACGGAGATCAATCTGGAAAACGGGGCCAATGTATGGGAGGTCTATGGCGGCGGCATGAAAGGTAGGGTGATGAACCTGGCGTCGGCCAATGCCTACAAGACAGAAGCTGCAAAGGAATCGAATGAGAATCCGATTAATGTGGATCTTACGCTGGATACGCGTGAAGGTGGTTATACTGATTTGGGGCTGGAAGATCCTTTGGCCATTGCTGTCGATAATCAATTTGTTCCGGATATTAACGGAAAGAAGTATAATACGAATATCCATATTAAGAATGGTGCTATTGTGGGTAATTACGCCTATGGTGGTGGCCTCGGCGACGAGACCATTCCCACCAGTGGCGACGTGTGCGGAACAACCTATATCGAACTTCTTGGAGGTCAGGTCAATAAGGATATCTACGCTGCAGGTACGGTTGGCGGTGTACTCGACTACTATGGTTTGGGTACAGGCGTCTTCAAGGCCAGTACCACGGCCTATATCGGTGGCGGTACGGTGCGTAACGTCTTCGGCGGTGGCTGGAAGGGTGACGTAGGCAGACATGACATATCAACGACAGACACTACTAATGACATTGATGGCGAGACTCACGTGATTATCGGTGTCCGTCCCGACCAGGTCAATAAGCCTTCAGACTATGGCTATGCGAATGGCGTGCCCGCCATCCAGCGTAATGCCTATAGTGGTGGTGAGGGTGGTGCCGTCTTCGGTGATGCCCATCTCACCATCAATAATGGTTATATCGGCTATGTTCATCTGTTGGCCAATCAGGCTCAAAACGAGAAGGGTGAGATTGTTGAAACTACGACCTCGACGACAGAACGCTACGAAGACAAGGTCAACGACGAAACCTACTATGAGGGCAATGAGTGGAAAGGTGAGGGTACTCTGGCCGACTGCGGTAACGTGTTCGGTGGCGGATATGACGTGCGAAGTAGTGTAGATAATACTTATGTCACGATGTGGAACGGCTGGGTGCGTAACAGCTTGCATGGTGGCGGTGAGATTGCCACCGTCGGGCGTGGTGCTACAAAGGAGAACACTGATCCGAACGATTTGGCCAAACGTACACTCGAGGGTATCTATAAGCCTGGCAGCACACATATCAAGATTTATAATGGTCACGTGAACCGCAACGTGTTCGGTGGTGGTAAGGGCTATAATGTACAGGGTTATGGCGTGAAGGGTACGCTCTATACCGATGGTTATGTGTTCGGATCAACCGAGGTCTATATCTATGGTGGTGAGGTAGGTACCCCCGAGACTCTTGCCGAAGGTTATGGCAATGTGTTCGGTGGTGGTGATATCGGCTATGTGTATAGCCGTGGTTTCTTTGATACAGCATCCCGTACGACAGGAACAGGTTCTCCTAACCACACCTATTATTACCATAATGGTGTATTGACAGAAGACTGTAAGGTGGTTGTTTCTCCTTACCTACAGTTGAAGTCGGGAGAATCTCTGACCTATGACGGAAAAACTTATAACTCCTACGACTATGTGCCGACAGACTATCTGAATACGTTGAAACGCAGCAAGGATAGTGAGGGTAACTGGACGGGTGGATGGACCAAGTTTATCACCAAAGATGAAAACGATAATGACCGTGGCGTGCTGATTCGCAATGCTGTCTTCGGCGGTGGTAATGTGGCTTCTAACAGCGGTGCCTTTGCTAACGCTACGACTGTTTATGGTAATACCACGGCAACGCTTTATGATGTTTATAATCGTGACTTCATCACCGTGGGTACTGAGCATATCGGTGGACTCTACGGTGGCGGTAACCTGTCGGTAGTTGATGGCTACCGTGAACTGAACATCACCAACTATGGTACAGACTACTACGGACTTAACCAGCAGATTCCCATCGGTGAGTATGAGAAACTGTCCAACCGCGAGCGTGCTTATTTTAAACTGGAATATGAATGTCAGGAAGAGCACACAAATGGTGGCAAAACATATAAGAAAGGTGATCGTATCAGTGAGGAGGAATACAACAAACTGACAACGCAAACGGAAACGGAAACTGGTTATTGGCTCAAGTTCGGTTTCTGTTCTATCTATGCAGGCCGATTGCTGAATACCATTCAGCGCGCCGACCTCTGTGGCGTCTATGGTTCCCGTATGGTGCTGCAGGGTGCCAAGGACCGTGTGATTAAGCCAGATGATACTGACGAAGGAAAGCAGAATGTGGATTATACCATCAACCGTGTGACTGAACTCTCACTGAATAAGCAGAAATCTGTCGCTGGTGATACGGGTGATGAAGCAGAGCACGGCAACTACTTCGGTATCTATAGCGTGGTGAACTATCTGGGCAATCTGACCAGTGACGTGGCATTCACATCACCGCGTAAGAAATATGCCAAAGACGCCAATAACAAGGATATCGTAGAGACCACCAATACAAGCTATAAAGACTGGAAGAGTGCCTCCTCAACGTCGAACAGAGACCGCAACCTCGGTACTTGTCACAATCAGGTGGCCCTGGCCTCTGGTGTGTTCCTCGAACTGACCACCGAGATGAGTAATAATCTTAATAAGGTATATGGCTATATTACGGGTGTTGTAGAACTCGACCTTATCAACGTCAAGAAGGATATCGTGGGTGGTGGTTATGTCTATGCCAAGAACTATCATGGGCCTTGCACAACGAAGTCGAACTTTACCAATATCATCCTTTCTGACTACAACAAGGCCGTTACAGGCGTTCATGATGCTGCGACAACCTATAGATATTACGATTACGATGTGAACTCGGCCAATGTTGAGGCTATCGAGACTTCTGGTAACTTTATCCACAGGAGGAAGCACATCGTTGATGACTGCTATCCCAACAATGGCGTCTATAATGATAAGTATGTGAAGTCACCTGCTCACTACTGGTACATCAAGGGTGAAGTCTATGTCTATGACCAGACGGTATCAGCCTATGCCGGTTCAGCCTCGGCCTATAGCAAGGAGGTGAAGATTCCGCTCACCATCACCGCAGGTTCTAATGGTAAGCTGAAGCTGCTCAATGTGCAGCCCAACCTTTATGCATATTATTCCAATAAAGCAAACAATACCAAGATAGGTGCTGACGGTGTGAAGGTGGATAACGAGACCACGACTTTCTATCTGAATGACGTCATCACTTGGTGGGATTGGTCATTGCTCGATGATAATGAGAAGGCTCTCTTCGTCGAGGAGACCTATGTCAACGTGACACCTTGCAAGGTGAATGGGGTGGAATATGAGACGGGTGCCTACGTGATGCTGCCGTCGGAATACACTAATTTCGACATGACTACAGTCAAGAACTCACAAGGTGAATCCTTTGAAAAGAAGGAAGACGTATTCCGTTCATCGAACAACATCAGTCATGATACGGGCTATGTGCTGACCTTCGACATGGATACGCCAAAGGACTGGAACGACTGGTATAGTCCGATTTCAGGTTCTAGCACATATACCGTCAATTCGAATGGTACGGTGACAACCAACAGGAGGAGATTCGACGAGGAACATCCTGAGTCGGCTTATAGAGTAGGTCCGACGTTCAGGCTGAAAGGTGGTGAAGGTTCCGGATCCGGTTTGTATGGACAGAAGCAATATACGGTTGATCAGATTATCCAGAAGGAGATTGTTGACGACTATACTTCTACCGTCAGCCAGATGAGTCCGCAACCAACTGGTCAAGCCTCAGTAGAGCCAGCCTATGTGGCGAAGAATAATGTGACTATAGGCTCCCAGACGATACTGGCAGGAAATGCGATATCAAAGACTGTCTATGACGGCAATACTTCCATACAGTCGAACTTCGACCAGGCCTATGTCTGCATCAACACCATCCAGTTTGGTGAAGATGACTTCTTGTTCAATGGTGAACTCGTAGGCCAGAACGATTTGACAACATTGGCTACCAAGTACATGAAATATAACAACAGCAGAGAGAATATGGCTGAGATTAACGAATCCCAAGCTCGTGCTTATGTGGAGAGCTGTTTGTCTTCTGCTTATATCTGTACAGTGGCGGGATCCTATGGTGGTCAGTACTTTAAGGAAGGTGAGAACTACAGTGCCCTCAAGTCGTGGTGCTCATTGACCTACGACCGCGACAAGTTCGAATTCAACTACGATGCCTTCGACGTGCTGGCTGATCCTGCCTATCATGGAGAGGGTTATACTCAGACCTATTATCATAGTCCCTATAGCGATGAGAAGCCGGTAGAGTATAATGCGGCTAATACGACCAATGGGCCGATTACCTATCGATTAAATGGTGATACTTCCGATCGCCAACTGGCAAGTGGTGCTACCATCACGAGAGAAGAGTTTGAGAATGTCATCAATGAACAGCGCTATTATACGAGAATTAGTGTTCCTGCTAATGACAGTGTAAATGTTTATGTTGCATCGGATAACTTCTATGACCATGGTACACCGATAGCCAAGGGACAGGTGCTCACTGAAGAGGAATATGCGAAGTTGAGTAATACGCAATATATGTCACCTAAGGTAACTTTGACTAATAAGACTTCTTCTCCGGTTAACAAGTATTATTGTTATGAAGCCTATGACAATGTTACCGTGGGTACAGTCATTGAACATGCGACGTATAATGGCCTCCCGAACGACCAGAGTAAGTTCACCATCCAGGGTGTGGAGCCTACGGAGACCACGACGCTCTATGTCAGCCGTGAGTCAGTCTTCAAGGATGTGACTAAGGAGAAGGTCATCAGCGTGGTCTATCAATATACTTATTATGAGGATGACGATGAGGGTGACGGTGTAACGTTGACCAACGAGCTCCATGTGGTGAACATTCACCTGCAGCTGGAGAGTGGTGCACCGCAAATCGGTAAGCTGAGCGCACCGCCTACCATCCTGCCTGGTAACACCCTCGGCATGAAGGCGCCTACGGTGAACCCGGGACTTTACGAGGTTATCACAAACGGTTGGGAACTGTTCCCAAGTGAGGACGATTATGAGGCCCGTCGCAATGGCGTGCCGTTTATCAACAACGAGACGCAACTCTATTGGTATCAGAATCAGGATTACCAGATTGCCTTCTACTCGATGACATACCTCGGTAAGACCTATTCGGATCCTGTGCCTGTCAGTGTAGCCAACTACCACGACCTCTCTGAGGTCATGGCAGATAAGGAGCATCACCTCTACATCGACCATAAGGATGTGGATCGTGCGCCGAAGATTTATCTCGACCGTCGTCTGCATCCCGATGAGAATCAGCTCGACCTGCTGAAGAGACTCCATGACCTCAGTGCCGGCAAGACGGTAGGGGAGCATGCACGCTTAAACACCACACAAGTTGGTAACTGTAAGAACCTGGAGTTCATCTTGCGTAGCAACCTCAACCACAGTGATCGATGGACGCCTATCGGCGATGCCACTAACTGTTTCGAGGGTGACCTGCATGGTGATGGCTATACCATCAGTGGTCTTGACCATTCGCTCTTCGGACATCTCTGTGGTGAGGTCTATAACCTCGGTGTGACAGGTACATTTACAGGTGCTGGTATCGCAGATAATGATGCGGCTCCTGGTGGATATATGGAGAACTGTTGGGTGAAGACCAGCGGTACAGTTGCCGCCGACACGAAGGCACTCTTCGGTCATCCTACTGTCAAGCAATACCCGCTAACAAACTGTTATTATCCGACAGAGAATAACTATGTCGCTCAAACTGGTGCAACGGCCAAGTCGCTCCAGGCGTTCGAGAATGGTGAAGTGGCCTACGACCTCAACGGTTTCTATCTATATAAGCGCTATTGCGACAGCAATACATCGCTGACTGATAATGCTTACAATTACCTGGTGGATGTCGCAACCGTATTGAAAGACACTGTAGGTCATTATGAGAGCAAGGACGGTCCATTCCTGGTTAACGATAAGAATGGTAACTATATAGGCTCCTATGTGGAGAGCCGCTTAGCCGATGGTGACTTCGTTTATGCGGATGGAACGATTCCTACTCAGGCTGATCCACGTATGAGGGTGGTCACGGTATTGGATGCACATAATAACGAGACCAGCGAACCCAGATACTATCCCATCTGGCCCGACGACTATCTCTTCTTCGGACAGTCGCTGAACTACGGCTACGTGTCTGGTGTCAGCCATCAGGATGAACCGTCGCATATCAACAAGGGAGAAGATACCCGACTGTTGACAACTTCAGAGGGTAACCGCGTCTATCGTGCTGCAGGCTATTTCCAGAGCAGCACCGACAAGCGCCCTGTACACTTCAACCCCTATGCCGTCTTTGCCAAGACCATGTCTGGGCAACCCAATGCAAAGGTTCACGAGGGCATGACGGCTATCGACCTGATGACCAGCGGTACATATCAGTATCGTGATGGTACGGATGCCAACGCGGGCACCTTCTATCCGCCGCTGCTCGACGATGATGGATTGACGGGTATGCTTAATGCCGGTCTGACGCAGAACCTGCTCATCTATACAGGTACTGGTACGCCAGCTGCTATCAAGACCAACACCGTGGCTGGCAACTATCTATTAGAACCTGCGTATGCCGAGAAGGATGAAAACTATCGTAACGTGGATCGTGTGCAGCAGGCTGATATTGACGAGATTCACGGTCACTGGATACAGGACGGCACAGCCGTGCGCGACCATCTGCTCGTAGATGATAACGACTTCAATGCCCCAATCCAGTATAACTTCGATGACACGCATCGCATGTGGTACCAGCGTATGCCCGAGAACTATGTCTCGATTGTGACGTCGGGTTCCGAGAAGAAGACCGTCGGCTGGGAGGATGTCTGCCTGCCGTTCATGGCCGACCTCGTGACAACGCCCGACAAGGGTGAGATTACTCACTTCTATGGCGACAGCAAGACGGGACATGAGTACTGGCTCCGTGAGTTTACGGGTATAGATCATCTGAATCCAGAGGGTGAACTGCCTGCTACATTCACATACCCGGCAGCTGATGCAAATGCTGAAACCAAGACGTATAAGAACACCTTCCTCTGGGACTACTATTACAACAATAGAGATCATCAGGATTCAAACCTGGATCAGTATCAGCAGTACTATAATACTGAACGTACTTATCCGGGCTATCCGAGGTCACGTGCGGGTGTACCTTATTTAATTGGCTTCCCCGGCAGTTACTATTATGAGTTCGACCTCAGTGGCCAGTTCGTGCCTGCCTTCACGAAGGACTATACCACCAACCCGATAGAGCGCTTGCCGAAGCAGGCCATCATCTTCGCCTCGAAGACCGGCATAACCATCAATGTCAGCGATACGGAGTTGGCTAATGGAAAGGTGGTGCAGACCAAGTCGGGCACATCGCAGCAATACACCTACTGCCCGAACTATCTGAATACCACCATTGGTGCTGACAAGTATCTGCTCGCTGACAACGGTGAGAAGTATGTGGCTACATCTGCTTCGACGAAGGCTAGGCCCTTCCGTCCGTACTTCGAGCCTAAGGGCTCTTCAGGAACACGTGGTGAGAATCAAGTGACGAGCATCATCTTCAACGATGATGATACCCGTCTGGAGGGTGGCGACATCGATAGCCGTATGAGGGCAGGGGAGGCCTTCCTCGTAAATGGCGGTCGCAAGAAGATTACCTGCGAGTCGCTGCTGCCCTATACCACAGAGGTGCGCATCGTCACACCTGCAGGTCTTACCCTCACCACCTTCGACGTTCAGTCGGGCGAGATTGTGGAGACGCGTGTAGAGAGCAACGGTGTATATATCGTCTATGCAGAAAACGGTAAATATGTGAAGAAAGTCATCGTAAGATAAATCATAAAGAGAATAAAATAAAAAAGATATGCTTATGAAAAAAGTAATGAAAGTTTGGACAATTGTGCTGTTGACTATGGTCAGCTCAGTGGCTTCAGCTGATGTCGTTATCGACGTCAATGATTCCTATCCTGGTGGTACAGTTTCCACGACTCAAAGTGAGCCGGCTGACGACGGCAGTATCGTCGTTACCCTGACGGTGAAGCCAGCCGATGGTTATGAAATCGCCAAGAGCGATATCGAAGTGGTACCAACAATACCTGTTTCTGGTACGCGTGATGGTAATATCAACATCGCAGAACCCTACGAACTTATAGGTGAAGATCCTGATCCTCTAACTTTGGAGCGTAGCTATACCTTTACGGTAAAGGCTGGTTTCGGAGCTTGGGTAAAAAAAGCAGAATTCCATGAAGTTACTGTTGTTGACAACCAAATCGGTAAGGATGACGGAAGTAAGGGTGGAGCCAATAATGTTACTTGGGAGTATAAGGACAATGTCTTGAGTATCAATGGCACTGGTGAGACGAAGGACTTCACTGCAGATACGCTTCCGTGGGCTACAGATTTGGAGGATATCACCAGCGTTGTTATTGACAAGGGGGTCACTGGTCTGGGTGCCAACATCTTCGCAGGTTGCACCAACCTGACTACTATCACCATTCAGAACGGCGAGAAATTGCTGACGCTTGGTAAAGATGCTATTCCTTCTAATGAGGGCTTGACAGTCGATGTACAGGGTAATCTTTATAATGAATATAAGGACACTGAAGTCTGGGATAAACTCACCATTGTCAGTACCAACGGAGTGGATATGGATGTTGACTTCGGTGATAGCAACAACTACGATACTTTTGTCTCCAGTGATGTCCTCATGGTGCCCTCCAGACTTTATGCCTATGTCATCAGCAGCATCTCTGAGAAGGGACTGGAACTCACCGAAGTCAAGGATGTCATACCTGCCAACACCCCCGTGCTGGTGTATAGTGACAAGTTGAAAGGTGATGACTTCATGACGGCCAAGACAACATCTGACAACATGGTAGGAACCAACCTTTTGAAAGTGGTGACCAAGGACGAAGGCATGACCGTGAACCTCGGCGATGTATGGATGCTGTACAACGACACATTCTACTACACCCAGGCAGGCACCATCGCCAAGGGAGGCATCTATCTGGCCAAACCGTCCACAGCCGAAAAGGCCCGTTCGAGCTATCCACTGGGTTCCCGTGGCGGCACCACCAGTATCGCCACCCTTACCACCGATGGCCAACTCGGTCTCTCGGGTAACTCTGCCTGGTACGGTCTCGACGGCCGCAAATACGAGACCATGCCCACCCGCAAAGGCATATATATCAAGAACGGTCGCAAAGTCGTGATTAAGTAAGAATAAAGCAGCAAAGAATTAGATACAAATGAAGGTATATAAGATGGCATTGGCTGTGCTGATGCTGATGCTGGTCAGCATCGGCGCAGTAGCACAGGTGAAAGTTGTATTCGGAGAGAAAGGTGAAGAGAAATTCCCAGGTACGGGCGGTACGATTACCGTTTCGCAGGATACGAAAGGCGATGAGGTAACCGTCACCCTGACTGTAACCCCCGACAAGGGCTACACTATCACTAAAGGTGACATCAAAGTCTATGCCACTTATCCACCTTCTGGCACTCGTACTCCTGAGATTGCCGACAATCTGACGCTTTACTATAACGGCTCCGAGAAAGAGGACGTAAAAGACCCTTCTGAGAAGCGCGACTATACCTTCACCATCGGTTCCAACTTCGGCGCCTGGGTAAAAGAGGCAAACTTCAGTTCCGACTCAAAAGGACCACAGAGAGGTGATCCTACAGAGATTACAGATCTTTCTGATATGTCATCTTCTGGAGACTACATTATTACAGCAGATATAGATGCTTCTGGCTTCACGGAATCTATTGACAATTTTACAGGTACACTCACTGCTCTAGCTAAGTCTGATGGGACATTCCCTGTGATTTCGAATCTGTCAGTACCACTCTTTACTACTGTAACAGGAGCCACAGTCAATAATATTATGTTTAAAGAGGTGAAAATATCTGGAAGTGGCCCTATTGGTGCTATCTGCGGTACAGCTGAGGATACAACACACATTTATAATTGTGGCATCTTACCAAGCAATAAAAAGTATGATGCAGAGAATGAAACCTCATATCTTCAAAGTACTAGCGGAAACAATAGTTATTGTGGAGGTTTGGTGGGTTGGTTGAAGGATTACTCTCGTGTTATTAACTGTTTCAGTTATGCTAATATTACAGGTGGATCTGATCGTGGTGGTATAGTCGGTTATAATGGCTATGCCTCAAAACATGACGATATTCGAACCATGATAATGAACTGTATGTTTTATGGTAATATTGCAACGGGAGGAACTAACAGGTCACCAATCTATGGTGGAAATGATATAGACAATCGTGCTGATAAAAGTAGATTGAACACCTTCAATTACTATCGTTATGAACCAAATAAGAATAATATAAACAAGTATAATTGTGCTTTGGCTATTGAGGATAAATTTCTTGTACGCTTCGAATTCTATCGTCAGTTATTGAATAGTAACCGTCCGCTTGCAGCCTGGTATGCAATAAATGATAATAACCTTACTGATGCCCAAAAAGTCGAAAAAGGTAAGTACGAAAATAACGAAATGGCCAAATGGGTGCTTGATAAAAGTATTGCTCCTTATCCCATTTTGAAAAAGCAAGGAGAATACCCTTCGATAGCTAACTATGATGAAGATAAAACTTTTGATGAAGACGGAAACCAAGTGAATCGTAATGATATTACAGTACGGAGTAGAGGAGGTTTCATCAAAAAGAATGGTGTGGCTCAGGAACTGACAATAAATATCAGTTTAGGTCAAAATTATCCTTCAAATTTCGCTCTTAAAGCAGGTATGTCTCAAATTACCCGTAAGCGAATAGATAAAGATACGCTGAATTATAATTTTAACTACGATAAAGTACAGTTACCTTATTTCAATGAAGTGGGAACGGGTAATTACATGAAAGATGGTGATGGTAAAAGCCGTGTTGTGACTGGTTGGAAAATCACAGGAATGACACCTGGAGGTGGGACTGATGATGCAACGTTAGGAACATTTAATCCAGCAGATGAATATGGAGGTTATAATTTTGCTGATCGCATGAGCTATGCCAAAGATATTTATGCAGCCAATAATCTCAGGGTTTTCTCTCAAGGAGCTTATTTTGATGTACCCTATGGTGTAACGGCAATAACTATTGAACCATATTATGGTTATGCTGCATACGTAGCCGATGCATGGCTTGATGTAACTTATTTGGCTAATGATACTTACGGTAATAATAATGGTAATAATACAGCTGTTTTTAAACAATATACAAGTAATGGTGTTGATTGTATGATTAATGGTGTAAAACAAAAGGTTTACACTTCGATAAGTAATGCACTTAATCAACTCAGTGGTTCTACAGTGTATGACAATGCTGTGGTATTAGTGGGGAACTTCCATTTAAATGGAACTCCGTCAAATGGCGATAAAGCTTTTTCCATGATGTCAGCAGACTTGGATTTTGATAATGAACCAGATAATAGCCTGATATACCATCATAGCTCGCGTGTAAATGTTTCACCTATCCGTTATGATTTTTTGAACATTCCAGGCACAGCAATGGCTCAGAAGCCTAAGAATGCTAGTCGTATGCTCAATATGAGTATATATAATCCTAAAGGCTGGTTTGAGGTTACTAACACATGTAATATTTATTTTGTACAGTTTGAATATTTCAATGGTCAAGGTAAAGTCAAAGCCCCTGTTATTTTCCAAGGGGGTATGGTTGATCAGTTCGTTTCAACTAAGATAGAATCTCCCACTAATCAAACTAGTTACATCCATGTAGGTGGTAATGCCTGGTTTTTGAATTTTGGTAATGGCACTCATAGTGACGGATTCAAATTTACACCCCACATTCCTATCTCTGTGACAGGCGGTGATTATGTAAATTTCTATTTGTCGGGTACTTACAGACCTGATGCTATGGTAAAAGAGGCAACAGATGATGCAGAGTGTTACATTAGTGGAGGGCGTTTTGGTGAACTGGCGGGTGCCGCTCAGCAACAAATAAATGGTTCTGTCCAGTGGCAAATTTATGATGCTGATATTAGAGACTTTTTTGGTGGCGGTGTCAATGCAGACAAACCTATTACTGGTGATATTACTGTCAACATCTATAATAGTCATGTGACCACTTATTGCGGTGGTCCTAAGTTTGGTGATATGCCAAAACAAGGCCAATTTCAAATCAAATACAGTACTAATCAAGCAGGTACATCAACTGAAACCAAGACAATTACTATTAGTGAAGACAGGAAAGTTACAACAAATGCAAAAGGTTGCACATTTGGACGCTATTTTGGGGCAGGCTATGGAGGAACATCCTTCCTCAGAAAACGATATTACGATGACGCTAATTCCGATATTGGAGCGCAGGAAACTAATTATACCAATAATCGTGGTAAGTATTTCGATGGACTTACTACTAATATTAAAGATGGTAAGGCAGGCCCTGGTATAGCGGCGGATTTCGATTATGAACTTTTCCCTTGGTCAGATGGAAGAATTGGATCACGATTCTATGTTAAATTTGCATCTTTCTCGTTAGCTAAAACTAATAATGTAGTGTCTAAACTTAAAAATTGCACAATAACTGGTAGTTTTTATGGTGGAGGCCATTTGGGACAGGTGCTTGGTACGGCTACCTCAGAACTTGATGGATGTAAGGTTTACGGCAATGTATTTGGTGGTGGTTATTCTGCTTCTGTTCCAAAAGTTCCTGTTAGGGATGCAGGCTTTTCAGTAAAACCAGAATATAAAAAAGAAGCAGGTATCTTGACAACGGCTACATTTTCCAGTACAACTGAGTATCAATGGTCGACCCATGCTTTACCAAATAATGGAAATGATGCAATCACCACGTCTGATAGTGCGAAAGAAATATGGACTACAGATGGATTGAACACTCTAGGCCAGGTGAAAGAAACTAAATTGACCATAAAGGGTAATACTTATGTACGCGGAATGGTTGATGGAAATATTCCTGAACCAGATGCCGGATATGCTGATATTGATGATGCCAGTGTTTTGTTGTATGGTGTCAGTACTGGTGGAACTTTGTATGGTGGTGTTTTTGGAGGAGGTGATGCATCTGCAGTCAATGAGGATACCGAGGTTCTTATTGATAATTCTCCTTCTTCTGAATCAGAAGCATCAAAGACGATTTGTAATGTCTTTGGTGGTGGTAACGTGGCCTCCGTAGGTGGTAATACCAAGGTGACTATTCAAGGTGGAACGATAGAAAAGAACGTCTTTGGAGGCGGTAAGGGTGAGGCTGACGAATTCTCGTGTTCGAAGGCCATGGTGGGTGTTAATAATGCTGGCGCAGGCGCAGATCTCACAACAGAAGAAAATAAAAATAAAGGAACGAAAGTTACCATTAGTAACGGTACAGTAAATGGTAACGTATATGGTGGTGGTGAAGTGGGCCGAGTAGAATGGAATACGCAAGTGACGATAGGAGCTGGAGAAGGTACACCTATTATTAATGGTAGCGTATTTGGTGCTGGTGCAGGCGTAGCAACACATGGCTATGCTGCTTTGGTACGTGGTAACAGTACTGTCACTATTCAGGGCAATGCCAAGGTGTTGCAAAACGTCTATGGTGGCGGAGAACAAGCAACGGTGGGCAGATATTGGGTGAAGGGTGTTAATGATAATGTTACTGGGGCACCTACAGCACCTACAGATACACCTGATGAGATGCCGTACCAAACGATGAGTGGCGGAAAATGTACTGTTGTCGTACAAGGCAGTGCACAGGTGGGCCCCGATAGTAATGTACCAATAACGGCAGGACACGTGTTTGGTGCCGGTAAGGGTGTAACACCTAACTATGTTCACACGGGCGATAAAGCTAACTGGTCCAAACGTATGGTGGACTATAATTCGACGAAACATACATCAGAAGGAAAAGGAACAACTTGGGATTATTACGAGGAATATACCGAAGCCCAAATAGCAGATACGTATTTCCCGAAATATGTCTGGGAATATTTTGTTGATGATGCTGATCAGAGTGCTGCAAACTATAAGTCTGGCGAGGACAAGTATTTAGAGTTCCTGCAAACCTTGGCCTTGGTTACAGGAACAGATGTAACCATCGGCGGAGGTACTGTCAAGGGTTCCGTCTTTGGCGGTAGTGAGAGTGGTTATGTACAGGATGATACTGATGTGAAGGTTAATGGTGGTACTATCGGAACTACAGGCAATGGTGGCGCATACTATGGTAACGTCTATGGAGGCGGTAAAGGTGACGCAGAACATACGGGCACCAATCATAATTATGTTGCCGCAGGTCTGGTGAAGGGTAATACCAAGGTGACGATATCCAACGGAACCATTCTGCACAATATCTATGGTGGTGGCGCATACGGTTCTGTGGGTGAGTTTACTTACGACGTGAACACAGGAATGCCGACAGGACGTCTGGAGAATACTACTGGTGGTAAGGCTGAAGTTATTATTACTGGTGGTACCATCGGCACAACAGGAGAGGAGAATGGTATGATCTTTGGCTCGTCACGTGGTGATGTGGGGGCTCCAGATGCTATTCATGATAAGTTGGCTTGGGTATATGATACGCATGTGGCTATTGGCGATACTACAGAGAATGCAACTATCACAACTGCTGCTCCCCTTATTCGAGGTTCCATCTATGGTGGTGGTGAGAATGGTCATAACTTCCGCAATAGCTATGTTCGTATCAATGGCGGAACAATTGGTATCCCATCCGAAGCGACCTATGCCTATCGTGGTAATGTGTATGGCGGTGGATGTGGTACGGATAAGTATGACAATAATACAAAATACAATCCCAAAGCAGGTATTGTGCAAGGCAATGCCTTTGTCAATATAACTGGTGGTTTCGTGGTTCATAATGTCTATGGCGCTGGTGCCATGGGTTCAGTGGGCACTGATACAAGTGGTGGTAAGACTACGGTCTCTGTCAGCGGAGGTCGTATCGGTTATGATGGCAACAGTAATGGTAATGTGTATGGTGCAGCCCGTGGTGACCTTACAGCGACAGGTAACCTCGCACAGGTGCGTGAGACAGCGGTGAACATCAGCTACTCAACAACACCTACTGCCGACAATGAAGGAAAGACGGCTCAGCTCATAGCCGGTTCTGTGTTTGGTGGCGGTGAGGCTGGTACTGTGAAGGAGAGTGTCGCTGTTAGCATGACAGGTGGCCTGATCCTTAATGATGTCTATGGTGGTGGCGCTTTGGCAAATACCCAGACCAGTAACTGGGATAACAATGCGGGTAACTGGGCTACAGGCAAGACTTCCGCATCGAGCACTACTACTGTTAGTTTGACAGGTGGTCTCATCAAAGGCGATGCCTACGGTGGCGGCCTGGGTCAGATAGCAAGAACAGGTGCTAACCCTCTTGCCGCCATTCCTGCATACGTTTGGGGCGACGTAACGGTGAAGCTGAATGAAGGGAAGACAGCCAACGACACTGGATGTAAAGTGAGCCGCATCTTCGGCTGTAACAACCAGAACGGTACACCGAAGGGAAAAGTTCAGGTGTATGTGTATGCCACTCAGAACAAAGATAAGGAAAACATCGGGTCTAAGTATCCATTACATACTAAGGAGGCTGGTAATCTGCCAGAGACAGGCTCTACAACGACATACGACGTGAAAGCCGTGTACGGCGGAGGTAACTTGTCGGCATACGTGCCGGTAAATGCTTTGTTGGCTTATGACGATGAAGAAAACCCGCCCGAAGCAGTTGCCGCAGCTCGTTCCGAGGTCTATATTTACGGTTGCCAACTGACGAGCATCAAACAGGTGTATGCCGGTGGTAATGCGGCTTCAGCCCCAGCCACATACGTTTGGGTGGATGGCTCCTACGAGATAGAGGAGTTGTTTGGTGGTGGTAACGGTAATGATCCGTATGAGTTGTACAATGCCTGGTATCAGAATCCTGGTGCAAATGTAGGCTATTATGACTATACGGAGCGCATCGATGGAGGTGATGGATCACTGGCTGATCCATACAAATGTCAAGACAAGCCTGAAGCTTCATTTGAAACTGGATCATTGGAAGAACGTCTTAAATATAAATATGGCTCGGGTATTACCACCACTGAAGTTCATGGCGGTAAGGTGCATTACGTCTATGGCGGCAGTAATATGAAAGGTAACATCAGAACCTTGTGCAAATCATCGTATGAGGAGTTGTACCCGGAAGACTGTCCTGTAAAGACGGACGAGACATACGGTGGTGGTAAGAAATCGAACATGGATGGTAAGATTGATATGGAGTTAGGCTGTGTCAAGGACATGGAAGATACTTTCGGTGGTTCCAAGGATGCTGATGTAAACAGTGACATTGTGCTCACCATCAGTAACGGTAACTACAAGAGAGTGTTTGGCGGTAATAACACCAGTGGAAATGTCAATGGCTCCATCACTGTCATTATTAAGGAAGAGGGTTGTTCGCCAATCACAATTAACCAACTCTATGCAGGCGGTTTCTTGGCTGGTTATTCTGTCTATGGCTATAATGCCGACAAGTCGCCAAGAACAGAAGCCCAATGGAATGCGATGACTGAAGCACAGAGGGTGGCTGAAGGTTTCCCGACAAACGCTCAGGGCAAATGCGTACCCCGCCATGACCCGCGTATTATGGTTGTCTCTGCGACTCGCATCGACTCTATTTTTGGTGGTGGCTATAAGGCTCTCGTCGTAGGCAATCCGCATGTGAATGTCAATATGGAAAAGGGATTGATACCTAAGACTGATGCAGAGACTCTTCCAGAATATGAGGAAGCAGAGAAGGATGCGGAAGGCAATATGATCCTGCCCATCGGCACTGTCGGAAATATCTATGGCGGTGGTAACATGGCCGACATCTATGGCGACACTTATGTGGAAATCGGTACGGGCAAATGTTATAACGATGATGGTGAGGAGGAAACTATTTCGCGTCGTGCAGCCACCATCACAGGTAATGTATATGGTGGCGGCAAGGGTTCTGCTGATACCTATGAGTGTGAGGCTGCCATGGTGGGAGAAGTTGACAAGGACTACGGCTCAACGCATGTCATTATCGGTAACGGCACAGTGGGAACAGTCGAGAACGGAAAACTTAAAGAGGGAACTGGTAATGTGTATGGTGGCGGCGAGATAGGTCGAGTGGAAAAGAATACGTCGGTTACAATCGGTCTTGATCCCACAACAATCGACTGGACGAGTGCCCCCGTTATCGAGGGTAAGGTGTTTGGTGCCGGCTGTGGTCTCCGTACGCATGGTTATTCGGCTCTGGTGCGTGGCGACGCGACAGTTACCATTCGTGCCAATGCCCAGGTTAAAGGTAACGTATATGGCGGTGGCGAAATGTCAACAGTGGGTAAATATTGGGTGAAGGGCGTTCAGTATCCTGCATCACTAAATCCCCCTCCAGCACCTGACTGGGTGTATGATTGGATGCCATATCAATGGCGTAGCGGTGGTACTTGTACTGTCAGTATTCTGGATCATGCCGTCATTGGCCCCGACAATAATATGAAGATGAAAACAGACAATGGCCCTGATGACGCTGGTCATGTGTTTGGTGCCTGTCAGGGCGTGTTGCCTTATCAGGGCTTTACTGATACGGATAGACCATGGCGTATGCAGCAAGGTGATACTAAGGATTATTTTTATATTAATAACAAATTCAGTGAAGACGAATACTTCAGGTTTATCGAGACCTTGGCATTAGCCACCAAGACCGAGGTGACCATCGGCGGTAACGCCTTTGTAATGGGCTCCGTCTATGGCGGCAGTGAGAATGGCCGAGTACAGGAAGATACCCATGTGACGATTCAGGACAATTGTCAGATTGGTTGTGGTGACGGTATCACGACACCAGATGGTAAACCGGCACCATATACCGCTGCACAGTGGGAAAGTGAAAATCCTGCGGATTTTAAAGAGTGTGCCAGCTGGACGTTCGAACCTCCTTATGCGCCTTACGACATGTATAAGCTTGATGCTAATGGCAAACCGATTCCGGCTACCGACGGTCATACGTTCTTTGGCAACGTGTTCGGCGGCGGAAGCGGATATTACCCGTACAAACAGGATCCTGACTATGAGGTCCGGAAGTCGGAACTCGGCGGTAAATCGAAGAAGGAATTGGGCTATGCAGATGGCTTGTGGTTTGAGAATGCCGGTGCCGTGTATGGCAATACCCAGGTGGATATCACAGGCGGACATATCCTGACGAGTGTCTATGGTGGCAATGAGATGACCAATGTAGGTACCTATAAAGATGATAGGGATTATGTTGAGAAAGGTCATTGCGTCATCAACATATCGGGTGGTACGGTCGGTGTGCCGCGCTCATCAGACGATGCCAAGCATCATCCTGTCACCTGTTACGTTTTCGGAGCAGGTAAGGGTGATCCGCGTATCAACTTCAACAGATGGACTAATGTGGCAAGCACAGAGGTGAATATCACGGGCAATGCCCGTATCTTCGGTTCGACCTTCGGTGGAGGTGAGGATGGTCACGTGATAGGCGATGCCGTAACCACTGTCAATGGCGATGGCGTCAAGATTGGCTCAACGGGTACGTCGGGTGTCGATGGTAATATCTTCGGTGGTGGCCGTGGCTTCAGCGAAGACGCACTGACAGCCGGTGTCGTGGGAGGCAACGTGACGGTCAACTTCAAAAACGGAAAGATACTCGGAACGCTCTATGGAGGCGGTCGTTTGGCATCGGTTGGTACTAACTTTGCGAATGTAGAGGATACCCAACACTACGGCAAGATGCAGGCCGATACAGAAACCCAGACCCATGGCCATATCACGGTTAACATTGAAGGCGGAACCATCGGTGCAACCGATGACGCTGGTAACCTGATGGCATCAGATTCCTCCATCGGCGACGTCTTTGGCGGCTGCAAGGGTAGCTCATCAGAAATTCCTAAAATGGACTACGGCTTGTCAAAGATTACTAAAATCAACATGACTGGCGGAAAGGTGAACGGCTCTGTCTATGGCGGCGGTGAGGTGGCTATGGTGGAGGATAGTACCACGATTCTGATTAGCGGTGCAGAAAAGGTCGATAACGTCTATGGCGGCGGTAAGGGTATCATCGATCATGCTAAGGCAGGAATGATTCAGGGTGACACCCATGTCACTATCAGTGAGGCTCAAGGCAAGACGACCACAATCAGCCATAATGTCTATGGCGGTGGTGAGGCTGGTGTCGTGAATGGCAACGTCGCTGTCGATATAATGGGCGGACACGTCATGCAGGATGTGTATGGCGGTGGAGCTCTGGCCAATACGAACACGGGCAACTGGGGTTCCAATAATACCTGGGCTGAAGGAAAATATTCGAATCTGGCTACATTCTACAAGACCAATGTCATCCTAAAGGGCGGCACTATCGATGGTAATGTGTATGGTGGTGGCCTGGGCAGGCAGGAAAAAGCTGAAGTACCAGCCGTAGAAGGCTCTGGCACGTATGGTCAGCCTGACTATGTGGAACCTGTTCCGTACCAACCGGCAGTATCGCCCATTAAGGCTTTGGTCTATGGTGACGTGCTGGTGAAGCTGAACGAGAATACTGAAATAGACAAATGTGTGGTGAAAGGTAGTGTATTTGGCTGTAACAACCTCAATGGTAGTCCCCAGAGTGCTGTCACTGTACATGTCTATAAGACGTGGGGTGATGCAATGACTGCTCAAGCAGATCTGGATGACCCGGATGACTCTAAGCATCATTATCACTTGGCGGCCGTTTATGGCGGTGGAAACCAGTCGGCATTCTATCCTCAATTTAAGGATACGAGAGACTCTGTTCAGACTCGTGTTATTATCGATGGCTGTGACTTGACAAGTATCCAGCAGGTGTATGGCGGTGGTAATGCAGCCTCGTCGCCGGCCACGAGTGTGACGATCAATAGTGCCTATGAGATCGAGGAGGTGTTCGGCGGAGGTAATGGCTATGGCACGATGCCGGATGGTTCGGTGAACCCGGGTGCTAACGTCGGCTACACACATTATCCTGTGGAATTTGACCCACCTGCATCTACTGTAGAATATCGTACAAATAATTATGGCTATGGCTCTGGCGAAGCTTCGGTGAATATCTTCAACGGACGTATTCATCGTGTCTTCGGTGGTTCTAACACAAAGGGTAATGTGAGAAAGAGTGCAGTGACTATCCTCGAGAAAATGTCAGAAGACTGCGCCTTTGTCATTGATGAGGTCTATGGTGGTGGTAAGTCTGCACCGATGGACGCCGAGGCCAAGCTGCTGATGTCGTGTATCCCAGGTCTGAAGGAGGTATATGGTGGTGCACAGAATGCGGACATCAACAACAATGTGGTGCTCAACATTACGAATGGTGAGTACGACCGCGTGTTCGGTGGCAATAATATCAGTGGAACGATTACGGGTGCCATCACGGTGAACATCGAGGAAACGGGCTGTAAGCCGGTGATCATCGGACAGGTGTATGGTGGTGGTAACTTGGCCGCCTATACTGGTCCATGGGTGGATGATAACGATCATTCTAAAGGCAGACAAGGTCCCACGGTCAATGTGAAGGCGTTTACCAGCATCGGTGAGATCTATGGCGGTGGCTATGGTGCTTCGGCTACGGTGACGGGCGACACCTACGTCAATGTCAATGAGGTGATCTTGTCGAAGGAAGAAACTGGTCAGGCTCAAGACTACTCTATCAAGGACTTTATACAAGAAGTGATAGACGAAGATCATCCGGAACAAGAATATAAGACGATGGATTTGGGTAATGACAACAAGTTCAAAGTCTGGTATCGTCCCGTGAAGAAGGATAGTAATAATGTTCCAATACCTACCATGGGTGTGATTGGCAACGTCTTTGGCGGTGGTAATGCAGCACCAGTGGAGGGCAGCACCCATGTGAGCATTGGTAACAAGGCTACGGAAACCATCGTGACGCTGAACGATCTGCAGAAAGAGGTCAAGGGCGTCGATATCCGCGGCAACGTTTATGGTGGCGGTAATAAGGCAGTGGTCACCGGCGACACCAATGTCCGTATCGGCAAGTAAAATTCTACACCATCCCCAGCCCGTGAAACTACAGGTGGTGAAGTCACCAACTGATACCAATACACTACCTACCATACTAACAGCAGCTATATATCACACCCGATATATAGCTGCTGTTAGTATAGGTGGCTATCCCTTGCTACGCCCTTGCTGCCGAAGTGAAGCGTCTGACCCCATACGTAATTCTCTCTACGAGAGAGAATGTAGTATGTGGGGCCCCCAGAGCCTTCACTGAGGCCCCCAACAAAAACAAGATGTTGACATTTAAATTTCCAACTTGAAACCAAGAAAAAACTAACTTGATTTTTCCTCAGAATTAACTTAATGACAAGCCAAAACCTTGTTGACTATCTTGGTGAGCCTTAAAAAAGCATGGAAAAGCATAGAAGGTCTTAGAAGATCTTAAAAGGTCGTAGCTCACAATTCAGAAGGACGTACCTTTGCATCGTCAATGAAACCCTATGCTATCGTTTTAGGCGTTCTTCGAGGGTTTGGAAGATGACGAAGAGGACGGGGACGATGAAGAGGAGGGCGATGGTGCCGATGACCATGCCACCGATGGTGCCGACACCGAGGGAGTGGTTGCCGTTGGCTCCGACACCAGTGGCGAGAGCCAGGGGCAGGAGGCCGAAGACCATCGTGAGAGAGGTCATGAGGATGGGACGCAGGCGGACGGCTGCAGCATCGAGGGCAGCCTCGATAATACCCATACCCTGACGGCGACGCGTAGAAGCGTACTCGGTAAGCAAGATGGCGGTCTTCGACAACAGACCGATCAGCATGATGAGTCCCGTCTGCATATAGATGTTATTCTCAAGGCCCCAGAGTTGAGCGAAGATAAACGAACCTGCCAGTCCGAAGGGTACACTCAGGATGACGGCCAACGGAATGAAGAGGCTCTCGTAAAGGGCGCAGAGAATCAGATAGATGAACACGATGCAAAGTATGAAGACCAAAGCGGTGGTGTTCTGTGCCGAGGCTTCCTCACGCGTCATACCACCAAACTCGTAGCCATAGCCTTCTGGCAGTACCTCGGCGGCCACTTCGCGGATGGCATCGATGGCCTGACCACTGCTATAGCCTTCTGCGGCCGTTCCTCCGACTTGTATCGAGGGGAAGAGGTTAAAGCGCGAAAGGGTCTCGGAACCATAGACGCGCGTCAACGTCAGATACTGGCCGATGGGTGACATCTCACCAGTGTTGGTGCGTACGAAGATATTATTGAGCGACTCGGTGTCGAGACGGTATTCGGGTGAGGCCTGTACCATCACGCGGTAGAGTTTGGTGAAACGCACGAAATTGGAGGCATAGGTGCCACCGACATAACCACCGAGGGCTGAGAGTACCTCATTAGGGGATACACCGCGACGCTTGCATAGGGCTGCATCAACCTCCACACGGTATTGCGGGTACTTCAGTGAGAAGTTGGTGAAGGCGCGACTGATCTCCGGGCGTTCGTTAAGCGCTGCGATCATCCGGTTGGTGTAGTCGAACAACTCATTGATGGTACCACCGTGTTTGTCCTGGATGTGGAGTTCGAAACCATTGATGCGTCCGAAGCCCGGGAGCATGTTCTGGGTGTTCACCTGGATCTTCGCATTGGCGATATCGGCCGTGCGACGGTAGATCTCATCGACGATGCTCTGCACGTCGTCGCCCTTGCCCTTGCGCTCGTCCCATTTCTTGAGTTTCAACGTGAAGTTACCATTCGACGATGACTGTTCGAAGCTGTTGCTGTTGCCGGCGATGAGTGAGTAGATACGCAGCTGGGGAAGGTCCTTGATACGCGCTTCCACCTCTTTTAATATATGGTAGGTCTGCTGGAGACTGCTACCGGGTGAGGCTTGTACGTTGATGAACACGGTACCCATGTCTTCGTTGGGTACGAGACCGGTGCGGGTGGTGCGCATCATCCAGCCGAGAACGAAAATGGCCAGTACGACGAGCAGTGCAGCTAAGCGTTTACGTCCGATAATGCCTGTGACAGCGTGTTTGTATCGGTCGGATAGTGACATGAAGATGGTATTGAACTTGGCATGGAAGCGTGTCGGCGGCTGGTCATGCATGATGATGGCACTGAGGGCAGGGGAGAGCGTCAGTGCGTTGAACAATGAGATGGCCACAGCGATGGCCATGGTGAGACCGAACTGGGTGTAGAACGTACCGGTGACACCCCCGATGAAACAGACAGGCACGAAGACGGCCATAAATACCAATGTGGTGGTAATCAGGGCTGAAGTGATGCTGTGCATGGCTTGCTCGGTCATCAGTTTTGCGTCGTCGGTGCCGTCCTTCGCCTCCAGTCTCGCCTGTACCGCTTCGACTACCACGATGGCATCATCGACCACCGTACCGATCACCAGTACGAGGGCGAACAGCGTGAGCATGTTGAGTGAGAAGCCGATGGCGTAAATGACGGCTAATGTCGCGATGAGTGACACGACGATGGCGATGGCGGGGATGATCGTGGCGCGCCAACTGCCAAGGAACAACCACACGACAAGAATCACCAGAACGAGGGCTTCAAGCAACGTCTCTACCACGTTGGCTATGGAGGCGTCGAGATAGTCTTTTTTACTCTCGAGGTCCTCGATGACAATACCAGGCGGCAATGAGTGGCGTATATCTTCTACCTCGGCGTCAATCTGCTTGATAATCTCATTGGCGTTAGAGCCGGCCACCTGATTGATAGAGATATTCACACCCGGACGACCATTGGTCTCACCAATGATGTTATAGTTCTGTGAACCGAGTTCTACACGGGCGATGTCACTGATGCGGAGCACATTCCCGTCGGGCAGTGAACGGACAACCATCTGTTCGTATTCTTTTTCTTCCTCGTAGCGGCCTCGGTATTTCAACACATACTGGAAGGTATTCTGACTCTCAGCACCCAGTGTACCTGTGGCCACCTCGATGTTCTGCTCGTTGAGCACCTGTGTTACGTCGGCAGGTGTCAGGTTGTATCTGGCCATCTTCAACGGGTCGAGCCAGATGCGCATGGAATAGTCGGCACCCATCACGTTGACCTCACCCACACCGGGGATGCGACTCAGGCGTGGTTCGATATTGATCTTCGTATAATTGGCTAAGAACGAGCGGTCGAAGGTAGAGTCAGGACTATAGACGGCAATCTGTTTGATGTTCGAAGTCTGACGCTTACGGACGGTGAGTCCGCTTTTCACCACATCACTCGGCAGTCGGCCTTGTACGGTGGCAGCACGGTTCTGTACGTTCACCATGGCCATATTGGGATCAGTGCCCTGACGGAAGAAAATTCCGATGGAGGCGGTACCATTATTCGAGGCCGACGAGGTCATGTACATCATACCCTCGACACCGTTGATGGCCTCTTCCAAGGGGACGATGACACTCTTCTGTACCGTCTCGGCATTGGCACCGGTATAGCTGGCCATGATACGGACGGTGGGGGGCGCAATCTCAGGGAACTGCTCCAGTGCGAGCTTGCTCAGTCCGATGATGCCCACCAGCACCATCAACACCGAGATCACTCCCGCTAATATCGGCCTATCAATAAAAGTCCTAACCTTCATCTTGTGATTTGGATTCCTTCTTTCAGCAGACCGGCACCCTCGGCAATGATGGTGTCGCCCTCACTGAGTCCGTTTTCTACGATATACTCTTTACCATTGTTCTGCGGGAACAGTTCCACGGCAGTGGCCTTGGTCTTACCGTCTACGATGCGATATACGAACATGCGATTCTGCAGCTCGTAGGTGGCTTCCTGTGGAATGACGATACACTGTTGGCGTTGTGTAGGTACCACCACCGTACCACTGCCACCGTTATGCAACAGATGACCGCTGTTGGGGAAGGTGGCGCGCAAGGATACGGCACCCGTCTGGGTATCGACTGTACCACTGACGGCACTGATGCGCCCTTGTTGGTCGTACAACTGTCCGTTGTTCAGACGGAGTTTCACCGATGGTGCTTTGCTGATGAAAGCTTCGATGGAACCATACTGACTGATCAGGTCGAGGGCCTGATTCTCGCTGATGCTGAAATAGACATACATCTCCGAGTCATCGGCGACGGTCACTAAGGGTTCGCTGATATTGCTGCTGACGAGTGAACCGACATGCCAGGGAATCATCGAGGCCACACCACTGACAGGACTCTTGACCTCCGTATAACTCAGGTTGTTGCGGGCATTCACCTCCTGTGCCTTGGCCTGTGCCAAGGCTGCTTCTGCCTCTAACAGGGCATTGCGCATCGTCTGTACCGATACGTCGCCTACCACATGACCTTGCTCCAGTGTCTGCTCGTTCTCATAGTTCATCTTAGCCGTGGCGAGTCGGGCTTCCGCACTCTGGCGGGCAGCCACTGCCACCTCTAATGCAGCACGGTAAGGCACCTGGTCGATGATAAACAGTGTCTGTCCCTTACGGACAGCCTCACCTTCACCTGTCAGGATCCTTGTGATGCAGCCAGATACCTGCGGGCGCACCTCCACAATCTGACGACCTGTCATCCGCGCACTGTACTGTCGCTCAAGTGTCATATCTTTCCGTCCCACCACCATCGTCTCGTACTTGGCTGCGTCGTGGCTTTTACCTTTTTTCTCACTGCACGATGTGACACCAAGGCCCATACATGCAGCCAAAAAGCCTATGATTATTGATCTTCTCATACTGATTTCGTTTCTATGCTGAATATTCTGACTGCAAAAATACGAATAATCGAAGAAAAATCAGTAATTTTGCACCCAGTTTTAGGATTTTTAGGAAGAAAGTATGGATAAAGTAGGTATATATGAGTTTATGGCTGAGCCGTTTCACTGCGACTTTCAGGGACGGCTCTTTATGGGGCATCTGGGCAACCATATGCTGAATGCGGCTGATTTCCACTCGACAGCGCGCGGCTTTGGAATGCAGTATCTGATGACCATCCAGCGGTCGTGGGTGCTGTCGCGCCTGGCCATTGAGATGGAGGAGATGCCGAAAATGTACACCAAGTTTAATGTGGAGACCTGGGTGGAGAGTGCCATGCGCTACTTCACGAGTCGTAACTTCCGGGTGGTGGATAACGACGGTAAGGTGTATGGGTATGGGCGTTCCATCTGGGCGATGATCGATACCGAGAACCGTCAGCCCACGGACATCTACTCGATAGACAACGGGGCCATCAACAACTGGATTGTGAAGGAAAAGGAGTGTCCGATTGACAAGGGCGGACGGGTGAAAATGGACGACGGAGCCGTACTGATGCGTACCATCGATACTTGTTATAACGACGTGGATATCAACGGGCACATCAATTCTGTTAAATATATAGAGCATGTGCTTGACCTTTGGGATATCGACTGGTATCGGGATCATCAGATTAAGCGTTTCGAGATAGCCTACGTGGCCGAGGCGCATGGGGGCGACAGACTGAGTTTCTATATGGAAGAGATGGGCGATCTGGAATATTGTGTGCGCATCGTGAAGACCGATTCTGCCTCAGGCGAGGAAATCGAGACCTGCCGCAGCAAAATTGTTTTTAGATAAAAAATAAAGTAATAATGCCAAAGAAAGTTTGTTTTTCTTTGGTATTTTACTTATTTTTGAGTATCTTTGTCGCCGATTTCTAAATTAACATTTAAAATTAAATTAAAATGGCTGAAATGAATTTTGGTGGCGTGATGGAAACTGTAGTCACCAGCAAAGAGTTCTCTTTGGAGAAAGCACGTGAAGTATTGAAGAATGAGACCATCGCCGTGATCGGTTATGGTGTACAGGGTCCTGGACAGGCCTGCAACCTGCGCGATAACGGTTTTAACGTGATCGTAGGTCAGCGTCAGGGTAAGACCTATGACAAGGCTGTGGCCGACGGTTGGGTGCCCGGTGAGACACTGTTCTCTATTGAGGAGGCTGCCGAGAAGGGTACCATCCTCTGCATGCTTCTGAGTGACGCTGGTCAGATTCAGCAGTGGCCCACCATTAAGAAATATCTGAAGCCGGGTAAGACACTGTACTACAGCCACGGTTTCGCCATTAACTGGAGCGACCGCACGGGTGTGATTCCCCCGAAGGATGTCGATGTGATCATGGTGGCTCCAAAGGGTTCGGGTACCAGTCTCCGCACGATGTTCTGCGAGGGTCGCGGTCTGAACTGCTCATACGCCATTTATCAGGATGCAACTGGTAAGGCTAAGGACAAGACACTGGCCTTCGGTATCGGTATCGGTGCCGGTTATATGTTTGAGACAACCTTCCAGCGCGAGGCTACCAGTGACCTGACTGGTGAGCGTGGTTCGCTGATGGGTGCTATTCAGGGCTTGCTGCTGGCACAGTATGAGGTGCTCCGCGAGCACGGTCACTCTCCCTCAGAGGCTTTCAACGAGACCGTTGAGGAGCTGACCCAGAGCCTTGGTCCGCTTTTCGGTGCAAAGGGTATGGATTGGATGTATGCCAACTGCTCGACCACCGCTCAGCGTGGTGCACTCGACTGGGCACCCCGTTTCCACGATGCCATCAAGCCTGTGATGGAGTGGCTGTACTACTCTGTGCAGACGGGTAACGAGGCACAGATCACCATCGACGCCAACTCGAAACCCGACTACCGCGCTGGTCTGGAGAAAGAGTTGGAGGCCATGCGCAATCAGGAGATGTGGCGCGCCGGCGAGACCGTGCGTAAGTTGCGTCCCGAGAATCAGGAGATTTAATCCAAGGAGACAAGGAGACATGGAGACAAGGAGTTCAGGACATTACAAAGATGACAGTAAATTGCCGCAGAGTATTGTCCTGGACTCCTTGAACTTCTTGAACTTCCTGAACTCCTCTAAATGATCAATAATGGGAAAATTAGTAATCAATTCGTATGATGAATTTGCAGCTCATCTGGGACAGGAACTGGGTGTCTCTGACTGGCTGCTGATCGACCAAGACCGTATCAACCTGTTCGCTGATGCCACGCTCGATCACCAGTGGATCCACGTAGATGTGGAGCGCGCCAAGACCGAGAGTCAGTATCATAGCACCATCGCCCATGGTTATCTGACACTGTCGGTACTGCCTTATCTGTGGGATCAGATCATCGAGGTGAACAATATCAAGATGCTCGTGAACTACGGCATGGACAAGATGCGTTTTGGACAGCCTGTAGTGACGGGATCGCGCGTCAGGATGACCACCAAACTGCACAACATCCAGAATCTGCGCGGCATCTGTAAGGTAGAGATTGATTTCAAGATTGAGATTGAGGGACAGCGCAAGCCTGCTCTTGAAGGTATCGCTTCGTTCCTCTATTACTTTGTATAATAATAAAAAGGTACAAAGGTAAAAGGGTAAAAAATAAAAAGGTAAAAATATAAAAGAGGATAACGTATGGGAGGATTCTTTGGAACCATCAGCACGAAAAATTGTGTAAACGATCTCTTCTATGGCACCGACTACAACTCGCACCTCGGTACGAAGCGCGCAGGTATGGTGATGTTTGACAAGGAGAAGGGATTCAGCCGTAAGATCCATAATCTGGAGCGCGACTACTTCCGCTCTAAGTTTGAGGATGAACTCGACACGTTCTCAGGCAATCAGGGTATCGGCGTGATCAGTGATACAGATCCGCAGCCTATTCTGGTCAACTCACATCTGGGTCGCTATACGGTGGTGACTGTTGCAAAGATCAATAATCAGGAGGAGATTGCTCAGGAGTTGCTCGACCGTCGCATGCATTTCAGTGAGTATTCGGCCAACACCATCAACCAGACGGAACTCGTGGCGCTGCTCATCAATATGGGCCGCACTTTCGTGGATGGTATCAATCTGGTGTACCGGAAGATCGAAGGCTCGTGCTCGATGCTGATCATGACAGAGAATGGACTGATTGCCGCCCGCGACTTTCTGGGACGTACGCCCATCGTGATCGGTAAGAAGGAAGGAGCATATGCTGTGTCGAGTGAGACGACGAGTTTCCCGAATCTGGACTTCCATCGTGTGAGAGATCTGGGACCGGGTGAGATTGTCTATCTGACAGCCGACAAAATGGAGGTGCTGCAGGAACCATTTAAGCGCGAGCAGATCTGCTCGTTCCTCTGGGTGTATTACGGATTCCCTGCCTCCGACTATAACGGCATCAACGTGGAGGCTGTGCGCGAGTTGAACGGTAAGAAGATGGGTGAAACCGATGAGACAGAGGTGGATAGCGTCTGTGGTGTGCCTGACTCGGGTGTCGGTATGGCTCTGGGTTATGCCGAGGGTAAGGGTGTGCCCTATAAGCGTGCTGTTCTGAAATACACACCGACATGGCCCCGCTCGTTTACACCAGGTAATCAGGAGCGTCGGGCACTGGTGGCCAAAATGAAACTGATACCCAACCCATCGTTGCTGAAGGACCAGCGCATCGTGTTCTGCGACGACTCGATCGTGCGTGGCACGCAGTTGAAAGATAATGTCAAGACCTTCTTCGAGTATGGTGCCAAGGAGGTGCACTGCCGTATCTCTTGTCCACCACTGGTGTATGGCTGTCCGTTTATCGGGTTTACATCATCGAAGAGCGATATGGAACTGATCACCCGTCGGATTATCAAGGATTTCGAGGGTGACGACAAGAAGAATCTGGATAAGTATGCTCAGACCGACTCTCCGGAGTATAAGCGTATGGTGGATGAGATAGCCAAGCGCTTAGGACTGACCTCGCTGAAGTTTGCGAAGCTGGAAACGCTGGTGGAGGCCATCGGTATGCCGAAGTGTAAGCTCTGCACGCACTGCTTCGACGGCAGCAGCTATTGTCATGAGTATGACAATGAAGACGAGCGACAGCTGAAGTTTGATTTTTAGCTGATAGTTGGATTATTGTTTATAGAGGAGACCGTCGGACTGACGGAGGTATTCCTCTTTAAGGAGATATTCGAGTGCGGCATCTAGTTCTGCGGTAGGCAGCTGGATGCCGCACAAGTCTGTTACAGGGTGAGCGGCACCATCGTCGAACAGTTCAAGAATCTTGATCATGGCCTCATTGAGTCGAGGCTCTGACACCAAACCTTGCTTGCGATGACTCAGGCAGACATCGCACTGACCACAGTCGTGATCGTTCTCCTCGCCGAAATAGCGGAGCAACTGACGACTCCGACAGACGTTGTCGTTGGTGGCATAGCCGATCATCGCATAGATACGCTGTTGGAACTGATCCTTGCGGGCCTCGTAGATGGCAGGAGGCAACTGCACGTGTTCCATGTCCTCGCGCCGCTGGGTATAGCGCACGTAGGGTGTCTTCTTCTGCGGGATGAAGTGCAGGATATGTCGCTCACTCAGACCTTTCAGCGTCAGATAGATCTGATGGGGCTGAAGGGCTGTCTGCTGGGCAATGAAGCTCTCGTCGATATAGTTGTAGTCGGTGAAGAGTCCACCGTAGTTACGCAACAGGGCCGTGATGACCTTCTCCTCGTTGGGTGAGGTGTTCTCCAGGCGATACAAGTCGTTGCGGGTGATGGTAAACATCACACGGGCCTGATTGTCCTGTTCCTCGGTATATTCGATATAACCGGCCCGGTTCAGGATCTTCAGTGCGGAATCCACCTGGATGGGGAAGTGGCGGAAGGCATGACAGAACTTGTCGATATTAAACTCGAAGGTGTGGTTATAGCCCGATCCGATACCCACCTGATAGAAATAGGCCAGGTGCTCATAGACCAGACGGATATAATCTTTCTCGGGGAAGGTGTCGGCAATGCGCTTCTCCAGTTTCCTTTGGTCGGCTTTGTTGTAGAGCAGCACGGCATAGGCTTTATGACCATCGCGCCCGGCACGTCCTGCCTCCTGGAAGTAGGCCTCAATGCTGTCGGGACAGTCGATATGGACCACCAGTCGTACATCGGGCTTGTCGATACCCATACCAAAGGCATTGGTGGCCACCATCACACGGACCTCGTCTTGTTGCCAGGCCTGCTGGCGCTGGTCTTTCACTGCTGCATCGAGTCCGGCATGATAGAACGTAGCTGGGATACCAGCCTCCGTCAGCAGTTCGGCAAACTCCTTGGTACGCCTCCGACTGCGGGCATAGACAATAGCCGGTCCTTTCAGACTGTTGAGGATATGGATGAGCTGTTCGCGCTTGTCTTCTGCCTGGCGCACCACATAAGCCAGGTTCTTGCGCTCAAAACTCATGCGAAAGACGTGGAATGATGAGTGTTGAGGGGTGGCAGGTGAGAGTTTCTGCTGGATATCCTCAACAACTTGGGGTGTGGCTGTGGCGGTGAGTGCCAGGACAGGGGCGTGGGGCACCAACTTGCGTATCTTGGCTATCTCGAGGTAGGAGGGACGGAAGTCATAGCCCCACTGTGAGATGCAATGGGCTTCATCGACCGTGATGAAGCTGACATGCATATGACGGAGTTTGGTCTGGAACAGTTCCGACGACAGTCGCTCGGGGGAGACATATAGGATCCTGATGTCGCCAAAGATGCAGTTCTCGAGGGTAATGATGATTTCCTCGCGCGTCAGTCCGGAATAGATGGCAGCAGCACGGACACCCCTGCGGCGCAGGTTGTCCACCTGGTCCTTCATCAGGGCAATAAGGGGGGTGATGACGATGCACGTGCCTTCCTGGGCCAGGGCGGGCACCTGAAAGGTAATGGACTTGCCACCGCCCGTAGGCATCAGACCCAGTGTGTCGTGACCACTACCTATGGACTCGATGATCTCCCGCTGAATACCACGGAAGTCATCGTAGCCCCAGTATTTTTTTAGAATTTGTTGATAGTTGATAGAGTTATGATTACTCATCACTGGGTTTGATGTCTTCGATCTGAAGTTGTACCTCGCTGCGCTTGTAAATATTGTCCTCGATGGTATAGACGATATCGAACGAACGCTTCGACTTGATATAACGGGCCGACTCGCTCTGTCCGAAGGCAATACCATTGAGCACGTTGCTCGACTTGGAATCGACAAGTTCCAGTTTGATATGCTCCTGCTGACGACCCACCACCTTCGAGGTACCGTAGTCATAGACATTACGTGTGCAGAAAAGCGGTTTGGGATTGTCGGGACCGTGAGGCGCAAACTTCTTCAGGTCGTTGTGCAACTTCTTGGTGACATCCTTGAAGTCGATGACCGCATTGATGTCGAGTGTTGCCTCTGTCTGCTCTGGCAGGATATGTTCCATGACATATTTCTGGAACCTGCGACGGAACTCAGGGATATTCTCGATCTTCAGGGAGAGGCCCACTGCATAAGTGTGACCACCGAAGTTCTCGAGCAGGTCGCGACAACTCTTGATGGCGTCATAGACATCATAGCCGGCCACACTACGGGCCGAACCTGTGGCAATGCCATTGAACTTCGTGAGTACCACCGTAGGACGGTAGTAGAGTTCAGTCAGACGCGACGCGACAATGCCGATAACACCTTTCTTCCAGTTCTCGTCGTAGAGTACGATGCTGGCGTGGTGCTTCTGACTCTCGAGCTTCTCCACAATCTGGTTGGCCTCTTCCGTCATCTGCTTATCCACATCCTTGCGCTGCTCGTTGTACTCATTGATATGGTTGGCCTCGGCCAGTGCCTTGTCGAAGTCGCGCTCCACAAGCAGATCGACAGCCTCAGTACCATTCTGCATACGTCCGGAGGCATTGATGCGCGGACCGATCTTGAACACGATGTCGCTCATGGTGATCTCACGGCCTGTCAGACCGCAGATCTCGATGATGGACTTCAGACCGACAGAGGGTGTGGTGTTGAGCTGCTTCAGACCGTGGAAGGCCAGGATGCGGTTCTCGCCCATGATGGGTACGATATCGGCCGCAATACTCACTGCACAGAAGTCGAGTAGGGGAATGAGCCGCGAGAAAGGTATGCCGTTGTTCTTGGCGAAGGCCTGCATATACTTGAAACCCACACCGCATCCACAGAGATGCTTGAAGGGGTAAGTAGAGTCTTCGCGCTTGGGATTGAGAACGGCCACTGCAGGGGGCAGTTCCTCATCGGGCACGTGATGGTCGCACACAATGAAATCGATGCCCAGAGACTTGGCGTAGGCAATCTCATCGATGGCCTTCACACCACAGTCGAGCACGATAATCAGTTTAATACCTTTTTCCGCTGCATAGTCTAATGCCTTCAAACTGATACCATATCCCTCCTCATAACGGTCGGGGATATAATACTCAATGTTTGAGTAGAACTGCTGCAGAAACTTATACACCAAAGCTACCGCCGTACATCCATCGACATCGTAGTCGCCGTAGATCATGATGCGCTCTTTGCGCCCCATAGCATCATTCAGCCTGTCAACTGCCAAGTCCATGTCATTCATCAGGAACGGATCTATCAGTTCATTTAGCATCGGACGGAAGAAACGCTTCGCTGCGCTCTCCGTTTTGATGCCACGCTGAATGAGCAGGTCGGCGAGGATCGGACTCATACCGATCTTCTCTCCCAGCTCCTTAGCTGCCGTCTGTCGTTCTGATGTAGGTGGTTCGTAATTCCATTTGAAATGCATTTAATATTTTATTTTTTATTCTTGTCGCTTTGGTAGTAATAAAGCCCATTAAGGCAATATAGCGCCCAAAGGTAAGCATAAAAAATGAAATAACGGCATAATCTGCCGAAAATTTAACAGATTATGCCGTTTTTTACCTATTTTATAGGATATCAGATGCCGAGTTTTTTACGAATCTCGGCGGGGATGGCGTTCTTGTTGATGAGGAAGTCCATGGTGTTGGCGGCGATGAAGGCCTTGGTCATATACCAGGTGCCCTTGTATTCGCCGGTCTCACCCCAAGAGTTCTTCACCATGTAATATTCCTTACCGTTCTGATCCTTTGCCACACCGTAGATCTGCATGCCGTGGTCGTCGGTAAGTTCCCAGTTGTCGAAGCGCTCCTGACGTAACTCCTGGGTGGGAACAATCTCGGGAACGGTGCAACCGAGGGAGTCGATGAGGTTGCGCTTCTTCTCGGCCGTCAGCTTGAGCCAGCGCGCCATGTCGCTGCCACCGAGCCCCTGAGCAGCCTTGGCATCGATGGCGTAAGCCAGACCCTGACGGGTAAAACCATCTTCCGAAACATCACCGCCCCATGCTACGGTATAACCATTCTCTACGGCATAGTCGATGACCTGCATCATCTCGTCCATCGGCAGGTTGTATGAGAGCGGGAAGCGCCAGTTGTCTTGTACCTCTACTGCAAAAGCACTGTAGAAAGGATGGTGGGTATAACTGGTGATGCTCACATAGTCGTCGAGGTTGATACCCAATGAAGCCATGAACGACTTCGGGGTATATTCCTTGCCCTGGTAGGTGAACTTCTCGGGGCATTTGCCAAGGTAAGCGTCGAGGATACCCTGCAGACCAACCTTCCACTGGTTGGAGATCTTCTTGGCACTGCTCTTGGAGATAGCGGCTACATAGGGCTCCAACAGGCTGAAGAACTCGTTGAAGTTGTTCAGTGAGTCACCATAGAGTGAGCCGGGGAAAGGCATGGCATCTTCGGGACAGATACCGTGCGTCTTCAGTGTATGGAGTACGTCCTCGGAAGAACCGCCCTGGGCAAACTGGCAGTCACCATGGTAGCGTACCACCTGAACAGCGCGCTCGAGATAGGTCTTGTTGGCCACGAACGATTCGCAGAGGTCGTAGGTCTTGCCTGTTGCCTTCAGTATCTCGGCCTCGAAGAACGAGAGGGTGGAGTAGTCCCAGCACGTACCCGAACGGTTCTGGTCCTTCATACTGGTGATGGGGATTTCCTTGATCACGGTAAAGACGGGTTTGTTAGCGTCTTTGGCAGCCTCTTTTTTCTTAGCGGCCGATGCACTGAGGGCCATCAGGGCCATGAGTGCGAAAGTTAGAATTTTCTTCATTTTGTTATAATGTTAAGTGATTAGTGCTAAGTGATTATTGGGCATTGTCGGCCATGAAGGCTTCGAGTTCCTTGGGGTGATAGGGGATGCGCTGCTTGCCGAGGAAACGACAACCGTCCTTCGTAATCAGGATGTCGTCCTCGATGCGGATACCTCCGAAGTCCTTATAGGTCTCGAGTCTATCGAAGTTCAAGAACTCCTTACAATGACCACTGGCTTTCCAATCGTCGATCAGGGCGGGAATGAAATAGATGCCGGGTTCATCGGTTACCACAAAACCCTCTTCCAGGCGACGACCCATACGCAGGCAATTGGTTCCAAACTGTTCGAGGTTCGGACGTGTCTCGTTGTCGAAACCCACGTAGATCTGTCCAAGACCTTCCATATCGTGTACGTCCATGCCCATCATATGACCGAGGCCGTGAGGCAGGAACATGGCGTGAGCACCTGCAGCAACAGCGGCGTCAGTATCGCCCTTCATCAGTCCGAGTTCCTTCAGGCGCTCTGTCATCAGACGACAGACGGCAAAATGGACATCGGCATATTTCACTCCGGGCTTAGCCACCTCGAGAACATAGTCGTGGCAGGCCTCCACGATCGAATAGATCTCCAACTGACGCTGGGAGAACGTACCAGAGACAGGCATCGTACGGGTGTTATCGGAGCAATAGTCGTCGAGTTCGCAACCAGCATCACAAAGGGCCAGGCGCCCTGCTTCGAGTTTGGCATCAGAAGGACCGCCGTGCATAATCTCACCATGCTGGGTGAAGATGGTGGCAAAGCTGACGCCCTGGGCCAGACTGCGCGCCACACCATCCACCTGTCCGCCAATGAAGCGCTCGGTGATGCCCGGACGGATCAGCAGCTGGGCGGTGGTATGCATGGCATAGCCTACATCACAGGCACGCTCAATGGCCTCAATCTCCTGTGGTTCTTTTGTTGAACGCATCTTTACAACTGCCTGAATCAGAGCGAGTGATGCTTTCCCCTTCTGTTCGTTAGGATGGATGCCTAACAGATCCATGATCTGGATCTTTGTATCGAAACGATAGGGGGGCAGGAAGTGGATGTCTGATGTCAGATGTTTGATGTAAGATGACAGTTCTTTCATCGGAGCCGTCTTCGTAATACCCACCTCTGCGGCCAAGTCAGCCACACTGGGCGTGAAGCCCATCCATACAATATCTTCCACGTCGATATCATCGCCAAAGAGAATTTCCTCATCGTTGTCGATATCCATCAGACCCACGAGACCGTCACGATGCTGACCGAAGTAATAGAGGAACGAAGAGTCCTGACGCATCGGCGAATAGGCATTGGCCGGATAGTTGGCTGGGGATTCGTTGTTGCCGAAGAACAGAATAACGCCGTTGCCAACGAGTTTCTTTAACTCCTGGCGGCGCCTGATATAAGTTTCTTTGCTAAACATGAATGGTAGTCTGCTTTATAATTATTCAATTTCTTTGCAAAGATACACATTTTTTATTAAATAGCATGTCCTTTGTAGTTTTTTTAGTATCTTTGCACCCGATTTAATAAAAAGATACAATGGGAAAAGTAATATTGACCGGTGATCGTCCCACCGGAAAACTTCATCTCGGACACTATGTTGGGTCATTGCGCCGTCGTGTCCAGTTGCAGAATGCGGGCGACTACGACCGTATGTTTGTGTTTATGGCCGACGTACAGGCTTTGACTGATAATGCCGATAACCCGGAGAAGATCCGTCAGAATATCATTGAGGTGGCGCTCGACTATCTCGCTGCTGGTCTCGATCCAGAAAAGTGCGTGCTGTTTATCCAGAGTCAGATACCCGAACTGGCTGAGCTCACCACCTATCTGATGAACCTTGTCTCGGTGAGTCGTGTACAGCGCAACCCCACGGTGAAGACTGAGGTGAAGATGCGCGGTTTCGAGGGCGAGAGCATTCCTCTTGGATTCTTCTGTTACCCTGTGTCGCAGGCTGCCGACATCACGCTCTTTAAGGCTACCACCGTTCCTGCAGGTGAGGATCAGGAGCCGATGCTCGAGGTGACCCGCGAACTAGCACGCCGTTTCAATCAGGTTTATGCCCCTGTGCTTGTCGAACCCAACATCCTGTTGCCCGAGAACCTGACGGCTCGCCGTCTGCCTGGTACTGACGGCAAGGAGAAGATGTCGAAGTCGTTGGGCAACTGTATCTATCTTTCCGACTCTGCCGATGATGTGTGGCAGAAGGTGCGTTCGATGTACACCGATCCGGAGCACATCAACCTGAACGACCCCGGTCATGTGGAGGGTAATGCTGTGTTTACCTATCTCGATGCTTTCTCGTGCGATGCCGACTTTGCCGAGTTCTGGCCCGAGTATCAGAACCTCGACGAACTGAAGGATCACTATCGTCGTGGTGGTTTGGGAGACATGAAGTGCAAGAAGTTCCTGAATCAGGTCCTCAACAAGTTCCTGGAGCCCATGCGCCTGCGCCGTGCCGAGTTCGAGAAGGATATTCCCGAGATCTATAACATCCTGAAGAAGGGAACAGAACAAGCCCGTGAGGTAGGTGCCCAGACGATGGACGAGGTGCGTAAGGCCATGCGCATCGACTATTTCAACGACACAGAACTTATCCGCCAACAAGCCGAGCGCTTCGCAAACAAGTAGTTTTATATAATATCAACACAGAGATACAAAGGTACAGAGACTGGAGACAATTGAAGATTGACAATTGAAAATTAAAAAAACTCTGTATCTTTGTATCTCTGTGTTTTAATTTATCTATTCTTTTTCGAGAAGGTCAGGACGGAGGCGGCGGGTGCGCTCCATGGCCTGTTCCAGTTCCCAATCACGAATCTTGGCCTCGTTGCCACTGAGCAGGATGTCGGGAACCTTCCATCCTTTGTAGTCGGCAGGACGTGTATAGATGGGCGCAGCCAGGATGTCGTCCTGGAAACAGTCGGAGAGAGCACTCTGTTCATCACCAATCACACCAGGCACCACGCGTACCACGGCATCAGCAATCATCGCTGCCACCAGTTCGCCACCAGTCAGCACAAAATCGCCGATAGATATCTCACGGGTAATCAGATGATCGCGTATGCGCTGGTCGATACCTTTATAATGACCTGCAAGGATAATCAGGTTACCCTTCAGCGAGAGTTCGTTGGCGATATGCTGGTCGAAGCGTTCACCATCAGGCGAGGTGAAGATCACCTCGTCGTAGTCGCGTTCTGCTTTCAGCGCTGAAATACAACGGTCGATGGGTTCGCACTGTATCACCATACCGGCACTACCGCCATAGGGATAGTCATCTACACGTCGCCACTTGTCGAGCGTATAGTCGCGCAGGTTGTGCAGGCGGATCTCTGCCAGCCCTTTCTTTTCTGCCCGTGCCAGAATACTCTCATGCACAAAGCCTTCGAGCATCTCAGGCAATACGGTAATAATATCTATTCTCATTCGTAATATGCTTTGATTTCATGAATTCTCTTTTTTCCCAACTCACGCCCCATATCATACACCAGCCGCATCTGGTCAGGGTCATGGGAGATATGTCCGATGGGGATCTTTTCTTCTGGACGAATCACCAGGCAACGCCCTTCTTTCTCTGCCTGACGTACATATTCGAGTTCGCGATTGTACATCAGGTGGCGCGTGTCCATGGCCTTTATCATCTCGGGATATTTACGTAGGGCCACTCGCATCAGGGGCATCAGTCGGTTGTGCTCCTTCTGATAGCCGTCGGGCTGAGTTAAGATCACCACGTTACGCTCATACCCCATCTTCTCGAAATGCTCCAAAGGAATAGAGTCGGCCACCCCGCCATCGAGCAGTTTCATACCCTCCAGTTCAACCACTTTCGAAGCCAGTGGCATAGAGGCTGAGGCACGAATCCACTCATAGGTGTCGTAGTTGGCCTGAGTAAGCGACCGATAGACGGGGTTTCCTGTCAGCACATCGGTACATACCACCACAAACTCCATCGGATTGTTCTCGAAAGCCTCATCGTCGAAGATGTCGTATTGTTTGGGCACGATGTGATAGCCAAACTGGGCATTGAAGTAGTCGCCTGTCGTCAATAACGACCTGATGCCACTGTAACGGGGATCCTTGGCGAAGCGCATGTTATAGCGGATGGCCCGACCAATCTGGCGCGACTTGTAATTACATCCGAAGGCGGCACCTGCAGAGACTCCGATGATGCCATCGGGTTCAACGCCAGCCTCCATCATCACGTCGATGATACCGGCTGTGTAAAGGCCACGCATGGCTCCTCCTTCGAGTACTAATCCCTTTTTCATGGGGACAAAGGTACAATTTTTTATTAAGAATTAAAAATTAAAAATTAAGAAATAACAAATATATAGAAAATATTATGGATTATTTGGCTGTTTCGACTATTCTGCGTAATTTTGCACGCTGATGTCAAGAAAGAAATACACATTCATATTGTTTATGCTGCTTCTGACCATGAAGGTCTGGAGCCAGGAACTCACTGATGCCAAGTGTATCTCAGTGATGGGTGTGCCTTTGGAAGGGCCTGATACGGTGTTCGTACAAGCCATGAAGGAAGCCGGACTTGTACAGACCTTTCCCAGTGATGCCGAGGCAGACACCTATTACTTTACAGGCGACTTCTATGGCATCAAGTCGAACGTGATGATCAGTGTGGACGAGAAGACCAAACTGCTGTCGTCGGCACTCTTCACTTGTGGCCCTTACCGTACAAGGGAACTCTATGAGCGTAATCAGAAATACCTGTTGGGCAAACTCCAGAGAGAGTGGGGTAACTTCAAGGCCAAGGGCGATGGTTCCGGGGCACTCTATCTGCTCAACGACTATGGTTATATCCAGCAAACGACACCCCTGCATGAAGATGGTTCGCATACCATCCGCTACTTCTATCTGAACTCCTCACCTTATTATAAGGATGCTGCTAATATGGGTATGAAGGGACAGGTGCAGGAGGTGATTACCGAGAATCCGGTGGCTGAGAACGATATCAATCATTTCGACCCGACAGGTAAGCTGGTGTCCGACGAACTGATTGACAGGGAATATAACAAGGCAGGCTATCTCGTCAGGGCCTCAATGACAGAGAAAGACGGTGGCAAGAGCCAGCTCACCTACGAGTATGATTCAGACGATTGTCTGGTGAAACGTACGCTGATCAATCCGGCTACTGGTATCCGTTCGGTGAATGAATACCGTTACAACACTAGTTATGAGATTATCCAACAGAGTCAGAAAGTGTTTGACAAGAACAACGAGTGTGTGCTGTCAATCACGATGAAAAACGACCTCTCTGAGCGTGATGACAATGACAACTGGACGGCCAATACCATGCAGCTGACCTATTGGGAGAAAGGTGCTCGTACGCAGATTGTGCAGGTCAAGCAGACACGCGTCATCAGTTATTGGGACGAATAAGTTCCAAGAACTCATCCTCACTCATAATCTTAATTCCCAATTTCTCGGCCTTCTGGAGTTTGGAGGGTCCCATGTTCTCTCCGGCCAGGATGAAGGATGTCTTGTTGGAGATGCTACCTACGTTCTTACCGCCATTCTGTTCGATGATGGTCTTGTATTCATCACGGCTGTGATGGGTAAATACCCCACTGATCACGATGCTCTGTCCCTCAAGTTTGGTGGAGAGTTGAGCGTTGGCGTTAGAGAGTTCCATCTGCAGGCCGTAAGCCCTTAGGCGCTCAATAATCTCCCGGTTCTTTTCGTCGTGGAAATAGGTGATGATGCTCTTGGCCATCACCTCGCCGATACCCTCAATCTCCTGCAGTTCCTCCAGTCCCGCATTCATCAGTGTGTCGATGTCCTTGAAATGGCGTGCCAGTAACTTCGCTGACGTCTCACCCACGAAACGAATGCCGAGGGCGAAGACCACGCGTTCGAAAGGTACTTCCTTCGAGGCGGCGATACCGTTGACAATGCGCTGGGCTGACTTGGTGCGCGAGCCGTCGCCATTGATCTGCTGCACCTCGATGTCGTAGAGGTCGGCTATGTTATGGATGAGTCCCTGGCGCCAGTAGTCGTCGATGGTCTCAGGACCGAGGGAGTCGATGTTCATGGCCTTGCGGGCGATGAAATGCTCAATGCGCCCCTTGATCTGTGGCGGACAACCCGTATCGTTAGGACAGTACCAGGCAGCCTCACCCTCGTAGCGTACCAAAGGTGTTCCGCACTCCGGACAGCGTTTGATAAACTCTACAGGTTGGGCCACAGCGGGGCGCTGGTCGATATCCACGCCCACAATCTTTGGGATAATCTCACCTCCCTTCTCCACATACACATAGTCGCCGATGTGCAGGTCGAAACTCTTGATGAAGTCCTCGTTGTTCAGTGTGGCACGTTTGACGGTCGTACCTGCCAGTTGTACAGGATCCATATTGGCCACAGGGGTAATGGCACCAGTGCGCCCCACCTGATAGGTCACTTCGTTCAGACGTGTACAGACACGCTCTGCCTTGAACTTATAGGCGATGGCCCAACGAGGACTCTTGGCGGTAAAACCCAAGGCCCGCTGTTGGCGTAGCGAGTTCACTTTCAGTACGATGCCGTCGGTAGCAACGGGCAGGTTCTTACGCTCCTTGTCCCAATAGCTGATGTAGTCATAGATACCCTGTAAGGTCTTGACCTTCTTCATGCCCTCGGAGATCTTGAAGCCCCACTGACGGGCCACCTCCAGATTCTCGTAATGACCTTCGCCAGGCAACTCCTCGCCTAATAAATAATATAGGTACGCGTCGAGTTGACGACTGGCCACCAGACTTGATTTCTGACTCTTCAGTGTGCCACTGGCTGCATTGCGGGGATTGGCGAAGAGGGGTTCCTCTGCCTCCTCACGCTCTTTGTTCAGACGCTCAAAGACGGTCCAGGGCATCAGTATTTCACCCCGGATCTCGAATTCACGAGGATAGGCGGGTGCGGCAAAGAGATCATCAGACACAGGAGCTTCCAGCACCAATGGTATGGAACGGATGGTTTTCACGTTGGCTGTTACGTCATCGCCCTGAACACCGTCACCACGAGTCACTGCCTGGACAAGTTTGCCGTCAACGTATGTCAGCGAGATAGAGAGACCGTCGTATTTCATCTCACAACAAACCTCGAAATCCTCGCCAGCCAGTCCTTTCTTCACACTCTCGTACCAGTCGGCTACGTCTTGTTCATTATAGGTATTGGCCAACGACAGCATGGGGTATTTATGCACCACCTGTCTGAACTCAGCATTCAGGTCACTGCCCACGCGCTGGGTGGGGGAGTTGGGGTCGGCCATCTCAGGATGGCGGGCTTCCAGATCCTGCAACTCATGCATCATGAAGTCGAACTCCTGATCACCGATGGTGGGCTGGTTCAGTACGTAGTAACGGTAGTTGTGCTCATGCAGTTCCTTGCGCAACTGCTCTATTCTCTGTATCTCGTCCATACTTATTCCTTTTTCGAGGACAAAGGTACGATTTTTAATTAAGAATTAAGAATTAAGAATTAAGAAAAAACAAATATATAGAAAAATCATGGATTATTTGGCTATTTGCTCACATAATCGTAAATTTGCAGGCAAAATGATGAATGATATGAATAAGAAACTGCAGGCGCATAGCGCCATCTTCTTTGCCAACACCATCTTTGGACTCGGTGTTCCTGTTACCAAACTGCTGCTCGATGAGTGGGTAACCCCGATGGGTTATATGGCCTCGCGCTCACTGGGTGCGTGCATCCTGTTCTGGATCATTGCGGCCTTTATGCCTAAGGAACATGTGGAGAGGCGCGATCTCATCACCATTCTTTTCGGTGGTTTGCTGGGTTTTGTAATCTCACAATCGCTTACGGCATGGGCGCTCGACTATACCAGTCCGGTGTATTTCTCGCTTATCGCCACACTTACCCCAGTGGCTGTGATGCTCTGTGCTGCCCTCACGATAGGAGAGAAGATTACCCCCATGAAATCGCTGGGTGTGCTCCTTGGCATTGCAGGTGCTGTGCTGATGGTGCTGATGAGTCAGTCGTTAGGTTCTGGCAAGAACGATCTGATCGGTATATCCCTGGCCATCCTCAGCGTATTGACGTGGGCCATATACCTTATTATTACGCGTAAGGTTGCTGAGAAGTATTCGCCCGTCACGCAGATGAAGTATGTCTTCCTGATATCGACCATTGTCACCGTTCCCATCGCTATCCCTGAGTTACCTGTGAATGCCCTTTACACGTCAGCATGGGGATGGGACGGTGTGCTCGAGATGGCCTTTATCGTGATCTGTGCCACAGCCCTCGGCTACTTCCTCATTCCCTTTGCGATGAAGTATCTTCAGGCCACAACCGTCTCCATCTACACCAACCTCCAGCCTGTCGTCGCCTCCGTGATTGCCATCATCCTCGGACAGGATATCCTCACCTGGGACAAGCCTGTAGCAGGAATCCTCGTTCTCCTCAGTGCCTACATCGTCACCGTTGTCACTGCGAAGGAGAAATAAGAATCGCTATTTGATGGTTTCCTCGGTCAGATATGATTCAAACTGACTCTTGTATCCGTTGAAGACGTTGATATCGACATCGCCCAGAATACCAGTGACACGACCATCGGGACAGAGTTGCCAGTAGGTAAGACGGAGGTCGGGCTTGTATTCGCTGTAACGCGCTATCCAGATGCGATAGTCACGTTTCAGGTCGGTCTGATTTACAAGGTATTTGTTCACAAACATCTGGTTGACGTAGAGGATCGGTTTGACACCCACACGTTTCTCCACAATCTTCAACCACGTACGGATATGACGGAACATGTTCTCGGCACCTCCCATCTGATTAATCTGCGCATCGCTGGGTTCGATATCGAGCACAGGGGGAAGATCGCCATGACTGAAACGGGTGTGCTTCAGGAAGAAATCTGCCTGAGAGGCACCGCTGGTACGGACAGACCAGAAGTGATAGGCGCCTGTGCGTATGCCGTGTTTCCGGGCTTGGACATAGTCGCCGGGGTAGAACTTATTACGAATGGTGATACCCTCCGTACTTTTGATATATACGAACGACACGGGATAGTTGGCCGTTCCTCTGACATTCTGACTGCCTCGTTTGCCCACATGGGTGATACGTAACTTGTTCCATTGTATGGGAACGGGGCGACGCCCTTTTCCATGCTGGTACTTGGCGATGTCGATACCATAGATGCGTTCTGTGGTATAGCGCATACGCTCACCCTGGTATTTGTTCTTGTTCCATTCGCCCACTCTCAGATGGGTATTTTGATCTACGGGGGTAAAGAGTTCCAGACCGAACCCCTGACGACGGTCGTTCTCCCAATGTCCCTCGAAATAACTGCCGTCTGGTGCATGGTAGGCCCCATGTCCATGGGCTAAGTTATTCTTGAAGTCGCCCATATAGATACCAAGTGAATCTTGACGCAAACCTGATGTCAGGGAGTCATCGCGGCACCAGCCTACAATGGTACGACCCAGTGAGTCGAGCATGATGGCTGTTCCCTGACGACAAGCGCCTTCCCATAGATCGATGTTCCTGACATCGATGTGGTGGTCGGGCTCAATATGAAGGCGCTGACCATTGGCAAAGGCTACTACCATCTCATAGCCTTCATCCTCTACATTATGGCGCTCAAGGTAATAATCGAGCTCTTCCTGGATGTGGGGATTCACTGGCGATGCCTCCTGGGGATGCGTGGGCACCAGACATACTGGCGAAAGGGCCATTCCCACATGTCGGGGTGGGGGGAGAATGTAACTGGAGAGTATCAGTACCAACATGGGTACTGTGAGATAAAATAATGTATTCTTCATTGCTTGCCTAGTGATTCCGTCGGGATTCGAACCCGAGGCCTACTGCTTAGAAGGCAGTTGCTCTATCCAGCTGAGCTACGGAACCAACCTTATGTGATTTTTGAAATCGGGTGCAAAGGTAGGCATTTTTTCGGAAACAGCCAAATTTTCAAAGGAAAATATCAAGTCATTTACGACGACGATACAGTTTCTGAATCAAGTCGGGACGCCCGATGCGTCGTAAACTCTGTTCGATGCCACGTCGTTCTTCGGGTTTGTACCAGAAGAAATACTGTCGTTGTGCCAGTTTCTCACGTGGTGTCTTGGCACTGAACACTGGTTCGAGGGTATAGGGATCATAGCCTGTGTACCAGGTCTCTGTGGCATTGGTCATGGGGGTTGGGGTGAAGTCCTGTACTTGTTCCAAGTGGAAGTCCAGATCCTTAGTGATGACAGCGAGTTCGGCCATGTCCTCTTCACGACAGCCTGGGTGACTGCTGATGAAATAGGGAATGATCTGCTGACGGAGGTTCAGTTTACGGTTGATGCGGTCGAACTGACGCTTAAACTCATAGAACTGTTGGAACGAGGGTTTGCGCATGAGGAAGAGCACCCGGTCGCTGGTATGTTCTGGGGCTACCTTCAGACGTCCGCTCACATGCCGACTGATCAACTCCCGTGTGTATTGTTGGGCGGCCCGGTTGGCCTCTTCGTCCTTACTCCGATAGAGCAGCAGGTCGTAGCGCACGCCACTGCCTATAAAACTGCGTTTGATGCCTGGCAGGGCATCTACAGCGTGATAGATATCCAACAGGCGTTGGTGGTTGGTGTCGAGGTTAGGACATATCTGCGGATGGATGCAGCTGGGACGACGGCATTTCTCACAGGCCTTGTGATTACGTCCATGCATGCCATACATATTGGCAGAAGGACCACCGAGGTCACTCAGATACCCCTTAAAGTCGGGCATCTCCATCACCTGTCTTACCTCTTTCAATATGCTCTCCTTAGAACGGCAGGAGATAAACTTACCTTGATGGGCAGAGATGGTACAGAAGGCACAGCCACCAAAACAGCCACGATGGATGTTGACAGAGAACTTGATCATGTCGTAGGCAGGAATGCGCTTCCCCTTGTACTTGGGATGGGGCTGACGGGTATAAGGCAGGTCGAAGGAGGCATCAAGTTCTTCAGTGGTCATAGGCGGGTAGGGCGGGTTCACGACCACATACCGACTATCAACACCCTGTAGCAGTCGTTGGGCATGCATCATATTCGACTGTTCCTCAATATGACGGAAGTTCTCTGCCTGAGCACGTTTATCCTTCAGACACTCCTCGTGACTATGCAGCACGATGTCGTCTTCGCGGATCCCGCCGGGGATGGCTTCCTTGCGTGATAGAAAGACCGTTTGAGGCAGATGATGGATGTCGTGGATGGATTTGCCCTCAGCAAGTTGGCGGGCCAGTTCGATGGTAACCTTCTCACCCATACCGTAGGTAATCATATCGGCACCCGAATCACAGAGGATACACTTCTGAAGTTTATCCTGCCAGTAGTCGTAATGGGTAACCCTTCGCAAAGAGGCCTCGATACCTCCTAACACGACGGGTACATCAGGAAACAGCTGTTTCAGGATCTTGGAATAGACGATGGTGGGATATTCTGGCCGCATATCATGACGACCGTCAGGACTATAGGCATCTTCGGAGCGAAGCCTGCGATTGGCGGTGTATTTATTCACCATCGAGTCCATACACCCGGGAGCGATGCCGAAAAACAAACGCGGACGACCCAGTTTCTTGAAGTCGCGATAATCGCCGTGCCAGTCTGGCTGTGGTACGATGGCCACTCGATAGCCTGCTGCCTCCAGGGTGCGCCCAATCACTGCAGCACCAAAGGAGGGGTGATCGACATAGGCATCACCCGAGAAGAGGATGACGTCTAATTCATCCCAACCTCTTAGTTCCAACTCCTTTTTCGTCGTTGGCAGGAAATCTGTCAGTCTATACTCTTTCACCTGAATTAATTAAACGGAGTGCCTTGAAAGGCACGAGTGGTGCTTCCCAGACTCTCGTTGCTCTTGTTCTTCCAGTTGATGTAGAGCAGCACCAGCTGTTGCAGTCCAAACGCCTTCATATTAGGGTGATAGATGACGTCGAGGCACAGATCGAGCAAAGCCTTGTCCTTGCCTGCATCACCCGACAGAAGACTACGGATGTTCAGTTTCAGTTTGTCGAGTACTTGCTCGTCAACATAACCGGTAGAATCAATGAGATCACGGAAAAGCTGATACTTTTCAATGGTTTGCAGATGCTCGTCAGAGACTTCAATGCTCCGGGTTCCTGTGGAATTGGTCTGGATTTTCATAAAGTTTTTTTTGATTGATTTATAATGATTGTAATAGGAATGTCAGCATACCCCGCATCAGTGTATGGCGTTTCTGCTCCGACTTGATGCACTCGAACGGAAATCCGAGTGTCATGGCCTTGTAATCCTTACCATCATAGGCCACACAGGCACTGAAGTCGTCGGCATACTTCATGGCAGAGAAAGCCGGAGACACAGGCTGCAGAATATCAGGATGCGTTGCAGCATAGTGCACGTCGTTCAGATGACGATAGAATTCGAAGGTCGTTCCGAGTCCGGTGATCATGTCGCGTTCCAGACTGTCACGGTTCACACCTTCGTATGAGCATTTTAGCACCTTCTCCAGATACATACGCTCAGAGGGCATCCACATATCTGCTCCCACATACGAACCACTTACCAGCAGGGCTCCACCTCGAGAGGTGAAGAGTTGCAGGTGTTGGCGCATCATGGGGGAGAAAGACTGGTATTTGCGCAACGACCAACCGTCGTTCTTTTCGAGTCCCAAAATCAGGTCCACCATATTATACTCAGTGGGGCGTATCTCGTTCTTCTCCAAGGCTTCCGACGAACAGCTGACAATGCTATAGCGCTTGGCAGAAGCAATGGCTTCGGCGTGGGTGCGGACATAGTTGAAATCGTTGCCGGCGATAAACTGACCAGCTAGTGAGTCATCGGTGTAACCCAGACCGTCTGACGTTGTCTTACCCATCGTGGCTTTGTTGAAACATGTCTGATAGCCCGACCATCCTGCTGTTCTGCCATAGCTTACACCGGCATCGTATTTCAGGTCGAAGCCTTGTTCTGCCATATTATCACGCACGGCTGGTGATGACAGGCGATGGAAACCATTGACGATGAGAACCGTTTTCTGGGCTTCTGGCACGTAGTAGGTTGATACCACTTCACTGGGGAAACTCTCGCCACCGCTGTTCACTGCTGCTACACGGAAACTATACAGTTGCTCGGGTGCTATCTTTAAAGTCACGCTTGTCTCTCCTTTTACATACAGTCCATTATCGAAGCCTCCCTTTTCCACAGCCGTATATACCACATATCCCGTGGGCATGGCAGAAGGTTCTTCAGGATCAGCCACTGGGTTCCAACTAAGTTTGGCTTCACCATGGGCAGTCAGTTCAACACGCAGATGGTTAGGTGTGAGCGGTGTCACGATGTACGGTTTGTCGTGCATCCTGCAAACATAGCGTAAGAGTGCTTTGTAGATGCTGCGTGCAAAATCGAAGCGGAAGTTAGGATCCTGTCCGTAACGCATGTCGGCAAAGTTCTGATGCGACATCGTCTCGAGGATGGCACTCGGCACTTCGGGCACACGACTCTCAGAGTAGTTACGATCCCAGAGTTCACGCTTCTGCCAACTACCATATTTCCGCTGCATTTCAGAAGGAACGGTAGAGAGCAGTTCATCAGCCAGATCGCGTGAAGCAAGTCTTGAACGTCCACTACTTAAGATGCTGTCGTTCATATAGGTTGTGCATACCGACAGCGTGCCGGTATGAGACTTTCCGTCAGGTGTATAACCTGCATCGCTGTGGACTGCCAACGATAATTCGATGGGTACGTTACAACCGATGGTATCGGGCATATAGCATGAACCGCCAGCCAGATGGTTTGACATCAGCGAACGCGCATTGATATCGTCACCATAGTCGTCTTCTCCGTTCTTCGATGAGTACACATGATAGGGCATACCAGCCCACTGGGCATAGTAGCGGGCACCTTCCAGACAGCGAGGTAATCCACTGGTGGTATAACCACGACGGATGTTACCCATGCCACCTCCGAATCTTACTGCATCGGCTGTTACCACCCCTTTTTTCTCACTCAGGTTCGTGAGTACCACCCGGTTTTGTGCATTGTTACCCTCGTCGAAGTCAAACGTCCCCAGATACACCCATGTGGAGCCACCCATCTGTTGGTTAACCCTGAACTCCGTGGGGATACCCTGGTGCCACACGGTATAATGGGCATCATCCACGCTTTCTTTGACGGTCTGATAACTCACATACACGGCATATCTGCCTGCTTCAGGGATGATGGGCTGGTAAGATATCTCACTCTGATGGCGCATGTGATCCACCGTCTTGGCCTGTCGGGCAGTACCTGCCCTGAAGGGATTCTCACCGTCCATATACACACCCGTGTGATAGGCAAAGCCCACAGAGTCGGTCTGTTCCCATTTCTCACTGCCATGTGTCTCGATGTACACACCCATCGCCGTTCTGCGCGTGTCGTTATCCACTATCATCTCGTGCTTCTGCCAGTCGCGCTCACGTGGTGAAAACACCACGGCACCGGCCTTTTCGAGCATGGGGATGAGATAGGGTGTCACGATGGTCTGGGTAAACAGGTCCTCTCGCGTACCAAAAAGGGGAGGTCGCTGCCATTTCCATACATCGTCCTTGATGTGATAATAGCGTCCATGACTGGCCCAGATTGTCAAATGGCGATTCTGCAGACCACTGGTAATCTTATAGGGTAGGGAGGCATTGCTCACCCATGGTTGTCCCTGATAGTCGATGTCGCCCCATGTACGCGTGGCATCATCCATTTTCTTCAGTCTGTTGGGTATCAGTTGCTCCAGTTTCCAGCCTCCGCTTTTGATAGTGAGCCTGTAATCGCGTGTCGAGTCCGGCATCAAGGCCTTCACCTCTTTATATATATTGTCCACTATTTGTGGCGTGAAGGTCTGTTCTCCGAAGTGATTATCGGCAATGACGTCGATGGTGCGCAACGAATCGTTTTGCTCGATGCTTTTCAGATGCGCATTCGAGCGTATTTGTTGTCCGAAGGGACGATAGTTCCTGAAATAGTCGTCTAGTCTGTTTTTGAGTGGGTCCTTCTGAGCCTTCTGTGCACTTGCAGGTAACAGCAGCAAGGACGTCAGGACGAGTATGATGATTCTTTTCATGATAAGTCTCCGATGTCAAAATTCTCAGGCTTCTTACCTTTGAAGCCCTTGAAGTAGCGTTTGATTTCCTGCATGTCGGCCTCCAGGTTACCGGTAGGAATGATGGTCTTGGTACATTTTATGAGTTTCTTCTCGTAATCCACGCCATAAAGCAGGATGGGAATGCCTGCCTTGAGGGCAATGAAATAGAAGCCCTTCTTCCAGTCTGGGTTTGGCGACCGTGTCCCCTCTGGTGTGATACAGAGGCGGAAGGTCTTGGCCTCCTTGGCACTCTCGGCCATACTGTCGGTCATGCTCGTGTGCTTGGATCTCACCACAGGTATGCCTCCCAGACGCTTGAAGAGCGCTCCGAGGGGGAAGAAGAACCATTCCTTCTTCATCAGGAAATTGATTTGCCAGCCTTGGGCACCCGCATATAACTGTCCTAGGATGAAATCCCAGTTCGTCGTATGGGGAGCCAGGCAGATAATGTATTTGTCGGGGTGGTCCTCTGTCACTTCAGTTGTCCATCCCCAACGCTTGTATAGAATCCACTTACAGAGTTTCTGCCACATAGTTAATTGTTCAGCTGATCTTCAATCTCTCCGATCTGAGCCATAAACTTATCTGTGAGATCCCTATAATAATCACTGGCACTCATACCAGGCTCTGGATGCGATACACGATCGAGGAAATCATTGTTGATGCTCACAATCGAATTCAACAGGGCTTCCAAGTTCTCCTTGTCTTTCTCAGGACCATAGAGCGCAATGGCCAATGTCTCTGCGAAGAGTGACTCACAAGTCTTTCTGATGTTCTTCTTTAGGGTTCTTTTATTTGCCATACTTATTAATTATTAATTGTTTCCTTTCGGTTGATTTTGTTATATTGACTAAGCAAAGATAAGCAAATTTTCCGAGATAACAAGTGTTTCATCCCCAAAAAATATTAAAATGCACAAAATACCCCGATTTCTTTCGCATTTCTAACAAAAATAAACTAATTTTGCACGTCGAAAACAATTAATTCATTCAAAAATACAATACGTAATTATGGAAAAAAGTGCATTGCAGAAGGCAAGAGCCGCTTATCAGCCTAAGTTGCCTAAGGCGCTTCAGGGTGCAGTGAAGGTAAAAGAGGGTGCCGCTACTCAGAGTGTAGGCGACCAGGAAGAAATCAAGAAGTTGTTCCCCAACACTTATGGAATGCCCATCGTGGAGTTTGAGCCTGCTACTGAGGCCAACAACACCAAGATGAACGTGGGTATCATCCTGTCTGGCGGTCAGGCTCCTGGTGGTCATAACGTGATTACAGGTCTGTTCGATCAGATTAAGAAGCTCAACCCCGAGAACCGTCTCTATGGTTTCATCCTGGGTCCTGGTGGTCTGGTGGATCACAACTACATGGAGCTCACCAAGGAGATCGTTGACGAGTATCGTAACACCGGTGGTTTCGATATGATCGGTTCTGGTCGTACCAAGCTCGAGAAAGTAGATCAGTTTGAGAAGGGTCTGGAGATTATCCGCGAACTCGATATCAAAGCCATTGTTATTATTGGTGGTGACGACTCAAATACGAATGCCTGCGTACTGGCAGAGTACTATGCAGCCCAGAAGTATGGTGTACAGGTGATCGGTTGTCCTAAGACCATCGATGGTGACCTGAAGAACGAGCAGATTGAGACTTCTTTCGGTTTCGATACCGCTTGTAAGACCTATTCTGAGCTGATTGGTAACATTGAGCGCGACTGTAACTCAGCCCGCAAGTACTGGCACTTCATCAAGGTGATGGGTCGTTCAGCTTCTCACATCGCTCTGGAGTGCGCTCTGCAGACACAGCCTAACATCTGTCTCGTATCAGAGGAGATCGAGGCCAAGGCTATGAGTCTCGACGATATCGTAGAGTACATTGCCAATGCCGTTGCTGTTCGTGCTGCTGATGGTAACAACTTCGGTACGGTGATCATTCCTGAGGGCGTGATTGAGTTCATTCCTGCCATCAAGAAGCTCATTGCTCAGCTCAACGACGTGCTCGCTCTGCCTGAGGTGAAGGATATGGGTCGTTCTGAGACCATTGATTTCGCCAAGAGTCACCTCACCGAGGAGAACCTCGCTGTGTTCAACTCTCTGCCTACAGGTGTGGCTCGTCAGCTGGCTCTCGACCGCGATCCTCACGGAAACGTACAGGTATCACTCATTGAGACCGAGAAGCTGCTCTCTACGATGGTAGCCCAGAAGCTCGAGAAGATGAAGAAGGAAGGCAAGTATGTTGGCAAGTTCGGCACTCAGCACCACTTCTTTGGTTATGAGGGACGTTGCGCTGCTCCTTCAAATTTCGATGCAGACTACTGCTATGCTCTTGGTACCTCAGCTGCCCAGCTGATTGCCAACGGCAAGACCGGATATATGGCTATCGTGAAGAATACGACCGCTCCTGCTGAGCAGTGGATTGCCGGTGGTGTGCCCATCACGATGATGATGAATATGGAGAAGCGTGCTGGTGAGATGAAGCCTGTGATCCGCAAAGCCCTCGTTGAGCTCGACGGTGCTCCCTTCAAGGAGTTCGCTGCTCACCGTGACGAGTGGGCTCGCAAGACGGCTTACGTTTATCCTGGTCCTATCCAGTACTGGGGACCCACAGAGGTCTGCGACCAGCCCACGAGAACACTTGCCCTTGAACAAGGCAAATAATGTATAGTTGATAGTGGATAGTTGATAGTTATGGATTCCTTGCACATGCTGTGAGTCATCATAACTATACACTATCCACTATTCACTTTGTTCTGTCAGCCCATCATTGAAGAAGAGATCTGTAGTTCGTCGAAAAGGGATCGGAACGACCCATACTTACCATGGTCCTCGTGGCCGTCGTAAGACGAATATCTTTGTGCGTTTTCTTCAAAAAGTTCCTTCATGGGGTTGGTGGATAGGTGGTGCAGCAGTTGTTGCAGGCTATATCTGGTTCTTCTATTATTTCTTCGTTTCTCCTTTCGGATTTCGATGGCGTGCCCTCTATGGCGATGTCAGCTATCCCGAAGGCTATGAGATCCACGGTATCGACATTTCCCACCATCAGGGGCGCATCGACTGGGACGAACTCAAGGACAATGGCTCTATCAACAAGTGTCCCATCCGTTTCGTCATGATCAAGGCCACTGAGGGTGCTACCCAGACCGATGAGAACTTCCGCGACAATTTCTATCAGGCCCGTGAGAATGGTTTTACCCGTGGTGCCTATCATTTCTATAGTGTCCATACACCTGCCGACCAGCAAGCCTGGCATTTTATGAACACCGTAAAACTTGAAAATGGCGATCTTCCTCCGGTGCTCGACGTAGAACATAAGCCGAAGGAACAGACTGATGCCGAGTTTAAGAGTTCGGTACTCCAATGGTTGGACATGGTTGAGAAGCACTATCAGGTTAAACCTATCATCTATACTTATTTTAAGTTTAAGATGCGCTATCTCAACGACTCTATCTTCGACCAATATCCCTACTGGATAGCCCACTACTACGTAGATTCGCTCGAGTATAAAGGACAGTGGAAATTCTGGCAGCATACTGATGTGGGGCGCCTCCCAGGCATCAAGGGCAATGTCGATTTCAATATCTATAACGGTTCCTACTATGATCTCCGTCAAATGACGATCGGATCCCAGGAATCTATAGGTGAAAAGGCCTACAGCGAGTGACTTATTGAAGAAATATCCCCAAATTCTTGTGAGTTTGGGGAATTTTATATATTTTTGCAGCGTGAAGAAATATATTTTGTCTTTAATTTGGGGTTTACTGCTGATTCCTTGTTTATCGGCATCGGCACTTGATCATCGGTTCTACGTCTATAATGCGGCGAACGGACTGTCGGATAACAGTGTACAGACAATCAGTGTCACGAAAACGGGCAGGTTGGTGATTACCTCCATGGGGCAGATCAATTTCTTCGACGGACAGACATTTACTTACATTGATCCGAGTACTGAAAACGTATACCCGCTGAAGAATTACACGGGCAACTATCACTTGTATTTTGACCGCTATCATCACTTGTGGCTGAAAGACAAGCATTCTGTAACCTGCGTGAACCTCACTACAGAGAAGTTTGTCGAATCGATCGACCAGGTGCTGAAGGAGTTTGGGGTGAGTGAGAAAATCAAAGATTTGTTCGTGGATCACAAGAACATTGTGTGGTTGATGACCGACCAAGGACTCTTCAATGTGGATACAAAGCGCACATATCCGATTCGCAAAGGGCATGAGTTGCAGGATATGGATATCTTCCAGGAAAAGTATCTGTTGCTGTTTTACAACGACGGACTGATGGAGGTACTCGATTTAGAAACAGCTAAGGTCATCAAAGACGTAAGAGCCTATCCCGGTGACATGGCTGGAAGATTGAATCGTTCGTCGGTGCTGATGAACGATGACCATTCGCTGTTTCAAGTGAGAAACGGTCAGAAGGAGTCGATCTTGGTTAGGCTCGACCCGCAGACATGGCAGTTCAAGACATTGTTGCAACTGCCTTACCACATGAACAACTTTGCTCAGCATGATAGCGTACTTTATGTGCCTTCATCGTATGGTTATTGGACTTACGATCTAAGGACAGAAAAGACGGAGCATATGGAGAAGTTGGTGATGTCGACTGGTGGGGAACTGCTGACAGATATTAATACCATGGCCTTTGATCACCAAGGTGGACTGTGGCTTGGCACGCAGAGGCGCGGACTCTTGTATGCACGTCCTTATACGTCGCCTTTTGAAATCTATCACTATAGTGATCCGAAGGCTCAGGAAATAGCGAAGATGATGCAATCCCTTGCTGAGCAAACCACCTACAAAGGCAAGCCGGCGAACTGTGTCTTTCGCGATTCACGAGGCTGGACATGGGTGGGAACATCATCTGGTTTGCAATTGTATAAGAAACCGAGTGATAATCTGCCCCAAATCTTCACACGACAGGACGGACTGCTGAACAACGTGATTCATACCGTTATCGAGGACGACATCCATAATATTTGGGTGGGTACGAGTTACGGTGTGTGTTGTCTGCTGATGGATAACGACCAGCTGCGTTTTATCAACACCTATAACGAATGGGAGGATATTCCAAATGAGTCGTTTATGAACGGCAAATCCAAGAAACTGCCTGATGGCTCTATTGTCATGCAGACGTTAGACCATGTGATCAAGTTCAACCCCAACGAGATGCACACCCTTGATGATAGGGCCTTGGTAGAAGTGTATCCTAAGTTGGTCAGACTGATGGTGAATGGAAACGTGATTCGTACAGGTCAGGAGCTCGATGGTGACGTGATTCTTGAAAAGGCACTGAGCAGGACGGCAGAGATAAATCTGAACTACAACCAGAACTCGGTGTCGCTCACTTTCTCTGCATTGAATTTCTTCAGACCCCAGCAGACCTATTATCGTGTAAGGGTAAGGGGACTCGACGACACATGGCATGTGCTGACACGCTATAACTCGGGTGGACTGGTGGACCGTGTGGGACAACTGCACCTGCCGCTTGTATCTCTGAAGCCTGGCAGTTATACCATCGAGGTACAGACATCACTGGTACCCGACAAATTTGATACTGTGCCCTATGAGTGGGTCGTCAATGTTCACGAGCCTTGGTGGCGCACCACGGGTGTGCTGGCACTGGCTTGTCTGATATTGTTGGCGCTGTTAGCTGTTAACGGCTATTTCTATCTGAGAAACACAAAGATGCGCACCCTGCGTAATAGTCAGGAACAGAGTGTGATTAAGCGTATCAAGAAATTCGCTGAGCGCGGCAGTATGCTAAGACAAGAGAAACTGGAGGCGATTCCCGAGGAAATACATGGTAATAAAAAAGACCCTCAGAACGAGTTGGATCCCGACTTTATGGATATGATGGTAAAACTGATGCCCACTGTATTGGCAAAGGAATCTGAAGAGATGACCATGCGTGAACTCAGCGATGCGGCTGGTATGAATGTTCAGCGGTTCTACCGTCTGGTAATGGCAAATATCTATAAGAATCCAAGGGAACTGGAAAAGCGTATGATGATCACGAAGGCGACAGGGCTGTTGGTTGATACGGAGATGGACATTCCTGAAATAGCCAGCCTCTGCGGATTCTCAACACCAAACTACTTTATCGCCACTTTCTACCATGAGAAGAAAATGACGCCATTGGCATTCCGCAGGAAAAAGCGTTAGTGGATGGAGAGTTGGTTGAAGGCTACCAACCGCCACGTGCGCATACCCGTACCTTTATAATATATAAGGATCTGATAACGGTTTTCCGTTTGATAGAAGTTACCCTCTGATGGCAGAGGGTAGGCCTTGCCGTCGTTGTCAATCCATAGATATTGGTAGGAGTAATAACCCAGTTTCTGCAGGATGGAGGCCGTATATAGGTCGTTCGTCTCGTCGTAAGCCATCTGATAGGTCTCTGGGACCTCATTGGTCCAACGGCCATCAATCACAATCTGACCATCCTGGCGATAGGGTGATTTGAGACGGTAGTTCACCCAGACATAGTCGCTGATGATATCGTTTTCGCGGTTGTCGCTGTTGCGGATATAGAAACTGCCATTGGCATCCTCGTCGTAGAGATAGTTGGGACGAGGCTCACTGACAAAGGGGAAGGCCTGATAGTAGTCGCCATCCCACGAGATATGGTCGATACCCATTGTGGGGTGGGAGGGATCGAGCACTTCAAATTTACGGTATTCGTTGCCTGCGTCGAAGATCAGTTCCTTACGGTGTTTCCATTCCAGACCATTCTGACTGACCGCACTGGGGCGCACATTCCTGCGCCAGGTGTCTTCACGGTTGTTTTGCATGACGACATTTTGCAGTTGCTCCTGTGGATCAGTCACTTGTAGGGCACCGTATTTCAGTCCGAACTCCACCTGCTGGTGGCAGAGGTTGGTGTCAATGTCGGTATTGGTGCTGATGGCCATAGAGAGAGTCATGGCCTGTTCGGTAATCATGAAATCCACTGTAGCCACCACTTCGTCGGTATCATCATCGACAATGCTGAGCCGGTAGTTCCCGCTCAGTTTCAGACGACAGCGTTCGTTGGGGATGGTAAACTGGTAGTGGGTGTAGGGCACGGTGGTATTGATGGAATGCTCAAAATCTTCGATAACAATGTCGTTGAATCCCTCGAGCCAGTCGGCTTCGAAGAGTTCTTCTGAGGCGTTCCAGTCAGCCTCACAGTGTTCCAGTCGATAGACATAGCGATGGTAGTCGTGAGACAGTTCGTCGAAGCCGATATGTAGATGGTCGTTGCCGTGGAGGCGCATGATGGCTGGTGAGAGCCAGTCTTGATTCACCACAGCCTGGAGAGACTTGACTTGCGGATCATAGATCTTGTTTCCCGCCAGCAATACCGTTGGCAGAAACAACAGGATGATCATCACTAATCTCTTCATCGTTTTTCCTTAATGATTCCTAAGCGGTAGGCGTAGAGCAGTTCTTTAAGGTCGGCCACTTGGGCGCGCAGTTCCTCGCCCTTGTCAGTATCGGCCACAAGCATACGGTGGGATGACATCTCGACAATCTGTGTGGTTGACTTGATGTCGATCTCACGCACGATGGCATCTTGCTGAGAGGTGAACGGTTCGTGCTGAACAAGTTGGAAACCACGTGAGTGGTACACCAGCGTGTAGCCCGCAATACCCGTTTCGTGGTGATAGGCCTCCGAGAAGCCACCGTCAATCACCATCAGTCGTCCGCCAGCCTTGATGGGATTCTCACCTTTGGAGGCATGAACAGGCACATGTCCGTTGATGATATGACGGTTTTCGCCCTTCACACCGAAGGCATCGAGAATACGATCGCACACATCCGCAGAGTCGCGCAACTTAAAATAGTTGCCCTTTTCCTCCTTATAGGTTTCCTTGTCTTTCAGGAAATAGCGCTCGAAAGTCGCCATCTTCGACTTGTCGAAGAGGGGTGAGTCCTTGCCACACCAGAGGTAGAGGAAGAAGTCGCGGGCATAGTCTCTGGGGTATTCCTCGTTGGGACCAGAGAAGGCCGAACGGATGATCATGCCGATATGGTGCATCAACTCTTTGCCGCTGAACCTGACACCAGGATAAATCTCCACTTCCTTCAGTGTGCCATCGTCATTGAGCGGACAACTGGCATGGAAGAGCAGATTCGAGTTGCTGATGGTGTACATACAGCCATGCGAGAGCAGTGTGCGGATATGTTTATGTAACTTTTCGCAGATGCGGAAAGAGTGGTGTAGCTTCTGCATGAGCAGTTCCTCATCTTCTGTGAGCTTGTCGGGATCCAGGGGGTCAACCGTCGGGAAATGACAATGAACCATCTCGTACTCCTTGCCATCAAGGGTGCACACACTCCGTTCGTAATCGACATGATCGAAGAGACAACGGTCTTGCATCTGCCATTCCGGGCGACGACGGAAGATTCTGGCTTCTTCCTTAAACTGGATGACGGCGATGGCCTTGTGCATCTTGGCTGTCAGCTGACGTGTCTTCTCGTCCATCTGGTTGCCTGGCAGTATCCTGGGCAGGAACTCTTCGCAGGGGTCGTCGCCATACGTTTCGAGGGCGAAGGTGGCCAGAGGTACGAGGTTGATGCCATATTCCTCGATCGTGGCGAGGTTGGCATAGCGCAGACAGAGGCGCAGCACGTTGCAGATGCAGGCATTATTTCCGGCCGAGGCACCCATCCAGAGGATGTCGTGATTGCCCCACTGGATATCCCAGGAGTGATACTGGCGCAGGGTGTCCATAATGATATGTGCCCCAGGTCCTCTGTCGTAGATGTCACCAAGGATATGGAGCTGGTCGATGGCCAGGCGCTGGATGACATTACAGATGGCACAGATAAAGTCGTCGGCACGACCGGTAGAGATAATCGTATCGACAATCACACTGACGTAAGCAGCCTTGTCGTTATCAGAGAGACTCTCGTGAAGCAGTTCTTCAATGATATATGAGAAATCGGCTGGCAACGACTTGCGCACCTTCGAGCGGGTGTATTTCGACGACACGTCGCGACAGACTTTCACAAGCTGGTGAATGGTAATGCGATACCAGTCTTCAAGGTCTTCTTCGCGTGCCTTGATGATTTCGAGTTTCTGTTCAGGGTAATAGATCAGTGTGCAGAGCTCTTTCTTCTCGGCTTCACGGATATTGTTGCCGAAGAGTTCGTTGACCTTTCGTTTGATATTACCTGAGGCATTCTTGAGAACGTGTCTGAAAGCCTCACTCTCGCCATGGATATCGGCCAGGAAGTGCTCTGTACCCTTGGGCAATGCCAGGATAGCCTCCAGATTGATAATCTCGGTTGATGCATCTGCTATCGTCGGGAATGACTGTGAGAGCAGCTGCAGGTAATGCATGTCTGTCGTAAGGTTGTTCGAAGCGTTAGTCGTCATATTTTCAAGTGGTTATTGATCTGTTTGAGAATAGATTGCGTGAGTCGGTTGTTTTTTTGCGCGAGGGGCATGTAGCCCTCGTCGAGTTCTGTCTGCTCCTGCAGCACATGCATCAGACTCTCTGTATAGGCTATGAGCTTTTTCTCCTCGAGTGCTGATACCAACAGGTCGTCGTTCACAGTGTCGCGATAGAGCTCGCGTGTCAGCTCTATCAGATGGAGCAGCAAGGGCTGCTTGTTGATCTTGGTGATCATCTTCATGAGGTAGGCTGTCTCGTCGCCCTGATAGTCGCCTATGATTTCCTTGAGCGGACGAGGTCGTGAATAGGTGTCAGGGAAGTAGGCTGCAATGCGCTCAGTGTCGATAGCGGGCGTAGGCAGGTCGAGCACATTGATGCCGTAATCCACGTAGTTACGGATATTCTCGTGCTCAGCATAGACGAGCAGTCTGCGCCAGTCTATCTGTTGCGGGTTGTTGACACTACCTAGCGACAGGCACCAGCGACGATCGCCCATGATGCCGGCCTTGATGATGGTGGCCAGGGCTTTCCTGCTGGTTTCATCGAGTTGTTCGAGGGTGTTGGAATCCAACACCTTCTGATAGACGGCGAAGGTCTCAGAACACATCTGCTCGGGCTTGATGGTATTGGTGGTGACGGCGTTGTGGATCTCCTCCACACGTTTGTTCCATCCCAGTTTCAGGAAGTTGCTGCGTTCGAGCTTGCCCAGAGTGATGATGGCATAAGCGCTGGTGATGGTCTCCTTCTGCCAGAGCAGGGCATTGGTCACCTTCTCGTGAACAGGCTGCTGACTGAGCACCCAGGGCTCGAGCTGTCCGTGAGGGGTCACCACCACACGAGCTCCGCGATGCCTGGCTGTACGTGCTGCACGGGCCAGTTTTTGAAGACTGCACCCATGACAATGCAGAATGTCGGGCTCGTGCTCGATGATCAGCTGTCGGAGGTTCGACGCACTGTCGGCAGTGACGACTTCTTCGAGGCTATGCCTCATGCCGTCAGCCAGCAACTTGACGTGTTGCGCTATCAGACCGTCAGCCTTTGAATAGATGTGTAATACTCTCATGGGCGAATAGATTCTTCCAGAAGATACGCAGACGGTAACCCTGCAAGGTCTTTGCAGGTATTTGCTCCTCGTAGTATTTCAGGATCTCAAGAGCCTGGTCTTTGCGAATGATGATAAAGTCGTAACGTCCCCAGGCAAATTTCAGGCGACGGCGCTCTGTGATCTTCTTGAGTCGTCGTTCTGTCTTGAGAATGTGAAATCGTGCGTCGTGACAATCAGCGAAGGACTGCAGGGTCATGCCCTTTTTGGTGAAGTAGCCGAGTGTCAGTTCCGCATGCTTGTCAATCACTTCATCCATCACCTTCAGCACGTCTTCAGCCCAGGGCTTGTTACCGATCTTGGTGATGATGAGCCAGTCGTGTTTGGCTGCCTTAATGCCTAAGTTGATAGCCATCTTCTTCTTACGAATCTGTGGACTATGAGGCTTGGGCAGGAAGGTGGTATAGAGATGTGGGTAGTCTTCCTTCAACAACTTCAACACATCGGATGTCTCATCAGTTGATGTCTCATCGATGACAATGACCTCATAGCCTGGCTCATACTCCTGAGTGAGGAACATAGGCAGGTTGTCCCTGAGTTCAGAGGCCTGGTCGTAAACCGTCATGATGATAGAGAAACTACGTTCTTTCTGATTCATTTATTCTTTTACTTTCTTACTTTTTTGTCTTTTTACCTTTTTACCTTTCACAGTTCGTCACTCATATAGCCTACAGGCAGACGGCGCAGGTTGTACTGCGAGGCCATGATCTCGCCATAGGCTCCGGCAGAACGGATGGCGAGCAGATCGCCGCGCTTGGTACCGTTCAGGTCGATCTGCTTGGCAAACACATCGGTGGATTCACAGATGGGTCCCACCACGTCGTAGGCCTGCAGGGGCTCCTCGCTTGTGATGTTCTCAATCTTATGGTAGGCCTGATAGAGGGCAGGACGGATGAGGTCTGTAAAACCGGCATCGACAATGGCGAACTTCTTCACAGCGCCTTGTTTCACATATAAGGTACGTGTAATGAGCGAACCACACTGTGCCACCACAGCACGTCCCAGTTCGAAGTGGAGCGTCTGTCCATTGCGCAACTTCAACTTCTTGGCGTAGGTGTCGAAGTATGCCTTGAAGTCAGGGATAGGCAGACGGTTGGGATGGGCATAATCAACACCCAGACCACCACCCACGTTGATGTGCTCTACACGTATGCGATGCTTCTCAAGCAGGTCCTGCAAGTCATTGACACGGTTGCAGAGTGCCTCGAAGTCGCCCATGTCGAGAATCTGTGAGCCGATGTGGAAGTGCAGACCCACGAACTTGACATTCTGCATTTTCGAAGCCTCCTCAATCACCTTGAGCATGTCGTTCATGTCGATGCCAAACTTGTTCTCTGCCAAACCCGTCGTGATGTTGGCGTGGGTATGGGCACCTACATTGGGGTTCAGACGGAATGCAATGCGCGCCACTTTACCCTTGGCAGCAGCCAACTCGTTGATGACCTCGAGTTCTGGAATGCTCTCGACATTAAAGCAGAAGATGTCGTTATCGAGTCCTGCATTGATCTCCCAGTCGCTCTTGCCTACACCGGCGAAGACTATTTTGTGGTTGGGGAATCCAGCCTTGATAGAGGCCTCGACCTCACCACCGCTCACGCAGTCGGCACCCAGTCCTGCCTCACGAATCAGTCGTAGCACCTTGGGATTGGCATTGGCCTTGACGGCATAGTGCACCACGAATCCCTCGTGACGCGAAGCCTCGTCGTTGATGGCACGCAGTGTCTGTCTCAACAACTCAGCGTCGTAGTAGTAGAAGGGCGTCTGTATCGACTGCAACTTCTCTATAGGAAATATTCCTTTTGCCATAGTCTTATATATGTGTTGTGTTGCCTATTTTACCTTTTTGCTTTCTTACCTTTATTTGTTGAAAATGGTGTTACTCAAACTCTGCAGGGCACGCTTCTTGTCCTCCTCACGAATCAGGAAGGAGATGTTGTAGTTCGAGCCTCCATAGCTGACCATTCTCACGGGGATATCTTTCATGGCGTCGAGAGCCAGCGTCTCGAAACCGATGTTCGACCAGTCGAGGTCGCCCACCACACAGATGATACACATGTTGGTATCCACCGTCACTGTGCCATATTTCTTCAGTTCATCCACAATCTCACCCAGATGAGAAGAGTTGTCGATACTCATTGAGACACCTACCTCTGAGGTACAGATCATATCGATACTGGTCTGATAGCTCTCGAAGATCTCGAACACCTTGCGCAGGAAACCTGTGGCCAGGAGCATACGGCTCGACTTGATCTTGATGGCTGTGATATTATCCTTGGCGGCAATGGCCTTGATCTTACCATATTCGGTCTTGTTGCTGATGGTGGTTCCCTCTGCGTCGGGATCCATCGTGTTGAGCAGACGAACGGGAATGCCTGCATACTTGGCTGGTTGCACACAGGTGGGGTGCAGGATCTTGGCTCCGAAATAAGCCAACTCAGCAGCCTCTTCGAAGTGGAGCTGATGCACGGGCTCCGTCTTATCCACCACACGTGGGTCGTTGTTGTGCATACCGTCGATATCCGTCCAGATCTGTATCTCCTCGGCATTGATGGCAGCACCGATGAGCGAGGCAGTATAGTCGCTGCCGCCACGCTGCAGATTATCTATCTCTCCATAGGCATTGCGACAGATAAAGCCCTGAGTAAGATACACTTGATATCCTTCGTTCTCGTCGAGCAGTGCGTTGAGTTTCTCTTTGATATACGTGGGGTCGGGCTCTGAGTTCTTGTCAGTACGCATAAAGTCGAGGGCGTTGATGAGTACGGCTTTGATGCCCTGTTCCTTCATGTAGTTCACCACCATGTTGGTTGAGATAATCTCACCCTGGGCCACGATGCTCTTCTCCTCGAAACTGGTGAAGAGTTCCTTTGTGAACGAACGCAGATAGTCGAACTCGCCACGCAGGAATTCGCGTGTCAGTTCCTTGGTCTCCTCCTTGCTGTAGAGCTCCTCGATATGCTTGGCATATTTCTGCTCCAGACGGTTGATCACCTCGTTGGCGCCATCAGGATTCTTCTTGTAGAGATAATCCGAGATCTCAACGAGAGAGTTGGTAGTGCCCGACATGGCTGAGAGCACAACAAAGACAGGTTCGCCAGACTTTGTAACCAGTGTGGTCACATCTTTCATTCTCTGTGGGGTGCCGACGGAAGTACCGCCGAATTTCATCACTTTCATAATCTTATTATAATTTCAATTTTTCAATTCTTCAATTCTCCTAAATTTCTTCCTTCTCCGAATACACAATCTTCGTCTCGTCGGGATCAGGTGTGTCGTCGGCAATGATCAAGTGATGGAAATCGTTGGTGACGTTTTCTATCATACTATTGTGACAACGGAACGTGATGCTGGGATGCTCCTTGATGAGTGGCAGGTTGTGCGTACACATCACGACAGCCGTACCCTGGTCGGCAAACTGGAAGAGCAGTTTGATAATCTCGTTCGAGGTCTCGGGGTCCAGGTTTCCCGTAGGCTCGTCGGCCAGAATCAGTTTAGGGTGGTTCAGGATGGCTCGTGCTATGGCGATGCGCTGCTGCTCACCACCCGAGAGTTCGAAGGGCATGCTGCCAGGACGGTCTTCCATACCCACAGCCTTCAGCACCTTATGGATGCGCTCGTCGATCTCGTCACGTTTCTTCCAACCAGTGGCCCTGAGCACAAACTCCAGGTTCTTATAGACCGTACGATCGGCCAGGAGCTGGAAGTCCTGGAACACCACACCAATCTGCCTGCGCAGTGCAGGAATATCCTTACGACGAATGGTCAACAGGTCGTAATCGAGCACCTGGGCCTCTTCTGCTTCATCGACATCCAGTTCGCAGTAGAGCGATCGCATGAGCGTCGTCTTACCGGAGCCTACACGCCCAATGAGATAGATGAACTGGCCTTCGTCAACCTGGAAGTTGACATCCTTCAACACACAGACGCCATGACGCTGGTAGATATTGGCTTTCTTATAACTGATCAGCATATATTTTCTTTATTATGTTTACTTCATGAGTCCTTTAGCCTTTGCCTCGCGGCGCTTCTTATCCCACTCCGGATCGTGGCGCTTGTGCAGTTCTGTGGCGATATCCTCGATACGCATACCCTTGCTGGCCAAGAGCACGATGAGGTGGTAGATCATGTCCGACACCTCGTAGGTCAACTGCTCGTTGGTACCTGTGCAAGCCTCGATTACGGCCTCGAGCGACTCTTCGCCTACCTTCTGGGCAATACGCTTCACACCGTCTTTGAAGAGCTTGGTGGTATAACTGCCCTCGGGCATCTGCTCATGACGCAGGTTGATGAAGTCCTGCAACTCAGTGAGGAAGAGTAGGGGATTGCTCTCGTTGGTCTCGCCCCAGCAGGTATCAGTACCAGTATGACAGGTTGGTCCGTCGGGGTTAGCCTTGACCAGCAGCGTGTCGTTGTCACAATCCACTTTGATATCCACGAGGTGGAGGAAGTTGCCCGATGTCTCACCTTTTGTCCACAGACAGTTACGACTGCGACTCCAGAACGTCACCTTCTTGGTGTCGATGGTTTTCTGATAAGCCTCTTCGTTCATGTAGCCAAGCATCAGCACATTCTTGGTCTGGGCATCCTGGATAATGGCCGGAACCAGTCCTCCGCATTTCTCAAAATCTATCTTCATATTTTAATTTTCAATTTTGATGTTTCACATCGAGTCTGTTCACGCTCGGCATAGCTCAAGCAAGCTTGGCTCTGCTCTCGCTTAATCGCAGACTTCAATTTTCAATTCTCACATTAATTCCTTCTGATCTTAAATACTGCTTGAGTTCGGGAATGGGAATCTCCCCGAAATGGAATACCGACGCTGCGAGGGCAGCATCCGAATGACCGTCGATAAAGGTGTCGCGGAAGTGCTCCTTGCACCCGGCTCCACCACTGGCGATGATGGGAATCGAGAGGTTGTCGGCCAGTTGGCGCAGGGCCTCGTTGGCATAACCCTCCTTCACACCGTCGTGATTCATCGAGGTGAAGAGTATCTCACCGGCACCACGCTCCTGAGCCTCGTGAGCCCACTCAAAGAGCCCCCGCTCAGTACGCTCGCGCCCACCTTTCAGGTAACAGTGCCAGCCGTCTTCATCCAGTCGGGCGTCGATGGCACAGACACAGACCTGAGAACCAAAACGACTGGTAATCTCGTCGAGCAGTTCCGGACGTCGGATGGCGGCGCTGTTCACACTCACCTTGTCGGCTCCTGCATAGAGCAGACGCTCCACGTCGGCAAGTTCGTTGATGCCTCCACCCACCGTAAAGGGGATGTTGATCTCCTGAGCCACCCTTGTCACCATCTCAGTGAAAGTCTTGCGACCCTCGAAACTGGCTGTGATATCCAGGAAGCACAATTCGTCGGCACCCTGCTCACTGTAGGTCTTTCCCAACTCCACAGGGTCGCCTGCACTGCGTAGGTTCACGAAGTTTGTTCCCTTCACAGTCTCACCGTCCTTCACATCCAGACAGGGTATGATTCGTTTTGCTAAACCCATCTTTTATACCTTCAATTTTGATACTTCGTATCGAGCCTGCTCACGCTCGGCATAGCTCAAGCAAGCTTGGCTCTGCTCTCGCTTAATCGCAGCCTTCAATTTTTCAATTCTTCAATTCTTCAATTCTCTCAAATTAATTCTTCCTTCGTAGATGGCCTTGCCGAAGACGACGGCTGGGATGCCCGCCTCGTCGAGAGCCATGATATCCTCTTTCGACGACACACCTCCACTGGCTATCAGATGCAGTTCTGGATATGCCTCCATAATCTGACGGTAGAGATTAATGGCAGGACCTGTCAGGGTACCGTCCTTGCTGATCTCCGTACAGAGCACGTTGCGAACGCCGGCATCTACATATTTTTTCAGGAAGGGCAACAGGTCTTCGCTCGAATCCTCCTTCCATCCGTTGATGCTGATCTTACCATGGCGCACGTCGGCTCCCAGAATCATACGCTCAGGACCGTATTTCTCAAGCCATCCCAGAAACAGTTCGGGTTGTGTCACGGCAATCGAACCGATGGTCACCATCGAGGCACCGGCGGCAAAGGCCTTCTCGATATCCTCGTCGGTCTTGATACCACCTCCAAAATCAACGGTTAATCCCGTCTTCGTGGTGATGGCCTTCAGCACGTTGTCGTTGACGATATGCTTTGACTTCGCACCGTCGAGATCTACCACGTGCAGACGCTTGAAACCGATCTCCTCGAACTCAGCCGCCACCTCGGCAGGATGGTCGCGATACACGGTCTTCTTGTCGTAGTCACCTTTCGTCAGCCGTACGCACTTTCCGTCGATAATATCTATTGCAGGAATCAGTTCTATCTTCATCAAACTATCAACTATAAACTATCAACTATAAACTCAAAAAGTTTCTCAGTATCTGTTCACCCACCTTGCCACTCTTCTCGGGGTGGAACTGGCAGGTATAGAAATTGTCCTTATGCATCGAGGCAGAGTAGGGCAGGATGTAGTCGGCCGTTGCAATGGTCTCCTCGCATACCGGCACATAATAGCTGTGCACAAAGTAAACGTAAGGATGCTCCCCCGACCCCTCCAAAAGGAGGTGAGACAATATTCCCTTAAACAATGGTGAGGGCTCAAGCCCCCCCTCCCTTTGGAGGGGCTGGGGGAGGCTTATCTCCTGCCATCCCATGCAGGGCACCTTGTCTTCGTGCCTCTCTGGCTGGAAACGCTTCACCTCGGCGTCGAAGATGCCGATGCAGTCCACATCACCTTCCTCAGAGTGACGACAGAGCAGTTGCTGTCCCACGCAGATGCCGAACACGGGCTGTGTCAGCGAACGGATCACCTCGTCGAGCCTGCGTGCTCTCAGGTATTCCATCGTCTCACGGGCATGACCCTGACCGGGAAACAGCACCTTGTCAGCCTTCATCAGCTGCTCGGCATCATCCGTCAGCAAGGGCTCAATCCCCATTCGCCTCAGGGCATTCACCACCGAGTAGATGTTACCTGCGTTATATTTTACAATAGCTACATTCATAACTATCAACTATTCACTATCAACTATAAACTATTCACTATCAACTAAATATGATCGTTTTGTTCTTATACGTCAGGATCTTGCGCTGGATATGCTTCGAGACAGCGTGCGAGAGCACAATCTTCTCCAGATCCTTGCCCTTCAGCACCAGACTCTCGGGTGTATCCTTATGGGTGATGCGCGTCACGTCCTGTTCGATGATAGGCCCGGCGTCGAGTTCAGCCGTCACATAGTGGCTGGTGGCTCCGATAATCTTCACGCCACGCTCGTAAGCCTGATGATAAGGCTTGGCACCGATAAAGGCCGGCAGGAACGAGTGGTGGATGTTGATGATGTGATGCGGATATTCGGCAATCATCTCGTCGGAGATAATCTGCATATAACGGGCCAGCACGATAAACGAGATGTCCTCCTTCTTCAGCAGGTCCATCTCGGCCTTCTCTACCTCAGCCTTGTTCGAGTGGTCTTTGTTGATGCTCCACACGTAATAGGGAATGCCAAACTGGTCGGCCACATAGCGCAGATCCTCGTGGTTCGACACGATACAGGGTATGTCACAGTTAAACTCACCCGCCTTCCAACGTGCCAGCAGGTCGTAGAGACAGTGACTCATTTTCGAGACGAAGATGGCCATACGAGGACGCTTGTCGCTATAGTAAAGACTGAACTTCATCTGGTAGCGCTGGGCGTAGAGCGTGGTGATATAGTCGTAAAGCTTGTCGCGTGGAATCAGGAATCCGTCGAGTTCCCATTCTATTCTCATAAAGAACATGCCATCTACCTTGTCCACATACTGATCGAGATAGACGATATTGCCCTTGTTGTCGGTAATAAATTTCGTCACCTCCGAGATGATACCCTGCTGGTCAGGGCAGTGAAGGAGCAAAATTGCTGTTGTTTCCATCTGTTTTCTTTGTACTTTGAAATTTCAAGGCGCAAAGTTACGAAAAATCGGGCGCAATACAAAAAGAATTTATTCTTTTTTTTGCCTGAGAGGCATTTTTAGTCTTCTTTACTCTCTGCGCTACGCAAAATAATGCTCGTAGCACCAATTGTAAAGAGGGTTCCGTCGTCAATCAACCGACGCTCTTTGGGCGACAGTTCCACGTTGTCCACAAAGGTTCCCGTGTTGCTGTTATTGTCTTTCAGCGTATATTTCAGTTGCCCCTGCTTGTCACGACTGACGGTGATTGTACAGTGGTTCAGGTCCACACTGGGATCCACCGTCTCAAAGGCCGTGTTGGCAGGATTGCCTTTCTGGTAGCGACCTATCACGTTGTCGCCCATACGCAGGGGAATCACCTGCTTGAAATGAAACACGTTCTCGATCACCACAATCGAACCGCAGCCCTGTTCGTTGGCCTGCTCGTCGGGGTTCTCGTCCTTCTGGCGCTCCCTCAGTTTGCTCACCCCGATCCTGATGCCAAACTCCTTGCCACAATCCGGACATTTGAAGACCAGCGACTGACCCTCCGTGTATTTGGTTTCATCAAAGGTGATGTATTGGTCACATTTCGGACAGCGTACTCTTTTCATGGCTTACTGAAATGATAGACCCAAGCCTCGCCCAGTTCCTTGTGCTTATGGATGGATTGCAAGGCCAGATACGCCTCGTTCTGTGTCTGATAATTTCCGTAGATCACACGACGTACGTCCTTGTGCATGTAAATCTCCACACTGTCAAGACCTTTCTGCTTCAGCATGTCGATAAACATCTGGGCATTCTGCTTGCTTACATAACTGGCCAACACAATACAATAGCCTTTCTTTGTAGTAAGCGAGTCAGTCTGTTTCACTATCTGTGCCGTGTCTTTCTTCAGAATGGTATCTACCTTGACGGGCACCTTCTCAATGTCATTCTTTTTGATATCAATCTTACTGGTGTTCGTGTCCTTCGACATCATGCCAAATAAGATATTGCTGTTAATATTGCTGATGGTGCGCGTCATCATGTCAGTCTTGCCAGTGGGCAGTGTCAGCACGAACAGGGCCAACAGGATGGCGGCTACTGCCACCGTGTTACGAATCCACGAGAACTTGATCTTCACCACATCCTCTTCTTCGTTCTCCTCCTGCTCATCCTCAGACTGGTCGATGCCGAAAATCTTGGCGGTGGGCTCTTTCTCCTCTTCCTGAGTGGCTTCAACTTCCGTTTCCACAGGTACTGGCGGAGCAGCCACAGCCTTCAGGGGCTTCATCTCAAAGGCTCCCAGACCGTAGAGCGAAGGACTGAGGATGCCAGCCTCACAGGGTGTAAACTGATAATTGCCCTCTTCGTTCATCGACAGCAAGCCGATGTCGTTCAGTTCGTACGAGCCCTCAGTGGCAAGGTGCATCTTCAACTCGTTCACTTCGTCCTCTATGCGCTGCAGGGCTTCCGGATAACTGATGTCGTAGGCTTCGACGTATGATTGTGCCAGCAGACTGTCGTTGATCTTCAGCTGGGGGTTGAAACCCAGTGTGCGCAATGGCGGCAGGAACATCTCGTCGTCCTCGTCATAGCGCGCGCTGACGTGATGTGCCATAAATCCACCTAGGTCTGGGACAATGACACAGTCGTTGCTCAGCAGAAGTATCTCAATATGCCTTTCTAGTTCAATCACGATGCAAAAGTACTGCTATTTTTTGAAATAAACAAATAAAAGAAACTTAAAATGTAGTAAAAATGATTTTTTTGCTGTATCTTTGCACCAAAAATCAGAACGATGGAATATATCAAAACAGCGATTGAGGGCGTCTATATCATTGAGCCAAAGGTGTTTAGTGATGCCCGTGGCTATTTCATGGAGGCTTGGAAGCAGCAGGAGTTCAATGAACATGTCGGTCATGTCGACTTTATTCAGGACAACGAGTCGAAGTCCTCGTTTGGCGTGCTGCGTGGTCTGCATTACCAGAAGGGAGCGCTATCTCAGTCCAAACTCGTGCGTGTCATCAAGGGTAAGGTGCTCGATGTGGCAGTCGATATCCGCAAGTCGAGTCCCACGTTCGGTCAGCATGTCATGGTAGAGCTGAGCGAGGACAACAAGCGCCAGTTCTTTATCCCCCGTGGCTTTGCCCATGGGTTCCTGGTGCTCAGCGACGAGGCCATCTTTACCTATAAGGTCGATAATCCCTACGCCCCCCAGGCCGAGGCTGGAATCCGCTGGAACGATCCCGACCTTGCCATCGAGTGGCCCATCGATTTCTCGAAGGTTCAGACCAGTGAGAAAGACTTGAAGCAGCCATTTTTCAAAGATGCAGAAGTATTTGATTAACAATTTATTATCATAAAGAAATGAACATAGCAATTGTAGGAACCGGTTATGTTGGTCTGGTGTCGGGAACATGTTTCGCCGATACAGGTGCCAATGTGACGTGTGTAGATGTAGATGAGAAGAAGATCGAGCGACTTCAGAATGGCGACATCCCCATTTATGAGCCTGGTCTCGACGAACTGGTGAAGAAGAATGTGGCTGCAGGGCGCCTGAAGTTTACCACCGATCTGGCCTCAGTGCTCGACGATGTTGAGATTGTGTTCTCAGCCGTTGGCACGCCTCCCGACGAGGACGGCAGTGCCGACTTGAAATATGTGCTCCAGGTGGCCAAGACCATCGGCGAGAACCTGAAGAAATACGTGGTGGTGGTCACCAAGTCCACCGTACCTGTAGGTACCGCCAAGAAGGTACGCAAGACCATCGAAGACGAACTGGCCAAGCGCGGAGCCGACATCGAGTTCGACGTCGCCTCCAATCCTGAGTTCCTGAAGGAAGGCAACGCCATCAAGGACTTCATGTCGCCCGACCGTGTGGTGGTAGGTGTCGAGAGCGAGCATGCCAAGAAGGTGCTCACCAAACTCTATAAGCCTTTCATGGTCAACAACTTCCGTGTGATCTTCATGGACATCCCCTCGGCCGAGATGACGAAATATGCTGCCAACTCGATGCTCGCCACGCGTATCTCGTTTATGAACGATATCGCCAACCTCTGCGAGCGCGTAGGTGCAGATGTTAATATGGTACGCGCGGGCATAGGCTCCGATACCCGCATCGGTCGTAAGTTCCTCTATGCCGGCTGTGGCTATGGCGGTTCGTGCTTCCCCAAGGATGTCAAGGCCCTCATCAAGACAGCCGATCAGAACGGCTACTCCATGGAGGTGCTGAAGGCCGTGGAGCGTGTTAACGAAAAGCAGAAGAGCGTACTCTTCGAGAAACTCGTCAAGGCCTTTGGCAGCGAGGAAGCCCTCAAGGGCAAGACCATCGCTATGTGGGGACTCTCGTTCAAGCCCGAGACCGACGATATGCGCGAATCTACAGCCCTCGTCATGATCGACAAGCTGTTGGCCGCCGGCTGCGTCGTTCGTGCCTACGATCCCATTGCCATGGACGAGTGTAAGCGTCGTATCGGCGACACCATCACCTACTGCCGCGACATGTACGACGCCGTGCTCGATGCCGATGCCCTGTTGCTGCTCACCGAGTGGAAGGAGTTCCGTCTGCCAGGCTGGGGCGTCATCAAGAAGGCCATGAAGCGTCCGCTCGTCATCGATGGCCGTAACATATTTGACACAGAGGAACTTGAGGAGAATAGCTTCGAGTATCACTGCATAGGAAAATGAAGATAAGACAATCGATATGGCTTCTGACTATAGCCCTGACAGTATGTAGCTGTCAGGGTCAGTCGGAGGTGCCCGAAGACAAGCATGCCAAGTCGATGCTTCAGGGTGTATGGGTAGAGGCTGAGAGTGGCGACGCGTCGATGCGCATCGAGGGCGACTCCATCTTCTATACCGACTCTACCAGCATGCCCGCCTATTTCCGCATCGTCGGCGATTCGCTCATCATGGGCTCCGGCACCTCCTATGCCATAGAGAAATTGTCACCCAATCTGTTCTGGTTTGTCAATCAGAACGGCGATGTCGTGAAACTGCAGCGCAGCAGTGAGCCAGCCGACTCGACAGCCTTTGTCCACGACAGTCCGCAGATTATGACCTACACCCATCAGGTGAAGACCGACTCGGTGGTCATGTACAATGGCGAGCGCTACCATTGGTATATCGCCATCAACCCCACGAAATACAAGGTCATCAAGCGCTCTTACAACGACGACGGCATCGAGGTCGAGAACGTCTATTACGACAACATCATGCACGTCAGCGTCTTCCAGGGCGCCCGTCGCCTCTTCTCCTCCGATTTTCGCAAACAGATGTTTGCCAAGCTTGTGCCCGAGACCTTCCTCAACGAGGCCATATTAGTTAATATGGAGTACAGTCACGCCGATGCCCAGGGCCTCTATTTCAACGCCACCCTGTGCATCCCCGACGGAGCCAGCTGCTACCTCATCCAAACCCTCATCACCTACACCGGCCAGATGACCATGCAGGTTTTAGAATCATGACCAAAAATGCATCGGTACACAAAGTTGTGGTCCACAAACTTGTGTACTTTAAATTTTTTGTTTATATTTGCAGCCAAAATAACTGTATTGATATGAAAAAGGCATTTGTATATGTGAAACGGTAGAGGGCAATTCCTCGTATGTGCAGCAACTGGCCTGGAATGTGTTGGCTGAGACAGAGAAGGTTACTACAGAACAGGATTTTTGTCGTGGTGTAGAAGCTTTATTGGCTCAGTGTTCAGCTCTCTTCGAAGAGCAGTTGAAGGGACTGACAAGTTTTCAGATGAATTTTCTGCGCGCTTTGTGTGATGGCGTAAGTTCCGACTTTGGCAGCAAGGCCATTCTGGAGAACTATAATCTCGGAAGCAAGTCGAACATCTCACGTATCAAGACTACACTGCAAGATAAGGAGATGATAGACTTTGATAAGGATAACGTCTATCTGGAAGACCCTGTTTTCAGAATTTGGTTTAAACGTAATATCAAGTAAAGATCCTTGGTGGTATGAGGGGAATTGCTTATCTTTGTATCCTAAAACAAGGGCTCCCGCTTCATGCAGGAGCCCTTGCTCGTTATTTGCTATTGGCTTCCTTCTGTTCCTTCAGTTCCAGACCCTTTTCCTGAATGACCTTCAGCAGGGCGTTGATGGCGTCGAAAGGCTCATCGAAACTCTTCAGCAGGGCCTCGTAGTTCTGATAGTCGGTCGGGCTCATGCGGTCATGGATGACATGGAAGTCGCTCTCGCCTTTGAAGCGCACGGCGACTGAGGGCATGTTGTCACCGTCGATGACGTCGGTGATGAACTTACCATCGGCCTTCACACCGGTACTCTTCTGTGTCACGGTGAAGGTGGCTGCCTCGTTCAGCATATCTGTCCAGGGATCAATTACCTCCTTCGAGGGCTGTTGCTTACGGTACTTGAGTACGTTGGCGGCAGCTTTGAGACATTTACCTGCGTCGAGGATGTCGATGTCGAACAGAAGGTCCTCGGCCAGAGTCAGTTCAATCTTGTCGGTACGGCTGTTGAACGCCTTCAGCAGGGTGTAGCATCCCTTCCATAGCGGTGCGATGTCGCGCAACTCGCGCAGTTGCTCCAGTTCCTCGCTGGTATAGGGGTTGGCAGGGTTCTTGGCCTTGATGCCCATCACGTTCTTGCCGTTAATGGCGAGATTGGCAGTGACCTCCACGGAGTGGTCGGCATGGTGGATGAGTTCACAGGCAGGCAGCTCAAAGCGGTCGTCCTTCATGGCTTCGGTGAAGAATGTGGCCCGCCACTCACCGCGCTTCAGCGAGATGTATTTCTTACCATCGGTCGATTCCAGCATCACCTGTCCCTTCATCACCAACTCTTCATCCGCCGCGTTGCCCGTCTCTGATCGCAGCAGTTCCATGTCAATCATGTGGGGGAACTGTACGGCAATGGGAACATTGGCTAATTTGGCCAGGAAGATAGATACACCGTCGTCGGCTGCGCTGAATTTCATTTTCACCTTGGTCACGGCACCCGTAGTGTTATTCTTGCTACTGATGGTAAACACGCCGTCGTTCGTGGTCACATACTGTGCCTCGTCTTGGCCGGTGGTGAACTCAAGGGCGCTGTTGCTCAGGGCGTTGGTGGCACTAAGCAGGAAATATGACGTGGCGTTCTCGATTGCGACGTTCGAGTTGGCCAGCGCCCAGCGTGCCTCAGCTGTCTCAGGATCGTTAGGATCGAGGGATGGGGTGGCTGCCAAAACATTATTATTCAGCATGCCGAGGATAATGTTGGTAATTTGCGGCCCCAGGGCAGAAATCTTTAACTGGTCTATGAATTCTGTCAGCATTTTGACGGCCTTCATCGTCGGGTCGAGGTTGAGATACTGCTGAGATTCAGCCAGCATCTTCGACAGTTGTGCCTCGAAGTTCTGACGGTCGGGGGATAATGTTGAGAGCATCTTCTCGATTTCGGCCTTCTTCTCGTCATCAGCCTTGTCAAGACCATTGCTATAACTGCCATTGACCACCGCCACATTACCGTTGGAGTAGTTCAGTGTCGTGCTGGATACATCGGTCATACCGTCGCCATAACTGTCGTTGTCGCCCTTGTCACCGCGGGTCCTTGCCATGCTCTCGCCAGTGGTAAGGTCAATCAGCTGTACACTGCCGTCGGGAAGCAGACTCCATGAGAATCCGGCATCCTCAGGACCGCCATAAACGGCCAGCGGGTTGTCGTCGGTATTGTCGAACACACCCAGGTAGATGCAGCCCGTGTGGTCGGCATTGACGTTCACAGCCAACAGCACACGCTCGAAAGACACGCCAGCCTCAGTCACATCGGAATATTCATACTCGTCCCACCACAGGCCGACAAGGCTCTGTTCCATCTCCTGCAGATTGGGGTTAGCGGGGTTGTCAGAATTCTCAGAGCAGGCACTCATGCCGAGCAAGAGCACTGCAAATGCAAACATTGCAAGGATTTTTTGTTTCATTTTGGTTATTAATAAATTAGTTAATAGATTGATGCAAAGATAAGCATATTTTTCCAAATAGCCATATCCTCCGTGCATAAATAATTGCTATTTATGCTTTTTAAACAAATTACTAATGTCTATTAATAAAATGACATCGGTACATTAGAAGAACATCATCGGAAGAGAATTCTTCCGTTTCTGGGAAAGTTCATTCTTCATTCGTCCGATGGCGGTCTTGAAGAAGAATGCTATCAGGTATTCGTCAGAACCTTCAGTCCTGATTTGTTTCAGTGCAGAGATATACTCGGAACGGTCTTTAAGTTCGATAATCAACAATGGATGACCTGCCCTGAGGAGAATGAAGTTAGAAAGCAGCCGACCCGTCCGGCCATTCCCGTCGCGGAACGGATGTAGATACTCATAATACCCATGCCATTTCGCTGCGACTATCAAGGGATGCTGTCCGTCGCCAATAGCCTTCTCTGTTGATGCCATCAGCGAAGGCACACGGGCTATCAATGTCTCGTGATCACCAAACACAGTGTCGCCTGCTGCCATATCTTCCGTCGTATATTCTCCTGCCATGGAGCCTGGTGCCCGATAGGCCAGCGTATGCTCTGTTACCAGCCGATTCACCTCTTTCAACAGAGCCTCGTCAAACGGATGCTCCAATTGTCCTACCATAAAGTCGAAAGCCCTGAAATGATCGGCCATTTCGGTACATTCCAGTAACGACCGTCCTACTGGAATCATAGCCATGCCCTGTTCGCGGAGAATGCGCGTATCATCAACGGTAAATGAGTTTCCTTCGATGGCACAGGAATGTGCAGAGAACAGAATCTCATTGTATTCCATCCACTGTTCCAGGCTCATCCTATCAGCGATATTCTCCTGATAGTCAGCTCTGATACGCTCGTATTCTTTAATCTCTTTCTCGAACATCGGCGACAAAGATAAGCATTATTTTGTAATACTCCAAACTTTTTGGTGTTTTATTCCAGATTCTGGGGGAATGGGAAGAGTACAAACTATTATAAGCTCCTCCCACACAGAAACAACTTTCCCCTCAGATCCTTGGTGGTTTGAGGGGAAATGTTTATCTTTGCAGCACCAAAGTATTTTTGCTAATAAGAACAATAACTAATAACAATTATAAAAATGAATAAGTCTGATTATGGAAGGATTAACCGTGGTTACACCTATAAATACCCACGCCCGGCAGTGACAGCCGACATGATTGTTCTGACAGATGAGCCGGAGCCCAAAATATTGCTGATTCAGCGAGGGGGCGAACCCTTCAAAGGTTGCTGGGCATTCCCTGGTGGCTTTATGGACATAGACGAGACCACTGAAGAATGTGCCAGACGCGAACTCAAAGAAGAGACAGGACTTGAGGTAGGGGAGGTTAAACAAGTTGGAGCCTATTCAACAGTCGACCGTGATCCACGTGGTCGTACCATTACTGTTGCTTACGTTACTCACGTACCTCAGACACTTCCAGTTGCTGGCCTCGACGATGCAGCCCAAGCCAAGTGGTGGCCCGTCAATGCTCTCCCTCCACTGGCATTCGATCACGACCAGATACTACGCGATGCGTTCCTTGATCGCTAGCGAATATACGCTTGATGTTACTGATGCTTTCGCCAACTCCAGGTCCACCATAAAACAGACACGCAAAGCCCTTTCGCATATTCAGAGCAGTAAACCGACGCTGAATGGAAGCGAATTTCCTGGGTTTCAGTATACTCGTCAAATTCGCCCGCATGACAACATGACCAACATCGAGTTAGCCCTGGATTCCTGTATTTCACACCTCTTCAATAACCCCTTCACTATTCAGGAGGAAGGCGTGGCGGGCGTCTAACATGGCGATGTGAGCGTCGATGTAGTGCTGGTCGAAGCTATCCTCAGACTCTTCATCGGGGAAAGACAATGTATGGCCACACACCTGGAAGATACCCTCATAAGGATCCTGTGCACTCAAATGCTCCTCAATGTCAGCCCAGACCACACTGCCAGTCTCTTCATATCCACCCCTGATTTCACTACATTCCAACAACGCCTTGATCCCCTCAGGTGAGAGAATAAGCCTGTTGAGCGACTCCGCAGTTGGTTCCAGACCATGCCTCTCAGCCCAGTCCTTCATCACTCCCGCATGCGTAAACAGAAACCTCTTCCCATTCACACTCGTCTCCCACGCGATATTGAAAACATTGTTCTTCCTGAAAACATTCTCAATCTCTTCCGCATGCACATAACTATACCTGCACTTATAGCTCAGTCTGTCACAATACGACTCGTCATAATAAGGCATATCGTGATTCCCCAGCAGCAAGTGCACATTACTCTTCCCCTTCGCAAACCTGCAGATCTCCTTGAAATTCCTGATAGCATCCTCTTCCGAGATCCTCTCGAAATAGTAAGGATCCACATAGTCCCCCAAGAACACCACGTCGATGGCGCCCTTCTCGATATCCTCATGAAACCTCTCGACAGCCCCTTTCCAGAACTGCCGCCCATGCACATCGGGTATAATCAATACACACTTATCCATTTATCTTCAGCGAATTGTCGATGATAACCTGCCCACCATTGGCCACGAAGTCAATAATCGTTTTACCATTGTGCTTCTGCGGACGCGCAATCGCAAAGTCCTCCCAGTCGTTGATGGTCTTCTTGATAGACACGCGTGCCTGTGACACAGCCTGATTATAGTACTGCTCGAAGCCACTCTTGTTGATAGAGTTCAGCACCGCATCCCCCTCCGCAAAATAGAGTTTGCCGAACAACTCCCTCAGCGGCTTATAGTTGTTCACAGCCAGACTTCTGCGCTGAAAACCCTGAGGATGCAACAGCGTGTAGATATAGATGAGACGCGACGGACGGTCGGTAAACTTCACCTCCAGCTCCTCACCATTCTCCAGAATCAGCAGCACGTCGTAACGCCCACGCGCATCGCTCGTCTCCTTCAGTCTCACCTCAATAGCCACCGGTTTGGGCAGTTCCATGTCAGCCTGCATATAAGCAGCAAGGCGGGTTTTCAACTCCTCAACGCTCATGGCGTCAATCATCTTTGCAATGTTCTCACTTGTCATTTTTTCCATATACATTATCATTTCTTATTTATTTCCGTTTTCAAAGATACGTTATTATTTTAATTTTGGCCCCGTTTTACAAACTTTAACCATTTTGGATTGATACTTGCCATATTAATGATGTGTTAGTTTGATGCAAATATATGATTTCTTAAATTCTTTCACCATATATTCATACATATAAAAAACCACATTGATAATCATAAATACATATCTTTACAACACACTCTATAACTCAGTCAAATATGGAAATAACAAAAGAACTATTGAAACAGAAATTTGAGGAGTACAACAAGATGTACTTCAATAACGAATTGCCGATGTGTACTTTCTCTTATAATTACATGAGATTTGCCTTTGGATTATACACCATCCGAACCAGATACAAGGAGCGGAAGGTTGGTCACATCAGGATATCCAAGAGCATCGACTTAGATGAGGAAATGCTCAGGCAATTGTTGGTCCATGAGATGATTCATCATTATGTGCATTTCATCGATGGTGTCTCTTTCGATGGCTTTTTCAGTCATGGACGTCATTTCGTCCGGCAAATTAAGCGCATCAAAAAAGAACATGGATTAGAGATACTGGTATGCTATCCAGACTGGTACTTTCGCAAAGAGAAGCCCAATACCAGCCTCTCACTCAAAGTCATCACATTCTTAAGAAACGACCTCCATTTATTCTAGACCCCGCATCCGCCATCATTTGAAAAGTTTCATCATATCTATGAAAAGCACATTTTGATAATACTAAAACCCTATATTTGCAACCAGAAAGATCCGAATTATTATTTTGGGATGTCCTCGGTCTGAAAATGAATGCAGGTCACTAACAAATATAAGAAGATGAGTAACAGATTAAACATTCGCTTTGCCTCGAAGGAAGAGGGACAGCAGCTGATTAAGAGCAACACCGGTTACTACAACCGCTTAACGCAGATGGACATTGACTGGCGAGCCAGAAAGGAGGGATCAACACTCGACGAGTTGATAGCCTTCGCACAGCGTAATGTCTTGGACTTCACAGAGCGAGATAAGGATATCGTCATGCAGACAGTCAAGTTCATTGAGCACAGACTCAATGAATTTGATTGCCATCTGCCTTTGCCTGACGAGATCATCTTCATCAAGACCACCATGGAGGATGAAAGTAAAGCCAGTGCCTATACATCAGGGAATATGATCTTCCTGAATACCTTTTATATTAGGGACTCCTCACCCTTCCTGCGCGAACTGATCGCCCACGAACTCTTCCACTGCATCACCCGTCATTCCCCAGAGTTCCGCCAGAAGATGTATAGTCTGATAGGCTTCACGGTGATGGACCATGACATTGAGTTCCCTGAGCGCATCAAGCGTATCCTCATGGCGAATCCTGATGTGGAGCACATCGACAACTATGCTGAGTTCACCATCGATGGTGTAAAACGTAAGTGTACCCTCGTCACATATTATACAAGGTCGTGGAAAGAGGCACTCATCTCTCAAGGACCCACAACCAGGTTCTTTGATAACATCCGTGTCATCCTCTTGCCCCTCGACGAGTTGGATCATCCCTACATGATTAGTGATGCCTCCGACTTTTGGGAGAAGATGGGTAGCAACACTACCTACATTAATGCCCCAGAAGAGTGCCTGGCCGTCAATTTCTCCTACGCCATCGTCGATGGACCTGATTCGGAATACGAGACCCCTCAACTCATCAAGTCCATCCTCTCAGCTCTTAAGTAATCATACATATGAAAATCTCGTTTTGTTTATGATGAAACCGTATATTTGCAAACAGAAAGATCAAAAAAATCAATCACAAATAAAAATAAACGCATATGAAACTAGCAGAAGCATTAAGCATTCGCAAGGATTTGCAGAAGCGCATTCAGCAATTGGAACAGCGCATTAAGAGCAATGTGAAGGTACAGGAAGATGACGAGCCGCTTGAGGACCCCATTGAGCTTATGAAGGAACTGCACAGTTGCCTCATTCAGCTCGAGGAACTTATTAGCCGCATTAACCTTACGAACATTAACACGAAAAACGCCGAGGGACTGTCGATTACTCAGTTGATGGCGAAGAAAGACACACTGACGCTGCGCATAGGCATACTGCGCAACATTTACAGCGAGGCAACTAGCCTCATTAACCGTTACTCTGCCTCGGAGATACGGCAGGAATGTGTTATTGACGTCAAGCAGCTCAGCAAGCAGATTGACGATTACTCTGCTCGTCTGCGCAAGCTTGACATGGAGATTCAGGGTATGAACTTTTTGACTGAACTCGCGTAAACACTCTCTTATGGATGGCGTCTGAATTTGTAGGGCGAATTGGATTTTTCCATGATCTCCTGGGGTTCCGGAGCGGCCTGCCGACTTTACGGTTCAAGCTCAGCAAAACTCATGGATGCAAGGCTCAAGTAGCATGTAGCACTACCACCCAGTTGACTATGAATCTCCGATGCCATCCTTCTATCACAAAACAAATTTCCCCTCAAATCCTTGGTGGTTTGAGGAGAAATTTGTTAATTGATAATCTTAAACCAGAGCCTGGAGAGTAGGGGAGCACCCTTGCGAGGTTTCATGTGAGATATGTCTACATACTGAGATATGTTTAGGCCATAAGCCTGGTTCAGTTCATTAGCCTTGCGTTTGAAAGCTTTCCCATGCTTTACTCTCACGTCCTCACCTGTGTAATACAGATAATAATGTATCATCTCGTGCACCATGACATCCCGAAACTGCTTTTCCGTGTAGTCGTAGAAGTCAGTTATTTCGATCTTCTCTGAAGTACCGAAGGGCACATCATACAGATACGAGAAGTAACCCACAGTCTGGCAACCATGTAGCAAACCAAACTGAGGATAAGGTAGCACGCCACCAAAGTAGAGATTGTTATACTCCGTAAAACTTGCCATCAGGCTGAATTCATTAATAATCATAATCTTGCTGTTTGATTGTTCTAACAGTAAAGATAGCTTTTCTATAAACATAATATTCTATTTTATACCTATAAATCAATCTCCATATTTCAATAGATTGCCTATCTTTGCCATCAGAAACATTAATCAAAAACAACATTGCATATGGACAACAACAAACAAACCATTCATTTCGATTTCGAGCTCTTTCAGGGCTATACCTGCATCGGTTGCGCAGTAATCAACGACCTCGCTATTGAGGTAGAGTTTACTGACGATGAAGTTACGCAGATGAAGCAACTCGTCGGTCAGATTGATGAGACCGACTACAGCCAGGGCATTATGCCCGTGCTCAAGGATGCAGCCCCAGAGCTTTACAAACGCATTGACGCTGCGGCACGTTCCGAGATCTTCGACTTCTATGTCGAGGACGGCATCAGTCAGGGCTACATCGAATTCGAAGACGATGAACTTCGTCGCAACTTTTTGAAGGATTACGGCCTTACTGAAGAAGACTACGATGAAGACCTCTACTACGATTGGTACGACGATGAGATGTCACGTATCCGCTGCAGTGGCCTCCAATGGATACGCTCACGTTATTCCGTTGACGACCAAGTTACGATGGACGATGCTCCTGACTACACCGTAGACATTCCCACCGAATTACTCCCAGAATAACATTTTCCCCTCAAATCTTTGGTGGTTTGAGGGGAAATGTTTATATTTGCAACGTAAATAATCTCTCAGATAGTATGAAAATGTTTAAATCTGTCTCAAAGAATAATAGAACCGATTTTCTGGAGAGTTTCTTGGCCAGTATTCGGGGAGTTGAAGCCCTTGACGAAGAGCAAGAGGTTTATTTGGCTCGAAGGATAAAAGCTGGCGATACTAAGGCTGAAGAGCGAATGATTAAGGCCAATCTGAGATTGGTTGTTTCTATTGCCAACTCCTATAGCACTATGATGCCTTTGGAAGATTTGGTCCAGAATGGTAACATTGGACTAATAAAGGCTGTCCGCGAGTTTAGACCCGAACTAGGTTTTCGTTTTGTGTCTTACGCCTCCATGATGATACGCAAATATATCCTCATGGGTATTAGAAACGACTCCAGAATTGTCAAAAACCCTGATGATGATCAGGCTTTTATTTCTTCAGAATCTTTGGACGTGCCTGCTTCCGGTGGCTATAAAGAGACAACCAAGGCTGATATGCTGGTAGGAGATATGGATGTGCAATCTGATCTCGATAGCCTATCCGCCGATTTGAAGAGGGCAATGTGCTCAGTTCTAGACCCAAGTGCAGTTGATATTGTGTGTAAGGTGATGGGTCTAGGCTGTACTCCGATGTATACAGAAAACATTGGAAAGGAAATGAACATGACAAAGTTACGCGTTCGTCAGATTTATCACGAATCAATTGAAATACTCCAAAACAATGAAAGAGTGAAGAAATTGCTTTCCAGCTATCAACGTTAAGAAGGTGTTCTACTATCTTCGCCAGGAGATGACTATCATTTCAGTTTCACATGATCTTTGCTGATGACGCCCTCATTCAACAGGTCGATGATGTCCTTCTCGGTTAAGAGACCATGGTAAAACAGATAGATGGCAGTGATGCCCCAATCTATAAAAGGTGGTGCATCGCTATCATCTTTTTTGAGTGGAGCCCCCAGAGCCGAATCATCTATATAGAGGTTACCATAGACTTTAGGTGATGAAGTCCAATCCTTCTGCCCTGGGTTCTCGTTGACGCCATACAAGGTTATATCATGCTCCTTAAACCAGTCGAGAGCAGGCTGGAGAGTATCTTCCCCGTTCGAGTCATGGCTCCTCATTGTGCTTAGAAGTAAGTGATGCCCATTTTCTACCAGTTTCTTCAGCACAGGTACAGCTCCAATGTCTTCTCCGACGGCAGGGTAGCGATGTTTCACTACCGTGCCATCGAAGTCGATCACTATGTCATATCCAAACTTCATCGTTTAATCAAGTTTGATATTCTCACATCCAGGGAAGAGGTTGAGGAACGCTTGGGCATCTTGTGGACGTGAGGTGGCAGAGAATTGGAGACCACTAATGATTGCATTGATAAATGTATCAGAACAATTATTCTCTGCTAAGTTAATTCGTAAGTCTTCATCCTGATCGCTGAAATCCATGATGGGATGTGGTTCTTTAGGATATGCAATTAGATAATACAGGCTTGACGCTAGTCCAAAAATATCTGTTTGTGAACCGAATTTCACCATATTTCCATGTTTCAACTCTGGGGCAGCAAAAATACTATTACTTGAAAATCCTTCTCTATTAATAATGTCGCCTTCATTGTTATATTGTTTAGCTACGCCAAAGTCAATCAGCACCGCATCACCATTATCATCAACGAGAATATTCTCTGGCTTGATGTCGAGATGCAATACTTTTGCATTGTGGGCCACATGGAGAGCTTTACACAAAGGTTTAACAATATGATTAATCATCAGTTCCTCGGTGAAGTTGAATCCTGACATCTGCAGATCCTCAAGCGATCCGTCATGGTAATAAGGCATGACATAATATGAGGTGCCTGTTTCCTCGCTACTAAACACTTCATAGGCTGGAACGATATGGCTATCAGGCGTGTTACCCAGTATATTCATGATTTTGGCTTCTTCAATAAACTTGTTCTTGTTCTCTTCGATCATAAGGGTGAGATCTTCATCTTCCAAGAATGCTCGAACACCGTCACGTCTATAATATTTGAAAGGATAGAACTCTTTTAAAACAACTTCTTTCTTTTCGCCAGTAGCAAGGTTTTCTGAGAGGGCACTATAGGTGTAGCCAAAGAAACCATGACCAAGGAAATCGTGTATTGTATATTTATACTTATCTCCCTTCAGTGTGTATCCGGCCTTTAGCTTGTCTGCATCTGGATCGATAGTCTCGTCGTCTGTATCAAAGTCATCAAAATCAAGATTCTCTTCTATTTCGTGATATAACTGAAGATTCAAGACTTGGTCTTCTGTGATAGGTTCAGGCACCATCTCGTCGATGCCGTATGGATGCAATTGACGTTGTACGTAAGGCTCATTCAGTTCGTGTATAAGCCAATTGAAATCTACACTTTCTGGTTCGTTGATAGTGAACACATAGCCATCTTGGAAGAATGCGGTTCCTTCATCAGTATCAAACAGTCTTGGCTCTAAATGGCCTTTGTTATTTGTGATGAGTGAGTAGGTCTCTATATGATATGCGGGAGCAAACAAGGTTGTGCGCGGTTCTTTTTCTATTCCCTGCATCCAAGCTCTTTCAAACTGGTTGTAGGCCTGGTTCTTGTCAATCGAAGCAAGCACACGTTCTTCTTTTGGTAAATCAGCCAGATTATATGTTTCTCTCTTGACTTTGCTGACGATAGAGTTAAGTCGAATGATTTCGTAATCCTCAAGATCGGCGATTTCCGGTAAGACAAGATTCCGAAGGAAATTCTTCTTTTTGACATCTACTACACTTAGGATGTCTGCGTAATCATCATCTGAAAGAATGGTGTCAACAGGCCTGTTGCTAAGCATAGGATGGGTCAGGTTGAAGAACTTGATATGTTTCTTCTGCTGTTCTGATTTATTAGCATTTACCAAAATTGCTACTTCTCCGAAAGGGAACAAGGCGATAGTCTCTATCCAGTCGCGCTTTAGTGCTTCCTTAAAGTTGGCAGTCTCTTTCTCGAAGATCTCTTTCGGCAACACCATACCGGCATAGCGACCTTTGAAGTCTGGATCGTTCAGACATTTGCCTAAGCAGAAATCAAAGGCTGACTCGCCATTGATGAATCCAGTATATGTGGAGATGACATAGTCAATCCGCTTGCCGTTTAACCATAGTGTGGAATCGCGCTGCAAGAAGTGCTCGTTAGATATACCCATGCCGTAGTTTAGCAAAAGTCCACCCGCATAAATCTTGTCGTTGATATCGCCATCTCCATAGAAATTTGTTTTCGATTGCAACATAGCACCTGCGATAGAGCAACCTGCAAATGGGTTATACACCAGTCCCTTGCCGTCATATTTGAGTAGGGCGCTCAGCGCACAGGCTACTCTCAGACGTGGGCGCTTGGGCTGAATACCAGACCTGTTCCAGATATGGTTGAAAATATGGAGATACTGGTCTTTTAGATACGAGACAGGTGTATTGAGCATGGCTTCGGCGAGAACGAACGTAGCATACTGGCGCTGGGCTTTCTCGCTGGCCTCATTGCTGGAATGATGAACCAAACGGCCAATTCTGTGATGATATTCGCGAACAACATCGCGTTCGTCGTTGTTCTTCAGCGTCTTGTAGATCTGAAGCAGGCTGCGGCCAATCTCCATATCGACGGCGATGGTGGTTACACCATCCTTGATCCATTTATTGACTCTGCGCTTCAGGGGCGCATCCAGTTCCACCCAATCATAGTTGATGATTTCCTGGGGAGTGAGTACACATGCAGCGTTTTCAGGAATGCTGGTTCCTGCTGAGATACTCAGTTTTCCATTTACAGCCAATGCCACCATCATCAGGGGCATCAGCGTGTCAGGATTGTAGTGGTAGTAGTTCTCCACTGCATCATGAAGTCTGCTTGAAAAAGCTTTTTTTGCCATAGGTTATCAGATATTAATAAGAAATAATAGCTATTTATACTGCAAATATACTCATTTTCCATCTTTTTTCCAAGAAAAATGAAAAAAAGATGCTATCAATTGTTAGAAATTGCCCTTTTCGTGTCCCTTATATTCGAGAGCCCTCAAGTAAAGAACAGTTATTAACCCTTTAAAAATAAAAAGAAGTATGGAGTTTATGATTATTGCAATCGTGAGTGTGATTTTTGGAGTATTAATCGGTGTATGGGCCATGCAGAACCGCCAGAAACTGCTTCAGAATCAGGTAGTAAACCTTCAGTCTCAGATGCAACATGTCAAGGACGAGGCCCAGGAGAAGTTGCAAACCGTTCTGTCTGAGAAAGACAAAGCTTGTGAGAACATGGTCAGCGCCAAGGACAAAGCCTGCAACGACTTGATTGATGCCCAGGAGAAGCGACATCAGCAGACCTTGGAAGCCCAAGAAAAGAGACACAAGGAGGCTATGGCTACTCAGGAGCTGAGACAGCAGGAGGCTTTAGCAGCTCAGCAGTCGCGCTTCGAAGAGACTATTCAGAAGGTGACTGCACAGGTGAAATCGGCAACAGAAGATATGCTGAAAGAGCGTCAGAAGGAGTTTGCGGAGTCGAGCAATGAGAACATCGGCCAGATTGTGAATCCTCTGAAGGAAACCATCGAACAGATGAAAAAAGCCATGAGCGAAAGCACGATTAAACAGACGGAACTTGGTGGCGAGATGAAGTCGCACATAGAGAATATGATTAGACAGAGTGAGGCTGCCAGAAAGAGTGCCGACGAACTGACTCGGGCCTTCAAGCATGGTTCGAAGGTACAGGGTGACTGGGGTGAGGCTATTCTCGACGAGCTACTTGAGTCGCAGGGACTGACCAAAGGTATACATTACGACGTGCAGACCTACATTAGAGATAAGAACGGTGACATCATTATGTCAGACGAAGGTTCTAAGATGCGTCCTGACATCATACTGCATTTGGACAAGCAGCGTGAGGTTATTATCGACTCGAAGGTGTCGATGACTTCCTTCATGGACTACGTGAATGCAGAGAACGAGGACGACAAGGAGAAATTCCTGAAAGCCCATGTCGACAGTCTTAACAAGCATGTGAAAGAACTCTCGACGAAGGACTATTCTTCTTACATTAAGTCACCAAAGGTGAAGATGGACTACGTCATCATGTTCGTTCCTCACACGGGTGCCCTTTGGACAGCACTGAACGCACAACCGGACCTCTGGCGTAAGGCGATGGAGAAGAATGTGTTCATTGCCGATGAGCAGTCACTCTTCGCTGCACTGCGCATCATCAACCTGACATGGACTCAGATTGCCCAGGCACAAAACCAAGAGGAGGTGTTCAAACTGGCTAATGAGATACTCGACAGGGTGGGGCAGTTCATGAAGAAGTACCAGGCCATCGGCAAGGCCTTGGGTGCTGCTACCGAAGCCTACAATGAAGGAGAGAAGAAATTGCAGCCCAACGGTCAGAGCATTCTCCAGACTTGCAACAAGCTGATTAAAGTTGGTGCTAAGCAGAGCGTCAAGAATCCCTTACCCCAACTTACAGAAGAAGGCACTGACCTACAATGTGCTTAATACTGAGTAACCTTTTTGTGTCATAACCTATTGTTTAACTACATGTACAGCCTGCTGTGAAGCCCGCTGTACATTTCTAAAGGACTTAATAAATTGAAAATATGAGATTTTATAAAGAAGTTTGGGGAATTATTTGGGAGTTTAACTCCATAGGAGAGTATGTTAGTTTCTGCATCGGCAGACTCCTTGGAGTGATCATATTCTTCGGTGGTTTGTATCTACTCGTAGAGTGTAGTGGCTCCGATGCCGAAACCCTTCCTGAGCATGACTACGAACCCATTCCCGCCAGTTTTTATTATTATGATAACTAACGTAAATAAGAAACCTATACGAAAAAATGAAAAAAAGTTGCTATTAATTGTTAGAAATTGCCCTTTTCGTGTCCCTTATATATGAGAGGCCCCCCAAAAAGTATTAACCTAATAAGTATTTGAGTATGATAGTAGAAACGATGACCGACCTCGAGCTTCTTGATGAGGTGAGAAAAGATTATGATGAGATTACCGACTATTGCTTGTCCTTATGTCATAACTCTGCATATAAGAAACGTATGCAGTGGGGTAGGCCAAAAGGAGGAAAGTTTGTAATTCGAATCAACGATTGGAAGTCCTCAAGAGGCAATCTTTACAATTTCGTGATTAAGACCTCTGGCTGGAATGAGTTCAAGAATGGTGTTTTTGATGCATCTACTAGGATATTCTTCAAACGTAATAAAGCACAGAATGCCATCAGACTGATGTTCAATCAGGATGGAGAAATTGGAATTGAGATATTTACCTCTCATTTCATTGACCGTTATAACCAACGCTTTCTTCATCAGCCATACCTCTCTCGTAAGGAGGCCTTGCAGCTGTATATGGATAACAATGGTACCACTGTTATCAAGAACCTTGATTCCTCCAAATACGAGTATAATGTAATGGTAGCCACAAACGAAGGTTATTCTTTTGGAAAATTTGAAAACGACATCTTATTGCATAAGACATTCGTTTCTCGTGATATGCTCTTTGGCAATCAGTTCGATGAGGCAGATTTCCTCGACGAAGCCGTTGCCAACTCTCAGAATGGCCCCCAATCGAACATATTTACAATTCATGAAGAACTCTCAGAGGTTTTAAGCAGAGAAAAGGTCATCCCAACTATCGACGAGCTCGGTCAGTTGTTTGAATTGGCGGAAAAGCAGAAAGAGAAACTGGAGACATTGGAACATGCAGGTAAAGAGTTTGATATGGAATATCTGGAAATGCGAAATCAGCTTCTCTTGTTGGCTGCTGGATTTGACTGGTCAAAAGGCCAAGTCAAAGATGAGGAAGGTAATAATATTAACTATCCTCTAATGAGGGAGTTGTCCATGATACTTGGACCTAATCCCAATTGCTTGTGTTCACAATTATAGCTTGTTCAATATAGATTCTAGTGTTATTATGGAAATAAAAGAACGTATTATTGACACTCTGCGTAATACAAAACGTGAGAATATGGAGACTGTTATTTCTTATATGGACAATCAGCATTTCTTCGATCGAGGTTGTCATAACCACCACAAATATGATGGAGGCTTGGCAGATCACGCCTGGCAGACCTATCAGTTGGCAAAACAGCTGGAGGCTGAGAACAAACAGCTCCATCCCAATGTCCCCTTGTTGGGTCCTGATAGTCTTGCTATATGTGCTCTGCTTCATGACTTTTGCAACTGCAGCGGTATGCACCATATAAAAGGGCATGGCTATCGCTCAGCCGAGATGCTGAAGGAATTAGGTTTTCATTTAAGTCAAGATGAGTTCCTTGCCATTCGTTTTCATATGAGTTTGAAAGACAAGAAAGACCATCCTCTTTACGAAGCAGCCTGCCATTGCCACCTCCGTTTCATTGTTCACAATGCGGACGGTAAATCTGCAAAGATGTATAGAGGCTCTGATATAAATGAAAAAAAGTTGCTATAGGGTGTTAGAATTGCCACTTTTCGTTTCCCTATATATATGAAAGGTCTTCCGAAATGAAGTACATAGTTTAATTTAAAATACAGTCGATATGAAACAGATGAGTACAAATTTAGAGAGTCAGAACCCCACAGTGAACAATGCAGGACGCAAAATACGCAACCTGTCGATGAACGATATTCCTTATGAGGTCTGGATGAAGCACCTCATTAAGGCATACCGCCGCGACTTGGAACGCCTTGAACAACTTCAGAGATATGCTGAAGGACTTGAAGAAGAGAACGTTGCTTTGCAGAAAAAACTTGCCAAACTGACGAGTATGCAACCCCTCACGAAATGCAATTCCTCACTTATAGATATAAAAGAGGTAAATTGAGGAACTTTATTTCTTACACTTACATACAGATAACAATATTTATATTTATGTCAAAACCTAAATTTATAACTATATGCCAACAGGCAAAGCAACTTGTTGACATGATTCCTGAAAAGGAAGAAACGATTCAGAATCTTATCGATAACTATCGATATGCTGCAGAAATCTTTTTTGCGGAAGGAATGTACTGGGAGTTATATGACTTCGACAAGAAATATTCCGATGTGTCATCCTCTTTTAATGCATTGAAGAAAGTCATTGAAGTGTACGAAACATTGCCTCATGATGTGTATAAAATCATGGAAGTGGATTCCTTTAGGCCTGCTGTCCTCTTTTTTTGTGGACGCAAGGCTGAGCGCGCCATACTCAATCAACAAGATGTAGTTGAGGCAATGAAAGGCTATCAGGGCGAGTTTATGAAGGATATGCTTTCTGGTGCTTTTAAATCAAATGAGTCAGACGCTCCATCATCTTCTGACGACGATCTGCCATTCTGAAATTATTCCCTCAAATCCTTGGTAGTTTGAGGGAAAATGCTTATATTTGCAACGGAATATTAACTTAAAACAAATAAAGCTTATGTGGATTCCTTGTCAATGTTGTGGCCAGCAGTATCCTCAGGATTGGCGCTGGTATGTTTGCGATACCTGTGGTTATCGCGTTTGTCCTATGTGTTTAGGTAGTCATAAAGGCCCTTATGGTAGTGGCTTCAAATGCAGCCAGTGTGCTTTTGGTAGAATGCAAGAAAAGAAATAAAAATACATAGTATGAAGATTTGCAATTTCCCCTCAAATCCTTGATGGTTTGATGGGAAATGCATATCTTTGCAACAACATTTTCATATATACGTTATGCAGCGCAATAAGCACGATATATTCATAAGCTACAGCCGCAAAGATTTGGCTTTGGTAAGGCAGATCAAAAGAGAAATTGAAAGTTCTACAAATGCCCATTGTTGGATGGATTTGAATGGGTCTGATGGAGGTGTTGAAAGTGGAAGTTCCAGTTTTGCTCAGGCAATAGTGGACGCAATTGAAAACTGCAAAATGTTCCTTTTTATGCTGTCTGATAATTCGCAGGAATCTTTTTATGCACTTCGTGAATTGAATTATGCATATGACGAGAAAGATATTCTTGGAATACATGTAGTTATCATCAATATTAATAATTGTCGAATAACCAACAAACAATTCAAATTGCTTTATGGACTTGCCGACATTATCTCATGGACGGACGTTCCACAGCACGACAAATTGATAAATGACCTTAGATCATGGGTAAAAACAGAAAGTGAATACATGGCAAAAAAAAGGTCAGAAATGACGGAAAAAGCCAAAGATTATCTATATAATAAAAAGGACCGGAAAAAATGGTTCCTTTTTTCAGGTCAGTCTTTGTGTGAGAGTTGGGAAGGGGATAGAAGTTTCTATTATTGTTATACTCAGGAAGAGATAGATCATTTCGTCAAACTCTTTATTGAGATTCATGATGCAGAATGTGATGATGGCATAGCAAAAGATTTGAACGACGTTGTAAACTATATACCACTCCATGAATATGAAGGTAGCAAACCTGAGATTGATAAACTATTAGAGCGATGTAGAGATGATGAAATGGATCTTTGGGACATCGATACTACTCCACGCTATTTATACTCAATGTCTTTTTTTTATTGGGATCCGGAGGCAAAAGAAATGTCAAATAGGATAAAAATTTCAGTAGAACTTTCAGATGAGGAATATCTTTATCTCCTCATAGAACAACTTTTAGATCGTAACAACTTTAACTATAACCGTCTATTAGTGAATAACCCAGAATTAGCCATTAAGATTGGTAATAGGATAGAAAATGGATATGAATATTATGGAAAGACTTTTCTCGTGATATTTGATGAAGTCCTTGATGATGTTGAAGCAATTTATGGCCCTAAAGATGTTGGAGGGATTCTATTCCAGGAGACTAAAAATGATAGTTGGTATACAGTCTATTTTGACACTCATAGGCGCAAAATCGAGTTGACTGAGGAATGGGAATTGAAGAATAATGGGGATCTCGATATCCATAAAAGATATCTTCGAAATATTAATGCCGACGAAGTAATGAAGCGCCTCGAAGCAGTCGATTATCCTGATATGCTTAATAAACTCAAAGAGCGATACAATACCTCTACAGCACTTGCGGATATAAAATCTTGGCTAGATGCAGAATCCATTGCTTACAAAGAGGCTTAGAGCCTGTTTAGCACATCTTCCTTTCCAAACTCTTTTCTAATGAGTTTAAGACAGTCTCTTGTGGCATAATGCTCTTTGATGTATGGTATTATATGTTCTGGTTTCTCCAGTCCAAATTTATTCATCACTTCCTGAGCGTCGATTCTGATCTCATCCAGATCATGAGAGGTTCCAAACGCTCCTCCAAAAATATGGCCATATTGAGAGATAACCAAAATCTTGCCTTCAAAATAAGCCTCTACTTGGAAATTATCATTATCAGTGGTCTCATTAAAAATTTCATCATAAGAGTTTCCTAAGATTTGATGCTTGATCGCAAATTTCTTGATATCTTTGTTCGTAGAATCAAAAATATGCAACACATCTTTGAAAGGATTAAGTATATTTATTACAGCCTCCTTCAGTTCGCACATCTCACATACAAAAGGTTCTGTGCGCCAGTCTGGAGTTAACTTCAACATAATCTTTTGGCCTAATTCTGGCATCATGAAAACGAGCATATTTACAGACAAATTGTTCCTGCGTTCTATGAGCTCCTTTAATAGGTCATAATATTCTTCATCAGATAAAGATATAGAAGTGTATGAAGGTTCACTAATAGTCCCGTCATTTTTCTGTGTTCGTATGGAGAAATCGGTGAATTTTAGGTAGGAGTCCATATCACAATTAACGAGAGTATTATACCCAGTATAATAAAAAGAGTCACAAATTTTATATATTAGATCATCATATCCTTTCAACTCCAAAAACTCATTAAGATCATATTCAATATCTTCAATTACTGGATACTCTTCCCAACTTCTAAAAATATTAACCTCTTCATCACTTAACTCGAAATAACCAACACTACCATCGTCTGTCTCAGAACTTAATGTTATGGAATAGCTTTTTTTTCGAGGAAACTTTTCCATATATAAACTTGCCAATTGCGATGAAAAGTCTTTTTCAAAGGCTTTTTCACGATCTAACTCCTCCATTTTATTTACCCATCTTTCGTCGTCGTTGATAAAAATAGGAATATCTTTTGCCTCAGCTGAAGAATAGTCAAATCCCAATGCCTCAGCTTTTTCCTTTTCTCCTAAATAATAGAAATAACCTACGGCATGAAGTACATAATCGTATGTTGCATGATGGTCATTGATATCTTTTGATAATTCTAATGCGTTAAGGAGTACAGATTCTGCTTCTTCTCGATGGCCTGTCACTTTATGAATATCACTTAATCTCTTTTGTAAATGCACATATATCGAATTATTCTTTCCATAATTCGTCTCAATGAGATCAATAGATTTGTTGATTAACGAACATGCTTGCTGATATAATTCCTTCTTATCCTTGCTATAAGTCTTAGTCCTTTCCTCATTGTAATCATTATTGACCTGGGCATAACATAAAGCCAATTCTCTAAGTATTTGAGAATGCAATAAAACATTGTCGCCTTTGCTGCCCTCGATGATGCTTAAGGCATCTTCGAGGCATTCCTTAGCCTTGTCGTACATATTAAATATGCTGTAGTGACATCCTATTTTATATAAAGGCAGAGCAAATGCAATACTTGATTCCCCAAATTTCTCTTTTGTCAATTCAAGAGCATCAAGGTAGTATGGCTCTGCACGGAGAAACATTTCCTTGTGCTTAAACAAGTCCCCCACATGAATCAAGAATGTAGCATACTCATGAGTTTTGTTCAATCTGTCAGATTCAAAAATAACAAAAGCTTTCGAATAGGTCTCCTCTGCTAACTCGTCTTTTCCGTGAATATAATAGGTATGTCCTAAAGCGTCTAGCGCAGTAGCATATTCCAGACTTTCCTTTCCAAATGCTTCCTTACTGATATCTGCAATTTCCTTTCGAAGACTGATCACCTGGTCGATCCACCCTTCAGACATATCGTTCTCATATGTTTTAATGAGAAGTCGCTTTTTATTGATGATGTCTTTAATTCCCTTTTGGCCTTCCTCTCCTAATTTGATAAGTTTCAGATTGTGGGCAATGTTCCTGTCATCATTGTCGCTGAGGAGTATTGCCTGTGCCCCTTTGTTATCACCCTGATTCAAAAGATCGATAGCAAGTTGTAGATTCTTGCTGTTTTTTTCATTACTCATGTTTGTAACCAAAAGGGCTGTATCCCAGATACTCTCCTCTATTTGATGTAGTTCTTTCCTGGCATTCTCAAGTTCTGTTTTGTGTTCTGAAAATGTTGGATGTGATTTGTCGATCAAGGATAGTATCGTTTGCTTATCTTCTATTGTCTTGAGAAGCTGGTTATATTTGTCATTATTTGCCACAATAGGGACGTTCGCCAACTCAACATAAGGTTTACCGTTAATAATGACTTTCGAGTCATGAATCTCTATTACTCCAGAATCCTTGATATTATTGCTCAAATAATCTATAAACTGGAGCAAGAAGTGAGCTTTCAGGGTATCAATGTTCTTGTAGTCCGTATAGAAATGCCCATAGTTTTCTGGGAACGAGTCTCTGAACTTCTGAAGATCCTCGGATACTTGTTTTCCATCCTTGAAATACACATATAGCTTCTTGGGATTACGCCCTTCACATTTCTCTTTATACGCTGTGTCAAGTTCTATTTTTGTCCACTTCCCAAACGTAGTCCAATAGAGTACTATACATAAGTCGCAGTCTCGTAATTGTTTGTTATATTCTTCTTGCTTGTGCTCAGTCCCCATTGAAGCATCAACATACTCCCACTTTACAAGACTAATCGTTATATCGCGACTTTCAAGGGCTTTATTCAAATGCCCAACCAAGTCAGCAAATACCAGCCTTTCTTTCTCGAGTTCTTTCGACGATGCTAAAAATATCTTGATCTTCATAATGCTTATTTTTCCGCAAATATACACTATTTCCATCATTTTTTCAAGAAAAATAAAAAAAAGTTGCTGTCAATTGTTAGAAATAGCCCTTTTTGTGTCCCTTATAGGTAGCCTATATATCCTTACTATTTATTAACTTAATTACTTTTGAATGAAGAGAAATATTAAACACACTTGTTACATTGACCGCACGATTAAGAGTGTAGGTGTTTTCCTGGCTGAAGTTAATAGGCTTGCGCCTGAACAACCAGACAAAGAGAAGATGACCGACGATGAGATTGAAGCTTTACTCAGAAAGCAGAAACAAGAGGAATACGACCTTTGGGAGCAGATGCGAGCTGGTAGCATGAAGGCGCGAGACGAACTGATACGCCGCAACTTACGTTACGTAGTAACAGTAGCCAATACTTACCTTTGGTCAGGGGTAGCTTTAGAAGACCTTTATATGGCAGGCAATATAGGATTGATACGAGCAGTTGACCGCTTTGATGCCAGTCTTGGCAACAAGTTTATTACTTACGCCACATGGTATGTTGAATGCGAGATTAAGAAGACTGTTACTGAATTTTTGAGTCACGGCATATTTGGCTCTACAGACACCAATATTGAACGCTTAGGCTCGCGACTGAATTATTACTCTGATTGGGACACACGTTACCGCGACGCTCTCGAAGCCTTGAAACGACGTTTGGACAAACGACGTTTTGAAGGAACTGGCAGACTTTTGACTGACTATATTGAGATGATGCAGAGCGGACTTACAACCACTGATTTTATGAAAAAACACCGTCTAACTAACCGTCAGATGGACTACTTTTTAGAAATGGTACGCGAGGAGGCCCAGAAGGTCCTTCTCGCAGCCTGATAACCCATACCACTTATATGTATGAGCAGGTCTCAATAGTAATAATGAAATCTTACATTTGAATTCAGAAAAATATACGAAAAGTATCACCTATTAAAATATTTACAATTATGGCATTATACAGTATTGAAAGTGAGCAGTGTCTCGGAATGTCCCATCATGGGGCAGTAACAGTCAATGGAGAAAGCGCAGTAGAACTCTCCGATGAAGAAGTTGATATCCTGGTCAAGCTGATCAAGGGAAAAGGAACGACCAATGTCGAGGCACTCGATCTCGAGTACCTCTATCCCGACATCTACAAGAACCTCAGTGACGCCTATCATGACATGGCCCACTATGCCAAAGAGATGGAATTGTTATGGGAAGGCTTTTACAGCGGTTTCTTTGATTGTGATTTTTATGAGCTGATGGACTACTGTGAGAAGAATCTCGGTTTCTATTTCTTTCTGAACCCCAAAGATTATTTCTCTGATGAAGAGCTTGCCTATTTCAAGGAGAATCCAGAGTCATACGAAGAGATCGTTGATGAGGCCAAGAGCGAAGCCTTCGGAGACTGGCTCATCGATTACGTCTTTGATCTTCCAGATGATGAAGCCCGTGACTTTTACTACAATCAGATGCATGCCAAACTCAATATGGACGATGTGGAATACACAGTCGGAATCCCCCAGGCCATCATCAATAAGGCTAAACAATAACATTTTCCCCTCAGATTCCAGGTGACTTGAAGGGAATCTAAAGAAAAGTTGTTACTGAATGTTAGATTTACCACTTTTCGATGCCTAGTATTATGAAAGCAGATCATTAGAAGTTAAACATAATAAATTTTTAAATTAGTAATTTTATGGAAGCTAGAACAATTTCTATTAACGGAGTCATTCAGAAAAACACACTGTTGCGTATCCCTTATTTTCAGCGCTGTTACGTTTGGGGCGAGGAAGACTGGAAGCGTTTTGCCATCGATATGGAGTCAACACTCGATAGCGACCGATGCTACTTCCTTGGTGCCATTATACTGAAGGAAGAGCCTGTTACTATGGCCGACCGTCGTAATGGTATTGCCAAGCGTCAGTTGGTAATCGATGGTCAGCAACGTCTTACCACCTTGAGCATATTCATGAAAGTCCTCCATATGATGATTGGCAAGAGCGAGGACTTTGCCAATCAGTACCTTCAGGCCGACGATTTGAAATCGCCCGTCATTATCCATAGCTGTGAGGACATGCCTCAGTTCAGTAGTATCATGCATCTCGACACACCACTTGCGATAAGTGGTGATAGCAATATTGTGCGAGCTTACAATTTCTTCCGTCAGTATCTTGAAGAGCGTCGTAATGCAGGTGTTAACCTTAATGACCTTTTGAACACGGTCAACGCGTGTGTCACCTTCGTTTCCATTTCTCTGACTCGTGACGACGACGAGCAGCAGATATTCGACACTATTAACTCCCTTGGTGTTCCTCTGACAACAGGTGAACTGATGAAGAACTTCCTCTATGAGGCTAACGATGAGGCTGTCTATCGCGATAGTTGGCGCCCTATGTTTGATACCGACGATGCCCGCAGATTTTGGGAATCAGACTCATCCTCATCACGCCAGTCGAAGTCGAAGGATAACACTACCATCGAACGTTTCTTTCATGCCTTCGTGCGTATTAAGATGTGGGATTTCAAGGATATGCTGACCGAAGTCCAGCGTAAAAACTTCGTTAAGACAGAGAACGTTTTCGTCACCTGTAAAGCTTTTGTCGAAGAGTTTGGCATGAGCAAACAGGACCTTGCCAAAGAGATTCTCGAATATGCCCAGTTGTTTAAGACACATCTGAATGATGAGATTCTCGATATGCGCATCCCACAGCATGCCGGTATCAAGCGCATAGCTTGTCTCGTCAATTCTACAGGTAGCTATGCCGTAATCCCGTATATCCTATATGTACTGCACGAAGTCCATTCTGAGGCAGAGCGAAATCATATTTTCGAGTACCTTGAGAACTATCTCGTACGTCGTATTCTCGTGAAGAATACAAACAACAATTATAGCGACCTCTTCTCGGAAAACTTGATAGGTCAGCGTATCGACACATATCAGGCCTTGAAATCATACATTGACGGTAAAGGTCATGAAAGGTCTCTCGCTATGCCTATTGATGGTGCAGTTGAATTCCGCTTGAAGTTCAGCCGCATGGACGAAACGACCGCCCGTATCGTGCTTTACCTCTATGAGACCAAGCTTACCAAAACCTCTGATGGCGTCTTCAATGGTGGCTTCAACACCTATTATGCAGAGCAGTTTATGCCACGTCCGTGCGCAGCCTCAAATAACAATTGGCCTGCTGTAGAAGACCCCGATGGCGAGAAGTATCGCCAGCAGGCCATCTGTACACTTGGCAACTACTTCCTCCTGCATATCTGCAACGAGAATGGCCTGAAGAAGTACCGTAACGAGAGCTTCGATAAGAAACTTGGACTCTTCAAGAAGTTCTGTCGCGACATCCGTAGCGGCCAGATACTCGACTCACTTCGCGGCTGGGATGAGTCTGCCATTACCAATCGCAACAACACCTTTGCCTCTGGTTTCTGCAAGACCATCTGGCCTGCCGATTGATACACCTTGGCGAATCTCCTGGTCTTCATCCATAAGACCGAAGTATAAAAATTCCCCTCAGATCCCAGGTGATTTGAGGGGAAATGAATCAAGTAAGAATCTTGTGCCTTACTGTCCGGTGAACACTAACTATTGTCCTTGTATTTCTTCAAAAACCATATCTCTACCATATTCCTTGATGAACCTTAATATAGATGTTTTTTCTATCGACTTATAAAGATTGCTATCACCAGTAAGGTAGTATTCTTTCCTTTTTACATTTTTCTTTTCACCGTTTTCTTCTTCATTTATAAGATTAATGATACCCTGGACGTCCCCATCCCACATTTCCATTAGTTCTACTTCCTTCAAATAATTATTTGCTTTCTTGGCATCTGAGAATAATTCATAATATATAAATCCTAAATATGTTTTTATGTTATCATTGCTCGTGTCAATATTATTCATTATAATTTTAAGATCCATTTTTGCCATCTGGGCTATTGTTTCGTCATGACTAAATATGTAGTAGCCTGCACACCAGAAATAACACCTTAAAGCAATATAATAGTTTTTCTCACAACAGAAACCATTAGTTAGCGCATGAGCCAAGCATAATAACACTTTAAAAGATGTGAATTCTCGATAAACAAATGGGTCATATTTCCCGCTGACAAATTCCATGCGAGATTCTATTAATTGTTTATAATAGGTCATTGACTTTTTGGGGGTGAGCTTGGGGTACAATTCATATAATAATGCGAGTTCTGCAATGGCTTCCTCATCTGTATCACCGTACTCTTCTATGATTTTTTCATGTAGTGTAATAGACTCTGCTATATTAACTCCTTCAATAAACCCTCGCTCGGCCATTTTAGCTAATCTGTGATATGTCGCTATACGTACTTTCCTAAACTCTATTCTGCTCTTTCCCGTTTCATTTAATATCAACTCACAAGTTTGCTTTGCCTTTAAAAACTTTTTCGACCAGTAAAGGCACCTTGCTATGCAGTTTAATGCGGGTACCCTTTTAGTGCTCTTTTTGGCTTTTTCATATTCTTTAATAGCACCTTCATAGTCATTCTGACTCTCTAGAATCATTCCAATTTTCAAATGTGCATCAATACAATTTTTTGATGCAGATAGTTTGTAAATCTCAATACCACTATGTTTTGGCTTATTCTTGATTCTATCATTTCTTTCGATACTTCTTACCAAATCCCCAAGCTCTAGTAATTCCTCACCATTGGCTACATCTTCAATCTTAAGTAAAAGATCCGGAAGATTATCTGCCAGTCCATTGGAAACTTCTGCTAGTGTGAATGGCCATACTATATATGGTTCACTAAATAGTTGAGCAACCTCTAACATTGATTGAACATCCCCGTTCTTAATGGCTTCTTTATACCATCTGCAGCACATTTCGTAGTTTCTATCATTATTATATGCTTTCCCAAGATATCTCATTGCAGGAATTACACCCAGTTTTGCTGCTCGCTCAATCCAATGTTTACGTTTAATCCAGAGAACCTTTTTGTCACAAAGAACTGTCCAACAGTTTTTGATAAATTCTTCTGCTTCTTTGCTATGCTTGTCCAAAGCTTTGTCAAAACACAAAAGTGACAAATCAAGGTTAGGCTCGTGGGTTCTTGTTCCTTCAAATAATCCTTTTCCCCAAATGAATAAGACATCAGGGGTTTCTTCTTTTTGTACATCTCTCTCAGATAGGTCCCATAGCAACTGATGACGGTTCCATTTAATACAGATATATTTCTGATGATACGGAGCAACCTCAGTATTTATTAGAACATGTTCACAGGTGTCGTTGTTAATACAGAGTATTTTATGTTCACCAGCAAATTCTACTCCATGTTTGTATGGGTGATTCTCGTCATTGTTCTCGTCAATCGTTGTTATATATTCTCCATACTCATTGATGTCATAACAAAAGCCTTCATAGAAGAATAATAGGTTACTGATAGACGCTTTATTTGACCTGCTTTGTCTAAATCGAGACATATTTGTTGGTAAAGACTTGAGGTACTCCATGTCTACAAAATATTTCTGATAGAATTCTTCGACCTCTGAAATCTCAAGACTCAAAGCCTGACATCTGGAAAGATTCTTCATTTCTTCTGGTAATGTGTCGATGGAAGGCATTTTATATCCTTCAAGCAGTATAGGTATGACATTCTTACCAGGAAGGCTGAGCGCATGCATAACTTCTTTGCAGAACCAATCTGATTTGTAATAGTCTGGTACTTGTTTGTCAAAACAAGCAGCTAATGAGGTTTCCTCCAATAATATGATGACATCTTTGGCGTCGGAAATATGTGTCAATAACTGTTCATCAAACATACCACTGCGCAGTTCTTTACGGTCAAAGAACACATTATAACCCTTTTTCAGCAGTAATTCATACAAATATGCTGCAGTTGCACTACTTGTTCCTCTTCTCTTATAGCTAATAAAGATGTCGTATTTCATATTTATTCTTTTCTGAATCAGTCCTATTTAGTTGTCGATATTATTATGCTCGTTTTTAATTTGTTCAATTTTCGAAACAAAGCTATTTGTGGCCAACTGTGAGAGGCGGTTTTTTATCGACAATTTAAGTCCGAATTCATAATGCTCAATAGCCTTCGCTTTATCGCCAAATTTGGCATAATAGTCCCCCGCAATATCATGAATATGTGGATCATCAGCATATTCTTGCAGCAGTAAGTTTGTCCACTCTAAAGCCTCGGACTTCTTTCCCCAGTTTATATATGCTTCAGCCATAATCTGCTGCCACTCGCATTTGAGTTGCTCCGACGGTTTGTTGCTCTCCAATTGCTTAACTGCCTCTTCAAACATCCCTTTTCCAACATAAATTCTAGCTTGTAACAATTCTCGATCTATTAGACGTATCCATTTGGATTTTGAGGATGCATATGATTTTGAGAGTGCTTCTTGCGCCTTATCAAAATTGTTCGTCCAAATATAGAATCTACATATACTGGCATAAACATGAGCCAACTCTCTCAGTTTTCTATCTATCTCAGATGGCGTAGCGTATTCAAGATGATTCCTTTCTTCTTCCCAAATGTCAATTGCTTCACGATATGCTTTTTCTGCTTCTTCATAATCTCCCATAGCATAATATACCCAACCCAAACGGGTAAGAGTTTCCGTCTTTCTCGTGTAATGAGAAGCTTCGATATAATAGTATAATGCTTGATTATAGTTACCAATTCTACATGAAATACCTGCAAGTGACCTATAAAAATAGTCCACATCTGATTCTCTACCTCTCTCAATAGCTATTTCTAACCCCAATTTCCCATAATATTCTGATTTCTCCAAATCATTAAAACGGCGAGTGATCTTTGTTAGCAAACGGTAACATTTAAGTTGAGGACAGAAACGACGCCCTTCGTATTCTCCTTGGGAATAATTCAAGGATTCCTCAGCACATTGCAAAGCATTTGTATAATCACCAAGTTCTGAATATCTATCGGCTAACTTGATGAGAATTTCCGAATCTGGACGTATTTCTATAGCTTTTTGCAAGTATGAAATTTCCGAAGGAATGTCTTTTAGATGGAAATATACTTCTGCTAACCCTTTATATATGGAAGTAAGACTAAATTCGTCCTTAAGTTCAAGCGCAAGATCAATAGCTTTCATATAATACGTCTCTGCAAGTCTATTCCAATGTACAAGATGATTTGCAATATTTAAGTATGAATCCAATAGAAATTCTTTGCGATGATGTATGACTTTCCCAAGTAAATAATCTATACATTTATCGTAGATATCTTGGGCTCTTTTTATGTCATGATTCCTAATATATAAGTCTGCTAGATTACAATATGAGCTTGATATATCAAAACTGTTGTATTTGTGACAAAGATCTATACATTCCTTAAATATTTCTTCGGCTTCTGGAAAATATTTTTCTCTTGCATAATATTTACCGAGATCAGAGATCCAGATAAAATAGTCTTCACTATTTTCTCCACAATTCTCCAGTATAATTGGAATAATCTCTTTATAAAGTTCAATAACCCTATCCTTATACCCTTGCTCTTTATTGGCACGAATAAGTTTTTTGTAAAAAAAGATTGTGCTGTCTGAATAGAATTCAGTTGGATCAGTTATTCTTTTGAGAATATGTAATGCTTCTTCTAAATATGGGATGTGGCGTTTGGGTTGGTCACGCATAAGAAATGCTGACCTAAATAGACAATTGCAAGTCTCTTCAGATTCTTTTCCGTACAATACAATTGTACACTCTAAAATCTTCTTGAATACATTCTCGATTTGACCATACTTTTCATCTTTATACTTAAACTCTGCGGTTCTGAGTAATTTCAATTTAAGATCTAATTCTTCTATATTAGTTTTTAATCCTTTTTTGCCCTCTTCCCCAAGCTTGATTAAGTTCATGTTGTGCTGAATGTCGTGATCAATCTCATCTTCATTCAAAACGGCACGCGCTCCTTTATTGTCTCCTTTCTCAAATAAATCTGCTGCTCTTTTTAGCCGTTCAGAACACCTTGTGTTGCTTAGTCGAGTAATCGTGAGCGCAGTGTCCCAAAGTCCATTTTCCATGTCCTTAATATCTTTCTGCAACACCCTGAGTTGTTCTTGATAATCTTTATAATCGGGGTCGTCATCGTCAATAATCATCAGAATCTTCTTGACATTTTTGAGCTGTGATAGTTTGTCTTTATAATCTTTATTATTTCCAGCAAATGGCACATTTTGTAAGTCAACATATTCCTTACCATCAATGGTAACTTTCCCATTTTTAACTTCAACGATACTTTTCCCCTGAAAGGTCAGGCTCAGATAATCCATAAACTGCAAAAGGAAATGAGCTTTTAGTGTATCAATATTTTTGTAATCGCTGAAGAAATGCCCATAGTTCTCAGGGAAGCCATCCCTGAATTTTTGAAGCTCCTCTGATACCTCTTCACTGTCTTTAAAATACACATAAAGTCTTTTGGGGTTACGCCCGGCACATTTCTCTTCATACGCTGTGTCAAGTTCCTTTTTTGTCCATTTCCCAAAGGAGGTCCAATAGAGTACAATGCATAAATCGCAATCGCGAAGCTGTTCATTATACTCTACTTGCTTATGTTCAGGCCCCATAGAGGCATCCACATATTCCCATTTCACAAGGCTGATAATAATATCCTGACCTTCCAAGGCCTTATTCAGATGTCCTACTAAATCTGCAAAGATTAGCCTTTCTTCCTTCAGCTCTTTTGACGATGCTAAAAATATCTTGATTCTCATAAGCTTCATTTTTCCTGCAAATATACGTAATTCCAACTATTTTTCAAAGAAATCTCAAAAAAAGTTGTAGGTAGATGTTAAATTTTCCACTTCTCGCACCCTATTATTATGAGAGCAGTAAAAACGAAACAATTATAAATACCAAAAATTATTGAATTATGAGACAAACATACTTACCACACTTTTATAAAATAGGCTGTTAGACAGAAAATGACTAAATGACTTATACATTGTAAAAGCCCATGAAAATCCCTTCACTTTAGTAAATTTGCCTTAGAAACAACATTAAACAATTAAACAACAAGATTATGAAATTAGAAGAATTAGCATTATGCACTCGTGAGGAATTTGAGCAAGAGCTCAACAAGATGTGTTCAGACTCTAAATGTAAGAATCCCGTTGATGATTTAGATGGCATGAACAGAGGTGCCCTTGAGGAAGCCCTCGAAAGGCTCAAAGCAGGAGAAGACCGTAGTGATATCATTGACGATACCTTTGATGCTATGGAACTACTTTAATACGTTTTGATTTGTACATTTTCCCTCAAATCTTTGGTGGATTGAGGAGAATTGTATATATTTGCGTCGAGATTTATTAACTTAAAGGATGATTAGCTTCTAATAACAAACTATTATATGGCAGACAATAAAGAAACCATTCAGTTCGATATGTATTATAATCAGGGCTACACCTGCATTGGTTGTGCAATGATAGCCGATCTCTTTATTGAGGAAGAATTCACTGACGACGAGATTGCCTTGATGAAACAGCTAGTCAGTAAGATTGACGACGAGGACTATAGTCAGGGTATAATGCCCTTGCTCAAGGAAGGTGCCCCTTCACTTTATAATCGTCTCGAAGAAGCTGCGCTTTGTGCCATCTACGAGTTCCTTGTCCATAATGGCTTCAGAAATGGCTATATCGAGTTAGATGATGATGAACTCCGTAAGAACTATGAGAAAGACGTTGAAGATGGCTCCTACGACTTCATTCCAAGTGATTATTATGACCTATCAGAACGACCTTCAGAAGAGGAAGTCGAAGAAAAAGCCTATCGTAAATGGTATGAGCAGGAATTATTAAACCTGAAAACCATGGATCTCGAGTGGATTCGCTCTCGTTATTCAGTTGACGACCAAGTTACTTTGGAAGATGCTCCCGACTATACGGTTGATATCCCAGTAGAATTCCTTCCAGAATAATAATAATAACTTAAAACGAATAATACACAAATTGTGTTATTGGACAGATAAAGAGATAATATGGAACAAAATAAAGACTTAGAGAAACAGGTTAACGACATCTTAAACGATGAGAGTATCAACCGACAGATCCGTATTGATACAGTTGAGGAACGTTTTGCGGTCGATGATTCTTCGAGCGCTATTGTATATAAGTTGATAGGCGACTTATGTTATCCTGATGATGCATGGTATTCATCAGAGTATTATGCAAAAACAGTAGAAATATGGGAGTCTAAAGGTGTTGAAACTATTGATATGGCTGAGATATGTGAACGAGCAGCAAAATCCTTTGTAGCTATTGCAGAATTTGAAGAAGCAGAGGAATACTATCTGAAGGCATTGAAGTTGAAGGAAAAGCTT
>CACXVS010000002.1 GCA_902771155.1 uncultured Prevotellaceae bacterium
GACCTGTTGTGTCTCCGTTAAACCTATTGTCGAACATTTAAAGTAGAAAAATTATGCCTAGATCAGTAAATCACGTTGCATCAAGAGCAAAGCGTAAGAACATTTTGAAGCTTACCCGCGGTTACTTCGGTGCCCGCAAGAATGTTTGGACAGTAGCCAAGAACACATGGGAAAAGGGATTGACCTATGCCTATCGTGATCGCCGTAACAAGAAGCGCAACTTCCGCGCCCTGTGGATCCAGCGTATCAACGCTGCCGCTCGTCAGGAAGGTCTGAGCTACTCTGTCTTCATGGGCAAGCTCACCAAGGCCGGTATCGAGATCAACCGTAAGGTGCTCGCCGACCTCGCCATGAACAACCCCGAGGCTTTCAAGGCCATCGTGGAGAAGGTGAAGTAAAGAAAACCAGTCTTTATCAATAAATGCCTCCCTTTTGGGGGGCATTTTTGCTCAAATGATGAGAAAGAGAATCCTATTGATAGTCATGTCGCTCCTGGCGGTACTCTGTACTGCCGGCGCTCAGGATACGCCTAACGCCCGTCAGGCCCGAAGGATCTTTAACAGTGCCTATCAGCAGGTGTTTGGCGAACAAGGAGCCACCCTGCACTACGATGTGAACATCATCGGTATCTATAAGACCAACGGCACCATCTGGTATAAAGGCAAGAAAAGCAAGTTTGTGGATGCTAAGATGAACTCCTGGAACGACGGCACCACCGTTTATACCATTAAGAAAAAGAAGAAAAAGGAGGTAGAGATACATCATGCCAAGAACAATAAGTCGGACAAGTATTCGAGCAAGTTTAAGTTTGAGCCCGAGAATTTCGACTATAGTGTCTCGGAACGGCCTGAGGGACTGTTGCTCACCTTGAAGGCCAAGAAGGGCGCCAAGGGTATCAAGGAGGTGCATGCACTGGTGGAGCGCAAGACCTATCACCCCATCAGCGTGCGCATCAAGATCTCTATCATCTGGACCACCATCAAGATATCCAACTTCCGTTCGGGAGGCATTACCGACGAGATGCTGCGATTCCCAAGGGAGAACTATAAGGACTACGTATTTGTAGATAAAAGGTAAAAAGGTAAAAAGGTAAAAAAGTAAGAAAGTAGGAAGGTAAATGATTTCGGTAGAGGGATTGAAAGTGGAGTTTGGAGTGAAGCCCCTGTTCGTTGATGCAAGTTTTGTGATCAACGACAGAGACCGTATTGCCCTGGTGGGTAAGAACGGAGCAGGGAAATCGACCATGTTGAAGATACTCTGTGGACAACAGAAGGCCACCGCAGGAACGGTGAGCATCCCCAACGACTGCACAATCGGCTATCTGCCTCAGGTGATGATCCTTCAGGATGATACCACCGTGAGGGAAGAGGCCCAGAAAGCCTTTGCCGACATCACGAAGATGAAGGAGCGCCTGGACAGGATGAACCAGGAACTGGCTGAACGCACAGACTATGAGAGTGAGAGTTACCTGGCTCTGATCGAGAAATACACGACAGAGCATGAGCGCTATCTGATGATGGGGGCAGAGAGTAGGGAGGCAGAACTGGAACGCACCCTGATGGGACTGGGTTTCCTGCGCACAGACTTCGAACGGCCTACATCAGAGTTCTCGGGCGGTTGGCGCATGCGTATCGAATTGGCCAAGATTCTGCTTCAGAAACCCGATGTACTGTTGCTTGACGAGCCTACGAACCATCTGGACATCGAGAGCATCCAGTGGTTGGAACAATTCCTGGCCCAGAGTTCAAGTGCTGTGGTGCTGGTGAGCCACGACAGGGCTTTTATAAATAATGTGTCGAATCGTACCTTGGAGATCTCCTGTGGACGGGTGATCGACTACAAGGTGAAATATAATGAATACGTGGTGCTGCGCCAGGAGCGCAGGGAACAACAGATCAGGGCCTACGAGAACCAGCAGAAGGAAGTGGCAGAGATGAAGGACTTCATCGAGCGTTTCCGTTATAAGGCTACCAAGGCCGTTCAGGTGCAACAGAAGATTAAACAACTGGAGAAGATCGTGCCTATTGAGATCGACGAGGTGGACAACTCGGCGATGCATCTGAAATTCCCTCCCTGTCTGAGGAGTGGCGACTATCCGATCATCTGCGATGATGTCAGGAAGGACTATGGTACCCACACCGTGTTCGACCATGTGACGCTCACGATCAAGAGAGGTGAGAAAGTGGCCTTTGTGGGTAAGAACGGTGAGGGAAAGTCAACTCTCGTGAAGTGTATCATGGGTGAGATTCCCTTTACGGGTGAACTGAAGGTAGGACATAATATTCAGATCGGCTATTTCGCGCAGAACCAGGCACAGTTGCTCGATGAGAATCTCACTGTGTTTCAGACTATCGACTATGTGGCCAAGGGCGATGTCCGTCTGCGGATCAACGACATACTTGGTGCCTTTATGTTTGGCGGTGAGGAGAGCGACAAGAAAGTAAAGGTGCTCAGTGGGGGCGAAAGGAGTCGACTGGCTATGATCCGACTGCTGCTGGAGCCTGTAAACCTGTTGATTCTCGACGAGCCGACCAATCACCTCGACATGCCCTCGAAGGATGTGCTGAAAGAGGCCATCAAGGCTTTCGACGGTACGGCTATCATCGTGAGTCACGACCGAGAGTTCCTCGACGGGCTGGTGACGAAGGTCTATGAGTTTGGAGGCGGTAAAGTGCGCGAGCATCTGGGTGGTATCTACGACTTCCTGCAGGCGAAGAAGATCAGTGAACTCAATGAACTGGGACGGTCGGATCATTCCCACACGGGGAATAAAGTGTTCCCATACGGGGAGCAAAATATTCCCACGTCGGGGAAAACTAACGAACTCGCTGCCGACGCAGGTGAGACCATCGCCAAAAGTTTGAGTTATGCTGAGCGTAAGGAGCAGCAGAAACGCATCAACAGGGCAGAAAAAGCCGTGAAGGAGTCGGAGCGGAAGATTGAGGAGATGGAACAGCGCCTGAAGGAACTCGACGAGTTGCTGATGGTGCCGGAGAATGCCTCGGACATGAAACTCGTGACAGAATACACCTCGACGAAGAAATGTCTCGACGAAGAGGTGGAGAGATGGGAACAATTGAGTGAGACATTAGAAACAATCACACAAAACATATGAATATGAAAAAACGATTTGTAACTATGATGGCTATGGCATCATTATGCATGATGGCAGTGGCTCAGGAACCCCTGCGTTCAGGTCTGGACCGTACAGACTTTAACACTAATGTACGTCCTGGTGACGACTTTTATGAGTATGCTTGTGGCGGATGGATGCAGAAGAATCCCCTGCCTGCCGCCTATTCGCGCTATGGCAGCTTTGACCGTTTACAGGAGACCAACGACAAGCGTATCAACGGCATTCTGTCGGAACTGCTTAACAACTCCTACGCAGAGGGTACCATCGAACAGAAACTGAGTGATCTTTACAAGTTGGCTATGGACTCCTTAAGACGTGAACAGGAAGGGGTGAGTCCTGTAATGCCTCTCATCAAACGACTGGAAGCCGCCAAGACCAACGCCCAGTTGCTGGACATTCAACTCGAGTTGGCTCCCTATGGAGAACAGGAGTTCTTCTATGCCGGTTTTGGGGCCGACGACAAGAACGCCACCCAGAATATCCTGAATGTATATCAGGGCGGTCTGACGTTAGGACAGAAGGAGTATTATCTCGATAACGACAAGGCAACATTGGAAATACGTGAGGCCTTTAAGCAACACATTGTCAGGATGTTCCAACTGTTCGGCTTCAGCAAGAGCGCGGCAACCAAGAAGATGCAGAACATCATGAAGGTGGAGACGGCTCTGGCCAAGGTTTCGAAGTCGCGTACAGAACTTCGTGACCCAGAGGCTAACTATCATAAGATGACGCTGCGGGAGTTCCAGACGAAATACCCCAATCTGTCTTTGGAGAGAATCATGAACGCCAGCGGTGTGGCCACCAAGTATCTGCAAGAGATGGTAGTGGGTCAGCCCGCCTTCCTGGAAGGGGCTAACGCCCTGGTCGGCAGCATCAAACCTGCTGAGTATCGTGACGTGATGGAGTGGGGCATCATCGATGGAGCTGCCATTTATCTGAGTGATGCTACGGTTGCCGAGAATTTCGACTTCAATGGTCGTGTGCTTTCAGGTCGCAAGGAAGACCATCCACTCTGGAAGCGCAGTACGGCTCAGGTGGAGCGTATGATGGGAGAGGCCCTGGGTAGGATCTATGCCCAGAAATACTTCCCTGAGTCATCGAAACAGCGTATGACCACCCTTGTGAAGAATCTGCAGATTGCCCTTGGTGAGCGTATTGCCGCACAGGACTGGATGGACGACTCTACAAAGGTGAATGCCCTGCTGAAGTTGAACACCTTCTATGTGAAGATTGGCTATCCCGATAGGTGGACCGACATCTCGGCCCTGAAGATTGATCCGAAAAAATCTTACTATGAGAACGTGCGGGAATGTCATAAGTTCTGGAATTCATGGGGCATTGAGCATCGTGTAGGCAAACCCGTTGACCGCGACGACTGGCATATGACCCCACAGACGGTGAATGCCTACTACAACCCCACGACCAACGAAATCTGTTTCCCTGCAGGTATTCTGCAGTATCCTTTCTTTGATCCTTCAGCTGACGATGCCTTCAACTATGGCGCTATCGGTGTGGTCATTGGACATGAGATGACTCACGGATTCGATGATAGTGGTCGTCGTTTTGACAAGGATGGCAATATGAAGGACTGGTGGACAGAATCGGATGGAAAGAATTTTACAGCACGTACGGATAAGTATGCAGACTTCTTCTCGAGTATCAGTGTGTTGCCCGACTTGAAGGGTAATGGCAGACTGACCCTCGGTGAGAACCTTGCAGACCATGGTGGTCTTCAGGTGGCCTATGCTGCTTACAAGAACGCCACGAAATATGCGCCTCTGGGAGAGTTGGACGGTCTGACAGCCGACCAGCGTTTCTTCCATGCCTATGCCGGTGTATGGGCAGGAAATATCAATGAGGCAGAGATCCGTAAGCGTACCAAGAGCGATCCCCATTCACTGGGTCGCTGGCGTGTGAACGGAGCCCTTCCGCACATTGATGCCTGGTATGAGGCTTTTGGCGTGAAAGAGGGCGACAAAATGTTCATTCCTCAGTCTGAACGCCTGCAATTGTGGTAAAATAAGGCCGAAAACCAATAAAAATGCCGTCGTAAATATAAATTTACGGCGGTTTTTTTTGTTAAATTGGAAATTTTACTTAATTTTGCACCTAGTTAAGCTTTAACACGTGTTTTGAAATGAACGAAGATATTACTCTAAACCCTGAAAAAACTAACCGGGGAGTGCAGCAACTGCAGCGTGAGGAAATTGCCTTAGAGCGTTCTGACGACATGCAGATGGTGCAGCAGATGCAGATGCGTTCTGCCCAAGGTGTGAAATGCCCCTATTGTGGTGCAATCAACGAGCCTGAAGCAGCGTTTTGTGCCTCCTGCGGTAATCCCATAGGTAAAACCTCCTGTCCGAACTGTGGAGCAGAGATGGATCCCGATGCTGATTTCTGTGAGACCTGTCGTCATTATATCCGTAAGGACGTCTGTTCTTTCTGTGGTGCTCAGTTGAAGGGTCATGAGGCTTTCTGTCCAGAGTGTGGTAGTCCGAGAGGCGGTATCGTCTGTCCGGTCTGTCATACCTTGAACGATTTCGCTTTCTGTAAGCAGTGTGGTACCCCATTGACAGATGAGGCTCACCAGTTGATGGAAAAAGTCAGGCAGATGCCTGAATACGTGGAGTTGCAGCAGTTGGCTTCAGAGCTTCAGCAGTTAAATCTTACGCTGCCATATTCCTCAGAAAGAGAAATGGTGAGGGAACAGCTGAATGCCAAGTTGCGTGAGCGCGTCCTGAAACTTCTGGCAGAGGACAGAGGCGTGGCTAATCCCGTCATCCCTGAGTCTGACCGCAAGCGCTTGAGCAAAGAAGAGTATGAGGCCCAGAAGAATGAAAGGTTGGAGAAGATTACAGCCATCCTGAATCAGATGGCCCAGGGACCTAAGCAGAAGCCGGCCCAGGTGCGTAACTACGCAATGGCCTGTAAGCCGCAGGGGGTCAGACTGGCTTGGGAGTGTAATTTCAAGCATGCCCTTCACTCCAGTCCTTGCGGCTGTGCCAAACCGCAGCTGGGAGGCAAATGGGTGATACTCGGCAATAACACTAAAAAGGAAATTAAAGACGATTTATAATGAGCACAAATCATACAGATGCTACGTTGCGTCCGTCATCGTTGGATGCTTCCCTGTCAACAACAGGTGTCACTTCGTCGCATATAGATGTAGGAGGAACCGTCAGAGCAGATGGCGTCCAGAGCATGGAAACCAGTGTGGATGAGGATTTCTTTGTCCTGAAGGGAGAGGAATATCGTAAAGTACAGTCGTTGAGTAACAATACGGGTGAGGCTCAGGTATTTCTGGTTGAGCGCAATGGGGAGACCTTCGTGTTGAAGATATATTATCCCAATTTCGATGTCAATAAGAAGATCCTTCAGACCATCTATAACTTCGACTTCGAGATGATTGTCAAGGTGTATGACTTTGGCAAGACCTACGTTGACGGCAAGCATCGCTATTATGAGTTGATGGAGTATCTGCAGGGAGGCACTATGTCGGACTACAAACTGAATGGCGATATGGACAGGTTCCGTCGCATCGCCCTTCAGGGTGCAGCTGCCCTGGCCTATATCCATCAATGCAATATTCTGCATAAGGACGTGAAACCGAGCAATTTCTTCTTCCGTGACAAGGAACATACCGAACTGGTTCTGGGTGATTTCGGAATCTCCAGTATCTTGGAACAGGACGGCAAGCAGCATAAGACCACCCAGGCCCGTACACCCATCTTTGCTGCACCGGAGATGTACACCGATGTAATTGACGGTGTGGTGGAAGTGACACCAGCCGCCGATTTCTATTCGCTGGGTATCTGTCTGATGGCCCTCTGGTTGGGAGAGTCGCCCATGAGCACTAATGAGCGTGTGATGATGCGCCAGAAAAGTGAGGGACGTATACCGCATATCAATGAACTGCCGGAGCGCGTCAGGATGATTGTGCAGGGTCTGACTGTCGTGAATGCCGCTAACCGTTGGGGTTACGATCAGGTGGAGGAATGGTTTAAGGGCGGTAGTCCGAAGGTGGACCTGAGTTCTCCTTTCCTGAAATACAAGAGTTTCATTGTCGATCCAGACAAGAACCTGGTGGCAGACAATATCCATGAGTTGATTCCGATGTTGCTTGATAACGAGAAACTGGCCATAGGCTATCTCTATAACGGACGAATTGCTTCTTGGTTGGAGTCGTGCGGCAATCAGAAGTTGAGCACCATTGTGAAGGATATCGTGGTGAACCGTTATCCTGTGGATCAGCATGCCGGATTGATGGCAGCTGTCTATGCGATGGAGCCCACCTTCCCGTATAAGGATATCAAGGGTAATCTCTGCGACGATACCCATAGCGTGGCCATCTCGCTGTTGAGTTACCAGAACGACTATGCCCTTCTGCTGACCAATCCAAACGACAGTCTGTTCCTCTATCTGGAGTCGCATACAAAATGTAATGTGGACCGCATCCGTTCCTATTTCACTGATCTGAAGAAGGGTGATGTGCTTGTGCCCATTATGCGAACAGTCTATGAGATAGATCCTGATATTCCGCTAATTTCACGCTATCCTTCCTCAAATCTGAAGGAGATCGTGAGGACCTTTGGTAAGGAGAACCTTTCGTTGGATGACTGGCATAGTCTGACCGACGGTCGTCTGCTGTCATGGATGTACAGCCATGAAGATCGTATGGCCTGTGAGAGTCTGCGTATTCTGACGCGTAACCAGCCTTATTCGGATTCGTTGGCTTACAAGGTGCTTTATAACCTCGACCGTGAAGCAGGCTACGACCTGAAGAACGCCTTCACTCCGCTGCAGATAGGCGAGCAACTTAAGGAGCGACTGAAGCAAGCCCAGCAGTTAAGTGACAGTGCCTTTGTGGAAGAGATGAAGGACTTGATGGAACAGAATGGCAGGTTCAGTTATTACGCCCAGTTGCATGGTTGGACGGAAGTGCTGAACGAGTACAACCGTTGCTTTGACATGAAGAGTGAAGAGAACCGAGAGCGCCTGGGCGCCTATGACGCCAAGACTGCCGTTTACCGTTTCTGTCGTATCCTGGGCGTTACACCTACCTATCTGATGCCTGATGGCACAGAGTTGACAGATGGTAAGGAACTCGATCTCAGCAACCTGACCCAGATGCGTGCCGAACTGCGTCGTGGCAGTTTCGGTCAGTGGATGTCGGTGTTCTATCACGAGGATCCGTTTGCTGATTTCTCAGAAGAATATGCCTATGAGCACGCTTTGGAAGACTGGTTGATGGCCTTGGGACAGATTGATTCCACTCAGACTTACTACAAGCGTTTTGTGGATGCCCGTGAGGAGACCACCAAACGGGTGAAGGGTGTACGTGATAACTGGGCGAAGGCCAAGGGTAGGGAGAAAACATGGCGCATCGCCTTCTATAGTTTGTGTGGTATCTGGTTGCTGCTAATCCTGTTTATCGGAGTGGAGAACCGTTCCTATCTGTTAGCGCACACCTTCTTGTCGATAGGATTTCCTTTGGGTGGTATGACAGCAGTCATAGTGGGTACACGTGCCTACTTCCGGGGCTACGATGTGTTCTTCTCTTTCTTGTGGGGACTGGCAGGTGCCCTTTCGTCGTTTATACCTATTATAATATTAAAGTATTTTGCGCAGTCGCATCCCTCCATGTTCAACGTAGCTATTATCGCGGTGACGCTGGTATATATGCTGATCTGTCATCTGACCGACTTCCGTGGAGACCAGAAGGCCGACAGTAAACTGATAGCCGAGGTGTTGGACAATGACGTGAAGTCGATGCTTCTGGAACCCCTGTACTATACGTTTAAGACCAAGTCGTATAAGTTTAAAGGTTCGAAGTTTGGTCTTCTGAACGATGTGACCGATCAGGTACGTTCGATCAGTGGAGAGAGTGTGTTACACTATATATTATGGAGTGTGCTGGCTTTGATATTCGTGCTGGATTTCATCATTTTCAGTCCGAGTCTGCTGAATGTCAGCAATCCTAATACGAGTAGTCTGAATCCAACAGAGTGGTTTAAGCAATTAGAGAGAGACGTTGAATAGATGGTCTGCGAGAAATGTCATAAGGAAAACAGGAGCATAGCTAAGTTCTGCAAGTGGTGTGGTCAGCCATTGGCCATGCAGGATCTGCTGGACAAGTTGGTGGGGCTTGACGAGGTGAAGCGTCAGCTCAAGACCATAGTAGATACCTATACGTATCTTAGGTCGAGAAAAGATATTGCTAACGTACGTATCTCGGTGAATGCCGTCATCATAGGTGAGACGGGTACGGGAAAGACTACTCTTGCAGAGATTCTGCGTGATTATTTCTATAAGCATAAGATCATCGAGAAGCCCAAGTTGACCATGGTTGACGCTGTGGATTATCAGCGTTTCGTTGACAAATGGGATGATAACATCAAGAAGGCCAAGAACGGTATCCTGTTTTTCGACAATGTCCAGAAACTGTTGCCCGACAAGTATTCCAATCAGGTGAATCCGCTCGATAAGTTGTTTGTTGAGATGGATAAGTGGGAAGATAATCCCATCGTGATCATCTCAGGACTGACGAAGGGACTGGAAGACTTCCTTGAGAGCAACCCCGCTGTGGCCAACCGCTTCAAATACACTTTCCGGCTGCCGACACCAGGCTATCAGGAACTGACCAATATCTGTAAGTTGAACCTACAGATGAAATATGGTGTGACCAAGTTTTCGCCCGAAGCAGACAGTCAGTTGTCGCGCTACTTCAAATATCAGGTGAAGATTAAGGATGAAACTTTCGGCAATGGTCATCTGGCCATCAAGACTGCCGAGGATATCTTTACTCATTTCATCAGTCGCGGCATTGATGTCTCTCAGGTGGAGAAAGACGATATCACAGGTTATGTACCTGAAGAACGGACTGTGGATGACATTTTGAAAGACCTCGACAAGTTTATTGGTATGGACGAGGTGAAGAATGCCGTCAAGGAGATTGCCTATTCCGTTCAGAACAGTATCCAGCGTGCAGAACGAGGATTGGGAGAGCAAGAGAAGATGTCGATGCACATTATTCTCACAGGTAATCCCGGTACTGGTAAGACCACCATTGCCCGTAAACTTGGAGAGATCCTGGCTTCTGTCGGTTATCTCGACAGTGGTCATGTAGTTGAAGTGGACCGTGCCAAGATGGTGAGTCCCTATCAGGGCGAAACCCCCAAGGTGGTAGATCGTTTATGCGACAAGGCCATGGGTGGTATCCTGTTTGTGGATGAGGCTTACACGTTGGCTCCTCAGAACGCAGCTGGAGAGCGTGATAATCAGGGTGCCCAGGCTTTGGAGAAACTGATGAAGCGCATGGAGGACGATCGTGGTAAGTTTGTGGTGATTGCCGCCGGCTATCGCACGGAGATGGAAAACCTGTTCCGAATCAACCCCGGATTCCGCAGTCGTTTCAACTACTTCCTCGATATCAAAGACTACTCTCCCGAGCAATTGTATGATATCATGCAGATTTTTGCCAAGGAGAAGAAATATGTGTTCTCGAGCGATGCAGAGCAGTTGGCCAGAAAGATGATCACGGAGATGTACAACTCCCGTGGCAAGGACTTCGCCAATGGTCGTACCATGCGAACCCTCTTCGACCAGATCTGCAAGAAGCAAGCCCAGCGCCTGCAAGGTCAGAGCATCTCATCGATGAGCAACGAGGAGTTGATGACCATCATCCCGGAAGACGTGCCATACGAGGCTCCTCAGTCGGTAGATGTCTCCGATTGTCTGGTTAAGCTCGATGGTCTGGTTGGTCTGGGTGCCGTGAAGAAAGAGGTCTCTAACCTGGCCTCATATCTGAACCTGCAGATCAAGCGTGGAGAGACCAATACCTTCCAGGGCAAGCACTATGTGTTTACAGGTAATCCTGGTACAGGTAAGACTACGGTTGCCCGTATCATGGCAGATATCTTCAAGACCCTCGGTATTGTGTCGAGAGGTCAGTTAGTAGAGGCCGACCGTTCCAAACTGGTGGCAGGCTATTCTGGTCAGACGGCTATCAAGACCAATCAGTTGGTGGATCAGGCATTAGGTGGCGTACTATTTATTGATGAGGCCTATACACTGAAATCCAACGACGGTGACTCCTTCGGTTCGGAGGCCATCGACACCCTACTGAAACGTCTAGAGGACGACCGCGGTAAGTTTATATGTATCGTGGCAGGCTATACGGACCAGATGCATGACTTCATCGATTCCAACCCTGGTTTGAAGAGCCGTTTCACCCAGACCATTCATTTCGACGACTATACGCCCGACGAGTTGACAGAGATCTTCCTGCATCTGGCTGAAGCCAAGAACTTTGTGGTCGATGAAGTGACCCGTGGGGCTATCCACCGGCAGTTTGAGCAACTCTATCTGCGTCGCGACAAGAACTTCGGCAATGCCCGTGAGGCCCGTAGGATCTTTGATGAGGCTGTGGAGCGTCAGAGTCAGCGACTCGTTAAACTGATGAATGATCCTGCCTTCCAAGAGAGCGACATGTTCTCACTGACGACGGAAGACCTGCCGATGGCTCAGAACGAGGCAGCCCGTCCGTTGGATGAGGTGCTCAACGAACTGGATGAGTTTGTCGGCATGCGTACCGTCAAGAACTCCATCCGTCGTCTGGCTGTACAGAGCATGTTCATGAAACAGCGTGCTGCCATGGGTGCCGGAAAGGTACAGCAGATGGCTATGAACTTTGTGCTGACAGGTAATCCAGGAACCGGTAAGACCTCTATCGCCCGTAAGATGGGAGAGGTGCTTCAGGCCATGGATATCCTGCCCACAAGTCGGGTGTTGGAGGCCAGCAAAGCCACCTTGGTTGGCAAATATATGGGAGAGACGCCTAAGATTGTGAATGCCATGTGCGACAAGGCTATGGGTGGTATCCTCTTTATCGATGAGGCCTATACCCTCAGCGATAGCGGTGATCAATATGGTAAGGAAGCCATCGACACCCTGATGAAACGCATGGAGGACGACCGAGGCAAGTTTGTGGTGATAGCAGCCGGCTATAAGGACAAGATGGAAGATTTTATGATGATGAACCCCGGTTTGGCCAGTCGGTTTACCCACAAGTTGCATATCGACGACTATAATGAGGACGAGTTGCTTGCCATCTTCAAGTCGATGGCTCAGAAGGAACAATACACCTTGTCACAGACTGCAGAGTTCAAGGCACTCGATACTATTTACAAGATGGTGCTGGCAAAAGACGAGTCTTGGGGCAATGCCCGTGAGATGCGTAACCTGCTTGATGCCACCATCCAGAAACTCTCTATCCGCGTGTCGCAGATGCCGCCTGACCAGGTGACGAAAGAAACATACCAGATTATATTACCAGAAGATATATAAGCGATGATTATTTGTCCAGCATGTAAAGAAGAGATAGACGACGATTCACACTATTGTGACCAGTGTGGACAGGCCTTGCTGTTCTGTAACCAGTGTGGGCGTGTGGGAATTGGACGTCGCTGTACATATTGTGGTGGACTGATGGTTGCCAGGGGTGTGGCTGTAGAACAGCCTTCTGCTCCCAGTTTCGGCACTTTCGGTACTACCGGAAAAGGTGTCTCTCAGGCTCCTGGCGGTGGCAGCATGCCAGTGCTGACCCTTGCCAACGACAGTCTGAACATTCGGCTTGTAGCCATGAATGGGGCCATTATAGGGCGTAGGAAAGGACCTTATACACGTTTCTTTGAGAACCAGGCCTACGTCTCGGGTGTTCATGCCCAGTTGAAGTACAATCCGGGATCTGGTTGGTGTATAGCCGACAAGCACTCATCAAACGGAACCAAGTTAAATCAGCATAATCTGCAGCCTGATGTGGAGATGACCCTCAACAATGGTGACATTCTGACTCTGGCCAACATCAGTCTGCAGGTCATCATCAGATAGTATCATGATAGTATTGGAAATATCATCAGCCAGTAGGGTTGGCTGTGTGAGAGAACAAAATGAGGACATGATCTTGGTGGATAACCATTTTGTTCGTGATGACGATTATCAGACGTTGTTGACACTTGACCATAAAGACAGATATATCATTGCAGTTGCCGACGGTATGGGTGGCCATAACAGTGGCGACGTAGCCAGTTGTGACACCTTGCATAATCTTCAGTATTATTACCATGATATTCCCATTGGTCTTAATGCCGGAGAGTTCAATGAGGCTATTGTAGGCTGGCTTGAATCCATCAATAATTTTGTGGCCTCAAAGGGTAGGGCCGACGAGCGGTATAAAGGCATGGGTACCACGCTAGTAGGACTGGCCTATTACTCAGGTGATTTCTACTCGTTGAACTGTGGCGACAGCCGCCTCTACCGGTTTAGGGATGGAGAGTTGACGCAGTTGACGACCGACCACTCTCTGAACACCATGCTTGGCTCAGCCAAACACTCCAGCATCATTACCAACTGCATTGGTGGAGGCTGTACCAGTTCCTATATCGATATAGTCAGATTGACCGATGACATCCAGACTGGCGATGCTTTCCTGCTCTGTTCCGACGGTCTTTCTGATATGGTAGATGATGCCAGAATTACCCGTTTGCTGTCGGAAAGTGCCGATGCCAATCGACTATGTGATGCAGCCATCGAAGAAGGTGGACTCGACAACGTATCTGCTTGTTTAGTAACGATTAAGTAAAGAGAACAAACATGCCATTAAGATTACCAGATAGACTGCCCGCCATCGATATTCTGAAGAATGAGAATATCTTTGTGATGGACAATTCGAGGGCTACTTCCCAGGATATCCGTCCCTTGAAGATTGCCATTCTGAACCTGATGCCCTTGAAGATAACCACAGAGACCGACCTCATCCGTCTGCTCTCGAATACGCCTTTGCAGTTGGAGATCAGTTTTATGAAACTGCAGAGTCATACACCGAAGAATACGCCGATAGAGCACATGATGATGTTCTATCGTGACTTTGCAGAGATGCGTTCCCAAAAATACGATGGTATGATTGTGACGGGAGCCCCTGTGGAGCAGTTGGAATTTGAGGATGTCAGTTACTGGAAAGAGATCACCGAGATCTTCGACTGGGCCCGTACCCATGTCACGAGTACCTTATATATCTGTTGGGCAGCCCAGGCCGGACTTTATTATTATTATGGTGTACCCAAGTACCCGCTGCCCATGAAGATGTTTGGTATTTTCCCTCAGAAGCCTCTCGATCCCCGTCTCCCTATCTTTCGCGGTTTCGACGATGTGTTTATGATGCCACACAGCCGTCATACGGAGGTCAAGCGCGAGGATATCCTTGCCCATCCCGAACTGACGCTGATTGCCGAGTCGGAAGACAGTGGGGTGAGTATCGTCATGGCTCGAGGTGGGCGTGAGTTCTTCATCACAGGTCATCTGGAGTATGCGCCCAACACACTCGACAATGAGTATAAGCGCGACAAGGATATCCGCAAGGATGTGGCTCCTCCGCAGAATTATTATAGGAACAACGATCCCAAGAATCCACCGATGGTGACTTGGCGCTCTCATGCGAACCTGTTTTACACTAACTGGGTGAACTACTACGTCTATCAGGAGACACCATATAACATTGATGACATCAAGTAGTTTTCAGCCTTGACCCCGTTAGAACTGTTAGCCCCTGCAAAGAATCTTGAGTGTGGCATCGCTGCCATCGACCATGGTGCTGATGCCGTCTATATAGGCGCACCGCGTTTTGGTGCTCGTGCAGCAGCGGGAAACAGTATCGACGATATCCGTCAACTCTGCGACTATGCCCATCCCTTTGGGGTGAAGGTATATGTCACGGTCAATACCATTCTTTATGACGATGAACTGGAGGCGACCCGACAGCTACTCCATGATCTGGAATCAGTTGGTGTGGATGCCATTCTCGTACAGGATATGGCCATTCTTGAACTGGCTGCCGATACGTCGCTCAGTCTGCATGCCTCTACCCAGACCGATAACCGCACTCCCGAGAAGGTGAGATGGTTGCAGGGACTTGGTTTCAGGCGAGTAGTGCTGGCCCGTGAACTCTCTGTCGAGGAGATCGCCAAGATTCATCAGGAAGTGCCTGATATGCCCTTGGAGGTGTTTGTCCATGGGGCACTGTGCGTCAGTTATTCTGGTCTCTGTTACGCTTCCCAACACTGCTTTGGTCGTAGTGCCAACCGTGGAGAGTGCGCTCAGTTCTGTCGGATGAAGTTCTCGCTGGTAGATGCCGAGGGGAAGGAGATAGAGCACGACCGCTATCTGCTGTCGCTGAAAGACATGAACCAGAGTGCCCACCTGCAGGAGCTCATCGAGGCAGGTGCCACTTCGTTTAAGATCGAGGGTCGTCTGAAGGATGCCGCCTATGTGAAGAACGTCACAGCGGCCTACAGTCAGCGTCTGGATGCCATCATCCGCCAGCATCCCGATCGGTATTGCCGGGCATCACTTGGTAGGTGCGACTATTCGTTTACACCCGATCTGAGTCGTACCTTCAATCGTGGTTATACCTCCTATTTCATTCATGGCCGTCAACCTGATATTGCCTCATTCGATACGCCTAAGGCTATAGGCGAGTTTGTAGGCACCGTGAAGGAGATACGTGGTGATTCATTCAATGTCGCTGGTGTGGCCAGTTTCGCTAATGGTGACGGTCTCTGTTTCTATAACGATCAGCATCAGTTGGAGGGCCTTCGTGCCAACCGGGTGGAAGGCAACCGTATATTCCCCTATAAGATGCCTCAGGGTCTTCGTCCTGGTGTGCGCCTCTATCGGAATAATGACCAGGAGTTTGAGCGACTGCTCTCTGGTCAGAGTGCCCGTCGCAAGATTCCTGTCAGCCTCTCCCTGCGAGCAGTAGAAGGAGGCTTTGAACTGGCATCGGAGGTCAATGGCCGACCCGTCAGTGTGTTCTTACCACAGGCCCATCAGAAGGCCCAGAAACCCCAGCGTGAGAATATTGCCCGACAGCTGTCACGTCTGGGTGATACCATCTACGAGTGTACTCAAATGACTATCCCCGACGATTTTGATTATTTCATTCCCAATAGTCAACTTTCTGAATTGCGCCGTCTGTTGGTGACCGGATTATCAAGGCCAGTTGCTGCTGTGCAGTCAGTCAGTGCCAGCTATGACCAGTCATCTGCTCCCGCCTATCCATATCCCTACCTTTACAACATCTCCAACCATCTCTCTGCTGCCTTTTACGCGACAGAGCCTACGGCCTATGAGTTGAAGGGTGGGGCAGGGCCTATCATGCAGTGCCGCCACTGCATCCGCTACAGTCTGGGCTATTGTGTAAAGCATGGTGGTAAGCGCCCCGACTGGCGCGAGCCTCTCTCTCTGGTATTGGGCGACGGTCGTCGCTTCCGTCTTGAATTTGACTGCAACCATTGTCAGATGAACGTGTTGGGATGAAGAAGCAGATTATATATCAGTGGACGAAGCGTGTAAAAGGTCTTTTACCTTTTTACCTTTTTATCCTTTTACTCTCATCATGTTACAACCAGGGTCCCCTCACGTCTGATGCCTGGGATCTGACCAAACAGCAGATCGACTCTATCTCTTTCTATACCACCCATCACTATACACAGAACTACAATTTTGTGGTGACAGGCGATTCCTTAGTGGTGGTGGCCCAGCAGCCTGAGGCGATGTCGGTGCCCGAGGTGGTTTCCGTCGAGATGCAGTCCGACATAGGGGAGCAACAGAAAGACTCCATCACCCTCCGAAAACATGAGCGGATCGTGGTGGCCGATATTACGACGGTGCCTACAGACACGATCGACTCTGTATGGGTGAAGGTGGCGCGCGACCAGTTGACGTTTGGCTGGATACACGAGAGCGAACTGTTGGCACATGTGTCGCCCGACGATCCCATCAGTCAGTTTATCGACTTTTTCTCCGATGCCCATCTTCTCATCTTCATGGCACTTTGTGTCGTGATTGTGGCTGCCTATGCCATTCGTCGCCTGTTGCGCAGGGGAGCGAAGATTGTCCACTTCAACGATATCCCTTCATTCTATCCCACGGCCCTTTGTCTGCTCGTGGCTTCCTCAGCCGTCCTCTACAGTTCCATCCAACTGTTTGGAGCCGAGACGTGGCGCCATTTCTATTATCATCCCTCGATGAACCCCTTTGCACTGCCTTTCTGGTTGGGACTGTTTGTCACGTCGGTATGGGCCATTATCATCGTTGCCATCGCCACGGTCGATGACGTCACTCGCCATCTGCCTATGGGTGGGGCTTTGCTTTACCTGGGAGGTCTGTCGGCTATCTGTGCTGTGTGTTATGTGGTGTTCAGCATCACCACCTTATATTATATAGGTTACCCCTTGTTGATAGCCTACTTTGTCTTTGCCATCCGACGCCTGCTGAGTCAAAGATCCTAAAAAATGAAAAAAATTCTATCGAGATGCAAGTTCTTTCGATAAATATGCATACCTTTGAGCAGACTAACAAAAAAATGACGATGAAGAAAAACTTATTCTTGACCATTTGCCTCGCCAGTAGTGTGATGGTCGCTACAGCCCAGAAGGGTGGAATTTCCAAGGAGATGTTGAGTGAGATCCAGAAAGCACAGCAGGTATCACCGGCCAATCGTGCCATTCGGAATGCCGTTGCTGCCAATAGTATCGACGCTTTGGCGAAGAACCATCAGAATGCAGGTAATCTTGACACTTGGTTCAGCGTGGAAACCAAGCAACAGTCCATCACCGACCAGAAATCCTCAGGTCGTTGTTGGATGTTCAGTGGTCTGAATGTATTGCGTTCCAACTTTGCCCAGAAGACCGATTCGCTCAGTATCTCGTTCTCCCAGGCTTATCTCTTTTTCTGGGATCAGCTCGAGAAGGCCAATCTCATGCTTCAGGGTGTGATCGATACAGCTACTAAACCCATCGATGATCAGCGTGTGCAGTTCTTCTTCAAGAGTCCTATTGGTGACGGAGGGACATTCTGCGGTGTGGCCGACCTGACGGAGAAATACGGACTTGTACCCACAGAGGTGATGCCCGAATCATTCTCTACCGACAATACCTCCAAGGCCCGTTCGTTGATTGCCTCGAAACTGCGTGAGTATGGATTGCAGTTGCGCGATATGGTGGCTAAGGGCAAGAGTGCTACAGATGTCAACAAGGAGAAGACCAAGATGCTGAGTCAGATCTATCGCATGCTCCAGCTTACCATTGGTGAGCCTCCCATGACCTTTATTTACGCTTTCAAGGACAAGTCAGGTAAAGCCGTTGCCCCTGCCAAGGAATACACCCCACAGTCGTTCTATCAGGAAGTGGTGGGCGAGACGCTTAATGGCACCTTCATTATGGCCATGAACGATCCCCGTCGTCCTTATTACAAGACTTACGAGGTGGAATACGACCGTCATACCTACGATGGCCACAACTGGAAATACGTGAATCTGCCTATGGACGATATTGAGCAGATGGCCATTGCCTCGCTCAAGGATGGCAAGAAACTCTATAGTTCTTACGACGTGGCTAAGTTCCTCGATCGTCAGCGTGGTTATGCAGATACGGAGAACTTCGACTATGGTGCACTCTTTGGTACCACCTTTGGTATGGATAAGGCCCAGCGTATTTCGACCTTTGACAGTGGTTCTACCCATGCCATGACCTTGACAGCTGTCGATCTCGATGCAGAGGGCAAGGCCATCAAGTGGAAGGTAGAAAATTCCTGGGGCGCCACATGGGGGCAACAGGGCTGTCTGATTATGACCGACAGATGGTTCCGCGAGTTTATGTTCCGTCTGGTGGTTGATAAGAAATATGTGCCAGAGAATATCCTTAAGGCCTACGACACCAAACCGGTGATGGTGATGCCTGAGGATCCTCTTTTCCTCCCAGATGAGTAATCGTTGATATGTTAAGTAAAAAAGTAAAATATATGAAGAAAATCAAGACCCTTATGGCTATTGGAGTGGCATCAGCAATCGTGATGCAAGTATCATCGTGTCAGGATGCTCAGCGTGAGAATCCCCTGCTGCAGCAGAGTGAGGTCGCCTTCGGAGCACCCGATTTCAGTAAGATCCAGACCACAGACTATCTGCCTGCCTTCGAGGTGGCTATCCAGCAGGCGAAGGACAACATTGCGAAGATCGTTGAGAATCAGGATTCTGCCACTTTCGAGAACACTATCCTGGCTTTTGAGGAGAGTGACCGCTTGCTCGATCATGTCTCTCGTGTGTTCTATGCCTTGACCAGTGCTGACAAGACCCCCGAGATTGCAGAGATTGAGAAGAAGGTGACGCCCATGATGACCGATCTGGAGAACGAGATTTCGTTTAACAAACCTCTGTTCGAACGTATCCGTCAGGTCTATGACCGCGAATTTGAGCGTCTGACTGGTGAGGACCAGAAACTGCTCGAAGAGACCTACAAGCGCTTTGTGCGCAATGGCGCCCTGTTGCCCGACGACAAGATGGAGCGCATGAAACAGATTAATCTCCGCATCTCCGACCTTCAACAGCAGTGGGGCGACATGTTGCCTGCAGCCACCAACGAGGCTGTGGTGTGGGTCGATAAGAAGGAAGACCTGGCAGGTCTCAGTGAGGCCGACATCGCCCAGTGCCAGAAGGATGCAGAGAGCCGTGGCGGTAAGGCCCCATACGCCATTGTCATCGTCAACACCACCCAACAGGCCCCCTTGGCTAGTCTCGACAATCGCGACCTGCGCAAGAAGGTTTATGAGGCCTCCATTCATCGTGCTGATGGTACGGGCAAGCATAACACCTTCCCCATTGTCGTCGAGATTGCCAAGTTGAGAGCCGAGCAGGCTGAGATTATGGGCTATCCCAACTACGCCTCTTATTCTCTGGAAAAGACCATGGCCAAGACTCCCGAGAACGTCTATGCCTTCTTGAAGAGTCTTATCAGCCAGTACACCCCTAAGGCCGATGCCGAGACGAAGGCTATCGAAGACTTTGCCCGTCAGACTGAGGGAGCCGACTTCCAACTTCAGCCCTACGACCGCTTCTATTATTCTGCCAAGATGAAGAAGCAGTTGCTCAACGTCTCCGACGAAGAAGTAAAGCCCTATTTTAATGTTGACAGTGTACTCATCAACGGTGTGTTCTATGCCGCCAATCGTGCCTATGGTCTCACGTTCAAGCAGCGCGATGACATTCCCCTCTATCATCCCGACATGAAAGCCTTTGAGGTGATCGACAAGGATGGTAAGACCAAAGCCCTTTTCTATTGCGACTATTTCCGTCGTCCCACCAAACGTGGTGGAGCCTGGATGGACGGTTTCCAGAAGCAGTCACGTCAGTGGAATCAGTTGCCTATCATCTTCAACGTGTGCAATAATGCCAAGGCCCCCGAGGGCCAGCCCTCACTGTTGACATGGGACGAGGTTACCACACTCTTCCATGAGTTTGGTCATGCCCTTCACGGCATGCTCTCCGACTGCCAGTACAACAGCCTGAGCGGTACCAGTGTGGCACGTGATTTTGTTGAGATGCCCTCGCAGTTCAACGAGTCGTTTGCCTCCATTCCAGAGGTATTCGACCACTATGCCCGCCACTACCAGTCGGGTGAGCCTATGCCTGCCGATCTGAAGGAGCGCATGCTGAAGAGCATCAACTTCCAGACGGCCTATGCCCTGGGTGAGAACCTCGCAGCCACCTGCGTCGATCTGGCCTGGCACATGCTTCCCTCGAAAGATATCCCAACCGCTGACGAGGCGATGGCCTTCGAGCGCGAGGCCTTGCGCCAGGTGGGTCTCCTGAATGCCCAGATACCCCCTCGCTATATGAGCAGTTACTTCAACCACGTGTTTGGTGGCGGCTATGCTGCTGGCTACTATAGTTATCTGTGGACCGAGGTGTTGGCCGTCAACATAGCCGACGTCTTTGCCAAGCGTGGTGCCCTTGATCCTGCCACTGGTCAGGACATGCGCGACAAGATCCTGAGTCGTGGCAATACGGGCGACCTGATGCAGATGTTTACCGACTTCACTGGCATGGCCCAGCCCGATGCTTCGAGCCTGCTTAAAGCCAGGGGCCTGTGAAGCCGGCACTTATTTTCCAGCAGTACATCTGGCTCATCAACACGCTGCGGCTGCAAGGTAGGATGACGCTCGAAGAGATGAGTCGCCGATGGGTCGATGACGAAGTGGCGGGGGGCAATCCCCTCTCGCGCTCCACTTTCAATCGCCATCGCGACGCCATCCTCGACATGTTTGGCATCATCATCGAGTGTGATACCAGTTATCATTATTACATCTTCAATCCCGAAGATCTCGACAACGACAGTCTTGAGCGGTGGTTGCTCTCCACGCTGACAGTCAACGGTGTGCTCTCCGACAGCGTATCGCTGAAAGAGCGCATCATCCTCGAGAATGTGCCAGCAGGTGAGGAGTTCTTGCAGGTCATCATCCGTGCCATCAAGTCGGGTCATAAGGTCCTGCTGTCCTATCGTCGTTTTGGTGCCGACAGTCAGGAGAAGACCGTTGCCCCTTATGCGCTCAAACTCTTCCACCAGCGCTGGTATCTGCTGGCCTTCACTGGTCGTCACTATGCCACCTATAGTCTCGACCGCATGCTGTCAGTCACACTGACGGAAGAGAGTTTCGAGTTACCAGCCGACTTCTCGCCCCAGCACTATTTTGCCGAATATTTCGGAGTGCTTACCGACGAGACACCCATGGCCCATGTCGTCATCCGTGCCTATGGCAAGACCCCCAACTATCTGCGCACCCTGCCGCTCCACCAGTCACAGTGCGAGTTGGCCACTACTGATGACTATACCGATTTCAGTTTTGACATACGCCCCACGGCAGACTTTATCGGGCAGTTGCTGTCTTACGACTCAGGTCTCGAAGTGCTCCAGCCTCAGGACCTTCGCGATCAGGTCCAGCACGAGGTCGAACTCATGCTCTCGCGCTACAAGACTTAATCTGTTTTGGATTAATTAACAAAAATAGTTCAGAGGTGTACCGACTTATGGTACACCTCTGTTTTATCTTTGCAGCCGATAACCTGATTGTTGAACAATTAAAAACTATAAAGTTATGGCTGGATTATTCATATTATTTGTGATTTCGATTGCTCTTTTCGAGTTGGCGAGTGATTATGTAGAAATATTGAATCATGTTGATGAGAATCATTGATTGTTTTCTCTCATCTCTCTTCAGGGTGGCTCATTATGTTACCAGTAGGTATTCTTTGTTATCAGATAAACCTTCTGTGGACGATACTTCTGATTTTACCATCCGATTCTCAAAAGATGACGTATTTATGGATTAGAAATTGGATGAATAATTTTGTAGAGAAGAAATAATATACTATCTTTGCACAAACCAAACTATAATTATGGACTATTCCAAATTAATCATATCACATGTTCGGCAGTATGATATGGCTATTCAGTCGAACAATCTACATCAACAAGGTGTGGCAGAAAAGAGTGAAGGCTTTGCTGCTGAGTTTGGTATGGGTGAACTTGGGCGAATTATGGGGCTTTTGCATGACAAAGGTAAAGAACAGTTAGAGTGGCAAAAGTATATCCAAGGTGTGACAGGATATAATAAGGAATACGCATACCTGAAGAGCGGTCCCAATCACTCTTATGTTGGAGCTGTTATTGCTCAAAAGCAATACCCACAAATTGCTCCTCTGATAGCACAACCCATTGCGGGACATCACCGTGGGCTTTATGATTATTGTGACTATATTGAAGAAGCAAAGCGCGACATTCCTCAAGATGTGACTATCGGTGAGCCTATTCCTTATCAGATGCCTAAGTTCTTTAAGCCTGAACGTTTTGATTTGCATCATATCGTGCGTATGCTTTTCTCTTGTTTGGTAGATGCTGATAGTCTTGATACTGAGGCGTTCATGAATCCCGCTCAAGCTAAGTTGCGTGGTGGTCATGCGTCGATGATTGAGCTCCTGAATATGATGGAACATCATTTGCAGGAATTGAAAGCTAAAGCACCGGATACTGTAGTAAATCGCATTCGTAACTATGTGCAAGAGCAATGCATCAAAGAAAGTCAAGGTGTCGGTGGTTTTTACAGTCTGACGGTTCCTACAGGTGGCGGAAAAACGCTGGCCTCGGTTCTTTGGGCTTTACATCATGCAGTAAGAAACCATCTGCGGCGCATCATCATCGCTATACCTTATACCAGTATCATCGTGCAGACAGCTGCTACCCTGAAGGGTATATTTGGCGAAGATAATGTACTGGAGCATCATTCCAATATAAATCCTGATGATATTAAGGATGAGGAACTGCGTGAGCGTTTGCAGTTAGCTACTGAGAACTGGGATTACCCTATCATTGTAACCACTAATGTTCAGTTCTTTGAATCCTTGTTCAGCAATAGGCGTTCAGATTGCCGCAAGTTGCACAACATTGCCAAGAGCGTCGTTATCCTGGATGAAGTTCAGACATTGCCTTTGGATTTCTATCGACCTATTGTTGATACCCTCAATACACTCCAGCGAGTATTTGGTGCTTCTGTACTTTTCACAACTGCCAGCCAGCCTATTCTAAGCGGGCGGATAGAGGGTGCCAATCCCCAAGCTAGTTTTAATGCTCTATCATCTGTTCATGAGGTTATTCCTGACGGCATAGATTTGCATGATAAATTACGACGTGTTGCACTGCAGTTTATGGATGGGGCTAAGAGTTATGACGAAATCGCAGAGGAATTGAGCAAACGTCAACAGGTGTTGTGCATTGTCAATACGCGTCGTGATGCAAAAGAACTTTATGACAGATTACCAAAAGAAGGTGTCTGCCTCCATCTGTCACGCATGATGTGCCCAACACATGTTTCTACCACAATCGAATCTATAAAAACTGCATTAAAACGGCAGGATGGGCAACCTATTCGAGTTATTGCCACGCAATTGATAGAAGCTGGTGTGGATATTGATTTTCCTGTTGTCTTTCGACAGGAGGCAGGATTAGATTCCATCCTTCAGGCAGCTGGCCGCTGCAATCGAGAAGGCAAACATGATGTTTGTACTACCTATGTGTTCAGTTTAGGTAAGGAGCATCCTTTACCACCCGGCTTTATCACTCAAACCAACAATGCCCGTTTGAATATGGGACAACACTATGACTGGTTTGCACCCGAGGCGATGACCTGCTATTTTAAGCAACTCCATTCTCGTGTGGATAATTTTGATAGCAAGCAAATGCAAGAATTGTTGTATAAGCCGGCATGTGAGTTTGAAGAGGCTGCTCGCCAGTTCCATTTGATTGACGATCAAACTACATCCATCATTATCAATTGGAGTAATAGTATGAAGCTATACGAGCAACTTATCTCGCAAGGCCCTTCATATGACCTTATGAAGAAGTTGGCGTACTACAGTGTCAATATCCGTAAACGCGACTTCGAGAAGTTACAAAACATGGGGGCGATAGAGGAGCCTTTCGAGAATATATATGCGGTTACCAATCCCAGTTTCTACAAAGCGGATACTGGCTTGAAAATCGATAATCAATGGTTAGAAGAAACATTCATTATATAAACAATGGAATATACAGATAAGGAATTTTGTTTGGAAGTATGGGGGCCAATGGCCTGCTTTACCCGTCCAGAGCTGAAAGTGGAACGTGTGAGCTATGATGTCATTACGCCATCTGCTGCTCGTGCCATTTTTGAGGCCATCTTCTGGAAACCTGCTATTCGCTGGCAGATTACAAAGATAGAAGTGCTCAATCCTATCAAGTGGACTTCTGTGCGTAGGAACGAAGTAGGGGCAGTGGCATCAAAGAACCCTATCTTTATTGAGGATAAGCGTCAGCAGAAAAATACACTTTGCCTGAAGGATGTACGATACCGCATTTCTGCCAAATTGGTATTTATTCCCAAGTGGAAAAGAGATGAATCCAAGAATCCGCATATTAATACGGAAGAGGATGATTTATTGCGAAAAGATGAAAACCCTGCAAAGTATAATTCTATGTTTGAGCGTCGTGCCAGCAAGGGCCAATGCTTCAATCATCCCTATTTGGGTACACGTGAGTGCTCCTGTTCTTTCAAACTAGTCAATCCTGAAACAGACGAACTTGATGCTCCCATCAATGAAAGTCGTGACTTTGGGATTATGCTCTATGATATGGATTTTGAACAGAACTTGAAGAATCCACCAGCTTTGTTCTATCGGGCCCAGATGGAGAATGGGGTTATTAATGTTCCGCCTAAAAATAGTGAGGAGATTTTGAGATGATACTGAATGCATTGTATGATTATTACCATCGTTGTGATGATTTACCCCGAAAAGGAATGGAACTTAAAGAGATTGGGTTCCTGATTGTCATTGATAAAGAAGGGCATTTCCTTAGGTTCGAAGACCGTCGAAAAGACAAGAAACAAGCACAAACATTTCTTGTTAAGAAGCATGTTGGGCGCACAAGTGCAGTGGTAGCAAACTATCTCTATGACAATAGCGGATATGTTTTTGGTTATTCGGATAAAGGCGATGTAATGCCTCAATATCAGGCGTTTAAAGACAAAATTAAGGCTATATACCAGTTGCACCCACAAGATGAAGAAATTATAGCTGTTAATAGCTTTTATGCACAAGAACAACAAGACGTTCTTGCACAGATGAAACAGGATCCTCTATGGTCTGATATAGAACGGAATCTAAATAAAAAATATTCTACTTTTTCGTTCCTTATTGAAGGTAACACTAAGATTGTAGCAGAGAAGGTTGAGCTATTAGATATTGAAGAAAGTGAATTTTCTAATGATGGGCAAATATGTCTCGTCTCTGGGAATAGGGGGAAAGCTGTAGAAACAACTACAGCTACCATGATACCAGGCAGTCAGGCTACTGCAAAGCTAGTCGCTTTTCAAGTTAGTTCTGGTTATGATTCTTATGGAAAGACCAAGGGGGGGAATGCGCCAATTAGTGAAGACGCAGAGTTTGCCTATACCACAGCACTCAATCATCTGTTAGAACCTAATTCTCGTAATAAGTTCATGGTGGGCTCGCGTACGTTCCTTTTTTGGGCATCCAAGAATGACGCAGCTGGGAAAGAGGCAGAAGAAAGTATCTTCAATATGTTTGGATTTTCTGAGCAAGAAGATGACCCGAATAGGAATATAGAACAAGTTAGAAAAGTGTTCACAGCTATTTATTCAGGCGAGCTGAAAACCACATCCGAAGATAAGTTCTATATTTTAGGTCTTGCACCTAATTCAGCGAGAATTGCTGTAGTTTATTGGGCAGAGTTACCATTAAAGGAATTTGCGGGTACGATATGCAAACACTTCGAAGATATGGAGGTCATTGATACACGTCAGGATAAGAAGCCTTATATGAGTTTACGTAATATTCTCAGCACTGTAACACTTGGTGGTAAGGTATCAGATGCAACTCCGAATCTTCCCGATGCTGTAGTAAAGAGTATTTTCCAAGGCCTTCCTTATCCACAAACGCTTTTTGCTTCATGCATTCGTCGCATTCGTGCAGAGTCTGGCGATAAGGATAAGAATGCCGTACACATCACTCGCGCAGCCATTATCAAGGCTTATTTAAACAGAATCGATAAAAATCAAAAAATAAATGTTATGTTAGACAAAGACAACACTAATCAGGGCTACCTTTGTGGCCGTCTGTTTGCAGTGCTTGATAAAATTCAAGAGGAAGCAAACAATCAGCACTCCATTCGTGAACGCTACATGAATTCAGCCAGTTCAACACCTGCAGCCGTATTCTCAACGATTCTTAACCTCTCTAATCATCATGTGGAGAACTTGAAGAACGAAGGTCGAAAGATTTACTTTGAGAAGTTGAAGCAGGAGATTATCAGCAAGATTGAAGCCGATGGTTTTAAGGCGCAACTGGATCTGCAAGATCAGGGCCGATTCTTTATTGGCTACTATCACCAGCGTCAGGACTTCTTTTTAAAGAATGAAGAGAGTAACAACGAATAATAACAATTAAAACGATACAACTATGTCAGAATTAAAGAACAGAATCGATTTCGTTTACATCTTTGATGTACAGGATGGTAATCCCAATGGTGATCCAGATGCAGGCAATCTGCCACGTGTGGATGCGGAAACAGGTATGGGACTTGTAACAGACGTTTGTTTGAAACGCAAAGTTCGGAATTATGTGCAGGTGACTAAGGAGTGTGTAGATGGCTACGATATCTTTATCAAAGAGAAAGCTGTTTTGAATACGCTCATCGATGCTGCCCACGAGGAGGATACTGTAAAGAATGCTTCTGATAAGACATCGGCAGCAAGAGATGTGATGTGTAAAAAGTATTTCGATATTCGTACTTTTGGAGCAGTCATGTCTACAGGAAAGAATGCTGGACAGGTCCGAGGCCCCATCCAATTTACTTTTGCTCGTTCTGTCGATCCTATCGCTGCAATGGAGCACTCTATAACTCGTATGGCTGTCGCCACTGAGAAGGAGGCAGAGAAACAAGGAGGAGATAATCGTACCATGGGTCGCAAGGCCACAGTGCCTTATGGTCTCTATGTTTGTCATGGCTTTATCTCTGCTAATCTTGCCCAGCAGACAGGTTTTACAGAAGAAGATTTGACTTTGTTCTGGGATGCACTCAAAAATATGTTCGATATCGATCGCTCTGCTGCACGTGGACTTATGAGTGCCCAAAAGCTGATTGTCTTCAAACACGAATCTGTATTGGGCAATGCGCCTGCCAACAAACTTTTCGATTTAGTAAAGATTGAAAAGGTATGCGATGGCGCACCCCGTAAGTTTGAAGATTACAAGGTGTATGAAATCGAGAAAGACAAACTTCCAGCAGGTGTCACGGTCGAAGAAATGATTTAATCGTTTATGGCAGAAAGACGTATAATAAGAAACAGTACAGCCGAGTTCCTGATATTTCAGGCGGAAGCAAAAGAGCAGGGCATTGAAGTGATGTATGCCGACGAAACCATTTGGTGTACTCAGAAAACGATGGCGGCACTCTTCGATGTTGGAGTGCCGGCCATCAGCAAGCATCTGGCAAATGTGTTTGAGACAGGTGAACTGAAAGAAGAGGCAACTATTTCCAAAATGGAAACAGTTCAACAAGAGGGGAATCGTGAGGTGAAACGATCGTGGTTATGTATAAACTTGATGCCATCATCGCTGTGGGCTATCGTGTGAACAGTGTCCGTGCTACCCAGTTCCGCCAATGGGCCAATCGCACTATTTATAGATCAAGGAGTTATTGTTGATAAGGCTTATATATTATATGCTAATCCTATCCTTATAAAAAGGTTCGCAGAAAGAGTTGTAAATGTGCTTATGTATCAATAAAATATGACTTGACAGTCGCCCCCTTCGTGGGGGCGTGGATTGAAACACCCCCGTCAGGACGCAGAGCGGCTATCTGCGCGTCGCCCCCTTCGTGGGGGCGTGGATTGAAACATCTCGTCCCACACCTTGTCGGGGATGTTGATTCGTCGCCCCCTTCGTGGGGGCGTGGATTGAAACAAGACGCAGATCAACAGCGTGCTCATCGTAGACGTCGCCCCCTTCGTGGGGGCGTGGATTGAAACGGCTCCGTGCGCCCTCCCCCGCTCGCTCCCGTTGTCGCCCCCTTCGTGGGGGCGTGGATTGAAACTTTCTCTCTGTCAAGGCTGCGAGGAATGCCTTGTGTCGCCCCCTTCGTGGGGGCGTGGATTGAAACCTGGCTATGCTGGCCGACTGCGACAAACGCGACGTGTCGCCCCCTTCGTGGGGGCGTGGATTGAAACGGAGAGGTGTATATCCGCCTTGAAGACGTACTCGAGTCGCCCCCTTCGTGGGGGCGTGGATTGACGTTCCTAAATCTGTTTTTGAGCAAGGTTTTGCTTTTGGGCTCAACATATACCTCAACTCTCTGGAAACCCTTTGTAGATAAGGGTTTCAGATAAGGTATATGGTGCTTGAACATGTACCTATCATGTACCTATCATATACCTTACCATATACCTTATTATATAATAATGTATGGTCGGATGGTGAAGGCCTCAGAGGTACATGTTCAGGTACATGTTTGGTATATGATAGGTATATGTTTGACAAACATATACCTGACCTCAAATGCCAATGTACAAAGGGCTGAGCGAGGGCGAAGGTATATGTTGTCCTGAAAATGAATAAGCTGCCATTATTTCTGAATAGTGGCAGCCGTTTCGTATTTGTGCGAGAAGGCCTGGATATACTTTTGGGTGAAAGACTTGAAGTCGCCATTGGCATCGATCAGTGAGGCTTCGTCTTCGCCATACCACGACACGATATCGTTCAGTCCCCATGTAGTGAACACTTCGATACCATATCGGGAGGCCACTTCTACAAAGTTGTTGAAGATGGCCTCCTGAATGGTTTTATTGCTGTGATTGCTCACGTCGAACTCGGTAATCTGGAGTTCCACGCCCAGGTTGGCGTACCACCTGAACATCTCTTCAATCATGCCCTTGTCCTCCTGTTCCGATCCCCAGAAATGGCACTGCATGCCCAGTCCGTCTATCAGTCTGACGCCATGCTTCTGTTCGTATTGCCTGATGGTCCTGATTACCGTTTCGTAAGTCTGCTGTTTGGCTTTGTTGCCCTCGTTGTTGTCGTTATAGAACAGTTTCACCTCATGGCCAAACACCTCGCGCGCCATTTTGAAAACCTCGATATAGTAATGCTTTCCCAACACCTGATACCAGTAGTCGATGCGGATGCCCTCATCGTCGAAGTCGTAAGTCGTCAATCCCTCCTCCTCTTGGAACCTGAGCTCATCAGGGTCGGCCGCCATCTCGTTGATCACATCCACACAGTAAGCCATTGGGTATCGCTCCCTCAGGCACTGCATATATCGCCTGATAAAGTCGAGCGCCAGTCTTTTTTGATCCTCTGGCGATCTGTGTTCAAGATAGGCCTTCAGTTGTGGTGGCACGTGCCAATACCACAGAATGGTATGAATCCTCATGTCGAGCTGGTAGCTCTGAGCAAATTGGTAGATCTTGTCAGCATACGAGAAGTCGAACAGCGCGTCGTTCACCTTGTCGTTGACAAAAGCCGGCTCGTCTGGGTGGAAGTATATCTCCATCTTCGTTTCGTTTTCGCAAGTCACGCTGTCCACATAGTGTTCGATGAAGGCCACCATCTTCGCCATCCTGTCATAGTCGAGCCGATAGTAATAAGAGTCTGCCTTCTCCTTCTCCGAAGCCAGATACCTGTCTCTCTCTTCTATAAAATGCTCCCTGTCGCTGGACTTGAAAATGGAAATCAAATCCACCGTCAGATACCTGATAGAACTTCCAAACCTCTTCATCTCTCTACAGATTTTGATTGCAAGATACGCTTGAGTAAATAATCGTTGCTTATAGAGTACGTACGTTAGCGCACTCGAGTGCGCCTTAGGACGCACTGGAGTGCGTGCGTTACGTACTGAGAACCGTCTCCTGTTATTCTTCTTTTGTTTCCGTTACGAAACAGGCCACCAACCCGTAGGTGATGGTGGGGCGAATCCATATTTCGGTAAGCATGTAATCGGTGTATTCGTCGATGGGCTCAAGATAGATGTCGTAGTTGTAAAGTGCTGCAATGGCCATGTCAACGATAAAAATCATCCACAAGTTGCCCTTGGTGTAGCTCTTCCAGTTCTTGCGTGCATAGAAGAAGGTGAGCATGAGGAGTAGCAACACCGAAAGCGAGAGACATGCCAGATGGAGGGAGTAAAAAGCCAGTGGGGGAGGAAAGAGAATGTCGCGCAGCAGTATCGTCATGCCCACACACAACGTGCACCAGTAGTTGAACTGCTGCGACTTGAGGCGGTTGAAGAAATACATCCACATCATGACCAGACAGGCCATGTAGAACATGTTGAGTACGAGTTCGGGCCAAGCTTCTTCCAGTCCGAAGTAAAAGACTCCATAGAGCATCACACCCACTGAGAGTACAGCGGCAATGGCAGTAATACCGATGTCGAAGACTTTCGCTTTTTTTCTGAATTTGGTTTCCATGAGTCGTTTGATGAAATAGTTATCTTCTCCTGACGCGGAGTGTCTCTACGATGCGGCTCATCTGGTTGGGGATGCGTATCTGTTGGGGACACTTAGGCAGGCACTCCTCGCAGTCCTGACAGGCGCGGGCCCACGTCTCGGCATCGGGCAGGGCCTTGCGATAGCCCTCGATAAACTGTTGCTGGCGCTCGGCATAGTCGGTGGCAGTGGGAGCGGGCAGGGGAAGGACGTGGTCGTTGACGGCCTGGTTGTAATAGGCGAAGTTACCGGGGATATTGACACCATAGGGGCAGGGCATGCAGTATTCGCAGGTGGTGCAAGGGATGGTGGGGAAGCCCGACATCTGGTCGGCAATATCAGCCAACAGGGCGTTTTCTGCCTCTGTGCATACCTCGAGCGGTGAGAAGGTCTCCACGTTGTCTATCAGATGCTCCATGCGGTTCATGCCACTGAGCGTGGTCAGGATATTGGGATGAGAGCCCACCCATCGGAAGGCCCAGCGAGCCGTGCTGTCATCGGGGCGACGGGCTTTTAGCTGGTCTGTGAGTTCTTGGGCCATCTTACCGAAGGCACCACCACGCAGGGGTTCCATGACGACGCACTGGATGTCGAGTTTATCACATTTATTATATAGGTACTCTGCATCGGCATCCTTTCTCCACCCGTTACCCAGCGAGGCATGGCGCCAGTCGAGGAAGTTCATCTGTATCTGTACAAAGTCCCAATGGTAGTCGTTGTTGTGGTCGAGCAGCCAGTCGAAGGCGCTCACATCGCCGTGGTATGAAAAACCCAGGTGGCGGATGCGGCCTGCCTCGCGCTCATTGAGCAGGAAGTCGAGCAGACCGTTGTCGAGGAAGCGCTTCTTGAGGGTATCCACACCTCCGCCACCGATGCTGTGCAACAGGTAGTAGTCGAGGTAATCGACCTTGAGCCGCTCGAACGACTGGCGATACATCTTGACGGAATCCTTGAAGTCCCAGAGCCGTTCGTTCTGGTTCGACATCTTCGTGGCGATGAAGAATTTCTCACGGGGATGACGGGAGAGTGCATTGCCGGTGAGCACCTCCGAGTCACCACGCATATACATCGGAGCCGTATCGAAATAGTTCACACCGTGGGCGATGGCATAGTCCACCAGTTCGTTGACCTCGTCCTGATCGTTGGGTAGGCGCATCATGCCGAAGCCCAACAGCGAGACCTGGTTGCCAGAGCCATGCTGTACACGGTAGGTCATGCGGTTATCAGCCGGCTGATCCTTCTCGTTCTGAGCCAAAGCACTGAGGGGCTCCATAGCCATGAGGGCCACGGCAGAACCTGTGCCGATGCCGAGTTTTCTGAGAAACTCGCGACGGCTCATGTTTTCGTTGTCTAGTTTCTTCATCTTCCTTCTATTTAGTTAGTTATTGGCGACAAAGATACAAAAAAAATGGATTATTTGAAAGGTTTTACATAGTTTTTTGATATCTTTGCCAACAAAACCGCAAAGTGATGAGTAGAGCTATAGTAATAGGAGCCTCTTCGGGTATAGGTAAAGAGGTGGCACAGATGTTGATTGACGAGGGTTGGACGGTTGGCTTGGCTGCCCGTCGTGATGGGAAGTTGCTGCCCACGATGCATGCCCACGAGGACAAGGTGAAAGTGGCAAAGATCGACGTGACAGCCAGTGATGCTGCTGACAAGTTGAACTTGCTGATCAAGCGAATCGGAGGGATGGACCTTTTCTTCTACGCAGCGGGGGTAGGCCATCAGAACCGCGACCTGCAGGAGGATATCGAACTCACAACCGTTCGCACCAATGCCATCGGGTTTACCCATATGATAGGAGCGGCCTATCGTTACTTCGCTGCCAATGGCGGTGGTCATATCGCAGCCATCACCTCGATAGCCGGTACGAAAGGACTGGGGCCGGCGCCTGCCTATTCGGCCACCAAGGCGATGCAGGCCACATATCTGCAGTCGTTGGAGCAGTTGGCCTATGCCCAGGGATTGAAGATATGCTTTACGGATATCCGTCCCGGCTTCGTCGATACCGATCTGCTGTCGGGCACGCATGATTATCCGATGCTGATGGAGGTGAAGCCTGTGGCCAAGGCCATCATGAAGGCTGTGAAGCAGAAAAAGCATGTCTGCGTCATCGACTGGCGATGGCGCCTGTTGACGGCTGTTTGGCGCAGGATTCCACGATGGATATGGCGGCGGATGAAACTCTGAAATAGAAAAATGTAAGCAGAAAAGCAATTTTTCTTGCAAAATATTTGTTTGTTTCGCGAAAAAGTGATAATTTTGCACCCGATTGAACAAAAACGAGAGATTATGTCAATGTTGAACGCTTACTTTTACGGCTATTACTTTTACTTTGCAGAAAACTGTGAAGCGGTAGGTCGTAAGTAACAATTGAAGAATTGAAAAATTGAAGAATTGAAATAGGGCTCCGCTTCACGATAAGGTGAAAGCGGAGTTTTTATTTAAAGGTAAATAATTAAAAGGTAAAAAAGTAAAAAAAGATATGAAGAGAATTGCCATACAGGGAATTGAGGGTTCGTTCCACGATATCGCGGCCCACTTGTATTTCGAGGGAGAGCAGATACAGTTGATCTGCTGCAGTACCTTCGAGCAGGTGTTTGCCCATATCAAGCAGGACCCCACAGCCATCGGTATGCTCGCCATCGAGAATACGATAGCCGGATCGTTGCTGCACAACTATGAGTTGCTGCGCGACTCGGGGACAACCGTAGTGGGGGAGCATAAGTTGCACATCTCGCATTGCATCTGCTGTCTGCCTGAGGACGACTGGGGCACGATTACCGAAGTGCACTCTCATCCTGTGGCCCTGATGCAGTGTCGCCAGTTCCTGGCTCAGCATCCGCAGTTGAAGAATGTGGAGGCGGAAGACACGGCCGGATCGGCCCAGATGATTGCCGAGGGCCAGAAAAAGGGATGGGCCGCCATCTGTCATGCTGAGGCTGCCAAACTCTATGGATTGAAAGTGCTCGAGGATCATATTGAGGACAACAAGCATAACTTTACGAGGTTTCTGGTGGTGTCGAATCCCAACAAGGCCGATATGCTGCGCCCGTTGACAGAGGCCAACAAGTCGAGCATCGTGTTCTCACTGCCTCATGAGGAGGGCTCGCTGAGTCATGTTCTGGCCATCCTTTCGTTCTACAAGATCAACCTGACGAAGATTCAGTCGCTGCCGATTATCGGACGAGAGTGGGAGTACCTGTTCTATGTCGATGTGATGTACGACGATCTGACACGATACCGTCAGAGTATTGATGCGATTATACCGCTCACTAAGGACTTGAAGATATTAGGAGAATACAGAGACGGGAGACAGACGAATTAGTTGATAGATTATAGTTGATAGATTATAGTTTATAGTTATGATTACCAAAATACAACCAGCAGAGAGACTTAGTTTAGTACAGGAGTACTATTTTAGTAGGAAATTGAAGGAAGTGGCCCAGTTGAATGCCGAGGGCAAGGATATCATCAGTCTTGCCATCGGTAGTCCGGATATGCCGCCATCAGAACAGACCATCAATAAACTGTGCGAGGTGGCTCGTCAGCCCAATGCACATGGTTACCAGCCCACGATGGGTACACCAGAACTTCGCGAGGCGATGGCTGGTTTCTATAAACGCTGGTATGGTGTTGACTTGGATGCCAAGACAGAGGTGCTCCCACTGATCGGTTCGAAGGAGGGCATCCTGCATGTTACGCTGGCTTTTGTGAACCCAGGCGACGAGGTGCTGGTGCCTAACCCCGGCTACCCCACTTACACTTCGCTCTCGAAGATACTGGGTGCGAAGATCGTGAACTACAATCTGCGTGAGGATAACGGTTGGCAGCCCGATTTCGAGGAACTTGAGAAAATGGACCTCTCGAGGGTGAATCTGATGTGGACCAACTATCCCAACATGCCAACGGGAGGCAGGGCCCAGCGCGCCACCTACGAGCGACTGGTGAAGTTTGCCAAGGAGCATAGCATCGTCGTTGTGAACGACAATCCCTATTCGTTTATCCTGAGCGAGGAACATCTGAGTATCCTCCAGATACCTGGTGCCAAGGACTGCTGTGTTGAGTTCAACTCTATGTCGAAGAGTCATAACATGCCAGGCTGGCGTGTAGGACTCTGTGCCACCAATGCCGAGTTTATCACATGGATCCTGAAGGTGCAGTCGAATATAGAGAGCGGCACCTTCCGTGGCATCCAACTGGCTGCGGCTGAGGCTTATAACAACAGTGAGGAGTGGCATCGTGAGTACAATATCGACACCTATGCGCGTCGTCGCCAGTGGGCAGAGAAGATTATGGAAGTCTTGGGTTGCACCTATGATAAGAACCAGGTGGGTATGTTCCTCTGGGGCAAGATTCCCGAGAGCATTCAGAACGTAGAGGACCTGACGGAGCGTGTGCTCCATGAGGCGCGAGTGTTCATCACCCCGGGTTTCATCTTCGGCAGCAACGGTCAGCGCTATATCCGCATCTCCCTCTGTGCCAAGGAGGAAAAAATCGAAGCCGCCCTTCATAGAATTGAAGAATTGAAGGATTGAAGAATTGAAGAATTGAAAAAATGAAGAATTGAAATTCTTATGAAGGAGATTGTGATTGCGAATTTAAGTTTAGACTTTGCTCTGCGAATAGTGAATCTGTATAAGTATTTATGCATTGACAAGCAAGAGCATGTGATGTCTAAGCAATTGCTACGCAGTGGAACAAGTATAGGAGCGAATATAGCGGAAAGTGAACATGCGCAAAGTAAAGCTGACTTTCAGGCAAAGTTGTACATTTCTCTTAAAGAGGCAAATGAAACAAAATATTGGTTAACTTTGCTAAGTAGGTCTTCTTTTCTATCAGATGATGAGTATGAGTCGTTAATGAAAGATTTGCGTATTATTATAGGTACATTAGTAAATACAATTAAAAAAATAAAAGATAACCCAACAGAATTGTAAGAATAGAAAAACTTCAATTTTTCAATTCTTCAATTCTTCAACTTTAAAAAGTTATGGAACTGGAATTAGCACCATTGAATTTACCGAGTGACAATGAACGTCCCTTCGTGATTGCAGGCCCTTGCTCTGCAGAAACAGAGGAACAAGTGATGACAACGGCACGTGAACTGGCCATGAAAGGCTGTCACAACTTCCGTGCAGGCGTGTGGAAACCCCGTACCAAACCCGGTGGTTTCGAAGGTCACGGAGAGCCTGCCCTCGTATGGCTGGCCCAAGTGAAGAAAGAGACGAAGATGCTCGTCTCTACCGAGGTCGCCACACCTGAGCATGTGGAACTGGCATTGAAGTATGGCATCGATATCCTCTGGATAGGTGCCCGTACCTCGGCTAACCCCTTCGCCATGCAGGCCATTGCCGATGCCTTGAAGGGTGTCGATGTGCCTGTATTCGTGAAGAATCCCGTCAATCCTGATTTGGAACTCTGGATTGGTGCCTTGGAGCGCATCAACCAGGCTGGCATCAAGCGGTTGGGAGCCATCCATCGTGGTTTCTCGAGTTATGAACAGAAGATTTATCGTAACGCACCAATGTGGCAGATTCCCATCGAGTTACGTCGTCGTATTCCCGAGTTGCCAATCATTAGTGACCCCTCTCATATCGGAGGTCGTCGCGAACTGGTGGCCCCACTTTGTCAGCAGGCTATGGACCTCGGTTTCGACGGACTGATCATTGAGAGTCACTGTGATCCTGACAAGGCTTGGAGCGATGCCAAGCAACAGGTGACACCCGATGTACTCGACTATATCCTGAGTCTGTTGGTGATTCGTGATGAGAAGCAGTCGACGGAGGGAATCAGTCAGTTGCGTAAGCAGATTGATGAGCTCGACAACCAGTTGATGGATCTGTTGGCCAAGCGTATGAAGGTGTGCCGCGAGATTGGTCAGTACAAGAAGGAGCACAACATGACCGTGCTGCAGGCCAACCGCTATAATGAGATCCTGAACAAGCGTGGTGCCCAGGGTTCGCTCTGTGGTATGGATCCGGAGTTTGTCGCCCACGTCTTCGAGAACATCCACGAGGAGAGTGTTCGTCAGCAAATAGAGATCATTAACAAATAGAATTGAAGAGTTGAAGAATTGAAAAATTGAAGTCCATACAAAAAGAAAAACTTCAATTCTTCAATTCTTCAATTCTTAAACTTTAAAATTATGAAAATATTAGTAATGGGAGCAGGAAAGATGGGATCGTTCTTCATCGACCTGCTGAGTTTCGACCATGAGGTAGCGGTCTTCGAGAGAGACCCTAAGCGGATGCGGTTTACCTACAACTGCCAGCGGTTTACAACCTATGAGGAAATCAAGGAGTTCAAGCCTGAACTGATGATCAATGCCGTCACCCTGAAATATACCATCCCTGTGTTCAAGGAGGTGATTCCCTATCTGCCTAAAGAGTGTATCATCAGCGACATCGCCTCGGTGAAGACGGATCTGAAGGAGTTCTATGAGAGTACAGGCATGCGCTATGTATCGACACACCCGATGTTCGGACCTACCTTCGCCAACCTGCAGCAACTCTCAGAGGAGAATGCCATCATCATCAGCGAGGGCGACTACATGGGACGTATCTTCTTCAAGGACCTCTATCAGAAGCTCGGACTGAACATCTACGAGTACACCTTCGAGGAGCACGATAAGACGGTGGCTTACTCGTTGTCGATCCCCTTTGTTTCTACGTTTGTGTTTGCTGCTGTCATGAAGCATCAGGATGCACCCGGTACCACCTTTAAGCGTCACATGCGTATTGCCAAGGGCGTGCTTAACGAGGACGACTACCTGTTGCAGGAAATCCTCTTCAACCCCTATACTCACGACCAGGTGTCGCAGATCCGTACGGAGCTGAAGGAACTGCTCGAGATTATCGACAACAAGGATGCCGACGGTATGAAAGGATATCTCACGAAGATTCGTAATAACGTGAAGCGCGACATTGAAATAAAATCGAAGAATTAAAAGATTGAAAAATTGAAATCAGGGTCAAATGAACTTCAATTCTTCCATTCTTCAATTCTTCAATTCTTTGAAGTATCACCTCGTCGCTTTTATAGTAGTAGCCATTTGGGGATCGACTTTTGTCTTCACCAAATTGCTGCTACTTAGCGGTTTGTCGCCTGCTCAGATCTTCACCCTGCGTTTCATCATAGCCTATGTCCTCCTCTTAGGCTATTCTCTGCTGATGCACAAGGGCAGAGTGAAACCTTTCAGCTGGCTCTCCGACTCGTGGAAGGATGAGTTGCTGATGGTGGCGCTGGGTGTCTCAGGTGGCTCACTTTATTTCCTGGCAGAGAACTCGTCGATGAACTATACGACGACCACCAACACCTCGCTGATTGTCAGTCTTTCGCCGTTAGTCGCCACTTTTCTGATCTCACTCTTCTACCAGTCGCAGCGTTTGGACCGTGTGCAGACGATGGGAACGCTGATGGCTGCCCTGGGTGTGATTGTCGTTGTGCTCAACGGGCGTTTCGTGCTCCACCTCTCGCCCTTAGGTGATTCGCTGGCTTTTAGTGCAGCATTGTGTTGGGGCTTCTATTCGTTGTTGATGATTCGTGCCAACCAGCGTTACGATACGCTGTTCATCACGAGAAAGGTCTTTTTCTATGGTCTGCTTTCAATGATTCCCTATTTCCTCGTGTTTTCCGACGAGGCTTGGATCTTCACGTCTTCCATCTCCCACTTTTTCAATTTCTCGATTCTTCTTAATCTCCTCTTTCTGAGTTGTGTGGCCTCGATGGGGTGCTATCTGGCGTGGAACTGGGTATTGAAGAAACTGGGTGCCGTCGTCGCCACCAACTATGTCTATTTCAATCCCGTCACTACCATCCTCTTTGCCTGGGCCATTCTGTCAGAGCAGATTACCATCTTCTTTCTCCTTGGAACAAGCCTCATTCTGGCAGGTATGTATCTGGCAGATAAGAAAAAGTAAGCGTTTTTCTTTGTCGTTCCGATTATTCTTCTTATTTTTGCACCATCAAACCATTTAAACATTAGAATTATGGGTATTATTCTTTCACTTCTTTTGGGATGTTTGGCTGGCTTCTGTGCTGGCAAGTTAATGAAAGGTGGCGGCTACGGCATCATCATGAATTGTGTGCTGGGTCTCTTTGGCGGTGTCCTCGGCGGTTGGTTATTCGACCTGATGGGCATCACATGGGGAGGTCTTCTCGGGCAGCTTGGCACAGCCATCATCGGTGCAGTTGTCATCCTCTGGATTGCCTCGCTGATTAAGAAATAACAGATATGGATTTAGAGAAACTCACGTTGTCCGTCTGTGAAATTGCGAGGCGGGCAGGTGATTATATTCGGGAGGAACGCAAGAAGTTCTCCCTCGACAGCGTGGAGCGTAAACATGCCCACGACTATGTGTCGTATGTCGATAAGGGCTCGGAACGATTGATTGTTAGTGCCCTTCGTGAGTTATTGTCAGAGGCTGGTTTTATCACAGAGGAAGGACTGGCAGGTCATGATACCGAGCAGATGCTCTGGGTGGTGGATCCCCTCGACGGCACCACCAACTTCATCCATCAGTATGCGCCTTATGCTGTGAGTATCGCCCTTTTGCAGGGTAAGGATATTCTTGTCGGTGTGGTCTATGAGATCTGTGCCGATGAGTGTTTCTATGCCTGGCAGGGTGGGGGCGCTTACCTTGACGGGGCACCTTTGCACGTCAGCAACCAGCGTCTTCAGGATGCACTGCTCTGCTTTCAGCTGCCATACAATAGCGAGGCCTACAAGCCTGTTGTTAAACAACTGATTGATGAGTTCTATGGCCGTGTAGGCAGTATCCGGGCCTGTGGCTCTGCAGCAATGGCACTCTGTCATGTAGCCGCTGGGCGACTCGACGGCTATGCCGAGAAATACATCGGCCAGTGGGACTATATGGCAGGCAGTCTGATCGTACTGGAGGCTGGTGGTGAGGTGACCGACTATGACGGCTCTGACGATTTCACCCAGGGCAACAGTGTGGTGGCCACCAACGGCGTCATCCAGCAAGACATTCTATCGGTACTGAAATCAATCAAGAAATAACGGCGATGAAGGATAACAGTCAAGAGGTTTTCCCTCTTGTAGATGAACAAGGACAGGTGATAGGCTCGGCCACTCGCGGAGAGTGCCATAGCGGGTCGTTTCTGCTGCATCCCGTGGTGCATCTCCATGTCTTTAATTCCAAGGGTGAGGTCTATCTGCAGAAGCGTCCGGAATGGAAGGATATCCAGCCCGGAAAGTGGGATACATCGGTAGGTGGTCATATCGACTACGGAGAGACGCCCGAGGAAGCCCTCACTCGTGAGGTGCGTGAGGAACTGGGCATTACCGACTTCGTGCCCGAGCGGGTGGGGCAGTATGTCTTTGAGAGTCGCAGAGAACATGAGTACGTCTATGTCCACAAGACGGTTTACGACGGACCCGTCTGTCCTTCGGCATCAGAACTCGACGGTGGCCGTTTCTGGTCTGTTGAGGATATCCGCGCTGCTATAGGCCAAGGTATTTTCACTCCCAATTTTGAGAGTGAGTTCCAGCGTTTCTTCCTGGGGGCTTGATTTTTTCCAGTGCGTTTTTTTTTGCGGGTACACGTAGAAAAAATTACTGCTACGTGTACCCGTAAAATATGCTACGTGTGGTAGTAAAATGGAAAAAATAACGTGATTGTTTGCATTATTCAGAGAAATTTCTTATTTTTGCAACGTCAATACATGTAATTATTACAAGATGAAACGATTTCTCTATACCATAGTCCTGATGGCAGGCCTTTTTGGTGGGGTAAGCCGTGCGTATGCGTTAAGTGGATCAGGAACGTCTGCTAATCCGTATACAATCTCCTCAGAGGCAGACTGGAAAGAGATTGCGAATAGTATTAATAATGGCAATATATCTGCTTCGTGTAATATTAAACTGGAAAAGGATATTGCGGTTTATTTTACAACTCCATTGCATGCTATTGGCGGTTATATAGAACGTCCATTTAAAGGAACCTTCGACGGTCAAGGCCACACGCTGACCATAGATTTGACATGGCCTGCTGAGTACTTAGCTCCTTTTAGAATAATTAGTGACAATGCCAAGATACAGAATTTGAGAGTAGATGGCACCATTAAATCATCATCTAATAAGTTTGCAGGGGGGATTGTTGGGCGGTCACTTTTAGGCAACGAAACTATCAGTAACTGTATATGTAGTGTGACTATTGATTCAAGTGTCAATGACGATGGATCACATGGAGGAATTATCGGTGAAGTAGGGAATTTATATAGTGATGGTTATTCTCCTTTGACAATAGAGAACTGTTTGTTTGCAGGGAAACTTCTTGGTTCTGGCACTAATAACTGTGGAGGTTTTGTAGGAACCGGAACTAATGCAAATTGTGGAAATGTAGAAATTAAGAATTGCGTCTTTGCTCCTACAGAGATTACTATGTCTAGAAATGGTAGCGCGACATTCAGCCGTGCGACTCATACCTCCTATTCTAATTGTTACTATATTACCCAATTTGGAGATAAAAATGGCAGAGCGCAATATTCAAGCTCTTCTTCTCTAAGTGACAAATGGGTGAAAGACGAAACCAATAATCCGAATAGACCTTATTTGGAAACATTTGCCAGTAAAGTTAGAGTTACGGGATGGGTAAAAGGCTCTTATTACAACACTGTTAAAATTAAACGTTGGAATAACATCTCTGATTACGTAGGTAGTGCGCAACCTATCTTTACTTTTAAATCTTTAGATGGTGGTGGTTATAATAGCAATCAACCTCCTACCTCAACATCTGGGCATTTTATTGTAACAGCTGTCATGCCTGATAACTGGACAAGTACTGCGAATTTCTGGGTTGTAGAACCACCGACGGCTAACTCACTCACGTATAACAGAGCTGACCAACCACTTTTGACTGCATCTACTTCGCCCGCCAATGCAGGCACCTTCTATTACATCTTTAATGGCTCAACTAGCTCTACAATACCAACAGCTAAAGAAGTAGGAAACTATAGCGTCTCTTTCTTTGTCTCTTTTGTAGGTCATTCCGGTTATGAAGATATTGGTACCTCAGAGTATCCTGCAGGCAGCGTGGATGTGACGATAGCACCGAAAAATGTCTCTGCGCCAACCATCGAGTTAAGCCAGACAACCTATACGTATGACAACACGGCTAAGCAGCCATCAGTATTATCGGTAAAAGATGGCAACGATGTAATTCCTACTTCTGAGTATTCTGTTTCCTATTCTGACAATACGAATGCGGGAACTAATGCTACGGTGACCGTCACGGATAAAGAAGGTGGTAACTATGTCGTCAAAGGCAGGGCCACTTTTACCATCAACCCCAAGGAAGTGAGCTCACCAACTATAGAGATACCTGCAACAGTAACCTATACAGGCTCAGCCTTAACGCCTACCGTAACAATAAAGGATGGGAATACTGAGATCCCTTCGTCGGAGTACACCGTCAGTTATAGTAACAATGTCAATGTCGGAGATGAGCCTGTGGTGACTATCACAGATAAGACGGGTGGTAATTATACGGTCAATTCTACGACGACTACATTCACGATTGTCAAGGCTGCCCCCACTTATACTGCTCCCACATCGAAGGACCCCACTTATAACATGAATGTGCAGGAGCTGATTAATCCGGGTAGCACAAATCATGGAATCTTTGAGTATAGTACCGACGGAACGAACTTCACGACCTCTACCACGGGGCTGGTTGGTACCGATGCCAAGGATTATCTGATCTATTACAGAATTAAGGGCGATTCCAACCATAGCGATGTGGGTTATAATCCTAGTCCTGCTCTTACACTTACAGTAACCATCAAGCCCAAACCCGTAAGCAGTCCTGAGATCCTGTTGAGTCCGAATGTGTATTATTACGATGGTACGGCCAAGACACCTGCTGTGACGGTGAGAGACGAAGGTGTAGTGATTCCGTCGACAGAATATACGGTCGATTATGGAAATAATGTCAATGCCGGTAAAGTGACGGTGACCTTGACAGATAACCCCGGCGGTAACTATAATGTTAGTGGTACCCAGACGTTTACCATTGTCGCTCAGGCCCCCACCGTTACACCTCCTACGGCTATCTCAGGTCTTATTTATAATACAAAACCACAGAACTTGCTGATGGCAGGAACAGCCGTTGGTGGCACCGTGGAGTATAGCCTCGACGGCACGACTTACTCTACAACCATCCCTCAAGGTCAGGATGCCAAGCAGTATCCTGTGTATTACAGGGTAAAGGGAGATGCTAATCATACTGACAGGGATCCTGTGCAGCTCTATGTCACCATTAGTCCTAAGACGGTAAGCAGTCCTACCATCAACCTGAATCCTTCAAGTTTTACTTACGACGGTACGAAGAAGGAGCCCACGGTAACGGTAAAAGACGGTGAGACGGTGATTCCTGCGTCGGAATATGCCGTAGAATATTCTAATAATGTTGAGGTGGGTACGGCCATGGTGATCATTACGGATAATACGGGTGGCAACTATATTGTGAACGGCTCTACCAATTTCACGATTCTATCAGCAGGCTCTGGCATCACACCGCCTACGGCGAAGACCGACCTCGTGTATAATGGCGAGAATCAGGATCTGGTGACTGAAGGAAGTGCCTCGGGTGGCACGATGTACTACGGTCTCAGTCGCAGCAGTTTCTCAACGGTGGTGCCTACAGGAAGAGAAGCAAAGACTTATACCGTTTACTATAAAGTGGTGGGCGATAGTAACCACGATGATAGTGAAGTGGGGTCTGTTGACGTCACCATTGCTCCTAAGACACTGTCGGATCCGGAGATCGTGCTCACTCCCTCTTCTTTCGTTTATGACGGAACGTCGAAGGAACCTGTCGTGACAGTGAAAGATGGTGATATCGTAGTCCCTGCCTCGGAATATACCATCACTTATTCCAACAATAAGGATGTGGGATCCGGCACGGTAACCATCACAGACAACGAGGGCGGTAACTATAATGTCAGCGGCACTGCCAACTTCAGTATTACGAATGCCAGTGCTACTGTGACACCGCCTACGGCCAAGACGGGATTGGTCTATAACGCGAAGCCCCAACAGTTGGTATCGGCGGGTATTGTAGCTGGCGGTACCATGGAGTACAGCCTCGACGATAAAACGTATTCCACGGAGGTTCCAACGGGAACGAATGCCCAGCAATATACGGTGTTTTACAGGGTTAAGGGTGACGAGAACCATGGCGACAAGGAGGCAGCTTCGGTAATGGTTACCATCAGCGCGAAAACGGTTAGCAATCCCATCATCACGCTGGGAACGACATCCTATGTCTATGACGGTAAGGAGAAAACGCCGGATGTGACTGTGAAAGACGGCGAGAACCTGGTGGACGCCTCGGAATATACTGTCACATATACCGATAATATTAATGTAGGAACGGCCATGGCAGTCGTCTCGGATAAGGACGGTGGCAACTATATCGTCAACGGTTCTAAATCTTTCAGTATTGTCAATGCCAATGCCGACGTGACTCCGCCTACCGCCAAGGAAGACCTGATATATAATGGTGAAGAGCAGCAGTTGCTGAAAGCCGGTAGCGTGAAAGGAGGAACGATGGAGTACAGTCTCAATAACGCCTCTTTCACCACAGAGATTCCTACAGGATTGGAGGCTAAAGTGTATAAGGTTTATTATAGGGTAAAGGGCGACAGTAACTATTCTGACGAGGAGGCTGCCACGTTGTCGGTAACCATCAGTCCGAAGACTGTTGATCAACCGACAATCATCCTGACTCCTTCAAGCTTCACCTATGATGGTAAGGAAAAGATGCCGGCCGTAACGGTTGTCGATGGCGAAACGACGGTTCCTTCAACAGAATACACCGTCAGCTATTCTGACAATACTGCTGTGGGTACGGCTAAGGTAACCATTGCGGATAAGGAGAATGGCAACTATACCGTCAGCGGTACGGCCAGCTTCAGTATCGTCGCTGCTGTGGCTGGTGTCACGTTCCCCGAAGTGAAGTCCGGTCTTGTCTATAACCGGTCTGCCCAGGAACTGATTACTGCGGGCAAGGCTGCTGGTGGTACGATGGAATACAGCCTTGACGGAAAGACTTACTCTACGAGCATTCCTACAGGTACTGATGCCAAGGAATATACGGTGTACTTCAAGGTGGTAGGCGATGATAATCATGAGAGCATGGCTGCCCAGACACTGGTGGTATCGATTAGTCCGAAGGCATTGGCAAGTCCTGTGGTTGAATTGTCGGAAAAGTCATTCATTTTCGATGGCACCCCGAAGGAGCCTACCGTGACGGTGAAAGATGAAGACGCAGTGGTGCCCGCCTCGGAATATACCATTGAATATACAGATAATGTCAATGTAGGTACAGGAAAGGTGACTGTTAATGATAAGGATGGTGGCAACTATGTCGTCAACACCACTGCAACATTCAGCATCCTGATGGCGGGGACTGGCGTGATGCCGCCAGAGCCGAAGACGGGACTTGTGTATAATGGTAAGGCCCAGCTGTTGATCACGGCAGGCAGTGCCGAGGGTGGCACGATGAAGTACAGCCTGGATAAGAACACCTTTAGCACGGAGATTCCTACAGGCACCGATGCCAAGCAATATACGGTGTATTATATGGTGGATGGCGACGAGAATCACTCCGACAGTGATTCGGGATCGGTAGATGTTACCATTAGTCCTAAGACATTGAATGAGCCTCAGATCATATTGGAGCCGGCGAACTTCATCTACGACGGCGTGGAAAAGAAGCCGACCGTTACGGTGATGGACGGCGAAACGACGGTTCCTTCAACGGAATACACCGTCAGCTATTCCAACAATCTGGAGGCAGGAACTGCTACGGTGACTGTCACAGATAATAAAGGTGGCAATTATACTGTAAGCGGTACGGCTCAATTCAGTATTATTACCGCTGTGGCTGGCGTTACACTGCCTACAGCCATTTCCGGTCTCGTCTATAATGGTTCTGCTCAGGAGCTGATCGTGGCGGGTAGTACTGTAGGTGGCACAATGGAGTACAGTCTTGACAACAAGAACTATTCCACCAAGGTCCCCACAGGCAAGGATGCTAAGCAATATACCGTATATTTCAAGGTTGTAGGCGATGACAACCATGCAAGTATGGATCCTGTTTCACTGACCGTAACGATTAGCTCTAAGTCGCTGACGAGTCCTGTCATTGAGTTGAATCCGTCACAATTCCTTTATGATGGTCAGGCCAAGGAGCCTGTGGTAACAGTGAAGGATGGCGAGGTGGTGGTTCCCGCCTCGGAATATACCGTCAGCTATTCCAATAATGTTAATGTTGGAACTGCTACGGTAACTATCAAGGATAAAACTGGTGGTAATTATGTTATCAGTGCTACGGCAACCTTCCGTATCTATGACCCGAACAGTGGTTTTGTTGCACCAGTGGCGCTTTCCGGACTTGTCTATAATGGTAATGCTCAGGAACTGGTGATGGCAGGTACGGGTGTAGATGGTGTCATGAAGTACAGCCTTAATAATAAGAACTATTCTACAGACATACCCAAGGCAACTGATGCGGGTAACTATAGGGTATATTATAAGGTTGTCAATGAAGAGAACAACATTGAGAGAAACGCTGGTTCGGTGAGCGTTACCATCAGTCCGAAGACCACAGTTCTCTCTGTAACGATTCAGGGTGCGCCAGAGTCTGTACCCACGGTTAAGGTGAATGATCCGCAGGGCAATCTGCTGTCATCAGGCGATTACACGTACGAGATAACAGATTCGAAAGGTCATGTGGTGACGCCGGTAGGCAACCATCTGGATGCCGGCGACTATGTGATAACAGTAACACCGGCGGGCAATTACACCGGACCTTCTGTATCTACGTCGTTCCACGTCAGGAGGGCCTATACATTCGTCTTTACGATGCACTCCGACCTCATCGGTGTCTGCTTGCCATACAACAGAGATGTACCTAACGGCTATCATGTCTATTATTTCGACCGGAAGGGTGCCGACGGCAATCCTGTGTTCAAGCGCATCCTGCTTGATAAGCTGTCGGGAGGTGAGCCTTATCTGTTGAGGTATGTGGGCTCGTCGTCATCGACTCGTGCCGAGCGTGTCGTCGATCTATCGCCGAGCAGTCCTGGACTGATTGACTTGTCGATACAGATTCGTAGTACGGTAAACCAGAATATGGTGTTTACGGGTACTTTCGACGACATGACCAATACCAAGGGCTTGAGCGAGGGCGCCTATCTGCTTCAGCCTGACCATACATGGAAGCCTTTGGACCGTAGTGCGGCATCCGATGGCGACGGCATCTGCCTGGAGGCATTCTCGGCCTATATCCGTTATAAGGACCGCACAACGCCGGAACCTTCTCTGTCATCGACTCTTGAGCCCAAGAGAAGTGACGATCCCGACGACCCGGATAATCCAGATACAGGCTTTAATGCATTTATCCTGGAAGACGAGAACGGGCATCAGGAGTGGTTCGACCTCAATGGTCGTCGTATCGAGGCTCCGCAGAAGGGCGTGAATATCCTTCGCACGGAAGATGGTAAGACCCGTAAGGTCGTGATTCGTTAAACAAGCAATTGTTTCTTATGGCAGCAGGAAAATGGATAGGAGGTTTTATCGGCTGGATGGCCGGAGGTCCGTTGGGCGCTCTGGCAGGTTACTTGCTGGGTTCGCTCTTCGACTCGATGCTCGACGGGGTGAATACGCCCGATAATTCCGGCACCTGGGGCGCAGGTTCTCAGCGCCAGCAGACGTATCAGGATTTTAACGACGCCTATCAGCAGGCCTATCGCCAACGCATGCAGCAGGGACAGCGCAACAGCTTCCTCTTCTCGTTGTTGGTGCTTTCGTCTTATATCATCAAGGCCGACGGCAAGGCCATGCACTCCGAGATGGAGATGGTGCGCCAGATGCTGCGCCAGAACTTCGGGCAGGATGCCGTCAGTCAGGGTAATGAGATCCTGAACAAGCTGTTCGACGAGCAGAGGCGCGAGGGCTGGCAGCAGTTCAAATCGACCGTGCGCCAGTGCTGCGGACAGATTAACCAGCAGATGGATTATTCGCAGCGCCTGCAGTTGCTGAACTTCCTGGCGATGGTGGCTCAGGCCGACGGCAACGTGCCTCAGAGTGAGATTACGGCCCTTAAGGAGTGCGCCCTGTGGATGGGGTTGCGCGAGAGTGAGGTCGATTCGATGCTCCATCTCGAAGGTAATACGCTGGAGGATGCCTATAAGGTGTTGGGCGTCAGTCCGAATGCTACCGACGAGGAGGTGAAGAAGGCCTACCGCAAACTCGCCCTCGAGCATCACCCTGATAAGGTGGCTGCCCTCGGTGAGGATGTGCGTAAGGCTGCCGAGAAGAAGTTCCAGGAGATTAATGCGGCGAAGGACCGCATCTGGAAAGCAAGAGGACTTTGAGAGATTGAAGATTGAAAATTGAAGATTGAAGATTGGAATAAACACAGAGATACAGAGACACAGAGGAATAAGGAATAAGGTAAAAGGGTAAAAAGGTAAAAAACTCTGTACCTCTGTGTCTCTGGGTTGCATAGAAGAATTAAAGTATTGAAGAATTGAAAAGACCGGTTATTGGTGTTCCTGAGGATTTGGAGGGCAAGGTGCTGTTGCACGCCTGTTGTGCACCTTGTTCTTCGGCTATCGTGGAGTGGATGGTGCAGCACGACATCCGTCCCACTATCTTCTACTATAATCCCAATATTTTCCCCCGCGAAGAATACGATATCCGTAAGCAGGAGAGTAAGCGTCATGCCGAGAGCCTTGGTCTGACCTGGATTGATGGTGACTACAACCATGAACAATGGCTGCACGACATTTGTGGATTAGAGGGAGAGCCAGAACGAGGCAGGAGGTGTGAACAATGCTTTACGCTCCGACTGACCGTTGCGGCTCAGAAGGCGAAGGAACTGGGCCTCAAGTACTTCACCACCACATTGGCCTCAAGCCGTTGGAAGAGCCTCGAACAGATCGAACGTGCCGGCCACCAGGCAGAGCAGGCTGTCGTGGGGACCGTATTCTGGGCGCAAAACTGGCGCAAGGGTGGTCTTTATGAGCGTCGTAACCAACTGCTCAAAGCCTATGCCTTTTACAACCAGCAGTATTGCGGTTGCGAGTTCTCGAAAAGGTAAAAGGGTATAAAGGTAAAAAGGTATAAGGGTAAAAAAGTAAAAAACGGGGCTAATGTTTGTCAGTCTCGTTTTTTTGTTGTACCTTTGCGCTCTAAAATAATAAGATTGTTATGTTTGAGAATTTATCTGATAGGTTAGAGAGATCGTTTAAGATACTGAAGGGTGAAGGCAAGATTACCGAGATCAATGTGGCCGAGACCCTGAAGGATGTGCGTCGTGCCCTGCTCGATGCCGATGTGAACTACAAGGTGGCCAAGACCTTTACCGATACGGTGAAGCAGAAGGCCCTTGGTATGAATGTGCTCACGGCCGTGAAGCCCAGTCAGCTGATGGTGAAGATTGTCCACGACGAATTGGCCGAACTGATGGGAGGCAAGGCAGCCGAGCTCAAGGTCGAGGGCCGTGCCGGTGCCCCAGCCATCATCCTGATGTCGGGTCTGCAGGGTTCTGGTAAGACTACCTTCAGCGGTAAGTTGGCCAACCTGCTTAAGACGCGCAATCATAAGAAACCTCTGCTCGTGGCCTGCGACGTCTATCGTCCGGCAGCTATCGAACAGCTGAAAGTGGTGGGTGCGAGCGTAGGTGTGCCCGTTTATTCCGAGCCCGACAATAAGAACGTGGTCGAGATTGCCAACCATGCCATCCAGGAGGCCAAGGCTAAGGCCAACGACGTGGTCATCATCGATACCGCCGGTCGTCTGGCCGTCGATGAGGAGATGATGCAGGAGATCGAGACCCTGAAGAATGCCGTCAATCCCAACGAGACGCTCTTCGTGGTCGACTCCATGACTGGTCAGGACGCCGTGAATACTGCTAAGGAGTTCAACGACCGCCTTGATTTCGACGGCGTGGTGCTCACCAAGCTCGACGGCGATACCCGCGGTGGTGCAGCCCTCTCTATCCGTACGGTGGTTACCAAGCCCATCAAGTTTGTAGGTACGGGCGAGAAGATGGAGGCCATCGACGTGTTCCATCCCGACCGTATGGCCGACCGTATCCTCGGCATGGGCGATATCGTCAGCCTCGTGGAGCGCGCCCAGCAGCAGTACGACGAGGAAGAGGCCAAGCGCCTGGAGAAGAAGATCCGCAAGAACAAGTTCGACTTCGACGACTTTATGGGTCAGATTCAGCAGATTAAGAAAATGGGTAATGTGAAGGATTTGGCAGCGATGATTCCCGGTGTGGGTAAGCAGATTAAGGACCTCGATATCGACGATGATGCCTTTAAGGGTATCGAGGCCATCATCAACTCCATGACCCCGAAGGAGCGCGCCAATCCCGACATTATCAACCAGAGCCGCCGCCGCCGTATCGCTGCCGGTTCGGGTACGAAGCTCGACGATGTGAACCGCCTGATGAAGCAGTTCGACCAGACGCGTAAGATGATGCGCATGGTGACGGGTATGAACTCGTCGAAGATGGCCCAGATGGCCAACGCCATGAAGATGATGAAGGGTGGTATGCCGAAGTTTTGATAATTGAAGATTGAAAATTGAAAAGACTCTGTGTCTTTGTGTTGTAATATAGAAACATCAAGATTGAAATGCAACTGATAGACGGAAAAGCAACGGCGGCAGCCATCAAGGCTGAGATTGCCGACGAGGTAAAAGAGATTGTAGCAAAGGGTGGCAAGCAGCCCCATCTGGCCGCCGTTCTGGTGGGCCATGATGGTGGTTCTGAGACCTATGTAAAGAATAAGGTGCTGGCTTGTGAGGCCTGTGGCTTTAAGAGCACCCTTATCCGCTTCGAGGCCGACATTACCGAAGAGGAGTTGCTGGCCTGTGTCGATCAGCTGAACAAGGACGCCGATGTCGATGGCTTTATCGTACAGTTGCCCTTGCCCAAGCATATCGACGAGCAGAAGATTATCGAGGCAATCGACTACCGCAAGGATGTCGATGGCTTCCATCCCATCAATGTGGGGCGCATGGCCATCGGACTGCCCTGTTTCATCTCGGCCACGCCGCTGGGCATCATCACCCTGCTGAAGCGTTACGGCATCGAGACCAGCGGTAAGAAGTGTGTCATTCTGGGTCGTTCCAACATCGTGGGTAAGCCCATGGCCCAGCTCATGATGCAGAAGCAGTATGGCGATGCCACGGTTACCGTGTGCCACTCGCGCTCGAAGACCTTGAAGGAGGAGTGCCGTGCTGCCGATATCATCATCGCCGCCATCGGTCAGCCCGATTTTGTCACCGCCGATATGGTGAAGGAGGGGGCCGTCATTGTCGATGTGGGTACCACCCGTGTGCCCGATGCCACCCGCAAGAGCGGTTTCCGTCTGAATGGCGACGTGAAGTTCGACGAGGTAGCGCCCAAGTGCTCATTCATCACGCCCGTTCCTGGTGGCGTGGGCCCCATGACCATCTGTTCGCTGATGAAGAATACCCTCGCCGCCGGCAAAAAGGAGTATTATAAATAATTGAAAATTGAAAATTGAAAATTGAAAAAACTCTGTATCTCTGTGTTGTAATATATTAATGCTGATGACCGCACAAGAGTATTACGAACTTGGTAACGAGGCCCGGAAGCATGGCCAGTGGCACGAAGCCATCAACCACTATATCCAGGCCATCGAGATCGACCCCGACAGTCCGGCTGTCGAGGCCAAGAAGATGCTCGACGACATCATGGCCTTCTACTGTAAGGATATGTATAATCCATGACATCATAAAACCCTAAGACTATATGAGACGATTACTAACCACCCTGTTGCTCTTCACAGCCTTTGTGGCAGTGGGCAACGCCCAAGACAAACTGTATGCCAACGAGTTTCCCCTTGGCGATGTCACCCTGTTAGACGGTCCGCTGAAGCGAGCCCGCGACCTGAACGTCAGCGTGCTGCTGAAGTATGATAACGACCGCCTGCTGGCCCCTTATCTGAAGGAAGCCGGACTCACGCCTAAGGGCCAGTCATATCCCAACTGGGACGGTCTCGACGGTCATGTGGGCGGCCATTATCTCACGGCCATGGCCATCAATGCCGCCACTGGCAGCCAGGAATGCCAAAAACGCCTGGAATACTGGATCAGCGAGTTGCAGGCCTGTGCCGACGCCAACGCCAGGAACCACCCGGAGTGGGGCAGAGGCTACGTGGGCGGAGTGCCTGGCAGCGACCGCATCTGGTCGGCCTTTAAGAAGGGCGACTTCGGGCCCTATTACGGTTCGTGGGTACCTTTCTATAATCTCCATAAGATGTATGCCGGTCTGCGCGATGCCTGGGTATATTGCGGCAACGAACAGGCCAAGCAGCTCTTCCTCGGATTCTGCGACTGGGCCATCGACCTTACGGCCGGTCTCTCCGACGCCCAGATGGAGCGCGCCCTCGACACCGAGCATGGTGGCATGAACGAGGTTCTAGCCGATGCCTATGCCATCACGGGCGACACCAAATATATTGACGTGGCCAAGCGGTTCTCGCACCGCCGCCTGCTCAGTTCGCTCATGCAGCGCCGCGACATTCTCGACAATATGCACGCCAACACCCAGGTGCCTAAGGTGGTGGGCTTTGAGCGCATCGCCGAGCTCGCTGGCGACGAGGCTTACCATACTGCCGGTGCCTACTTCTGGGATATCGTCACCGGCGAGCGCACGCTGGCCTTCGGCGGCAATAGCCGTCGCGAGCACTTCCCCAGCCGTGAGGCCTGCAAGGATTTCGTGGAGGATATCGACGGTCCTGAGAGCTGCAACACCAACAATATGCTGAAGCTCACCGAAGAGCTTCACCGCCGCAATCCCGAGGCCCGCTATGCCGACTTCTACGAGTTGGGCATGTTCAACCATATTCTCTCCACCCAGCATCCCGAGCACGGCGGCTACGTGTATTTCACGTCGGCCCGTCCGCGCCACTACCGCAACTACTCCGCCCCCAACGAGGCCATGTGGTGTTGCGTCGGAACAGGTATGGAGAATCATGGCAAGTACGGCCAGTTTGTTTACACCCACCAGGGCGACGCGCTCTTCGTGAACCTCTTTGTGGCTTCTGAACTCAACTGGAAGCAGAAGGGCCTGAAGCTGCGCCAGGACACGCAGTTCCCCTATGCCGAGACCTCTCGCATCACCGTTACCGAGGGCAAGGCTCAGGCTGCTGTCCATGTGCGCTATCCGGGATGGGTAAAGCCCGGCCAGTTCAGCGTCAAGGTCAACGGCCAGCCCGTGCCGGTGGTTACCGGTCCGTCGTCGTATGTCGTCATCGACCGCCAGTGGAAGAAGGGCGACGTCATCGAGATGAACTTCCCCATGTATAACTATGTGAAGTACCTGCCCAACCTGCCACAGTATATCGCCCTGATGCATGGTCCGGTGATGCTGGCCATGAAGACCGGCACCGAGGATCTGGCCATGCTCATCGCCGACGACAGCCGTTTCGGGCAGTTGGCCGTCGGCAAGAAGCTGCCGGTCGATCAGGCGCCCATCCTCATCAATAACGACATCGAGGGCATTGCCAACCAGCTGCAGCCTGTGGCCGGCAAACCGCTCCACTTCACCATCTCGACGAAGATGGTCAACGAGATAAGAAACGAGCTCATGCCGTTCTTCGAGCTTCACGACGCCCGTTATATGATGTACTGGCTTGCCCTTTCCGAGGATAACTATCAGGGCTACCTCGACAATCTGGCCAAGCTCGAGCAGGAGCACCTGGCCCTCGAGGCGCGCTCTACCGATAAGGTACAGCCCGGCGAGCAGCAGCCCGAGTCAGACCATTTTATGGAGACCGATGATTCGTGGACGGGCAACACCAACGACGTGTTCTTCCGCGATGCCCGCGACGGCCATTATTTCAGCTATCTGATGCAGACGGGCGGCGAGACCGACCTCTCACTCCGCCTGAAGTACTGGGGAGTAGGCGAGTGGAAGACCCACGAGTTCGACATCTTCGTCGACGACGTGCTGGTTACCTCTGTCAACAACACCGGCAAGTACCGCATTTCCGAGTTTAAATACGAATCATACCCCATCCCCGCCGAGGCCCTGAAGGGCAAGAAGCAGGTTCGCGTTAAGTTCGTGGCCCATCCTCATAAGCAGATAGGCGAGATCTACGGTGTCCGCCTGGTAAAACCCTAACGCCCCCCTCAGTTACCCTATGAGCAAACAAGAGAAATACGAGCTGCTGAAGGAGCAGATACAGGCCCTGACGAAGGGCGAGACCGACGAGGTGGCTGTGATGGCCAACGTGGCGGCAGCCATCCACTCTACGATGGGATTCTTCTGGACGGGGTTCTATCGCGTGATGCCGAAGGCCGGCTCTGCCGGGAACGAATTGGTGTTAGGCCCCTTCCAGGGCCCTGTGGCCTGCATGCATATCGCTTATGGGCGAGGCGTTTGCGGTACGGCCTGGAAACTGGGGCGTACCATTGTCGTGCCCGATGTGGAGCAGTTCCCCGGGCATATCGCCTGTAGCAGCCAGTCGCGATCGGAAATCGTGGTGCCGCTGTTCTCAACGACGTACGACGTGGTAGCCGTGCTCGATATCGACAGCCGCGAACTCGCCACGTTCGACGATATCGACAAGAAATATCTGGAAGAAATAATGGCGACGGTCTTTACGTCGTAACCAATTCAATATTAATTTTTATATCATGAGAAAAAACTACTGTACTCAATGGATGCTGGCCGCCATCCTCTTCTGTGGCCTTTTGACGACATCGTGTACCGACGAACAGTTCGACAACCCCTCTTCCGACCAGCCCGAACAGGCCTCTGCCGTTGATCCCGGCAGGTGGTGGATCGACGAGAGCTACATGGACAAGACGGTAAAGCTTAGCGACAATTTCTTCATGTACTGCGTCGGCACGTGGTGGAAGAACACCACTCTCGGTCCACTTGAATTTTACATCTCCCGCCTCGATGGTATCAAGCCCTCCTTCTCCGACAGAGTGAATGCCCTGACCGACGACAACTACGCCATCTACAAGAACCACCTGAAGTGGGCCGACCCCAAATCTGAAGCCGCAGCCTCGGCCGAGAAGCTCTACGAAGAGGTGCTGGTCCAGAGCGGTCTGATGGCCGCCACGACGGCTGAGGATGTGCTGCGCGCCTTCGGCAAGATGTCCACGCTGGGCGTCTCCTCGTTCATCAGGCTCGAGCCTTTCAGCCATAACGGCAAGTTGTGCCTGTACTCCAGTTTGTGTGTCGAGGAATATACAGAGGAGGCTGAAAGTGATCCTGCCAGCGAACGTCAGCGTGCCAGGAAGCCCTCCTTCCAGCAGCAGCTCAACGAGAACCCCGAGCTGCTGTCGCACTTTGTACCAGTAGGCGGTAAGAGCGGCACCCGCGGCATATCGGCCGAATGGTCGTTTGTCCAGTACATCCTCGAGGGTATGGGCATCGACCCCGAGATGGTATATGTCTCCGACGACTACATGAAATTCATGGGCAATTCTGATTTTGAAAGAAATAGTTTGACAGAAGAACTTCGTAGGCTGTGGCAGAACGCTCTGGAGAAAAATGATGTCGATTTACTGAAGACGATGGTCATCGGTTTCTATCAAACCGACTACGGCTTCATCTCCCAGGAGGCGAGAGAGGAGTACGACATCGAGAATAATAAGCCCGACGACACCGACCCTGCAGCAGACGACGCCTCTGGCAAGAAAGAGGTGTTGAGCCTTAAGGTGCTCGAAAAATCCATGAACGAACAGTATCTGCCCTATCTGCGCTCAAAAATGGTGGCCGACCAGCTGGTGCCTGCCGGACTGAAAGAGGATTACCTCCCCTTCTGCAAAGAGATGAAGGACGTATTCGCCCAGCGCATCAAGAACAACAGCTGGCTGAGCGACGGCTCTAAGCAGAACGCACTCGACAAGCTTGACGCCATGGTCTTCAACGTGGGCTATCCCGAACATTGGATTGCTGCCGGCCTGCCCGACTTCTCGAAGAGCCAGTCGCTGCTCGAGGATATCTACATCATCCGCAAGGCCCGCCTGAACCTGCTGAAGGCCATCGTCGGCAAAAGCAGAGCCGAGGAATCGTTTACGGTCGTCGCTATGGATAAAGAGACTCATCTGGGCATAGAGAATGCTTTCTATTATAGCAACCTCAACTGCATGAACATATTGCCCTTCTATATCGAGCCGCCTTTCTATGATACCACCCAGAGCCTGGCCATCAACTATGAGTGCCTGGGCACGGTGGGCCACGAGATAACCCACGGGTTCGACAGCCAGGGAGCGTTGTTCGACAAGTATGGCGATTACAATCCCAACGCCATCTGGGCCAGCCAGGCCGACAAGGACGAGTTCGACCGCCGTACTGCGCTGCTCGTGGAGTGCTATGCCTCGTTCGACGTGCTGCCCGACGAGATGCCTGGCGTGAAGGCCGAGGGCAAGGTGACGCTCGCCGAGAACATTGCCGACCTGGGCGGACAAGAGATTGCCTATCAGGCCTATCTCAACCGCCTGAGCGCCGACGGCTATACCGGCAGCCAACTGAAGCTGATGAAGCAGCGCTTCTTCCTGGCAATGGGCGAGGAATGGCGGGCCAAGTATGGCCAGTTCTACGTCGATTTTTATGCTTTCGGAAAGGGTAATCCTGATGGCGCCGACGGCCACTCCATGAACAAGGAGCGCGTAAACGGCGTGGTGTCCAACATGGACGGCTGGTACGACGCCTTTGACATCATCGACGGTGCCCTCTACCGCGCCCCTGCCAACCGCATACATATCTGGTAAACTTGGAGACAAGATACTATAAGGTGGCGGGGCATGTGTTCTGCGTCAGTGGCGAGGTGGAGGGCCCTGAAGAGCCCTAACCACTTGAATAAGAATTAATAAGAAATCTCCCCAAATCGTTGTTGGTTTGGGGATTTTTTATTAATTATATTTAAATGATGAACACAATACTTGTAACTTTAAGAAATAAGCCCTATATTTGAGGCTTAAAATCCGAAACTATCCATCATTAACTTAAAACCATAACGCTTATGAAACAGTTGACAAGATTGATACTGATGATGCTGACGATTAGTGCTAGCCTCGTGAGTTGTGACGATGTGACTGGGGCGCAGGATAATCCTGTGGTTCCCACGCCCACGCCGACTCCGACGCCTGCGCCCACTTACGCCAGCGACCTGGAGCGCCCGCTCACCTTCGAGGCTGCAGTTGACGGTGTGAAGGTGACGTTTAAGTTTAAGAGCGGCGCCAAGCCCGACTATAAGAAAGTGGAGTACAGCCTCGACCAGGGTGCCACATGGACGGCCCTGAAGAGGCGCAGCCAGGCCATCATCCTCGAGAAGAAGGGCGACATGGTGATGTTCCGCGGCGACAACCCCACCTATAACGGCGATGCCCGGTTCGTGACGGAGCTGGTCAACGCAAATGCCCGCACCAGAAGCTGGACGGAACAAGCTATGGGAGATATGGTGGGATCAATATATGGATTCCTGTTTGGCAACTGCAATAGTCTGCTCAGAATGGACAACTTCGACAAACTGAATGAACTTTTGGAGGCTTATACATTCAAGGAACTCTTCAAGGGTAGCAACATCAACATCTCTGATAAAGAGAAGCTCCTGCTGCCTGCCACCAATAATACAGTGGGCTGCTATCAAGGGATGTTTGCCGATAACGCGTATTTGGAGGTTGCTCCTGTATTGGGGGCTGAAAAGCTTGTGGATAAATGTTATGTAGGAACGTTCGAAAACGACTTAAGGCTTAGAGAACTCACTCTCGGTGCCAACAGCGTTGAAGATGGCGTAATGGTAAAAGACTGCATAGATGGTATAGTGAGGAATGCCGGCACCGCACTGCCTGTAGGCGTGGAACCAGCGATAAGGATTGAGGGAGGTACAAATGGAGAATTAAGCATGCAAAATTTAACCGTCGCCGAAGCAAATGAAATAATCCAACAAGAACAACAAGAAGCCGATCAATTCATCCGGGAAATCCAAAATACTATCTCAGCCATGGAAGACGGTGACCCAGACGGAAACCTATGGAAAGTCGTATTCGTCGATGAAAATGGCGTAGAGCATGAAATCGAGTCTGAAAATCCTGATGAAGGGCAAGAGATAAATGTAGAAGATCCTAAAATCGGTGTCAACAGCGTATCGATCGACCCGACTACGCTCTCACTCGAGATTGGCGCTACCGCCACGCTTATAGCCATTATTACCCCAGATAACGCCCCCATAAAGAGCATAACCTGGACTTCGGAAAACCCGAAGATAGCCACGGTCACCGCTGGTTCTGATGGCAAGGCTACCGTCACCGCCGTCGCAGCTGGCTCGACCAAGATCGAACTTACTGTTGTATCAACTTATTCATCCAGTGAGGGAACATGGATCACCCCCCCCTGTTTGGTAACTGTGACCGAACCCGAGCCCGAGCCTGAGCCCGAGCCCGAGAATCCGGTCATCGACGCAACGGATGATTTCGTAGATGGTGGAGATCCATTAAAGTAAAAATTGTAAAACCATAAAATATTAAAAGCAATATGAAGACAAAACAATTATTCAGTCTCGCAGCGCTGGCCTTGATGATGGCCGCCTGTTCGAGCGACGATATTGCAACAGGTCAGTCGGGCGCTAAAGTTCGTACTGTTCCCTTCAAAGCCGTGATCAGTGCCGACGCTGGCACGCGCGGACTGTCGGAGGCTACCGACGGTAACATCATCACCGTGGACTGGGAAAAGGATGAGCAAGTAGCTCTGGTCCACGGCCTGAATATCGACATCCTGAAGGTGGAAAGCGTCGACGGTGGTGATGCCACGATCAGCGGCGACATCACCGACCCCACCAACGGCGAATCGGTATTCGTGGTCTATGCAGGCCAGAACAGTAAGGCCATGACCGACTTAAAGGGCGCCCTTGCTGACTATGCCAAGGACCAGGAATTGACCACCTACTCAGAGGCCAACATCAATTTGATCCTCAAGAATCAGTTTGAAGCGAACGTGTCAGGCGGCTCTCTCGACGGTACGGTGGCCAGCATCTCCCAGCTCGTCGATCATCGTCTGGGTAGCGGAAAGCTCGCCATCAGCGACAATGGTGCCAGCTTCAAGGACAACGTGAAACTGGCGACGACATATGCCATCTGGAAGCTCTCGCTGAGCGACGGCACGAATGCCCTCAAGGCCAACGAACTGACGATTAATAGCGGTGAAACTAAGATGGCCTACTTCAAGTCAGAATCAGGGGCCAGCGATTTCTACGTGCCCTTCGCTTCTGCATCCGAAGCCAGCTTCAACTTTGAGGCCCTTGTAGGCGAGGATACCTATACCTTCTCAAAGACCGGCGTCACCCTCAAAGCAGGCACCTATTACCGCTCGACGGTGACCATGGAGAAGGACGAACCCGAACCCGAGACAATCGCTGTGACGGGCGTATCGCTCAACAAGACGACGCTGGAGCTCGAGACTGGCGGCACAGCCACGCTGACGGCTACCGTCGCCCCAACGGACGCTACGGACAAGACTGTCACCTGGAGTTCTGACAAGGAGAGTGTAGCCACCGTTTCTTCGGCTGGTTTGGTAACCGCCGTCGCAGCCGGCACTGCCACGATCACCGTCACCACTAAGGACGGCTCGAAGACCGCCACCTGCGCGGTCACGGTGAAGGATCCTGTAATTGCTGTGACGGAGGTGAAACTCAGCAAGGACAAACTCGACCTCACGGTAGGCGATAATGCTACGCTGACGGCGACCGTATCGCCTGACAACGCTACATCCCCGACCGTCACCTGGTCATCAAGCGACAAGAGTGTGGCTACGGTAGATACCAACGGCAAGGTGGCCGCTGTTGCCCCAGGCAAGGCCACGATTACCGCTACCGCCGACGGCAAGTCAGCCACTTGCGAAGTGAATGTTTCTGCCCCCACAAACGTAGTTGGTCCCTCGGGCGGCTACGTGAATGACGGCGATCCCACAAACAAATAATGCGAAGATTATGAAGACAAAAGATATATTCGGAATCGCAGCGCTCGCCATCATGATGGCAGCCTGCTCAAGCGATGACACAACAGAGCCCCAGCCCTCACAGAACGGCAAGGCCATTCCTTTCCGCGCCACGATCAGCGCCCCAGCTGCTACGCGCGGTCTCACAGCTCCCACCACCGAGGGCGGCGACATCACCGCCAAGTGGGAAGTGGGCGAAAAGATTGCCCTCGTGCACGGTGCAACCATCAACGTGCTGAAAGTGACCACTCAGCCTGATACCGACGGTAACGTCACCGTAGAAGGCACGGTGACCGACTTCCCCGAGAGCGCCACGGACGGCGAAACAGCCTATCTCGTGTATTACGGCAACGATGAACACATAGCCGATGATATGGGTGACCAAGTAGGTATGTTGACAAATGCCTTGGATGCTGCAGGAGCAAAGACCTTCACCCCCGAGATCATCGCCGAGACGTTTAGCATCTGTAGTCAGGGCGGTACGTTGGAAGATATTTCCCTGGCCGGCGACTACCGTCTGGGCCAGAGCAAACTCGTGAAGAAGGGCGACTACGTGACGCTCAACGATACGCCCACGCTCGATTCCCAGTTTGCCGTGTGGCAACTTAAGCTCACCTCCGACGGTTCGACCGCCCTTCCAGTCAAGAACTTTGCTGTCAAGAACGCATCCAGCGAACTCATCACCGTCTCGTTGGGCGAATCGACCTCCTCAAGCCTTTATCTGTTGTTCCCTGTATCGACGAATGCAACCTTCACCTTCGAGGGCGAGGACGCTAACAGCGTTGTTTACGACTGCACCAAGACGGGCATTACCCTCTCCAAGGGCAAGTTCTACCAAAGCACGCTGACGCTGAATGTGCTGTCAGCAGTAGTTCCCTGATTCCCAATTCACTAAAAACGAAAACGCCTATGAAAAAGTTAACGAAACTTTTCATGATGATGCTGGTGCTCGTAATGAGCGCCGGCCTCACGAGTTGTGAACTGTTGGGGATTGCCGACAACCCGGTGTCGCCCCGACTGAAAGTCAAGGCCTCTTCGATGACCGTCAAGGTGGGCGATACGAAGAAATGTCCCGTCTCGGCCAGTACGAAAGCCAAGTTGCTCTATGCCTCGAGCGATGAGACCATCGCCACCGTCGATGCCAACGGCCTTGTGACGGGCGTGAAAGAGGGCGACGCCGTGATCACCGTTGTAGCCACCAACCAGGAGGGCAGTGACCTCTTCCTCGAAGAGTCGGCCATCGTCACGGTGAAGGTGGTGAACGAGGCCGTGGCGCTGCTCGAGGATGCCAAGGAGGAGAAAGCCAGCGTGAGTATCACCTACACGTTGAACGGCACGGAAAAGACGGCCTTGTTCAAGCGCGTGGGCGACGACTACGTGCTCCAGTCATCTGTCGATGGCTCAGGCATCGTGCCTTATCTGACGCCCATTGCCAACGACGAACAGGAAGAGGCTTCGGGCGAAGGCGAGAGTGATGGCGAAGATATATTTGAGAATCTCGACAGTGACGTTGAAGAAGACTGGAACTTCGACGACATCGAAGACGATCCTGACGCTGCCAACATCGACTGGGACGATGATGACGAGGGCGATGACGACGAGGGCGATGTTGATGATGGCGACATTGACGACGACGACTGGGCCGACGCTGAAGTAGGCGACGGCGATGATGATGCTGATGGCGACGATGATGGTGACGCTGGCGATGACGATGTTGATGAGGCAGGTGCCAGAGCCTGGACGCGCGCTGACGGGGAAGCCGATGACGACGAAGTAGGCAAAGACCTGCTTTTCGGTCTGACCATCAAGGCCACCGACGTTGATATTCTGCAAACCCAGTTCAACACGGCTACCGGTACCTATACCGAGGTACAGGCCGACGACTCAGATGCTGATGGGAATACAGCAGCTTTCGTGGGATTAAAGGTTAATGGCAAACAGGTGGCTGTCAATCCCCAACCCAGCTTAACGCGCGCTTCTAGTAAGAGGGTAATGAAGATTACTAAAATAACACTTAAGACAAAGAAAAAGGAACTCAAGAAAGGTAATTCTTTTACATTAAAAGCTAATGTGGAGCCTAAAAATGCTACGGATAAGAGTCTCAAGTGGATTTCTTCTAAGAAAAAGATTGCCAAGGTTTCTGCTAAAAAGTTAACTGCGACTATTAAGAAAGATGGTATTAGGAAGTGCAGTGTGAAAGCTATAGCAAAAGGAAATGTCACCATCACATGCAAAGCAACGCAAGGTAATAAAAAGAAAACATGTAAGGTGGAAGTGTACGTACCTGTGGCAGGCGTGAAAATCTCACCAAGGAGTAAAACCCTTACGGTAGGACAAACATGTACACTCAAAGCCTCCATATCTCCTTCTGATGCGTCAAACAAGAAAGTTACATTTACGTCGAGCAATCCAGGTGTGGCCACTGTCACAGCTTCAGGCAAGGTGACTGCTAAAAAGGCTGGAACAGCCGAGGTTACCGTTAAAACCAACGATGGGAAAAAGACGAGAACATGTACCATCACCGTGACGGATAAGCCAAAGGTACAACTCAGCAAGACCTCGCTCAACCTCACGGTAGGCGATAGTGAGACGCTGACGGCCACCGTATCGCCTGCTGGTTCAGATCAGACCGTCATTTGGACCTCGAGCGACACGAGTGTGGCCACAGTCAAAGATGGCTTGGTAACCGCCGTCAAGGCCGGCAAAGCCACCATCACTTGCACCGCTAAGGATGGCGAAACTTCTGCCACCTGCGCGGTCACGGTGACCGAGCCCGAGAATCCGGTCATCGACTCTACGGATGATTTTGAAGATGGCGGAGATCCATTGAAGTAAAAGGTAATTCAGGATACACAGCAAAAGGGAAGCCCGTTTGGAGCTTCCCTTTTTCATTACTCGATCAGTTGCCTTCGGCGACTGATCTCATGCATTCCCGAGCTTTGCTCGCCTACCCGTAGCCTTTCGGCAGAGCTCAAGCAAGCTTGGCTCTGCTCTCGCTTACTCGATCAGTTCTTACCCTCGTCGTCGCCGCCTTGGTCGTCACCACCGCCTGTGCTGCCACCGGTTGAGCCGCCAGTCGAGCCGCCCGTGTCGCCGCCGGTAGAGCCGCCGGGAGTGGTGGTGCCGGTGCTGTCGTCAGGAGTACCCTTGGCAGCGGCAATCTCGGCCTTGGTCTTGTCGGTCCAGCTAAACTTCACGTCCTTCTTCAGCTCCTCGCGGGTAAAGTCGCCCGTGCTCTGAGCCAGCAGTTTCACCACCTTCACGGCAGGTCCCGTCTTGGCGCCCTCGGCCAGGGTGCCCATCGTGGCCTGGGCCACCTTGTCCTGCTCGGCGTCGTAGAGCGTCTCCAGCCCGTTGGCCTCCACCGTAGCCTTGAAGATGGCCAGGTTGCCCACCTTCACAGTGTTGCCGCTGAGCACCATCTCGCGCACGCACTTCACGAAGTCGGTGAGCACGCCCACAATCAGACCCTCCGAGAAGGCCGTGTTGTGATGAGCCATGTGCTCGGCCATCTCGTGGATGCCCATGGTCTCCTTGTAACTCACGCGGGCGTAGAGCTTACCCGCCTGCTCCGATTCCGAATTCTCGGTTACTTTCGAAAGATACAGTTCAATCATCTTTTCTAAAATTTTTCGTGGTATTATATTACTAAGTGGACCATCTGCATCGGGTGGCCCTTCCCGCCTTGCAATGAATTTTCTAATTCATTGCAAAGGTACAAAATAATTTCCATATATGCAAATATTTTCGGAAATATTTTTGGGTAATTTCAGAAATAATTTTGTGACGTAAAATAACCATTCCTTATTTATAAATAAGGAATGGTTATTTCTGAATAATGTTTGTTTATCTGGTTGTCAGGTAATACTCACTGAAATCCTTGCAGCCCTGTGGCAGCTGATGATGCTCCAGACCGGGCAGGACGCGCTGCAACTGCAGGAAGAGCCGTTCGCCAGGCTCGTCGCGGTCGGGGTACATGTGGAATTTTGTTGAGTGTTGAGTGCTGAGTGTTGAGAGAGTTTCCGCGTCCTTTTTAGAGAGGAGGGTGGCCGAGGGGATGGCGATGGCTTTGTGGCCAGCCGAGAGCATGGCCCAACAGTCGGAGCAGCCTTCGGTGATGTAGAGTGCCTCGCCCGGGCGGAGCAGATTCAGTACGGGCAGATTGTAGATACCGCATTGCGATCCTTGCGGAAAACGGAAGCGGGGCAGGGCGCCACGCACGAGGTTGCGGTTCTGCACGCCCACCAGCCGGCCGTCACGATCGTAGTAGGGTATCTGCAACCACGGCACGCCCTGCCGGTCGCGCCACGACGTGAGCCGGCACCAGCGCACCACGCGCTCATCCAACCTGCGCTCATCGAAGAGAAACTTGCGCGCCTCCTCGTTCAGCCACGGCCGCTCGAAATAGCGCTCATATCTTTCAGGATTGAAGCACGGCTCTCCACTCCCTTGGGGGGATGAAAAAGGGGTCTCGGTTCTTCCCCCCTTTTGGGGGGATAAGAGGGGGGCTTCGGCCAACCAGCGGCAGGCCTCGCGGAAGCCGAGATTGAGATGCCGCATTACCAAATCGATGGTGCCGCCGCTGGCCCCACACACAAAGCACCGGAACGAGTTCCTGCGCACGCTGAACGACAGCGAGGCATGATGATCGTCGTGGAACGGGCAGAGGCACTTGTGACGGCTGATGCTGAGTCCGAGTCGCTGCGCGACGCCCTCAATGGGCAGTTCGCGCAGCTTCTGAAGATCAAACTTATCTACCATATGGTCAAATCTTCAAGTATTCCTCGGTCTTGGAGTAGAGCCCCGTCTGGGCGGAGTAGGTGATAAACTTGCGGTGCAGCCATTGGCGCAGTTGGCCTTTGGTGCCCTCTTTGTTCTTACCTATTTCCGCGCGGAGCGCCTCTAACTGTGCCTCGTTGAATGTGTCGGGCAGGCCGTCGAGCATGTTCTTCGGTCCGGTCTTGGAAGTATCGGAGGTACTGATGTCGCCATCCTTCAGCATGTCGGCAAAGATCTGCATCTTGCTCCAGAGGTCGTGATAGACCAGCCACTCTACGAGCTCGCCCATCGACTTGGTCCACGTCTGGTTGTTGAGCACCCAGAGGATGCAGCCCGCCTTCCAGGCCGATACCAGACTGCGGTGTGACAGTTCGAACAGCAGATCGTCGTCGGTCAGGTCGGCCAGCTTTGCCATGTCCTGTGCCAGACGGTCGGTCAGCTTGTTCAGCGGTCGGATGATGAAGCGGCCTTTACAGATGTCGAGACGCACCAGATACTCATCGAGCTTGCGGTAGAACTCGTCGGGATACTTGCCCTGTCGGGGAATCACGCCCTCGCGGCTGCCACGGGGCTTGAAGCTGAAGACCATACGGCCGAAGGTGCCGTTGAAGAGTTCGTATTTGTAGAACTTACGCGTGCTGTAGGGGTTGCTCGATATCGTCATGCAGGCGCGCAGGATCGGGTTTCCGGTCACACCCTCGGCCGTAGCGCGCATGGCACCGGCACGGGCCCTGTCGTAGATGTTGCGCAGCATCTGGCTGACTTGCTTGTGCCCTCCACACAACTTGTCGGCCATCTCCACCTCGGGTATGTTGATGTACTGTGTGCGACCGCCATGCGTCTCGAGAGCAATGGCATTCAGGATAAACGCTGGGTTGGTCGTGTCGTTGGGTATAAACCAGATACCCTCTTCGGGGCGCTCGGGTTTATCCTTGTTGTTGGCCCTGGTCTGTCGTTGCTTCGACCATTCCAGCAGTCTGTTAGTCTCAGCCTTGTCGTGCTGACGGAAATCACGGCAAATGGCCTCTACCAGGCATGACAATTGGCCCTTGTTATCGCCACTTTTTGCCACCAGATTGGCCATCATGCCCGTCGGTTCCTTCCAACTGTTGTCGGGATACTGAAATTCCGTGCCGCTCATGTGTGCGCCAAGTACGGGGAAAAACATCGGAACCAAAGGTTCGTGCATCACTTTTGAGGCCTGCGAAAGCAGGAGTTTAATACATTCTGTGCCTTTGCCGAGGTTCGGCATAGCGGGCGCAGTCGCTTTACTGATTTCGTATTTCATTGTATTTCAGCTTTTTAGATGAATTAATCAGGACCGAGCGTGACAGTTACAGTTGTTACAGTTCGTTTTTGAGGGGTGTCAATTCCTTATATATTATATATATCTATCTATATATCAATTAGTTATATATTATTATAAGGCATATTGTACCCTCGATTTCTAATTGTCACAACTGTAACTGTAACGTCTTCGCTTTTTACTATTTTACTTTTTTACCTTTCTCTATCAGGCCTTCCATTGCCCAGAGCAGTTCGTTGGCCACGCCGCTGGCATACCTGGCTACGCTGAAATCCTTGTCCACCCTCATGGGCTTGAAGTTGGGGCGGTACGAGCCGTCGTCGCGGCGGGTGATGGTGATGAAGTCCCCGTCATAGACGCGCGGACTGCGCTTCCGGGCAGGCTGGGGTATGGTCTCGACGAAGGTGAAGTGCTCTTCGTAGCAGAATTCCTCGCAGACGTCATCGCGGCAGATCACGCCCTGGTAACTCTTACCGTTCTTGGCATAGCGGTCGCTGCGCAGCTGGGTTTTCAGATTCACGCAGAGGTGCGTGTTGTTGTTCCAAACATTCTCATTGTCCTTTTTCATTTTTATGATTCGTTCGGGAATGCCTCGGTCTCACACGAGGGCCCCTCCGCACAACTTGGGAAGTGAGACTGGCCTACGGTCCATCGCATGACCATTTTCCCCTGTTGGTTGGTACGGCAAAGGTACGAATAAAAAAAACGCTCCAGATGGTCTGGAACGTTTTGGGAAGGATTTGGGAAGGATTTGGGAAACCTACTCCTGCGGGAGGCTGGTTTTTGCGAATTCGTCGACCAGTCGCAGCACGATTTCCCGGCATTGGGAAAACATGCCCTGGTCGTTTTTGCTCACGCGCACAGAGTCCATCCGCCGCGGGTCGTAGTCCATAAACGAGAGCGTGCATATCTTGCGGATGCTCTCGTAGCTGCACTCATAGTCGGCGGCGATGTCCATCTTCAGGCTGCGTATCTTCAGGCAGAACTCCTTGGCATCCACCGGGTAGTTGCACGCCCAGCGGAGCAGCCAGTAGGCACCGGCCCACTTCCATTTGGCATCGATCACCAGCCCCTTGCCCGCACTGGCCTCCAGCACCTGGACCACCTGCTTGTCGTTGTAGGCGTCGCCCTCTTCGTTGAGTTCCTTCACGCGGTGCTTGATGTCACGGCGGAACTGCGTCACCTGACTCTTCTTCAGCAGCGCCTCAATCAGCCTGCGGGCATCGTCGCGCTTCGAGGCATCCTCGAGCGAGGCTATCTGATCGACCACGTTGTCGTAAGTCACGCGGTTCGACCACTCGTCGTTGTTCTTCCATTGTTCAAGTGTGTCTGTCAGGGCTGCATTCTCGCTCTCCAGCGCCGCCACTCGCTGCTGCAGCCGCTCGTAGTCATCCAGCATCTGCTGAATGCCCTTAAAGTAATTAGCCCATCGGGCCGTTAGGTCTTTCATCTCGTCCAGAGGCTCTTCCTCCGTGTGCTGATTAATGGCTTCTGTCATAAAAATAAAGGTATAAAATTAGTTTTTGTCATCCATATGCCCCACTCCCATTTTCACAGGGGCGAAAACGGCTGCAAAGTTAGCAAATATTCTCTATCAACCGATGCATTTTAATGTTAATAATCTAAAATCCATCGCCAAAAAAAAAAACGCCCGCGAAACTATTAAATTACACCGTGTCTGGCACCGTGTAACTAAGGAACTTTTTTCCATATTTTTCCGTCAGACTATAAAGTTTGTCTGAAAAAACTATAAAAATATATCTATTCTGTTGTATCGTTGATATATTTTTCGTATATTTGCATCGTAAATATAACTCTCGCATCACTAAAACTAAACAATCATTTATATGATAGAGAATAATATTTGTTTCGTCCACAGTTACACACTGGAAGATGCTAACCTCGTCATCGTGTTACTCATTCTCATCGTGATAGCACTTATCGTGATAGGGTGCTACAATATACGTGATAATAGGATTATCAGTCAGCGAAACGAGCAGCTTCAACGCATTCTCACGGCATTGGACGACTATCGGGCCATAGTGGGCAACGGAGTTCTGCCGCTCGACGAACAGGAGGCGATATTGAAGTACAAGTTGAAGAAGACAAAGGAGCCCCAGTCGGTTAAGAAGGACGGGGAGCAGAACTTCTTTGTGATGATGGATGCGCGTATCAATAAGGAAAAGCCTTATAAGGATCCTTCTTTCGACCAAGATGCCCTGATTAAGTTTATGGGAGTCAGTCGTGAGACATTCTGCAAACTGGTGCCGCGCTATAAGGATCCCGACAGAACGCTTGATTATATCAACTCACTACGGGCTGAATACGGTGCACGACTCATCATTGAACATCCGCATGAGGACATCGACCCCATCGCCACGGAGTGCGGTTTCATTGGCGCTGACGCCTTCAACAGCGCCTTCAAGTTCGCCCTGGGTGTCACGCCTTCCGAATACCGCAACAGCATGCTTAAACTTTTCAAGGACGAAAAGAAGTCGTGACGAATGAAAGATCAAGGGGACGGTTCTTTGATCTTTTCCCCAAAGATGAGAATAGAGAAACGGAAGTCAGCGCGGCTTCCGTTTCTTCGTGTCTGGGCGGATGCCTGTTTTCATGGCAATTTTTTTGCTATATTCCTGATGGTCTCGTAATTCATGCCAGTAACTCTTGAGAGTTGTCTTGGCCTGGCATCAGTCTCCTCGCCATCCACGACAGAAATATCTGCTGTTTTGTCTTTTGTTGGAAATGAATTGATGCTGATTAAATAATTTTAACGGGAGAGGTGGCGGAGATGAGCCGTTTTTTTCTTATATTTGCAAAATAATTAGGTAAAGATTACGATACTAAAATATTTTTATTAACCCAAATGATTTCGAATATGAAACAAAAACTGTTTGCATTATTTGCAGTTGCAACGCTCCTGCTTGGCATGACCTCATGTACCAACGAAGACAATATCGCTCCTGAGCCGGAGGTCACACTGATAGATGCGCTGAATGATGGGACTATTGTGGCTTTTACTTTCGAAGTGAACGACGAGGTATTCTATGTAGCCTTTGTGAGGGTGGGCGACACCTACGAACTTCTGGACTATGGCAAGGCCATGACGCGTGCTGAAGAACCGACCATCACAGAGGAGGACTGCGTATTCACGATGGAGCACGACAAGGCTAACAACGTGATCAAATTCACAGTGAAGGATAAAGCGACTTCCGACCTCGTGCTGACTGCTTTCATCGACATCAATGAGAGTACCATCGAGGTGATACCAGGCGACCCGAAGTACAAGGTGACTGGTGTTAAGATGAAGGTATCCAACGTGGAGATTACCAATCTGCTGAAGGAGAAAGGCGAGGGTGTTACTCTGACTGATGCGCTCGTGAAAGGGGCCAAGGTGGAGATCGTATATAAGTGGAGCGAGGGCACAACCACCTTTACCTTCACCAATGAGGGTGGAACGTTCGCCTGCGTCACTACTGGTGACAATGCCGACATTTTCAATAGTTTCCTGAGGCTGGAGGGCAACGAGCTCTTTTTCTCTGCTAAGGATAAAAGCTGGTTTTCCACTGATATTAATCTCGAGATCAAATTCAACGTCGTAAAGAACACCTTCAGGTACTGGACGGTCACACACGACGTTTACGATTCACATACCATCAGCGTGAACGGTACCAACATCACCTCGACGCTCAAAGAGGAGAGATAACGAAAGGACTGAGAAGGATGAAACTAAAATATTTTTATTAACCCAAATGATTTCAAGTATGAAACAAAAACTGTTTGCATTATTTGCAGCCGCAGTGCTCCTGCTAGGCATGAGCGCCTGCGAAAACGAAGACAATCCGTCATCAGGAGGGGGAGACAACATATCGGCTCCCGCCCAACTGAAGCAGGGCATCTGGACGGAGTATGACGAGGCTCTTTTAACCTCAGGCAAGTACACCGCTGAGGAACTGGCCGCAAAGCCTACCGTCGGCATAAAGATTGAAGGCGACAAGGGCTACTTCTTCACCTACACGGCTGATGACGCCAGTGAGCCCGTGGAGGGACAGATCAGCTACGACAAGAGCACGGGCAAAGGCACCATCACCTTCCCCACCATCGCAGACAGTCCGCTCTCAGACCAGAAGGTCAACTTCACCGCCACCACCGACGAGACGTTGGAGTTTGAGCTGACCTACGAAGGCCAGAAGACGACTGCCACCTGTGCATGGCTCTGCGAGAACCTGGACAACTGGAACTGGGAAATCACGGACGAAGACTGGAAGGAGCTGATGGCCTACTATGAGCAGTATGCCGCCGATGCAGGCCCCGACGCCAGCATCGACTGGAGCAAATCGGTAGAAATAGAAGTGGAAGGTCAGAATGTCACCGTGGATGACCTGGACGAGCCGCTTGTGTGGGACGAAGATGCTTTGGCACCAGCCAAGACCAGGGCTATCGGCGTAGGCACAGTCGTCAGCGTAGGCTTGAAAATACTGGGCGCCCTCTTTAATGCGGGTAAGCCCGACCCTAATGAGGTGATTAACAAGAAGCTTGATAAAATCACCGGTAAACTCGATGAGGTGCTGGCAGGTCAGGCGAATATGATGAAGCAGATGAACCTGCAATTCAGCCAGATGGAAGAGCATTTCAAAGAAGTGAACCAACGCCTCACCGCCATCGCCAATAAGCTGAATCAGCAAGAGGCCATGACTGCACTGAACAACCGCAATACAGCATACTACAATAAGCTGAAGGTGCAGAACACCGCCTACTTCGACGATGCCTACAAACTCTATAACGAAAACAGGGACGACCTGAGCAAGGTGAGCACCCAATTAGGCCAATATGGCGAGGCATGGGCGGGCGACGGCAATAAGTATGTCGACCTGACTTGGGAGTATATAGAATACCTCACCACCGTACAGCATTCCACTTACGGCACGGGCATGGACAAGATCTACGACGGTATGACTTTCGACAAGTATCCCTGGGAGCACATGGGCACAGGCGACCGCCTGAATTACCGAGCCTACGACGCGTTCATGGTCACTAAGTGCTTCTTCATGATCGCCCTCTACGCCACTTATGGCAATCTACCGGACATCAAGATGGAAGGAATCTACAAAAACTTCACAAGCAACATTGAGAAGCTCAAGGCGTTCACCGAGTTTACCGTCACCAACCCCGATGAGTTCCTTGTTTGCCAGATTCCGGGTGCCCACTTCGTGATGCACAAGGAGTTGCAGAAGTATAACTACAAAGGAAAGAATAACGAGGCCCCCCATCCGGCTATTTTCGGTCAGTTGGCTGTTTACAGACCTGAGTGGCATGAGGCTGGCTCCATCACGATAGAGAATCCCATAGAACTGAAGTCTAAGTTGATTCGCTGGAAAGAGATTTTTGCCATGCAACAGTATTTTAAGTCTGCTGTCTTTCCTAACATCCCATATTTCGGCTGGTATGAAATGCTGGTAGAGGGTAAAGAAGCTGGTAATAATTTAGCAGGCGGTGCAGTCTATGCCAAGGAACCAACTACTCAAGTACCGAGTCTGTTGTTGAATGAACCAGAATACGGGGACCCGAATGAAGTACGTTGTAATGGGGTTAGAGCTGCTGGCTGGGAATTAAATATTGGGCCTGTAGCGACGGCTTTCTGGGACAAGAACGACGAATGGGGTATGAGGAATAATTTTATGGGACAAGCAAAAGACCCTCAAAATGGAAAGTCGTTGTGGATGGATTATAGAAATAATGAGTATTACGCAGCGATTGTTGAGAAGCGCTACTAAGTCGCATCCCGCATTCGAAATATCCAACAGAGTCCCCGTTCATCACATTGGGCGGGGGCTCTTTTATATATTTAAATTAAGTTTGTCGCTTAGATGACATGCAGGCCGAGGAATACCATGAGACCGTTCATCAGAATCCAGAAGATGGCAAACGGCATCGTCTTGCGCATGATGTCGCCAATGTAGTCGTGGGGACTTTTTGTGAGAAAATAATCGGGGAAACGTTTGGCTTTCTCGTTTATTTTTAGTAATTTTGTAGGGTAATAAAGAGGCGGTTTTGGCCGCGGAAATAACCCTAGTAATTCACCATATTAAACATGCAAAGTTATGAACAAGACTGTAAGAACGATCCTTCAAGTGATTAGCTACATCATCACCCTGTTGCTGGGAGCTGCCGGCGGCACGATGGTGTAAAAGTAAAAAGGTAAAAAAGTAAAAAGGTAAAAATCAAGGCCATGGAAAACCAGAAAGGCTTCAAAATCTCTCAGTATGCCTGCGCGGTGCTGCTCATCGTGAGCAGCATCGTGATGGTGGCTTACCAGGTGGTCCACATCGACGACGTGGCGGGCGGGCTGCTCTACTACGTGGCGCAGTCGTTCCTGCTGGCCGGCTCGATCTTCGGACTGGATCAGTATCTACGAATCATCAACAAACATTACCATGAAAAAGAATCAAAATGACATGAACGCCATCGATGGCGTTCGCCTATCTCAGCATTTTAAGCTGGGCGAGTTTCTCAACCTGGGTAAATACCCCGAGAATATCCCCGAGATGCAGGTGGTGGCTAATCTGACTTATGGCTGTCATCAACTGCTGGAGCCTGCGCGGCTCGTAGTGGGGCCCGTGATCATCAATTCGGGCTTCAGATGTGAGGCTGTGAACACCAGGGTGGGAGGGGTGAAAAACTCTCAACACCTCGTCGGTCAGGCAGCCGACATCCGCCCTCAGGATCCAGCCCAGTTCTGGCGACTGGTGAACTACCTCAAGACGTGCGCCTACACCGACCAGCTGCTCACCGGCAATGGCTGGCTCCACATCTCATGGAACCCCTTCGCCAAGCCCCGCCACTTCGTCCGCATCGACTATTACGGCTGAACAATTCCCTGCTGAATGAAGATTTTTCCCCAAATCCTTGGTGGTTTGGGGATTTTTATTTATATTTGCCCCCAGAATAAATTAAAAACCATAAATATGCAAAAACTATCTCGTATACTGACGCTGGTACTGCTGATCCTGGGTGGGGTGGGGCTCACGAGTTGTAATGAATTCTTCGAGGCGCTGTTCGGCAATTTAGACAATTCCGTCTCGCCACAACTGCAAGTAAGCGAAACCACCATTACGGTGAAAGAGGGGCAGACCAAGCGCTGCATGGTGAAGGCCAGCACGATGGCCAAACTGACCTGGGCGACAGCCGATGAAAACATCGCTACGGTCGATCAGAACGGTCTGGTGACGGGCGTGTGCGAGGGTGCCACCTCCATCACCGTCACGGCCACCAATCCCGACACGCCCGATTACTTCACGATCTTCTACGACGAGACCGCCGTGATCAATGTCGTCGTGACGGCTGGCGACGATCAGGAGGTGAAGCAGGGCACCATCAGCTACGCCGCCACCAGCATCGGCAAGACCTTCGGCGACGAGCCCTTCATCAACCCGCTGACGAAGACGGGTAACGGCACAGTGACCTATACATCGTCGAATACCGCCGTGGCCACCGTGAACAGCGAGACCGGCGAGGTGACGATTGTGGGCAACGGCGAGACCACCATCACCGCCACCGTTGAGGATACCGACAGATACACCTACGAGAAGAAGACCGCCAGCTACACCCTCGGTGTGGGTACGGCCACGATGACCGTCTCGGCCGAGGGCTACAGCGGCATCTACGACGGCGAGGCCCACGGCATCACGGTGACCGTTCCCTCTGGGGCATCCGTGAAATACGGTACGGAGGCAGGTACCTACGACAAGACCTCGCTGACCTATACCGACGCGGGCACTTACACCGTGTATTACGAGGTGACGAAGGACAACTACACCACGGTGACCGGCTCGGCCACGGTGATCATCTCGAAGGCTGCTGGAACGATCAGCTTTAAGACGACCAGCATCGCCAAGAAGAATACTGACGCCGCCTTTACCAACGCCCTGACGAAGACGGGCGACGGCACGGTGACCTACGCATCCTCTAACACCAAAGTGGCCACCGTGAACAGCTCGACGGGCGAGGTGACCATCATGGGCGCCGGCGAGACCACGATAACGGCCACCGCCACCGACGGCACGAACTACGCCTACGCCACACCGACGGCTGAATACACGCTGACGGTGAGCGCGGAGTCGTCGGGTGTCGATCGTGACGGCTACGAGAATGGCGATAACCCGTTCTGAGAACCTGAACCATCATAAAAAACCAAGATCAGAAAGAGGTATGAAGACATACAAGATGATAAGCATGGCGGCGCTGGTCCTCGCGCTGGCCGCCTGCACCAGCGAAGAGACTGCACCCTCGCAGCCAGAGGCCAACGGCAAGGGCATCCCCTTCAGTGCCACCATCAGTACGGGCGCCTCGACGCGCTCAGTGACCGAGAACGCGACGGACCAGAAGCTCGAGACCGCCTGGACGGTAGATGAGCAGGTGGCCCTGATACATAACGACGTGGTCGATGTGATGAAGGTGTCGGCCATCGACGAGACGACGAAGATAGCCACCATCACGGGCTCGATCACGGGTAGTCCTGCCAACGGCGACGAGGTGACGGTGGTGTATCCCGCCTCGGCCGTGGATAACGACACGAAGGCCGTGAAGGCCGACCTGCTGGCCGCGCAGGACGGTACGCTGGCCACGATCTCCTCTGACCTCGACCTCTGCCAGTCGAGCGGCGCCAAACTGAAGGTGGGCGCAGACATCGCTTCGCTCGACGGCACGGTGAGGCTCGCACCCCAGGTAGCCATCGTGAAGTTCTCGCTCAGCGACGGTAGCGACGCGCTCGCTGCTACACAGTTCCTGATTAAGGACGACGGCTATAACGTGCTCACCACCGTGACGCCAGCCTCGGCCACCAGCACGCTCTACGTGGCCATGGCTCCTGCCACCACGAGCGTTTTCCGCTTCGAGGCTACCAACGCGACTGCCACCTATTATTACGATAAGGCCAGCGCCACGCTCGCCGCTGGCACGTACTACCAGTCGCCGATAAAGCTGACGGATATGCTTCACACCCCGCTCACGCTCGAGGCTATCGAGGACGGAACGATTCATGTAACGTTTGACGATGGTTTGGATCTTGCCAAACCGATTACCTACACCAAGAATGGTGTGGAATATTCAGGCGGTACAACTAATTTCGACATTACTGTATCTGCCGGTGATATCGTAACCTTCCATAGTACGAATGCGGCATTGGGAAAACTTGTTGGTTACTCTTATAAACATCTTTCTATCAAGCCCACTAACAGGTGTTACATCTATGGAAACATCATGAGTTTGATTGACGACGCAGGCGACTTTGCAACAGATAAGATCATTGGTGATAAATATGCACTCTATGCACTATTTAGTGAGGCTAACAAGTTGGAGAATGACCCTGCCAAAGATATTTTATTGCCTGCCACCACTTTGACTGAATATTGTTATAATGAGCTTTTCAGTGGTTGCAGCGCCTTGACTAAAGCACCAGCCCTGCCTGCCACCGTGTTGAAATTAAGATGTTATGAGCATATGTTTTGGGAGTGCACATCCTTGACGGAGGCTTCAGTCATGTCTGCCACCACAGTTGATGATTATTGCTGTCATGATATGTTTTATAAATGCACAAATTTGGTGAAAGCGCCCGAACTGTTAGCTACGACATTAGCCCAATATTGTTACAATGGTATGTTCTGGGGTTGCTCCAAATTGAACTATCTGAAATGCCTGGCCACGGACGTCAGTGCTGATAATTGTCTGGGCGGTTGGCTCGGTGAGGTCTCTGCCACAGGAACGCTGGCTGTAGCCTCTGGATCTACATGGGCCGTAGCAGGCACCAACGACATCCCAGAAGGTTGGACTGTCGTCGGCATAATGCCATTCACCGTCAGTGGTTATAGCGGCACTTACGACGCTCAACCCCACGGCATCACGGTGACCGCCCCCGAAGGCGCCACGGTTAAATATGGTACGTCTGCAGGCAGTTGCACGGAGTCCACCAGTCCAACTTATACCGCCGCCGGTAACTACACCGTCTATTACGAAATAACGATGGATAACTACGATCCTGTCACAGGCTCAGCCAAGGTTGAGATCACGAAGGCCGCTGGCTCGATCAGCTACGGCACAACCAATGTGCCCAAGCTCACCACCGATGCCGCCTTCACCAACGCCCTGACGAAGACGGGCGACGGCACGGTAAGTTATCAATCGTCAGATACCAGCGTGGCCACCGTCGATGCCAATGGCGAAGTGACCATCAAGGGTGTCAAAGGCACCGCCAAGATCACGGCCACTGTCGCCGACGGCACGAACTACACTTACGCCACGCCGACGGCCGAATACACGCTGACGGTGAGTCTCCCATCGACAGGCGGCGGCCAACAGGATTACGATGTAGATAATACAGATAACTGGTAACCCCTAAAACGCAGATACGATGAAAAAGACTAAGATATTACTGAAGATGGCTGCCCTCGCAGTGGTGGGCGCTATGATGAGCGGTTGCGCTGAAGAGGTCGAAGTGCTGCAGCCAGCCAATCAGCGCGTCGTGCAGAAGACCACGATCAGCCTCGCCGATGACGCCACCACCCGAGGTGCAATCGCCGCAGATGGCAAAACAAGCTTCTCTGAAAATGACCAGATAGCCGTCATCTATCAGGACACCAACGGCAAAACAATGAAGGCCGTGAGCGCAGCCCTTACCGATGCCGACCTCACCGACGGAGGCGCCAGCGCTACGTTCACCGTGGAGCTCGTCAGTCCGAAGGCCGGCACGAAGGTGCGCTATATCTATCCCGCCTCGATGGCGGCAGCCACCATTGCTGAGGATACAGCCCCCGACAACGACCTGACCATTAGCACCGCTGGTCTCGCCAAGCAGGTCGGCACTTTGGAAGCCATTGCTAAAAACCTCGGCCTCGCCGTCTATGACGGCACGATGAGCACCACAGCCACCCTGCCCACAGACACCGGCGTGGAGCTGAAAAACCAGCTCGCCATCTTGAAACTGCAATCCATCAAGGATGATGGAGGTACAGAAATCAGGAGCCAGATCACCGACCTCACCGTCGATGACGGCACCAACACCTACGCCGTGACCCGCACAGCCGCGGATGCCCCCATCTACGTGGCCATGCTACCCGTAGCCACCGCCGAGGACATCACCATCTCCACCACCTTCGGAGGCTTCCCCTACACAAAGACCGCCACAGGCAAAACCCTTGCCAAGAACAAAATCTATCCCGTCAACCTTGCGATGGATTTCGACGCCAAAAGCACACCGCTGACGCTGGAAGTGACCGTAGATAACACGACGATAGATTGCATAAATAATAGCCGTGTTCCTTTTAGATATACTGTTAACGGTGTAGAAACCTCTGTTGATGGTTCGTCTCCTGAAACCTTAATTTCTTCTTTGCAGACTGGTGATATTGTGCAGTTCTTCAGCACCAATACAAGCTTAAGTGATGGCAGTGGCCGGGGATTGAATATTAGACCGAATAAAAAGTGTTATGTCTATGGCAATGTGATGAGCCTGATTGACGATGGAACTGAAGGTTTTGCCAACGATAAAACAATCGGAGGGGTATTGTCTCTCTCTGATTTGTTTAAAAATGCCAATATTGCATTCCATCCTTCTAAGCGCTTGGTTCTTCCCGCTACGACGCTGGCTTCAGATTGTTATGACCAGATGTTTGCAGAATGCGATGGAATAACGAGTTTACCTGAAGACTTCCTTCCCGCTACGACGCTGGCATGGGCTTGTTATGGTGGTATGTTTTATGACTGCGATGGGTTGACAAGTCTGCCGGAAAGTCTCCTGCCAGCAGGAAAGGATGGTGAAGGAATGCTGGCAGAATGGTGTTATTCTGAAATGTTCGCTGGCTGCAATGGGTTGACAACCCTGCCCGAAAAGCTCCTGCCCGCTATGACGCTGAAAGATGATTGTTATTCGGGGATGTTCTTTAAATGCGATGGGCTGACAACGCTCCCCGAAAAACTCCTGCCCGCAGGAAAGGATGGTGAAGGAATGCTGGCAGAATGGTGTTATTCGGGGATGTTCGCTGGCTGCACCAGCCTGACCACTGCACCCGACCTGCCTGCCACGACACTTGCCAAAAATTGCTATTGCAAAATGTTCGAAAGCTGCGAAAGCCTGACCACTGCGCCCGAGCTTCGTGCCACGACACTTACACCAGGTTGCTATAGCGGCATGTTCAACAGCTGCACTAAGCTGTCGAGCATAACATGCCTCGCCACCGACATCTCGGCCGATTGCTTGTATGGATGGCTCTCTGAAGCCGGAATAGAAGACGGCTGCGGGCGCGTCGTCTATGTCGATCCGAGCATGCTGGCTACCGGCACAGACAACGTACCTGGCGAATGGAATCTTGACAATTCCGGCGAAGACTTCAAACTCTGGACGCTGGCAGAAGTTGGCCGCTATCCGATTGCCCTTTCATCTGCTAAGAGTATTGACTTGGGCCGTCTGGTGGGAGCCGACGGAAAGATCTATGCCTCAGCTTCTCAGATCTCCACAGCCGGCACTACTGCTATCGGCGTGATTGCCTATGTTGATGACGCTACCACGACCGCTGACGACGAAATCACAGAAAAGAGCCATGGTGGTGGCCACGGCCTCGTGCTCTGCCTGAAAAATGCCGCCAGCAATGTGAAGTGGAGTACGGAGCAGGTATCGAAATTCACAGGGCAGACGGTGACTAATGCCGATGGCCTGAGGCGCACGACAAACGTGAGCGGCTATACGAATACGGCAACGCTAACCGTCGACGCAGAGACCGCTGCCAAATACCCTGCCGCCGCAGCAGCCAAGAACTATACGGGCCTGACAGCCCCTACAGGTACAACGGGCTGGTTCCTGCCCAGCGCCCAGCAGTGGGTGAAGATGCAGACCGCCCTCGGTGGACTGAGCATAGACGACATCAAGTGGGGAAACTTTGACAATAGTCTTTCTGGAGCTACAGCATGGGAGACCGCTCTGACAAAAGCAGGCGCGGGCAACTACGACAGTATTATGAACCGATCGTACTGGTCGAGTTCTGAGTACTCCGACTGCTACGGCGTCGAACTGTACGTTGTGTCCAATGATGCTCTAAATAATTACTACAGTTTCTGCTGGAACTACGCCAATAAGACCTACTCGTCCAACTCGTCCAAATACAACTGCGTTCGTCCCGCCCTCGCCTTTTAGCTGTTCAGATTATGATGTAAATTGAATAGATATACAATGAAACGATTATTCAGATATTTTGCCCTCGCAGTGGTGGGCGTTTTGATGAGCGGTTGCGCTGAGGAGGTTGAGGTGGTTCAGCCCGCAGTCAACGGAACCGTGACGATGAAGACCACCATCAGCCTCGATGGGAAGTCGGCCACGCGCGCCCTCACCGAAGGCGGTGTGAAGACCTTCGCCGCGGGCGACCAGATAGCCGTGATATACGAGCAGGGAACTGGAACCGGCAAGGCCGTGAGCGTTGCCCTCACCGCTGCCGATATCGACGCCACCGACGCCCACAAGGCAACGTTCACCGTGGCACTCACCAACCCGAAGGCTAACGGCAAAGTGCGCTACATCTATCCCGCTGCGATGGCCGCTGGCGATGTCTCGACAACGACTCCGGACGCCGCCGCTACCATCAACTACGCCGCCCTCGCCACGCAGGATGGTACGCTGACCTCGCTCGCCAGCACCTATGACCTCGCGGTCTATGACGGCACGATGAGCGCCACAGCCACCCTGCCCACAGGCACCGGCGTGGAACTGAAAAACCAGCTCTCCATCGTGAAACTCGCAACCATTACTGATGGCACTAACGACATGAGGGCCAATATCACCGACCTCACCATTGATGATGGTACGAACACCTACATCATCAGCCGCACAGCTGAGGATGCCCCCATCTTCGTGGCCATGCTGCCCACGAATGGCGACATCACCTTCTCCACCGTCATAGGAGGCTTCCCCTACACAAAGACTGCCACAGGCAAGACCCTCGCTAAAAACAAGATATACCCTATCAACCTGGCGATGGTACAGGACATGCGCGCCACACCGCTGACCTTCGAAGCCAAGGCGGCCAACGCCACTGTGACATTCGATATTTTGACCGGGGTCGCCACAAACCCCGTCTATTACCGCCAACACAATAGTACTGCATGGACGGACTGGGCACTATACACAGACAACACAGCCATCACGCTGACGAATATCGGCGACATAGTGCAGTTCAAGGCAGAAAACGCTACTTACTACGACACTGGAACTAATGGAAGTCGTATCAAATGCGGGGCAGACTGCTATGCCTATGGTAACATCATGAGCCTGACAGACGGCGACAACTTCTACACTGCCGACGAGTTAAAGGCCAGCTATACCTTTAAATATCTCTTCGTGGATAATTTTCATCTACAAATCGATGCCTTGAGGCCGCTCCTGCTGCCCGCCACCAAGCTCACAGCCCATTGCTATGAGGAAATGTTCAAGTATTGCAGCAACCTGACTGTACTGCCCGCGCTGCCCGCCAACGAGCTGAAAGACAAATGCTATTTCTATATGTTCTCTGACTGTGGTCAGCTGACCACTGTCCCCGAGGGTTATCTGCCCGCCACCCAGCTCGCCGCATATTGTTATTCTGGTATGTTCAACGGCTGTACTAATCTGGCCACCGTACCGACCAACCTGTTGCCTGCTGAGACGTTGGCAGAGTACTGCTATGGTTACATGTTCAATGATTGCAGCAACCTGACCGTCGCCCCTGTGCTGCCCGCCAAGACGCTGGTTTCTGGCTGCTACAATAATATATTCGGTACTTGTACAAAACTTGGCAGCGTGACTTGCCTCGCCACCAACATCTATGCTAGTGATTGCTTGTTGAACTGGCTTACCAGAGCCGGCACGGCTGCTGACTGCGAACCCAAAGTCTATGTCGATCCGAGCATGCTGAATCCAGCCACCGACATCTGGAATCTCGACAATTCCGGTACCGACGGCAAACGCTGGACGCTACAGAAGTACGTCGCCCCTTGACAATAGATCAGAGGAACACGTCTTTGATCTTTTCCCAAGTCATTTACAGAGGAGTAGTTAGGTCACAGGGATACTAGACTCCTTTGAGCCTCGACAAGAAACATTTATTTGTTGTTTATGATATGAAAAAGGTAAAGATGAGTTTTCTGGCCGCTGTGCTTTCTCTTTGCGGCCTGGGCATGCTGACATCGTGCAGTAAGGACAACCCTATAGCTCCACCGTCAGAGCCACAGCCGCTCATCCTTAAAGGCGAAGCAGCCGTTGAGTGGACAAAGGCGCATCTCGACTCGCTGGTGGACGTATATATGGCCGACTGCGGCAATCGGTTGGATCCTGATATGACGAGAGACCTGCTGAAGTGCATCGGCTATACACGCCTGAATGTGCTCGACTATCGGGAGGCTGGCTGGGTGATCGACGACGAGGTGTTCGTCCGGCTAATGGACCGTGCCGCTGAGGCTAACAACATGACCATCCTCTTCACGATGGGCATGTACGGATGCGGCAAGACCACGAGCATTAACAACAATCCCGAAATAAAGAAGCTGGCCGACGAGGCAGGTGTGATATCTGAAGGTGCCTACAACAACGTGACGTACTTCGACCAGATGGTGGCCCAAAGTGGCGAGCGGGGATTCAAGCCCAGTCTTCTTTATGTGTATAACGATGCCGAGACAGGCTATACCAACTGCATGGAGCGACTGGTTCAGTCGAACCGTGCCGTGACCTGTGAGGCCTATATCGCGGTATTCCCGCAGTTCGAGGGTAGGGTGGAGTACATCGAAGAGCATTATCCCGATATGCCGTTCTACTGTCTTGACAACAGCTACAACAACGGTGGCATGCGCGTGACCAATGAGGAAGCAAAGCTGTGGGATTACTCGATGACGGAGGACTTGCAACAGAAGATCTATGCCATCAAACAGTCTTATATCGACTCAGGCAGGCTGAACGCCGAGCAGATTGAGGCTTTGCAGTAGTCGTGTGGGGACAGGCACCCCAGGCTATGACGGCTGAATACTGTTGAAGTGATTGGTCAGGGGTGCATTTTTGTAATAAATTGCAAGGAAAAAACGGCTTTTTTCTTGCAATTTGTTATTTTTTCAAGTGCCATAGATTAACATCTTCGGTATTTTCGCTCGAAAAACTCCAAATAAATTTGGTATTTTGCTCACTTATTCGTACCTTTGCAGCCAATTTTAGAATTAATGCATTAATTACAGGATAAAAATGGCAAAAATGAAAGGCGCCATCGTGGTAGATACTGAGCGTTGCAAGGGATGCCAATTGTGCATCATTGCCTGCCCTCAGAAGGTTATCGCATTGGCTAACAAAGTGAATCTGCATGGTTATCCCTACGTGGAGGCTGTCAACGAAGAGGCCTGTGTGGGCTGTGCTTCGTGTGGTATCGTCTGTCCCGATGGTTGTATCACCGTGTATCGTAAAAAAGTGGAGGAGTAAGTTATGGCTGAAGAAAAGAGAGAAGTTGTGTTGATGAAAGGCAACGAGGCTATTGCCCACGCTGCTATTCGTTGCGGATGCGACGGCTATTTCGGCTATCCCATTACTCCGCAGAGTGAAGTGATTGAGACGCTGGCAGAGCTGAAGCCCTGGGAGACCACCGGTATGCAGGTGGTTCAGGCCGAGAGCGAGCTGGCCTCTATTTACATGGTCTATGGTGCTGCCGGTGCAGGCAAGCGCGCCATGACCTCGTCGTCATCGCCTGGCATCGCCCTGATGCAGGAGGGTATCACTTACATGGCTGGTGCCGAGGTGCCGGGCGTGTTTGTGAACGTGCAGCGTGGCGGTCCTGGTCTGGGAACGATCCAGCCTTCGCAGGGCGACTATTTCCAGGCTACCCGCGGTGGTGGTAACGGCGACTATAAGGTGATTGTGCTGGCTCCCTCTTCTGTTCAGGAGATGGCCGACTTTGTGGATCTGGCCTTCGAGCTGGCTTTCAAGTATCGCAACCCCGCCATGATTCTTTCCGACGGTGTGATCGGTCAGATGATGGAGAAGGTGGTTCTGCCTCCGTTCAAGCCCCGTCGTACCGACGAGGAGGTGATCAAGCAGTGCCCCTGGGCCTCTACCGGTAAGCCAAAGAACCGTGAGCGCGTGGTGATCACCTCTCTGGAGCTGAAGCCTGAGATTATGGAGCAGCGTAACATCGCCCTCCAGGAGAAGTATGCCAGGATTCAGGAGAACGAGGTCCGCTTCGAGCAGCAGCAGATGGACGATGCCGAGTATGTCATCGTCGCCTTCGGCTCGGCTGCACGTATCGCCGAGAAGAGTGTGGAGATTGCCCGCGAGCAGGGCATTAAGGTGGGCCTGTTCCGTCCTATCACGCTGTTCCCGTTCCCCACGAAGCAGATTGCTGAGTTGTCGAAGAAGGTAAAGGGTATCCTCGTGGCCGAGATCAACGCCGGACAGATGGTGCAGGATGTTCGCCTGGCTGTGAACGGAGCTGTGCCCGTAGAGCAGTTCGGACGTCTGGGTGGTATCGTGCCCGATCCCGAGGAAATCGTAAACGCGTTGCTAAAATTGAAGAATTGAAAGATTGAAAAATTGAAGTAATGCTAAAATTGAAGAATTAAAAGATTGAAAATTTGAAGTAGAAGAACTTCAATTCTTCAATTCTTCAACTTTTAAATTTTAAGAACAATGGATAGAAATCAAATAGTTCAACCAGAGAATATCGTCTGCAAGAAGCCGACGCTGATGAACGACAACAATATGCACTACTGCCCGGGCTGTTCGCACGGTGTGGTGCATAAGCTCATTGCCGAAGTCATCGAAGAGATGGGTATGGAAGACAAGGCCGTAGGCGTGTCGCCTGTAGGCTGTGCCGTCTTCGCGTACAATTATATAGACATAGACTGGCAGGAAGCTGCCCACGGTCGTGCTCCCGCACTGGCCACAGGCATCAAGCGCTGCTGGCCCGACCGCCTGGTGTTCACCTATCAGGGTGACGGCGACCTGGCTTGTATCGGAACCTGTGAGACCATCCACGCCCTGAACCGTGGCGAGAACATCGTGATTATCTTCGTCAACAATGCCATCTACGGCATGACGGGCGGTCAGATGGCTCCAACGACGCTGATTGGTCAGAAGACCTCTACCTGTCCTTATGGCCGTGATCCTGAGATTCATGGCTATCCCCTGAAGATGGCCGATATCGCCGCTCAGTTGGAGGGTACCTGCTACGTCACTCGTCAGAGTGTTGAGAGTGTGGCCTCCATCAACAAGGCGAAGAAGGCTCTGCGCAAGGCTTTCGAGGCCTCGATGGCCGGTAAGGGATCGAGCCTCGTGGAGTTTGTCTCTACCTGTAACAGCGGCTGGAAACTCTCGCCTGCCAAGGCTAACGAGTGGATGAAGGAGAATATGTTCCCCTTCTATCCAAAGGGAGATTTAAAGGATACAACAATGAAATAGGAGACAAGGAGACAAGGAGACAAGGAGTCCAAGACAAATGTCTCACCCTATGAAGTAATGTCCTGAACTCCT
>CACXVS010000003.1 GCA_902771155.1 uncultured Prevotellaceae bacterium
ATAGGTATCAGTACTAACAATGGTATAAAAAGACATTTCTTCATTATGCTATGATTCTAACAATGTCACTAAACACACATAATAGTAATAAAAATAACTTTTTCATTGTATATTAAATAGTAAATAGTCCTGATTGTTGTTGTAATACAGCCTCAGTTGCCTGTTAGAGATTGAGTAGCGAGTAGCTTCATGCAAGGATGAATAAAACCTCTCTTCATCAAACATATCACCCACCTTCGTTGAAAAAAAATCATGGATGGAGAAATGGTCATCTGATATGGTATATTTTCCATAAAACTCATTGGTAGCAGTCCTGCCAGAAAACCTTCCGTCTTCCTGGAAGTTGATCACATAGCAATATTCACAATCCTCAGGCTGGGCTATCTCAATACTGTCTGTCTCGTGAGAATAAAAGCCATGCAATTTCCACGATGTGTTAGTAAGTACGTCAGTACTGCTACAAGCGGCAAATGCAAGCAGGATGATTCCGACGAGCAGGCCTAAAAGGAAATAATTCTTTTTCATCTTTTTATTCCACCATTGAATAAACCACGTGTTTTGTTACAATGTCTTTCTGGGGTAATTTGGGGTACAGGCGCCAATAAAAGATATGTATGATGGCAGCAAAAGCGCCCCCATAGTGGTGCCACAGGCAAGCATCCAGCGAATAGTTGTCACCATTGTCCCTCAGGAAAACATCAGCCAACTCGTAAGAACTGTCATTTCCCCAAGTCCTGCCGATGATAAGCGTATATTCGTCAAAGTCAATCTCAGGCAACTCCTTGGTTCCCATATAAGCCTTCTGGAAATCCTCACGGCTATTGATCATCATACAACCTTCTTCATCCCAGCTTCCTTGCTCGAAGAAAGTCTTGATCTCATTTCCATTCTCGTCCCAATAAGGGCGATGCAGTTCCTCTTGGAAGAATGCCACCAAAGGATCTGTCACATCTTGATTTGTGTTATTCCATCCCTCATGTTTATTACCTCCACTTACATAACCAATGGCATCAGGATAGTCAGCTCGAATCTTATCCAAAGACCTCTTGAGTTTACCCATACCCTCAAGATACCTGAGGAAAGCCTTCCACTGGTCTTCTTTCTTCTCACGATTAGCCCTCACTTCCTCAGTATCCTGGAACTGAATCGGATAACAGTCATAAAAATAGAAACACCCATTATCATCTACCTCGCCATCCATCTTGCCATAACAGAGCACAAGATCGTCATAGATCCAGCTATCAAACAATGTCACGAAACAGCAATCAAACAAGGCCTTTTGACCAAAATAGATCCTAATATCACGGTATGGTTCCAATCGCTTATAAACAGACAGAGGATTATCCGCATTCTTGAATTTCAGTTCTCGTGTCTCAGTGTCGAACCACAAGATATCATCTTCAGTGAAGACCACCTCGCCAGCGTCTGATTCACCATCAGAATTCAGCTGATTATATCCCACAGCATAGAGCCCATCATATTCGATAGCTGGAATAATGTCTCCTGGCTTCTCCACGATCTCCGTCTCACTCCTTTCACTACTGCAACTAAACAACAGCATCATAGCTGCGCCCATCACAAATAAGCTTTTCTTCTTCATTTGAGTACATTTTTAGATTATGTTCTACTTATATAACCCCGGAAACACGAAGACACTGCATGAAAACCGAAAACTTTAGCATAATTTAACCATTCCTGATAGTTATCCTATTATTTCATTTTATTACTAGTTTTTTGCCGTTTTGGATATAGATGCCCTTCTTGGGTTGGTTTACGCGAACACCTTGAATGTCGTATAGAGTATTATCGTTTGATGTTTTTAGCTTGTTTATAGACTTGATTTCGCTGGGTATTCCTTTCTCTGGCCAAACATCATAAAGCACTTCTCCATAGCGCTCAAAATGGACAAGCATGGAACGATAGTGACGATCCTCCTGAGAATCTTCTTGGAAAAAAGCTTGGGCTTGATATGGTCCTACAGGGCCAAAAAGGCATTCCCCATCTTTCCATGTCGTCACGCCAATCCCCTGAATGATGCGGAAACCATTCACATCCGCATAACTCAAAGGGCCAACACCACCGAAGTCACCCTCTTTTATTTCATCGATGGTACCAAAGTCAAATGTTCCTGGAGGGAAGATGGCTGTAGCATTGGAACTTGTTATATCCATGAATTCTATCATTGTTCCGACATTCCAATCAAACTGATAGGCATTGCCTGGAAATAGCAGATACGAAGAATCGTCGAACCCAATGATTGGAGGTACTGTGGCTAAAACGCATTTGTCATCTCCATTGAAACTCCCTTCCCATAGCAAAAGCGTCAGTGAGTCTTTTGTTTTCTACATATTCCCCATGCACATAGTACTCCACTGTCTCAAAGTTCGGCACCCAATCATCACCAACTTTTGAATACCAACTGTCATATTTCAGGGTGTCCAACCTTATTTCCGTCCACTTCGTGCCCTCAGGGAAACACTCTTGGGAAAATAGGTCTGTTTGTATTGTTAAGATCAACAATAATACAAATAAGCTTTTCTTCTTCATTTGATTACGATTTTTTTGCCGTTCTGGATATAAATGCCCTTCTTGGGCTGATCTATGCGCTGACCATTGAGGTTGTAATAAGGTGCATCAGGGGCTTGGGCCTCAACGTGGTCGATGCCTGATTCGTCCATTTCTACGATATTCTTAAAATCTTTCCACCCATTCGTAGCCTTGTACTTCTCAATAGTGCCTTTTGGAACATAAAGTGTGGCAAGGTTGAAAGTATATTCAGAGAATGTGGAGGTGGGAGAATCTTTTCCTTGAATCTCCATCGGATTCTCTATCAGTGAAACTACGCTTTGAAGTTTAGCTCCAAAGAAAGCACTCTCACTGAGATTTTCTACGCTGTTGGGAATGGTCACTGACGCTAAATCAGTGCAGTCCATAAAGGCACCAAAGCCAATGTATGTCACGCTATTGGGTAATGAGACTGAACTAAGAGCGCTACAACCATTGAAAGAATCATTACCAATTTCTACCACGCTGTTAGGGATGTTTATTGATAACAATCGAGAGCAGCCTCCAAAAGCTCCCTCACCAATATATATTATGCCGTCAGGGATAATGGTGTTCGAACAACCAAGTACCAAGCGCTTTGCACTTGTCTCAATAATAGCGTTACAATTATCACGGCTGTCATAATACATATTACCTTCTTCTACACTAATAGAGAAGAGACTGCTACAATTCAAAAAAGCTCTAGCACAAACGTATCTCACGCTCTTTGGGATAATGATAGATTCTAAGCTGGAGCAACCATAAAAGGCCTCCCATTCAATAGAGGTTACACTATTAGGAATCGTTATAGATGTCAAACCTGTACAACCATAGAATGCTCCTTCTGTTATGATATCCACTCCGTTAGGGATAATAGTGTTCATGCAACCTGCTTTCAGATAATTCGTACTCGTTTCAATAATAGCATTACAATTGTCACCTGAGTTATAATACTCGTTCTCTTTATCAACACTCATAGAAGCAAGACTCCTGCAATCCCAAAAAGCTTTAATTTTGATATCTCTCACAGTTTTAGGGATGGTAATGGATGTTAAATCTCTACAACCTTGAAAAGCGCCAACGCCGATAGAGGTCACTTTTAATGTTTTATCCATATACGTAACCTCTTCTGGAATAATAATATCACCGGCATATTTTTTTTCTGGATCATCACTACTTACCACCTCCAACTCGTTTCTGTCATAGGAATAATTGTAATAAATGGTTTTCCCTTGGTCATTCCCTACTGCCAAGTCATAGTTAGGGGTGCCTTGGGCAATGATGTTGCTAAATTTATTCCATCCTTCTGTTGCCTTGTATTTATCTATTGTACCTTTTGGCACATACAAAGTTCCTGAATTAACAGTTAAATAGGAGAATGTTATAAAGACACCCCCTACGCTGGGAAGTTCAAAAGGTTCTTCTATATTCGAAACAACAGTTCTTAGGTCAATATTGCCAAAGGCACCTACACCGATAGAGGTTACTCTACTTGGAATGGTTATAGAAGAAAGCCTACTACAATGATCGAATGAACGCTCACCGATAGCAGTTACTCCGTCGCCAATGGTTAAAGAGGTTAAGTTGTAGCATCCCTCAAACGCATTGTCACCAATAATAGAGACATGGTTGGGAATGTCCATGGAGGTAAGACCACTGCAACCACTGAAGGCACCTTTGCCGATAGAAGTCACACCGTCTGGAATAGTCAAAGAAGTCAGACTGGCACATCCATAGAAAACAAAATCACTGATAGTTGTCACACCGTTTGGAATAATCAAGGAAGTCAAATTATTACAACAATAGAATGCCCATCCCTCGATGGATATCACGCTATTTGGAATTGATAAGGAAGTAAGGTTGATGCATTGATCAAAAGCCCCTTCGCCAATAGAGGTGACATTATATGTGACATCCTCAAAGGTCACTTCACTTGGTATAGTTAAATGTCCTTCTGTCAATATTGGTATTGCATGGTTTTTCCTCACTTCACAGGTCTTTTCCTCCTCACTGGTGATGGAAAACCACATATCTACACCCTCTGCTGTCTTGATGCAGAAATCTTTGCTTGGGTCTGGGGTGTTTTCATTAATAGGTACAATAATACCTACTTCATTACTCTTTAAGACACTCCAACCTTTAGCAGATGCAGTTGCAACTTGGTCTGAATTAATCTCATTCTTTTCATTGTTATCATAAGTATTAATAACTGCTAAGTATCCCTCTTCTACAATAGGCAGGCCCTCCACGAGTATTCCCATTGGGGCCTCGCTGATATGGTTTGAGTAACAGTATATATTTGTTAGCTTTGAATTCTTCGACACATCGAGTGAGGTAAGTTGGTTTTCCCAACAAAATAAGCTTTTCAGTTCCGTATTCTGAGACAATTCCAGTTCTGTCAGCAGATTGCCTGTACAAAATAGTTCGGTAAGATTCTTGTTATGAGTGACATCGAGTTGAGCCAATTGATTATTGTTGCATCTTAGGCTTTTCAACTCCAAATTATTAGAAACATCGAGTGATATCAATTGATTATCATCACAATTAAGAGACGTCAATGAGGTCAGTTCTGAAACGTCAAGTGATGTAAGAAGGCCTCCACTGCAATTCAAAACATTTAAAAACTTACACCCTGATACGTCAAGTGCTACAAGTTTATGGTTGTCATAACATTCCACCGTAGTTAAGGCAACATTCTTTGAAAGGTCGAGTGACTCTATCTGGGTTCCTGTACAATAGATGATTTGTAACGCAGTAAAGAGCCCGATTCCCTCTAGACTGGCAACATTCCCATCGAAGACAAACATAGTCATTGCTTCTGAGATCTCGCCATCATCGAGTATGCCATCGCGATTCTTGTCATACTGTTCGCTGACATACCCACGAAAATATGGATCTGGGAAATTCGTTTCATCAATACTAACATCTGCCATTGCCAACATTGGCATAAAGCATAAAAAAGCAACTAACACAAGCTTATTCGTATAGCTCGCAAACAGTTCTCTACATAAATCGTTCTTTTTCATACCTTAGTTATATATATAATCCTTGAACTTTACAAAGATATCTCCTTCGAGAAAGAGAGATAGGCTTGTTTATTCTTGGCAAAATACATAGTATTCGTTAGGCCATGTCCTAAGGATGCGGCCAGTATGGGCATCAATCATACAGAAGCCCTCTAAACTCTTTTCATGACCGTAATGTAGAGCATAGACAAGACGAGGCTTCCATACTGAAGGATCCTCAGATAAGGGGAATTCTGCTATCACGAGAGCCTCATGATCATGGTATGCTATCATGCTAACTTCTTCAATCAAAAATGGGGAGGTATTGAGATATCTTGCATAGATTTCCTTAGCCTTCATTACACTAAAGGCTGGTTTGACATCTACATCACTGATACGGAAATAAGTCCCCCCTGCACTTGTCATCTGGCCATTATTATAATATATCTCATAATGCGCAGAATAAATGGGAATACCCTTATATAACTGCTGATATTTTTCATACGTTGCTGGTTCCATCCAATATGCAACTTCGTTATTATCAAGTCGATAACTATCATCAGATCCTAAGTTCATATATTGACTGAAGTAGTCTGGACCCGTTTTGGGAGCTTTAGTGAGATCTGTAAACACTATCCATGAGATTTCTCCCATACCATCAAATGTTATATCAGCAATATCAGTTGTAATGCGATCACCATGTTCTGAGTGCTTTGGATTCCACCAATTGGTACTCGTAAACTCTGGTGTGGTGTTATCTGGCTCTACAAACCCATTATTTTCTTCATCACTACTGCTGCAAGCCATCATGGCGAGCAGAACGAGTGCTACAATTGATCCTAATAATAAATAGTTTTTCTTCATTTTTTTATTACTTAATCACAACTTTCTGGCCGTTTTGGATATTGATGCCTTTGCGAGGCTGAGAGAGGCGCACGCCATTGAGGTCGTAATAAGGAGCATCAGAGGCTTGGGCCTCAACGTGGTTGATGCCTGATTCTCCCATTTCCTCGATAATCTTAAAGTCTTTCCAACCATTCGTAGCCTTGTACTTCTCAATAGTGCCTTTTGGAACATATAAAGTTGCATTCTGATAAGACTCTTGGGTAAATACTTTATTAATCTCAAATGGTTCCTTAATATACGAAATAACTGTTTCTAAACGATTGATTTCATAGAAAGCTCCTTTACCGATTGAGGTCACTTTTTCTGGAATGGTCACAGAGGTCAGATACTGACAGCCCATGAAAGCGCCATCACCTATTGATATGACACTATTAGGTATGTCTATGGAAGTAATTTGTAAATACATGAAAGCTTCTTGACCTATTGATGTTACGGTATTCGGAATGGTGACGGAAGTCACCTCATTGCCACCCTGAAACGTCTTATCGCCAATAGAGGAAACTTTTCGTGTCTTATTCATAAATGTAACCTCTTCTGGGATATTAACGACGCCAGAATAAAAATGGTCGCCTGATGTCACCTCTAATTCCGTTTCATCATTAGTAAACTTATAGTAGATGGTTACGCCATCAGCATTTTTCATTGCAATATCATATCCCCAAACATTAGGGGTATAAAAACTCGGCTCGGTGATATTCACAAAACAGTTCCAACCTTCTGTTGCCTTGTATTTCTCTGTTTTACCTTCAGGCACAAACAATGTTGCATTTTGAAAAGTATTTGTTGAGAATGTACCAGATATATCAGATTCCCCATTTATGACGAACGGCTCATCAACAAACGAGAAAACAGCCTCTAAATTCATACCGTTGAATGCTCCTTTGCCTATATGTGTCACACTATATGGTATGGTTATAGAGGTTAGGCCTGTGCATCCGTAAAAAGCATCGTCTCCTATAATTTCCAATCCGCTACCAACTAATAAAGAAGTTAGGCTTGAGCAATTCTTAAATGCTCCCTTACCGATAGTAGTTACTGTATAAGAAATAACAACAGAAGTCAGGTGGTTACAATTATAAAAGGCACTATCTCCGATAGATGTTACGCGATAAGTGACGCCTTCATTGGTTACTTCACTAGGAATACCTATTTGCCCCTCTGTTAGTTCTGAGATCGCATGGTTTTTCTTCACTTCACAGGTCTTTTCCTCCTCACTGGTGATGGTAAACCACATATCTACACCCTCTGCAGTCTTGATACAGAAATCTTTGCTTTGGCCTGGGGTATTTTCATTAATAGGTACAAAAACACCTCCTTCATTCCTCTTTAAGACATTCCATCCTTTTGAGATAGCTGTTGCGATCTGATCTGGGTTAATCTCATTCTCTTCATTGTTATCATAAGGATCAATAACTGCTAAGTATCCCTCTTCTACCATAGGCAGGGCCTCAACGAGTTTACCCATTTGAGTTTCTTTGATACGATTTGTTGAACAGTATATATTTGTAATCTTTATATTCTTCGAAACGTCGAGTGAGGTCAGCTGGTTACCCCAGCAATATAAGGTATGCAGTTCCGTATTCTGAGACAAATCCAGTTCTGTCAACAGATTGTCAGTACAAAATAGTTCGGTAATTTTCTTATTCTGAGTGATGTCGAGTTGCGCCAATTGATTATTACTGCATCTTAAGCTATTCAACTCAGCATTGTATGAAATATCGAGTGACGTCAGTGCATTAAAGTTGCAGTTAAGAGAAGTCAAAGAGGTCAGTTCTGAAACGTCAAGTGTTGTAAGAATGCTTCCACTGCAATTCAAGCTATTTAAAGACTTACACCCTGATACGTCGAGAGTAGCAAGTTGGGCGTTGTCATAACACTCCAGAGTGGTTAATGCCGTACATTTAGAAAGATCAAGCAAGGTAATCTGGGTGCCAGTACAGTATAAGATCTGGAGCGCCGTGAAATGTTCTATTCCCGTCAGACTGGCAACATGCTCATTGAAGACAAACATAGTCATTGCTTCTGAGATCTCGCCATCATCGAGTATGCCATCGCGATTCTTGTCATACTGCTCGCTAATATATTCACGGAAGTATTGGTCAGGGAAACTCGTTTCGTCAATACTGACTTCACCTGCCTGTAGCTCAGTGAATGAACCCATTGCCAAAATGACCAATCCTAGTTTTACAAATAGTCTTTTCATAACTCAATATAATAAATGCATTTCCAGTTTGTTATTTTAGAAGCAAGCCTGGCTCCTTGATTCTTATCTAAGAGATTGCCGTTTATGTCGCGAAACTTTGGGTTATAATAGCTATCGGCAAAAGTCTCAGGTTCTATGTTATAATATACCTCGCTATCCAAAGAACCTACATAGACCGCCATTCTATTAGCACCTATAAGTGGATTTGATATACGTGATTGAAGCCATTGAGGCATTTCGCTGATTTCTATTGGGGAATATGGAACATCTGCCTCGATATATTGGAAATATACATTGTCTCCTGGATTCAATATGTTCTTTGCTGAATCGTCTTCGCTACTACATGCTGTCATGGCGAGCAGAACGAGTGCTACAATTAATCCTAATACAAAATAATCTTTCTTCATATTGTTTGTTTAACTTAAAATGTTAAATCACGAAACCTGCCATGAAGGAGAACATGGGAGCCTGAAGACCTATCGTTCCGTAGTAACGCATCCAGAAATTTGCAGTCAGGCTGACCTTATGTTTTCCTACCAAGGCATCTGCGCCCAAACCAACATAATATCTGGGACTGAAACTCTTGTTTAGCGATACTTTATTCGTAGCATGATAACCTTCCATGTTTATGGTCTCCAAGCCAAACAGATAGTCAAGAGAAACGCCAGCCCTCAACAGTGGAGAGATACGCTTTGTTGGCATGAAACTATACGCAGCCCCAACCTGCAGAGCCACATCGTGGAAGGTCCACTCCCTATTATACGGGTATTGTTTTATCTCTTCTGGCTTCCCCTTATTATAGCTATAGTAGAACATCGCCTGCAGGATTAGGTTCTTGCTGAAACGTGGAAGAATCATATCAGTACCCACACCAACGATTGGTACAAGCGAGGTAGTTTCTATGGGCTCGTTCCACGATGAATTAGGAAAGAACTTCATGTTGCTGATGCCCATACCTGCTTCTATACGGAAACGAGCGATTAGACCATCCGATGATTTGATGTCTTTCTGATAGAATTCCGTCTCGCCAACCTCAGGATAAAACTCCTTATTATAAGCCTTAGTCAGTTTCAACAACTGCTCAACTTTAACCTGTGGCATTGCCCATAACTGCTGGAGTGTCTTCTGACTTTTCTGGAATATCTTCGTGGCCTCCATGAGTTTCTGTCGCTGGGTTTCTATCTGATCATCACGACGCAGAATCACAGCGCCAGTCTCGCGAATGGTTGCCACATAACCATCTGCATCTACCAGATAGAAATATTCCGTTGAATTCTCCTTGTAGCGATAGAGGCTTACACCACCTTCCAACAAATATTCTGCAAAGAATGTTCTCTGTTCATTGTCAATGGGAAAGGTTTTTGAAACATAGTAAGCACCAGATTCCGACAGCCTATAACACTTTATTTCATTAGGAAGATATTCCTTGTATTCAGTTTCACCATCAGCCACAAAAAGACAAGAACGTGAGTTTTTGGCATCCGTCCGATAATCAATGATACCGCGCAAAGTATCATTCTCGTTGGTGATAATGTAGCCTGCCTGCGGGTTGATCTGTGCCTTTAAAGGTAGAATCCCCAAAAGCATCACGAAGGTAGATATTTGTTTTCTCATCCTAATACCTAATAATAAATAATCTTTCTTCATATTTCTTTGGTTTTGCTTTTGATGACTTTGAGGGCATTGTGGGAAATGCCGAAGAGTTCCTGAATCTCAGAGTCGGTCTTACCCATCTCCTTCAGCAACAAGTAATCTTCATTCAATTGCAAAAATAATCTTTCTTCTATTTATATAACCCGGAAAGTGGGGAAATACTGCATGAGAAACGACTATTTTAATATTTATTAACTCAAAAACAGGGAATTAACCTAAAGATAACATTTAAATAACCTTAAATGCATGTAGTTTTCCATACCTTTGCTGCGTCTAACAGGCAAAAGATAAATTTTAAAAGCAAAGAGTTATGGAATCAATTATCACTATCGCAACCGTTTTAACGATGTACTTCAACGCCGCTAACGACGTTAACTCTCAGTATGTGTATAACTCAGACCTGGAAGACGGTGTCATCCACAAGATTGAGGTGTATGAGCAGAAGGCCGAGGGCCAGATTACTGCCAAGATGGAATATCGCTACAGCTACGACGAGCAGGGACGACTGACCACCCGAGAGGTGATGCGCTGGGATGCCAAGAAGCAGGACTGGGTGAACGACTTCTGCCATACCTATAGATATTATAAGAACGGCTACAACATGGAGACCAGCAAGTGGGACGATGTGCGCCAGGCTTATGACATCCCCTCGGAGGTGACGCTCTATCGCGAGGTGGCTCCCATGGTGACCTCTGTCAGAACCTATCGCATGAACGAGGCTAAGAATGATATGTACCTGACCAACAAGATGCTCTGCATGGAGTCGTTGGAGCAGATCAGCGACAGGCTGATGGCCATTAAATAAACAAAATATATCTCTCTCAAGTAGTTAAATAATCCGTAATCCGTGCTGATTACGGATTTTTTTATCTACCTTTGTACCCACTAATATACAAAAACGATGGAACTGATAAAAGATAAGAAATTTGGAGGCGAACGCCCTTTGTTTGCTGTGCACGACCTCAGGTTGGAGAACATTACCATAGAGGATGGAGAATCTGGCATCAAGCAATGTCAGAGGATGGAATGCTATAACAGTAAGTTCTACGGCAAGTACCCTTGGTGGCATGTGGACGGTGCCTATATCGAGAACTGCTATTTTGCCCTGGGCTCGCGCTCTGCCATCTGGTACACCAACGACCTGGTGATGAAGAACTCGCGTATCGACGGTCCGAAGTTCTTCCGTGAGATGAAGAACCTGGAGCTGGAGAACGTGGAGATAACAGATGCCGACGAGACCTTCTGGAAGGTGGATGGCATTAAGATCAAGAACGTGAAACTGCATGGGGGCACCTATCCCTTTATGTTCTCGAAGAATATCTATGTGGATGGACTGGAGAGCGATTCGAAATATGTGTTCCAGTATTGTCAGAACGTGGAGGTGCATAACGCCAAGATCCTGACGAAGGACTCGTTCTGGGAGTGTGAGAACGTGACCATCTACGACTCTGTGCTCGATGGCGAGTATCTGGCCTGGCACTCGAAGAACGTGCGACTGGTGAATTGTCACCTCGCTGGCGAACAGTTACTCTGTTATACGCAGAACCTGGTGCTCGAAAACTGTACCATCGACCCGATGTGCGATCGTATGTTTGAATACTCCACCGTTGAGGCTGATATCAAGGGACATATCGAGAACATCAAAAACCCCACCAGCGGACACATAATTGCCGATTCCATCGGTAGTATCACCATCGATGAGAATGTTCGCCAACCTAATAATTGCATCATCGAAACCAGAAAATGAAATACGATTTTGACGAACTGACAGAGCGCAGGGGTACTAACTGTGTGAAGTGGGATGAGAGTCCTGCAGAGGATGTGATTCCCCTTTGGGTGGCTGATATGGACTTCCGTGTGGCTCCTGCCATCCAGCAGGCCCTCCAGCAGCGAGTGGCTCATGGCGTGTTTGGCTATAACATCGTGCCAGAGAGCTATTACGAGGCCGTCATCTCCTGGTTCCGTCGTCGTCATCAGTGGGAGATTCAGCGCCAGTGGATACTCTATACCACAGCAGTGGTACCTGCCATGTCGTGTGTCATCAAGGCTCTCACCATGCCTGGCGAGAAGGTGCTGATCCTGTCGCCTGCCTATAACTGCTTCTTCTCAAGCATTAAGAATAATGGTTGCGAAGTGCTTGAATCGCCCCTGAAGGCTGTGGGGGACACCTTCGAGGTGGATTGGCACGACTTCGAGGAGAAATGTGCTGACGAGAAGACCATGCTCTTCCTGCTCTGCAATCCTCATAACCCCTCTGGGCGCGTCTGGACTAAGGACGAGCTGCAACGTATGTACGACACCTGTCATCAGCATGGGGTGAAGGTGGCGAGCGATGAAATCCACTGCGAACTGATCATGCCTGGTCGGAAGTTTGTGCCCTTTGGCACGATTACAGACGATTGTGTGGTGATGAACTCTCCCTCGAAGAACTTCAATACGGCTGGTCTTCAGATAGCCAATATCATCTGTTCGCATCCCTCTTGGCGTCGCAGGATAGACAGGGCTATCAATATCAATGAGGTGTGCGATGTGAATCCCTTTGGCATTGTGGCCCTCGAGGCTGCCTATAATGAGAGTGAGGACTGGATTGAAGAACTGAACCAGTATCTGTGGGGAAATTACACCGTTTTGTGCGATTTCATCGGAAAAAATATCCCTCAATGGAAGGTCTGTCGTCTTGAAGGTACCTATCTTCCCTGGGTGGATATCTCAGCGATGGGTGTCACCTCTCAGGAACTGTGCGACCGTCTGCTCTCAGAGGCCAAGGTGTGGATCAATCCCGGAACGATGTATGGTCCTAAGACAGGTGAGGGCTATGTTCGTCTGAACATAGCCACTCAACGTAGTCGTCTTCTGGAAGCCCTTAACCGTGTGGCTAAGGCTTTGACACAGAATTAATGCGGTTCTGGTAGAAGTCGCGGAAATCTGTCCACTTATAGTAGGGGTAGTTGTCGGTGGGAACAGGCAGACTGGCCTCTTTACCGTTAAGCAGGCATTTTAAGAGGATATCGCTGCTCTTCTTGCTGCGGTAGAAGATCAGTTGGATGTTGCTGGCCTTACCTGTCTGCCAGTTCTGATAGACATTCTTCACCTCATACGGGTCCTCAGGATCTTTATCAGCTCCGTTGATACCCATCAGCACGGTCAAGGGACCGATGCAGGTATCATGACCAAAGCGAAGGTCGGAGATGTGATCGCTACTGCCGTTGATCACTGCTTCGGCCTTCTTGAGGATATCATTCAGAATGGGGATCATCTCATACTGAGGACCGAATACCCAGGCGTAGCTGCCAAGGTTTTCTCCTTCCCATCTGGCAACCAGTTCCTCGTCGGTGATAATGTTACCCATCATCCCCTCATGACCAATGCTGGGAAGCGAGGTGTAGAGGTTGATGAGGTTGCTGGCAATATGGTTCATGTCGCCCTTCAGTCCTTCGGTACTGGTGAAGACGCGCTTGATGATGTCGTCCTTGAGTGTGCTGGAGCTTTGGAACTTGTCGCGATTCTTCTCGAAACGGGGTTTTACACCCTTCGGGTAGTCGTTTTTCACAGGGTTCTGCCTGTCGTTGGGTACCACACCGTCGAGGGTGAAGCGTGAGGACTGCTCACGAATCTCGATTTTCGGGTTGCACTGTACCAGCTCCTGACAGAAGGATGACATGCTGAGCACGCAACGACCTGACAGCGAGGAGATGGCGAGCACGTTACCGCCATTCTTAAACACCTCAGGGAAGTTGTTATACATCGTGCGGGCAATACGCTGATGCTGTTCCCAGCCCAGGTCGCTCAGTTCGCTGACTCCCGTTGCCAACTCATCTTTACAGGCCATGAACTTCGTGTGGAAGGCCTCGCCCTCAGGCGTCAGCAAGTGCTTGTTGTGGGCATTGGTCAGCAAACTGTCAAGCTCTCTGTAGAGGAACGCATTCCAGTAGTAGCGGGAGCCGTGACGGCTATAGTGGCTGATGTAGAAAGGCTTGTAGCCTTTAGGCGCTTTTGTCAGTTTTACCTCGCTGAACTGGTAAGGATAATCGTTGCCATAGGCCCTTCTTGGGTCGGCTTTCAGCGCGTCGAGCACCTGGGCACTAACCGTTAAGGTCAGGAGTGCCAGGGACAGAATGGTAAGTATTCTTTTCATAATTCTAAACGGTTGATATGAAGTTAGTTGATTAGGAATATCTTGGTAAGCCCGTTGTAGGTGGCCTTGATGGTGGCACGTCCCTCAACGACGGGACTGATCTCGAACTTCACCTGAGGATCGGAAGAGGAAGCAGTGAGTTTGGAACGATCGTCGAGTTTGCCAAATACCTGATAGCGGATCTGATCCGTATAACCATTCAGATTGGTGAAACGGATGGGGGTGGTGGGCATGACCAGTGGCTGACCATCGGCCATGATCTCTACCGTAGGCACTGTGGGAGCCTCGAAGATGGCGTCGCCCTTTGAGAAACCGATGCCATGAAGGTCGAAGAGTCCCTGAGGGCGCTGGGGACCACGTGGACCTCCCCATCTGGGACGCTCAGGAACCTTGATCTCAGGACCGTCAGCAACAAGGTAAATGGCGTGCTTGCCAGTAAGACCTTCAACGGCAGGAACAGCCTGCTGGTACATCATGGCTGCCTTGGGGGCATCGGCGGGGATGTCGAAAACAGCGATTTCATCGCCCTTCCAGGGGTCGTCAAGTCTTACATGGATCTTAAAGGCACCATGACCACTGGTGGTCAGATTCAGGTTCAGTTTGGTGGCATCGCCAGTCTTGGTGCCCTCGAAAGCCTTGAGCCCCTTGGTGTCAGCAGCCAGACCGCCAAAGCCAAAATACTTGAAACCAACGATACCTGTGTTGGTGATACCTGCCAGGTCCATCGAGTTGTTCCAGATGTCGTGGTTATCTTGCATCCACTCGTTGCTGTTGGTACCTCCTGTCATGAAACAGGCGTAACCAGCGGAGTAATACTGATAAGGTGGGAGTCCGTAGATCTGGAATCCCTCTGAGGTGACTTCTGCACCGGTATATTCATGGCCATCGGAAGCCTTGGCCGTCCATGCCTGATCCTTGGCATAGGGGTCGTAACCGGTTATCTTTACCACACCGCCCTTGGCCACAGACTTCTTGTCCCAGGTGATCTTTACGGGTGCTACCATGGGCTGACGGGCAAATCCGAAACCACGGGGCGGACGGTGATAGAACACATACCACTGACCGTTGATCTCCTGCAGAGAACCATGGGTGTTATGACCAGCATTGGTAGTGATGAGCTGGGAGCCGTCTTCGCCAGTGACTACACCACGAGAGTCAACCAGCACACCACCAGAGCGCCAGGGGCCTAAGGGCGAGTCGCCAAAGGCATAGCGAAGGGCTGAGTTGGTGTTGCCCAGACCATACTCCTTGCCACTATAGCCAGAGAACACCATCACGTACTTGTTGCCCACCTGACGAATGGATGAGGCCTCGAAGAAGTTGAAGTCGAGCGGATTCTGCCCCTGGTAGAGGGCCTTATATTCTGAACCTTCCTTGTCGAGCAGACGGCCATCAGCGCTGCTGGCAGGGATGAAGGGGTCGATCAGTTCCGTACCCTCGCGCTTAGAGTACATGGTGTTCTGGTCCAACTCACAAGCTGTAGAATGCTGGAAACCATAGAAGACATAGGCCCGGAAGCCCTTGTCATAGTCAGGATCCTTCTTGTCGGTGATGTTCTCGATAAACACAGAGGGGTCGAAGTCAATCAGTGAGCCTGGGAGGCACTGACGCCCGTCTTCTGTCAGGTTGATAGGGGTGAAAGGACCGTTTGGCCGGTCGCTCTTGCAGACCATGGCCACGCGTCGCCAGCCACGGGAGTGGGGGTACAGGTAGTAGGTCTTTTTGCCTGTGGCCTTGTCTTTTACCTCTACAAGGTCGGGAGCAAACATCGTATCCCACTGTCCGTCAACGTAATGTGTAAAGATCGGACCTTCGTCGCGCCATTGTGTCAAATCCTCGACGGGGGCCGACCACATGCGGATATCACTACCGCAATAGGCTGTATAGTTGGTGTCGTGTGAACCAATGATATAAGCGCGCAATTTACCAGGGTTGTCGGGATCCTCGAAGACTCGGGGCTCGCCATCAGGTACATGTTCCCATAAGGGAAGATAGGGGTTCTGAGCATTGGCCATCAGACAGGCTAGCAACAGCAGGGGCAATAATAATAGTCTTTTCATCATACGTTTTGGGTTTGTTGGTTATTAATTTCTGCGCAAAGATAGTAAAAAATTCGCAAAAACAACCTATTCTTTTGTTTTTTTCATCACTTATTCGTACCTTTGACTTACCGTCGAAGGTACTCTCGTTCGGAAAAACTCAAAAATATTTGGTTTTTCGCTCACTTATTCGTACCTTTGCACCCGAAATCCATGCGCCCTGATAGTTAAATGGATATAACAAGGCTCTCCTAAAGCTTAGTTCCGAGTTCGATTCTCGGTCGGGGTACCAGGAAAAAAGAAAGCATCGCTCAAACTGGGCGATGCTTTCTTTTATTTAATAAGGTGTAAACCTTACTTCTTCTTAGCAGGAGCTGCGGCAATCTCACCTTCCTCCTTAATCGTGCGACCCAGTGTCAGGTAGGCAACAGGGGCAGCGATGAAGAGTGAAGACAGTGTACCGAAGATGACACCCAGAATCATAGCGAACGAGAACGAGCGGATGCTGTCACCACCGAGGATGAAGATAGCCAACAGCACGATCAAGGTCGTTACAGAGGTGTTGATGGTACGAGCCAGCGTCTGGTTCAGTGAGTCGTTGAACAGATCCTGGCGATCACGCTTGCCAAAGAGACCGATGTTCTCACGGATACGGTCGAACACCACCACCTTATCGTTGATAGAGTAACCGATCACCGTCAGGATAGCACCAATGAAGGTTTGATCGATCTCCAACGACATCGGAACCCATCCCCAGAGCACTGAGTAGAAACCGATCACGATGAGGGCGTCGAGTGCCAGGGCAACAGTAGAACCTACAGAGAAGGCTACGTTGCGGAAACGGAACAGGATGTAGAGGAAGATGGCGATCAGGGCGATGATCACGGAGATGATAGCACCATAAGTGATATCCTTAGCCACTGAAGGACCAACCTTTGCAGAAGAGATGATAGAGCCACCTTCGCGAACATCAGGATTCTTGAAGTGCTCAACGTTATCCTGGCTCACAAGACCTGCCTTCTTCAAGGTGTTGAAGAGGATGGTCTCAGCCTGGTCGTCAACCTCAGGGTTGTTCGACTCGATATCCCAGTTGGTAGAGATACGTACCGTCTTACCATCGGTACCCAGGGCGATAACACTGGTGTTGGCCTCCTTCTGGGCATTCTCACCCATCGTGTTGATGAAGGCGCCAGTCAGTGCCAGACGCACATCCTCAACAGGTGTCTCCTTATCAAGGGTCACCACATAGTTACGACCACCTGTGAAGTCGATGCTCTGGCTCAAGCCACGAACGGCAAACGAGATGCAGAACAGGATGGCAGCAGCACCCCAGATAATGAAGGTCTTCTTATACATTCCCATGAAGTTGTAGTGGGCATTCTGCATGAGGTTCTTTGAGTAACCTGTTACGAAGGTCAGGTCCGTCCACTTGTCCTTCTTCAGCATATGGTCATAGACCAGACGGGTCATATAGACGGCAGTGAAGAACGATACAACGATACCAATGATCCAAGTGGTGGCGAAGCCCTTCACAGGACCTGTACCGAAGTAGAGCAGGATCACACCAGTGATCAATGATGTCAGGTTAGAGTCAAAGATGGCGCTGAAGGCGTTGGCATAACCCTTGTTCAGAGCCTCTTTCACGCCAAGACCCTTCTTCAGCTCTTCCTTGATACGCTCGTAGATCAGCACGTTAGCATCCACAGCGGTACCCAGCGTCAGTACGATACCTGCAATACCAGGCATCGTCAGTGCAGCCTGGAACGAGGTCAGGATACCCAGTGTGAAGAACAGGTTGAAGAGCAGGGCGATATCCGAGAGGATACCAGGGATAAAGCCGTAGAGCAGTATCATGTAGATCATCAGCAGTACGAAGGCTACGATGAACGAGATGATACCCTGTTTGATAGACTGGGCACCAAGTGACGGACCAACCACCTCTTCCTGTACGATACGGGTAGGAGCCGGCATCTTACCAGAGTTCAGTGTGTTGGCAAGGTCCTTTGTATCCTCGATGGTGAAGTTACCAGTGATCTGAGAGTTACCACCATCGATCTGAGAAAGGATACGAGGAGCGGTATAGACGGCATCGTCGAGCACGATGGCTACGGCCTTGCCGATGTTCTGCTTGGTGATCTGGCTCCAGCGACGTGCACCGTCAGAGTTCATCTGCATAGATACACAGGGACGGCCAGTGGTGGGCTCGAAGTCGTCCTTTGAAGAGGTAATGACATCACCCTCCAGCGGAGCGCGACCTGAGGGCTCGGTGATCTTCAGGGCATAGAGCTCGAAGATGTCGCCCTTGGTGTTCTGACCTCCGAAATCCTCGGGCTTGGCACCCCAACGGAGCTTCAGCTCAGCAGGGAAGATCTGGTTAGCGAGGTCGGAGTAGATAATCTTGTTGATCTCAGCGGTATCGCGAGCGTTAGCATAACCAACAACAGCGAGGGTATTACCCTGTGTGGGCTGGAAGACAGAGAACAGGGGGTTCTGCTTCTTGGCAGCCTCGATAGCCTTGCTGTCGCCACCCTTCGTGTCCTTCTTGGCCAGCTTGGCGGCAAGGTCACCAGCAGCCTTTGCGCTGTCGGCAACAGCCTCCTCGGTAGCGGGCTCCACGGCAGTGGTATCAACGATCTCACCACCCTGAGCGGCATAGCGCTGGTTCAACTGGGCAAGCAGCGGTGTGATCTCATTGCTGTTATAGGTCTCCCAGAACTCAAGGTTGGCAGAACCCTGGAGCAGCTTACGTACGCGCTCCGGCTCCTTGATACCAGGCATCTCGACCATGATACGGCCACTCTGACCTTCGAGCTTCTGGATGTTGGGCTGAACAACACCGAACTTGTCGATACGGTTACGAACCACGTTGAAAGAGTTATCAACGGCACTCTGCACCTCAGCACGGATGGCGCTCTCTACTTCAGAGTCGCTCGACTGGGTGCTCACCTTGCCCTTCATCTGCTGGGTAGCAAAGATGGCGGCGAGGGGACGACCGTTACCCTCTTGTTTCCAATACTTCACGAACAGAGATACAAAGTCTGCCTGACTGGTCTCCTCTTCCTTCTTGGCAAGTTCCATAGCCTTCTTGTAGGCAGCGTCTGTCTTGTGGTCGGCGAGCACGTCAACCACATCAGGCACTGATACCTCAAGAATCACGTTCATACCGCCTTTCAGGTCAAGACCAAGGCCGATTTCCATCTCACGGCACTGCTTCAGCGAGTAGATGCCCATATACACCTTCTCGTTGTTGATTGAATCGAGGTACTCCGCACCTGCTTCCTCGCCCATGGCGGCAGCCTTACTCTCGTAGTGGCGTGTCACGAATGAGAAGGAAAGGTAGAAGCAGCACACGAGAATCAGAAGCACTGCGATTACTTTTACAATTCCTTTGTTTTGCATTTTGATTTTTGATGTTATTTTTGTTATTATATTCTGTTCGCGTACATTTTTAGCGTGCAAATATAGACATTTTTTTAGAGGAGGCAAAATTTATGGAAGAATTTCGCTCATTTTTTAAGGTTTATGTACTAATTTTAGCCTACAAGAGATAGGATAATGGTCACTTGCGTCCATTTTGCTGTCAATTTTGCAATCGTAAGGTTCGAAATGATCCGAGCACAAAATATGGTCAATACGGAAGTAGAATCCTTTCTGATTAAATGACAAACCGAGCCCTTTTCCAGTCTCTACGAAACAGTCCTTCAGTCCCTTGGCAATGGTTCGGCGGGAGTAGGAAATAGGATTGTCGTTAAAGTCGCCGCAGACGATGATGGGGTACTGCCGATGCGCCTCGATGTACTGATGAACGGCATCGGCCTCTACTGCACGGATGGCAGCAGCCTGCCCCAGTTTCCCAAGCAGCAGCAACGACTCTTCCTTCACGGTGTCGCGCTTCATCTTGCCCGATACCATCTCTGTATAGCGGTTACGATCTTCCTTTGTCAGGTGCGTCGATTCCAGATGGTTATTGATAACGAGGATGGTGTCGCCGTTTACCAGTAGGTAATAGGCCATTGAGCCATTGGCTCTCGACGGATAGTCAATGCGTTCTCTCCTCAAGATGGGGTATTTGGAGTGAATACCCACCCCATTCATACTGGTGCTGGTACGCTGGAAAACGATGGTGTCGTTATAGGGATAAGTCTTCTGATAGCGCTGAAAGACAAAGCGTCGCCAGGTATCGACATCTTCCTGCAGACAGACAATATCGGGATCTTCGCGTTTCAGATAACTGTAAATGGTGTCGAAGGCTTGTTCGTATTTGTAGTTGCCCCCATATTGGCAGACGTTATACGATATGATCTTGAGGGTTCCTTCCGGAATCTCCTTGCTGCCATTTAGAGGCATATAGACCGTGATGGGCAGATAAGCCAGTGCATAGCCCAGGATGGGAATCCACAACTTTTTCCATTTGAAGGTCAGCCAGAAGAAGACGAACAACAGGTTGGCTATCAGGAAGAAAGGAAATAGCATCCCCAGATTGGAGAGCATGGGGTGACTGGTGGGGTTGATATGGTCGGCATAGCCAGCAGCCAGCATCAACAATACGGTAGCCACATTAGCTCCCGCTATGATATTGATGGTGAATGCTTTGAGTTGTTTAATCATCGCTCGTTACTGGCATCAAAGAGTTTTTTCTTCTCTTCCTTGGTCAGACTGTCATAGCCGCTCTTGCGGATCTTGTCGAGAATGGCGTCGATCTCCTCCTGATTCTGGCGCTTACGGGCATTGTATTCCCTGTCGGCTTCCTTGCCGCCACCTCTTTCCACATGCATGTCAGCGTTATGATGCCGCTGGCTGTTCTGCTGGCGCTGTTCAAAATTGCGCTTAAGGTTCTCGAAGAACTGCTGCCCCCTGCCACGGTCATAGCCGGCATCAGGATGGTGGTTCCAGTAGCGTATCATCAGGTAGCCGAACAGCATACCGCCCAAGTGGGCCGTATGGGCCACACCGTCGCCCGAGGAGGCCAGGGCAGAGAAGAACTCGATAGCCACATAACCTAAAACGAACCACTTGGCCTTGATGGGGAAGGGAAACGGGATGATAAACAGCCGTTCGTTGGGGAAGGTCATGCCAAATGCCAGGATAACGGCATACACCGCACCCGAGGCGCCAATGGTGGTCCAGCTGTTCAAGGCACTGGCATAGTGGGTGCCGTATTCCATCACCATTCCGAGTGTCGTCTCAGGCACTTGTTCGGCAACGGTCATATAGAAAGAGCCGAATTGGGCGATTTCCTGTAATAATCCAGCACCGATGCCGCAAGTAATGTAATAAAAAAGGAATTTTTTCGGACCCCATACATTCTCTATCACACAACCAAACATCCACAGTCCGAACATATTAGACAGAATGTGCATGAAACTGGCATGGAGAAACAAGTAGGTCACCAGCTGGTAGAGGTGAAAGTGGCTCGCCATGAAAAAATGCAGTCCTCCGATGTCTGCCAGGTCAATACCACGTAATTGAAGAACATAGGTGGCAATAAACGCAAGCAGATTAATAATCAGAAGGTTTTTCGTGACGGTGGGAATACGGAACATCATCTTGATATCTTAATTACTAAATAGTCTTTGTTATTTGTTATTTTTACGTTTCGGGTGCAAAATTACAAAATTTATCTCGTTTTTATGCCTAAAAATGCGTGAATACAAGAATTTTTCATGAAAAAAAGAATTTTTTCCGTTTTTTTGTTGTTTTTCTAAATACTTTGCATTATATTTGCCAACGAATTCAATAAAACCACAGTTATTACTATTAATAATTCATTTAAATTACAAACATTATGAACAAATCAGAATTGGTAGAGAAGATTGCAGCAGGTGCTGGTCTCTCAAAGGTTGACGCTAAGAAGGCTCTTGATGCAACAGTTGCAGCTATTAAGGATGCTCTCGTAGCAGGTGACAAGATTTCCCTCGTTGGTTTCGGTACATTCAGCGTAAATGAGCGCCCGGCTCGTGAGGGTATCAACCCCGCAACCAAGCAGAAGATCAAGATTGCTGCCAAGAAGGTGGCAAAGTTCAAGGCTGGTGCTGAGCTTACTGATGCAATCAAGTAATCAATTTGTAAATAATTATTTAAGGGGATCCCATCGGGATCCCCTTAATGTTTGTAGCGGTTTTAAAGTTGGACGACTCGGATTCGAACCGGGAATGACAGAACCAAAACCTGTAGTGTTACCATTACACCATCGTCCAGAATGCGGCTGCAAAGGTACGAAATAAATTTGAAGTACCAAAATTTTGCAGCCAAATATTACTTCACAATCAGCAAGTAATAGTTCTTCTTGCCTTTTTGGGCCAGTAAATACTTGCCGTCGATGAGGTCTTCAGCCGTAATGATATGGTTCTGATCCGTCAGTTTCTCTTTGTTCAGAGAGACACCACCGCCCTGAACCATCTTTCGCATATCACCCTTCGACGGGAATACGGGTGCAGCAGTGGTCAGCAGTTCAATGGCTGGCTGTCCAAGCTGGTCCTTGCTGATCTCGTGTTTCTCCACACCGTCAAACACGTCGAGGAAGGTCTGCTCGTCGAGTTTCTCCAGTGCCTCCTTGGTTGATTTGCCAAAGAGGATGTTACTGGCCTCGATGGCTGCCTCCAACTCTGCCTGACCGTGTACCATCGTGGTTACCTCTTCGGCAAGGCGCTTCTGGAGGATACGACGACCCGGATCCTGCTTGTGCTCCTCAACGAGGGCGTCGATGACATCTTTCTCCAGTGAAGTGAAGATCTTGATGTACTTCTCGGCATCGTCGTCGCTGACATTGAGCCAGAACTGGTAGAAACGATAGGGCGAGGTGCGCTTCGGATCGAGCCATACGTTACCGCTTTCTGTCTTACCGAACTTCTTGCCATCGGCCTTGGTGATCAGCGGACAGGTCAGTGCAAAGGCCTCATTCTCATGACCAAGGGTGCGGCGGATGAGCTCTGTGCCTGTCGTGATGTTACCCCACTGGTCGTTACCTCCCAACTGGAGCTTACAGTTCTTATGCTGATAGAGATAGAGGAAGTCGTAGCCTTGCAGCAACTGATAAGTGAACTCAGTGAAGCTGAGGCCATCGCGGGCAGTTCCGTTTAGGCGCTGCTGTACGCTGTCCTTGGCCATCATGTAGTTCACGGTGATATGCTTTCCTACCTCACGGGCAAAGTCGAGGAAGGTGAAGTCCTTCATCCAGTCATAGTTGTTGACCATCTCTGCGGCATTGGGGTCCTTGGATTCGAAATCGAGGAACTTGGCCACTTGTTTCTTGATGCACTCCTGATTGTGGTAAAGTGTCTCGGCATTCAGCAGGTTACGCTCCTGGCTCTTGCCAGAGGGATCGCCGATCATACCAGTAGCACCTCCCACGAGGATGATGGGCTTATGGCCACAGCGCTGCAGGTGGCGCAGCATCATAATACCGCACAGGTGTCCAATGTGCAGTGAGTCGGCAGTGGGGTCTGTGCCTAAGTAGGCTGTTACCATCTCTTTCTGGAGCAGTTCCTCAGTGCCGGGCATCATCTGTGCCAGCATACCACGCCATTTCAGTTCTTCTACAAAGTTCTTCATCGTTATATTATTTACCTTTTCATTTTTATACCTTATTATTAATTTAGGGCACTGGGTCATAACCTGATCCGCCCCAGGGGTTACATCTTAAGATTCGCCAGATGGCCAGTCCGAGCCCCTTGATGGGACCGTGTTTCAGGATGGCCTGACGGGCATATTCGCTACAAGTGGGTGTGAAGCGGCACGATGGCCCCAAAAGAGGGGAGATGCACAGTTGGTAAAACCTGATGGGAAGCACCAAAAGCTTTGCGAGTATCTGTGACAACCATTTCATACGGCTTGAGCGATGCGTTCTAAGAGACTGACAACCCTATTTTCTATCTCCGATGTCGGATAGTGCCTGTCGGAGAGCCAGATGAAAGCAATCATCAGCAGTTTCTCCTCGTCCACTTTTCCTTCGACTAATATTTTATGTTGGCGGTAGGCCTCCCGGATCTGTCGTTTCACCCTGTTCCTGTCAACAGCGTGTTTGAACCGTTTCTTCGGTACGCTGATCAGGATCTGTACCGGAGCCCCTTTTTCCTGGCGTGCTGTCTGAAGGAAGACCGCCCTTAGCGGGAAGGCTGACTGCGACTGGCTGTCACCTTTGCTGAAGAGCATCTCAATCAGACGAGTGCTGACGATACGCTCCTGTTTCCTGAATGTAGGAGCCGCCATCTGCTTGAGGAATTATTCTTGGTTCTCGATCAGGTAGTGCTGAAGGGCGCCTGTCATAGAGGGGTATTTCTCCGATGGAGCCTCGATGTCAAGTCTGAGCCCAGCCTCTTTAGCTGCCTTGGCTGTAGCAGGCCCGAAGGTGGCAATGGCAATCTCACCCTGTTTGAAATCGGGGAAGTTCTTTGTCAGCGCCTCGATACCGGCCGGACTGAAGAAGATCAGCATGTCGTAGTCGAAGGTCTTGACTTCCTCGGGTGTAAAGTCATTGCTGACCGTCTTGTACATGATGCACTCTTTATGCTGCAGCTTCTTGGAGTCGAGCAGGATGGTGAGGCTGTCATTATGTACGTCGCTCATCGGCACCAGAAACTTCTCGGTCTTATGCTTCACCATGGTGGGCACCAGGTCGTCAACGCGACCAGTCTCTCCGAAGAACACCTTGCGTTTGCGGTATTGCACATATTTCTGAATATAGAGGGCGATGGTCTCGGTAACGCAGAAGTATTTCATGTCTTCCGGAATGTTAACCCTCAGTTCCTTGGCCATATTGAAGAAATGGTCGATAGCGTGCCGTGAGGTGAACACGATGGCTGTATAGTCGAGAATACTGACTTTTTGTGCACGGAATTCCTTTGCTGTAATGCTCTCCACCTTGATAAAAGGACGGAATACCAGTTCTACTCCAAATCTGCTCGCAATATCGAAATATGGCGATTTCTCACTGTTTGGTCTGGGTTGTGAAACCAGGATCTTCTTAATCATTTGTGTCCTAAATTTTTATTTTAAAAATATCCACGATGACCGATAAGCCGCACCAAAGCGTTGCCAGCGGTACCATTTCGAGGGCACAAAAGTACAAAATATTTTGAAGAAAAAATCTTTTTTGCTTAAAAAAGATGATGTAAGACTTATAAAATGTCAGTATTTTAACCAAAATGAGCACAAAAGCGCAATAAATGGCCGCATAAATAGGTGAAAAATGCAAATAGGTAAGTAGGAGTAGGATAGGGAACAGCACCGCCCCTTCCATAGCGGTAAGGAATAGTAGTGCTGTTAAGAATTTTTTATTATCCCTGTTGTTAAAGAACAGATTATTGATGCCGTTATAAAGGATAAACCGGGAAAGGAAGTACACGATGAATACCCCTACGAAGATGCCAAGGATGTAATACTCCGACGCCAGTGTAAAGGTATCGGCAACATAGTAAGTGGCATACAGATAGTACAGCAGTCCGTAAACCAGGCAGGTCAGTCCCACGAATACGAACTGGAATTTCACCTCGTTACCAGTCTCTGTGATGTCGCGGTCGGCCCGTTGGGGATAGAAGAAATTCTTCAACTGTTTGACGATAAAGCCAGAGATTCTCGACAGGGTAAAGGCGATGAACAAGAAACAGAGGATGAGCAAACCGGTGATGACATCGTCGTTGCTGAGTATCTCAGGTATGGGGTCGCCCGCCATGCCATAGCCTTTGCTGTCCAACTCCTCATGATACATGGGATTATTGGAGAAGAAATTCTCTTTATAATACAAGGGCAGACTGACCGCCGACAGGTCGCGTGGGGCTTCCTCTCCGGGTAGGTGGAGGGTGTCGGGCTGTTCGCTATAGCGTATCTCCTGAGGTGTCAGCCAAGCCTGGATGGCCGAGTCTTGTTGGGCTGGGGTGGCATTCTTAGGCAAAAGCCGCAGCACCTGGTAAGGTGTCTGCGGTCTGGTAAATTGTCTTGCAACGGTATCGTTCACCGTTGTAACGGCAAAGGTTGTCTGTATGCTGTCTTGCCCTATCATGTCTTATGAAAGACCGAAAGCCTTGCGGATATCGTCCACGCGGTCGAGCTTCTCCCAGGTAAAGAGTTCTACATCGATGGTCTTTGTGGGATGATAATGACTCGTAAAGGTCTTCTTGATCGTTTCCGGCTGGCGCCCCATATGGCCGTAGGCAGCGGTCTCGCTATAAATAGGCTGGCGCAGTTTCAGGGTGCGCTCGATGGCCTTCGGGCGGAGATCGAAAAGCGCTTCAATCTTCTTGGCAATCTCTCCGTCACTGATGTTCACGTTGCTGCGGCCGTAGGTGTTAACGTAGATGTTCATGGGTTTGGCCACGCCGATGGCGTAACTTACCTGTACCAGCATCTCGTCGGCTACACCGGCTGCTACCATATTCTTGGCAATATGGCGTGCCGCATAGGCCGCACTGCGGTCCACCTTCGAGGAGTCTTTGCCTGAGAAGGCGCCTCCACCGTGGGCTCCCTTGCCGCCATAGGTGTCAACGATAATCTTACGGCCCGTCAGACCCGTGTCACCGTGAGGACCGCCAATCACGAACTTGCCAGTGGGGTTCACATAGTATTTAATGTCGTCTCCGAAGAGGTCGAGCACCTTCTGTGAGTGTATCTGCTGCTTCACTCGGGGAATCAGGATGTTGATCACGTCGTCCTTGATCCTGGCCAGCATCTTCTCGTCTTCATCGAATTCGTCGTGCTGGGTGCTCACCACGATGGTGTCGATACGCTCAGGGATACCAGCATCGCTATATTGGATGGTCACCTGACTCTTGGCGTCGGGGCGCAGGTAGGGCATCTCCTTGCCTTCCTTGCGGATGTCGGCCAAAGTGCGCATGATGAGGTGAGCCAGGTCAAGACTGACGGGCATGTAACTCTCCGTCTCATTGGTGGCATAGCCGAACATCATGCCCTGGTCGCCTGCTCCCTGCTCGTCTTCGTTGCCGTTATCTACACCGCGGTTGATATCGGCACTCTGCTCATGGATGGCACTCAGGATGCCGCATGAATTACCGTCGAACTGGTACTCGGCCTTCGTATAGCCGATGCGCTTAATGGTGTTGCGGGCAATGGTCTGCAGGTCGATATACACTTCACTGCTCACCTCACCCATGATGACCACCTGACCGGTGGTTACAAAAGTCTCACATGCCACGCGGGCTTTTTCGTCGTATGCCAGGAACTGGTCAAGTATGGCATCTGAAATCTGATCCGCCACCTTGTCGGGATGACCCTCAGATACTGATTCTGATGAAAATAGGTATGACATATCTCTCAAATTTTGGTGCAAAGATAGTGCAAATCGGGCGAAATGCAAAATAAATCGCCATTTATTTTCTTATATTCCTCGGATGGTGCTCCAGAATCTCGCGCCTGAGCGTCGAGGTGTCGATATGAGTGTAGATCTCGGTTGTGCCGATGCTCTCATGTCCCAGCAGGGCCTGGATGATGCGCAGGTCGGCGCCACCTTCCAGCAGGGCCGTGGCAAACGAGTGGCGGAGTGTATGGGGCGAGATGGTCTTCTGGATGCCAGCCAGCTCGGCCTGCTTCTTGATCATGATGAGAATCATCGTACGTGTCAGGTGGGCCCCGCGTCGGTTCAGGAATACGTAGTCTTCCTCGCCTGGTTCTATCACCATGTGATGGCGGTCGTCGAACCAGAACTTCAGTTCCTGGATGGCCCGTTGTGAGATAGGCACCAGCCGCTCCTTCGACCCCTTGCCGAAAACGCGCACGAACTCCTCGTCGAGGTAGAGGTTCGAAAGTTTCAGGTTCACCAGCTCGCTTACACGCAGACCGCAGGAGAACAGCACCTCGATGATGGCCCTGTTGCGATGACCCTCCCATTTCGAGAGGTCGATGCTCGCCTCCAGCTGGTCTATCTCCTGGGGCGACAGTACCTCTGGCAGATGCTCTCCGATCTGGGGCGACTCCAACAGCTCTGTCGGGTCATCCTCCCGGAAGCCGTCCATCTGCAGGAACCTGAAGAACGAGCGTACACCACTCAGTATCCGGCACTGCGAACGGGGATGGATGCCGATGTCGTGGAGCCCTGCCGAGAACGCCTCCAGATCCTCCAGCGTCACCTCCCTCACGTCCTTTTGCTCTTTCTCCAGATAGTCGAGCAGTTTCCTCAGGTCACGCTGGTAGGCGTCGAGCGTGTTGCCCGACATGTTACGCTGCAGTTTCAGGTAGCGCACGTAGCTCTTGATGATGTCCTTCTCCATATTTTGTGCAAAGGTACGAAAAAACTCTTAATTCTTACTTTTTAATTCTTAGATTTTTTGTACCTTTGCAGCCGTAATAATTAATAAGGTGTATGAAGATACAGATTATCAATGGTCCGAACCTCAATCTGCTTGGTCAGCGTGAGCCTGGTATCTATGGCTCAGAGTCGTTCGACAGCTATCTACCGGAGTTGCGCGCCAAGTATCCCGACATTGAGTTCGGCTACTATCAGAGCAACGTGGAGGGCGAGCTGATCAACATGATGCAGGAGACGGGATTCTTCGGTGGCTACGACGGTATCGTGCTCAATGCCGGTGCCTACACCCATACCAGTGTGGCCTTGCAGGATTGCATCCGCTCACTGAAGTGCCCTGTGGTCGAGGTGCATATCTCGAATGTGCATAAGCGTGAGGAGTTCCGCCACAAGTCGATGATCTCCAGCGCCTGTCTCGGAGTGATCTGTGGTTTTGGCCTCGACTCCTACCGGTTGGCTGTTGAAGCCATCATCGCCCAGAAAGGATGACGCTCGACGAGTATATCCTTCAGCACTCCGATCCGGAGCCCGACTACCTCTACCGTCTCTGGCGGGCTACGAACGTCCATACCATCCATGGCCGTATGGCCAGCGGGCATCTGCAGGGACGGTTGCTGAAGATGCTCGTGGCGATGATTCGTCCGATGGCCATTCTCGAGGTTGGCACCTTCAGTGGCTACAGTGCCATATCGATGGCCGAGGGTCTTCCTGATGACGGACATCTATACACCTTCGAGATCAACGACGAGATGGAGGATTTCACTCGTCCCTGGATAGAAGGCTCACCTGTGGCTGACAAGATCACCTTCATCATCGGCGATGCGCTCACCGAGGCCCCGAAACTCGGCATCCTGTTCGATATGGCCTTTATCGACGGTGACAAGCGCACGTATCGTGAGACCTACGAAATGGTGATGAGCATACTGAGACCCGGTGGTTTCATCCTTGCCGACAATACGCTTTGGGACGGCCATGTCGTTGACCATGCCTACGACCATGACCACCAGACGCAGGGCATCGAGACCTTCAACGACTATATTGCCCACGACGAGAGGGTAGAGCAGGTGATACTCCCCCTTCGCGACGGGCTTACACTGATAAGGAAAAGGTAAAAAGGTAAAAAAGTAAAAAGGTAAAATAGTAAGAAATGCAAGAAACAAGACAGAACAAAATAGCCCGACTGCTCCAGAAGGAGCTCTCGCTGATATTCCAACAGCAGACACGTGCCACTCACGGCACGATGGTCAGCGTCACCCGTACCAAGGTGTCGCCCGACCTCAGCATCTGCACCGCCTACCTCAGCATCTTCCCCAGTGAGAAGGGTGAGGAGATACTGGCCAATATCAATGCCAGTAATAAGGCTATAAGATATGAATTAGGTACGCGCGTGCGTAATCAGTTGCGCATCATTCCCGAACTGCGCTTCTTTATCGACGACTCGCTGGATTATATAGAACACATAGATCAATTATTAAAACGATGAACTTTTGGAACAGCGAGAGCCATCAAGCTTGCTTGTTTGGCCGAGTCGTGACAAAAGTGCATAGCGAACAAAGTGAGATATGAACTTCCCGTTTTTCATTGCCAGGCGCTACCTCTTCTCTAAGAAGTCCACCCACGCCATCAACGTCATCAGCGGCATCTCTGTCGTTGGTGTGGCGGTGGCTACGATGGCCCTGGTGGTGACAATGAGTGTGTTCAACGGCTTCCACGACCTGGTAGCCTCCTTCTTCACCTCCTTCGACCCCCAGCTGAAGGTGGTTCCCCTGAAGGGTAAGACGGTAGCTGCCGATGACCCCGTACTGACGCAGATACGCCAGTTGCCTCAGATTGAGGTGGCCACCGAGTGCGTTGAGGATCAGGCACTCGCCATCTACAACAACCACCAGGCCATGGTGGTCGTGAAAGGTGTGGAGGACAACTTCGACCAGCTCACCCGCATCAATGAGATCCTGATAGGCGACGGTGAGTTCAGTCTCCATGCTGCCGATATGGACTATGGCATCCTGGGCATCCGCCTGGCCGAGCAGCTCTCTACAGGCTATACCTACGAGCGTCCCTTGAAGATCTATGCACCCCGTCGTGAAGGACAGTTCGATATGACCAACCCCTCCGACGCCTTTGAGGAAGACGAGCTCTTCTCGCCAGGCGTGCTCTTCAACGTGAAGCAGGCCAAGTACGACAAGAACTACATCATCACCAGCATCGCCTTTGCCCGTCGCATCTTCGGCCAGCAGGGCATGCTCTCTTCGCTCGAGTTGCGCCTGAAGCCGGGCAGCAACTTCGAGGCCGTCAAGTCTGATATCAAGCAGCTCTGCGGCGACCAGTTTGCCGTCAGGGACCGCTTCGAGCAGCAAGACGACACCTTTAAGATCATGAAGATCGAGAAGTTCATCGCCTACATCTTCCTCACCTTCATCCTCATGGTGGCCTGCTTCAACATCATCGGCTCGCTCTCCATGCTGATCATTGATAAGAAAGACGATGTCGTTACCCTCCGCAACCTCGGAGCCACCGACAAGCAGATTGTGCGTATCTTCCTCTTCGAGGGGCGCATGATCTCCGCCATCGGCGCCGTTGCCGGCATTCTGCTCGGTCTTCTGCTCTGCTGGCTCCAGCAGCAGTTCGGCCTTGTGGCCCTGGGTTCCAGCAGTGGGTCGTTCGTCGTCAGTGCCTACCCCGTCAGCGTCCATCCCTGGGATATCGTGTTGATCTTCATCACCGTCCTCGTTGTCGGCTTCCTCGCAGTGTGGTATCCTGTGCGCTACTTTGCCAAGCGCCTGCTGGCTTAGTTTGATTGAAATAGAAAACAAAACAAAGATATGGAAAAGAAAAAGATTTATATCGCCGGTTGTGGCGGCATGCTCGGAGAGGCCTTCCACGAGCAGTTCAAGGATGACTACATCATCAAGTGTACGGATAAGGACGTGAATGCTCCGTGGCTCTCGTTCCTCGACTTCCGCGATTTCGACGCCTATCGCAAGGACGTAGAGGCTTTCCAGCCCGACTACCTCTTCCACCTCGGTGCCTATACCGACCTGGAGTGGTGCGAGCAGAATGCCGACGAGGTCTATCTCACCAACACACTCTGCGTCGAGAACGCCGTTTATATCGCCAACTCCCTGAATATCCCCCTGCTCTATATCAGCACGGCCGGTATCTTCGATGGCAAGAAACCCCTCTACGACGACTGGGATCAGCCCAACCCCCTCGGTGTCTATGCCCGCTCTAAGTATATGGGCGAGCGCTTCGTCGTCGAGAATGCCTTCCGCTACCTCGTCTGCCGGGCCGGTTGGATGATGGGCTCAGGCCCCTCGAAAGATAAGAAGTTCATCCAGAAGATCATGCGCCAGCTCAAGGACGGCAAGAAAGAGCTCTTCATCGTCAACGATAAGGACGGCACGCCCACCTATACCCAGGACTTCGCCAAGACGGTGAAAAACCTCATCCAGAAAGAGTACTGGGGGCTATACAACTGCGTCTGCGGTGGTCAGACCAGTCGTCTGGAAGTCTGCCAGGAGATGCTGAAGATCCTCGGCCTCGAGCAGGAAGTGAAGATCAACGTAGTCACCTCCGAGTACTTCGCCAAGGAGTACTTTGCCGAGCGCCCCGCCTCTGAGCGCCTCTGGACGCGCAAGCTCAATCTCCGTGGAGTCAGTGCCATGCGAGACTGGCGCGAAGCCCTCAAGGAATACCTCGATAACTACTACAAGGGCTACCTTGACAAATAAGTGATCTTACAGTAAAACAACTTGTTTTACTTTCGAAAGAGGCATACTTTACAATTGTTTAGACGTCATCTTTGAAGGTAAAACAAGTTGTTTTACTTTTAGAGATGCTATGGCTTACACATGCGAAAAGTATTAATCTGTATCTTTACCCCTATCAGATTAATAAATCTAACCTAACGTGATGTTCTCGACTTGGATGTCGGTGTGGAGGAAAAGTTGGGCTGATTCCTTGAACTTTTCAGGGTTTTCAGTGGTGAGATAACGGGATTGTCCGCCTTTGGAACACTTGGCTTCGATTTTCGGATGGCGCTCAAGGTAATCTTTCAGGCTCTTGGCCACGTAATCGCCTTGAGAAACGATGTGCACACCCTCAGGCAGATACTTCAGGATCTTCGGCATAAGCAGGGGGTAGTGGGTGCAACCGAGGATGAGGGCATCGATCTGGGGGTCTTTCTGCATAATCTGGTCGATGCGCTTCTTCACGAAGTAGTCGGCACCGGGGGAGTCGGCCTCGTTGTACTCCACAAGGGGCACCCAGAAGGGACAGGCAACGCCTGTGACCTGGATATCGGGGTAGAGCTTCTGGATCTCAAGGTTGTAGCTCTCGCTTCGGATAGTGCCCTCGGTGGCGAGAACACCTACATGGTGGCTCTCGGTGAGCTGGCCGATGACCTCGGCCGTAGGGCGGATGATGCCTAAGACGCGACGATTGGGATCCCATTTGGGCAAGTCCACCTGCTGGATAGTGCGCAACGCCTTGGCCGAGGCGGTGTTACAACCCAGGATGACGAGATGGCAACCCATCTCGAAGAGGCGCTCGACGGCCTGGCGCGTAAACTCATAGACCACGTCGAACGAACGCGGTCCGTAAGGGGCTCGGGCATTGTCGCCCAGATAGAGATAGTCGTATTGGGGAAGCTGTTGGCGAATGCCGTGAAGAATGGTAAGTCCGCCGTAGCCGCTGTCGAAGACGCCGATGGGGCCGGGACTACTTGAGAGCATCCTTCACTATCTGATTGAGGTCGTCGCCCATGTCGGGGTTGATGAAGGGCAGAGCAGTCTTGTCGGTGTCGATGATGAAGGCATAGCCGTGCTCACGGCCTATCTTGCCGAGCAGTTCGATGAGACGGATGCGGAGCGGAGCCATTGTCTCCTTCTCGATCTGAGCCAACTCCTCGCGGCTCTTCTCCTTGAACTGGATATTGCGCTCCATGAGTTCCTGAAGCTCCGTCTGACGCTTCTGGAGGATGGTCTTGGGGAACTCACGCTGTCCCTCGAGGAATTCCTCGTATTTGCGATTAAACTCGTCTTCCACCCGCTTGGTTTCGGCCTGATACTGTGCCTTCAGGTCGTTCATCTTCTGCTGGGCCTCATGATAGCCTGGCATCGACAGGAGGGCTGCATCGTAGCTGAGATAGCCAAAACGGAAAGCACTGGTGCTCTCCTGGGCATCGACACTCAGAAGAGCACACAGGGCTATGATAATGGTTGCGAGTCGCTTCATATTACTTCAGGCCGAGTTTGGTCTTTACAGCTGCAGTCACGTCGGTAGAGAGCGTGGTGCTGATGTAGGGGATGCCGGCGTTGATCTCGTTGATGATGACATAGCCACCGTCCTGACCTACGGCCTTGATGGCATCGAGCACCTTGGCGCTGATGGCCTGCATCTTCTCCTGAGAGGCTTTCTGGAGGGCCTGCTGGTTGTCCTGATAGCTCTGCTGGATCTTCTGATACATATCCTGCAACTCGGTCTGGCGACGCTGCTTGATGTTCTCGGGCAGGGTGGCCTGCTCCTTGTCGAAAGCCTCGGCCTTCTTCTGGAGCTCGTCCTGCATCGACTTCAGGTCGGCCTCATACTGGGCCTGGAGGGCGTCGATCTCGGTCTTAGCCTTGTTATACTCGGGCATGGCCTGAATAATCTCCTGGGTGTCAACGTGTCCGAACTTACCCTGAGCGTTGGCGGTGGTGAAACCGCAGATAGCGCAAATGGCGCAAATAATAATCTTCTTCATTTTCCTATTAGTTTTTTAATATTTTAATTTTCTAATATCCGAGTTTGCGGAGTACTTCCGAACTGATGTCGATCTTTGGTGAGCCGAAGATGATGCCTGTGTCGCTGGCACGGTCAAGAATGAGCTGGTAGCCGCGTGTCTCGGCAATGTCCTTGACGGCATTATAGATCTCGTCCTGGATGGGCGTCATCAGCGCAGTGCGCTTCTTGTAGAGTTCGCCTTCGGGACCGAAGTATTTCTTCTTCAGGTCGGCAGCCTCTTTCTCCTTGGCTACGATGGCGTCCTGCTTGTCTTTCTTCTGCTCCTTGGAGAGGAAAACAACCTCGTTCTGGTAGTTCTTATAGAGTGTCTGGGCCTCGGTGGTGATGGCATCGACTTCGGCCTGCCATTGCTTCGACACCTGGTTCAGCTGCTCGTTGGCGCGCTCATAGGCGGGGATGTTCTTCAGGATATACTCCATATCTACCAATGCGAACTTCTGTGCTGAGGCTGATGTGAAGCCACAGATGACACAGACGATACAGATAAATAGTTTCTTCATAATTGCATTATTTTATGTTATACACCTCTTTGACGTTTGAAATGTTAAAAGGTTTAATTAGAACTCCTGTCCGAGGATGAAGTGGAAGTTACTGCCACCGCGCGACTGTGCTCCGTTCTGGTTCGTATAGACATTGTCGAAGCCATAGGCCCAGTCGATACCCATCAGACCCACCATCGGGAGGTAGATACGCACACCGATACCGGCAGAGCGCTTCATCTTGAAGGGGTTGAAATTCTTGGCATCGGCCCAGGCATTACCTGCCTCGAGGAATCCGAGTCCGTAGATGGTGGTATTACCCAGCATGAGCGGATAGCGGAGTTCGAGGGTGAAGCGGTCGTAAGCGTAAGAGTTATATGAGGAGATGGTACCGCCCTTCATCATCGTCTCGTAGGCAGAAGAGTAGGAGAGGGCACCGTTCTCGTAGCCACGCAGACCGATGGTCTCTTCGGCGTAGCCATAGCTGTAGCCACTCATACCGTCACCACCTACATAGAAGGTCTCGAATGGTGACCGCTTGTTGCTGTTATAGCTACCCAGCAAGCCCAACTCGACACGTGTCATGAGCACCAGGCACTTCTGACCTCCGGTAAGGGCGGTGAAGGTGCGTGTCTTAAACTTCCACTTGTGGTATTCAATCCAGCGATACACATCCTGCAACTCGTCTTCGTAAGAGGCCGAATTGGTGTTCTTGGCCAGATTGGCGTAATCTTTGCCATCAAAGACTGACCAGGGCGGTGTGATGGTGGCCGACAAGAGGAACTCTGAACCACGGCGTGGGAAGAGTGGGTTGTCGGTAGATGTACGCGCCAGACTCAGACCGAGGTTGATGTTGTTACAGTTGCCGTTATGGATGTAGAAATAGCTCCAGTCGCGCAACATATATCGGGTATAGCCGAGGGTAGCTGAGAACTGGAAGTAGTCGTCGGGCCAGCGAAGACGCTTACCCCATCCGATGCTGGCACCGAAGACGGTCATCGTCTTGTCGTCGTCGAGCATCGAGTCGTAATTATAGTAGTAGTTGTTGTACGAACCGTAACCGTAGCTATACATCGCATAGTTGTTGTAGAACGAGTTGTTGCGGTAGTAGCTCGAGATATCAGACTGGTGGGAGTAGTAGGCACCCACGTTGAAGCTGTTCGGGCGCTTGCCACCAAACCAGTTAGTACCGTAGTTGGCACTCAGCGAACTGTAGTAGCTACCATTCGTCTGGAAACTGAAGCCCAACTGCTCACCGTCGCCATAAGGCAGGATGCCACGATGGAGCTTGTTCTTGCCGAAAAGGTTGCGGATGGAGAAGTTGTTGAACTTGATACCGATCTTACCGATGATACCTGTCTGTCCCCAACCTAAGGAGAACTCCAGCTGGTCGTTGGACTTCTGTTCAAGTTGCCAGTTGATATCCACCGTACCATCTTCGTAGTTGGGCTTGATGTCGGGATTAACCTTCTCGGCATCAAAGAATCCCATAGACGCAATATCTCGGGCAGAGCGCTGCAGGGCATCCTTGTTGAACAGGTCGCCAGGCTTGGTGTGAAGCTCACGGCGCACCACTTCCTCATAGAGACGGTCGTTACCGTAGATACGGATGTGGTTCAGATGAGCCTGCGGACCCTCAGTGACACGCATCTCCAGGTCGATAGAGTCGCCAACGATGTTCACTTCTACCGGATCGATGTTGGAGAACACGTAGCCATTGTTGTAATAGTAGTTACCAGCAGCATCATCGTCTTCCCTTAGACGCTTGTTAATGTGCTTTTGGTTATAGACATCACCGGTCTTCATGTTCAGAACGGCATTCAGATAGTCGGAAGTCACCACGGTATTGCCCACCCATGTGATGTTGCGAATGAAATACTTTTCACCTTCGTCAATCTTTACATAGACGTTCACATGCTTGTCGTCGAACTCCGAGACAGAGTCTTCGAGGATGGTGGCATCGCGGAAACCGAGCTCGTTGTATTTATCAATCAGTGCCTGTTTGGCTTCCTTATAGCGCTCATCGGTAAACTTCTTGGCCTTGAACAAATTGCTCAGTTTGCCTGCCTCGTGGATCTTTCCGAAGGCGCCCTTACTGAACAGGGATCCTTTGATCTTGCTGGCTTTTAGTTTGTTGTTGCCTTCGAAGATCAACTGGTGGACCTTCATCTTAGCCTTTTTGTCGATGTTCACATCGAGGATAATCTGACCTGGATGATCGGGGTCGTCAATCTGGGTGATATCGATCACTGCATTCTTGTAGCCTTTCTCGTCGAAATATTTCTTGGCCAGGATTTGCGCACGGTCGATGACGTTGCGCGTCAGACTCATGCCCTTCACCATACCGAGCTTAGTCTCCATATCTTCGCGCTCGGTCTTCTTGATGCCGTGATAGATGATGGAACTGATACGGGGGCGCAAACCCAGATGGATGCAGAGGTATATCTTGGAACCCACGATGGAGTCGGCAGTGATGCTGACCTTCGAGAAAAGACCATTGCGCCAATAGCGCTTGACGGCCTCGGTGATCTGACTGCCTGGCACTTCGATCTTCTGACCCACCTGAAGTCCGGAGAGTCCTGTGAGCACATAGTCCTCATAGCCCTCTACACCTTCCACTGCAATACCGGCAATCTCGCAGGTACGGGGCGTGCCTGCATAGGAGATGTCGGGATTGACTATCTTGTCTTGTGCCGAGACGGATAGAGGAAATAGGGTAAGCAGGAAGAGAGGCAGTACCTTTCTTACCATTGTTTTCACCTTATTAATAATATAGAGATATAACACTTTGCTTTCTTGCCGTTTTACTTATTCATTTCTTCTTCCACCTGTGCTTCGGTCTTTCCGAAACGGCGCTGGCGGCTCTGATAGCTGTATATGGCCTTGTAAAGTTCTTCCTCGTCGAAGTCGGGCCAGTAGGTGTCGCAGAAGTACAGCTCCGAATAGGCAATCTGCCAGAGCAGATAGTTGGAGATGCGCAGCTCTCCACCCGTACGAATCAACAGATCGGGATCAGGCATGTAGTTAGTCCACAATCTCTGGTTGATGGTATCTTCGGTGATGCTATTGACGTCGAGCTTTCCCTCTTTCACTTCCTGGGCGATCTGTTTGGTAACAGAGGTAAGTTCCAGCTTTGATGAATAGCTCAGTGCTACCACCAGGGTCATGCCGTCGTACTTCGACGTCAGGTCTTCCATATAGTGGATTTTCTTCTGTACGTTCTCAGACAGGCTCTCTATGTCGCCTACCATTCTGAACTTGACATTATTATCGCTGAACAATTCCATTTCCAGGAAATTGAGTACCAGTCCCATCAGTGCCTCAATTTCGTAGGCAGGGCGTTTCCAGTTCTCTGTGGAGAAGGTATAAAGCGTGAGGTACTTTACCCCTAAGCGTGAACACTCTGCGGTAATCTTCTTGACTGTGTCGAGGCCTGCTTTGTGCCCAAATGTGCGATCCAGTCCTCGTTCGGTAGCCCAGCGACCGTTGCCGTCCATGATGATGGCAATGTGCTGAGGAATACGGTTCATGTCCAAAAGTTCTTTCATATAATCAGTCTCTGTCGTTATTACAAATCTTACATTTCGCCCATAAGTCGTAGGACAGGCCTACTTGAATGGCACTGTAGCAGTCGGTGTTCTTAAAGAGTCCGCTGCTCTTGATCCCATAGATGTCTTCCCTGCCATCGAGCTTGTCGCTGGGCGTAAAGCGCATCACCCATTCGGCTGAGAGGTTCAGTCTTGGGGCTATCTTCCATTTGATGCCGGCACCGATGGGCAGGTTCATGGTGATGCCGCTGTTGTCACCGCTATGGTGGATCAGTCCCAAGCCGAAGGTGATGAAAGGTACAAGCCTCCGTGCCCCTCTGTATTCCCGACCTGTGCCATACGCCCAGAAATGATATTCATACCTGATGTCGGCTTCGGTCAGTTGATGGTTGAACTCATAGCGCTCTGTCGGATACCAAGTATCTACATCGTCGGTAGAGCCCTTTATCTTTCCTGTTCCAATGTTAAGTGCCAGTCCCATCCTGGGGTTCAGGCGGTATCTGGCTGTCAGTGCGAACCATGGCTGCATCCCCTTCAGGAGATTGCCGTTGAAGTCGCCTGTATAGTTCAGAAGTCCTGCTGCAGCCCCCACCTCCATCCTGTATTCAGGCTCGTCTTGAGCCCAGCCGCTGGTAGCGGGAAGGAGCATGGCTGCAAGCAGCAGTCCCTTTATCATTCTACAAATACACCTCGCCATACGTTGTTGGTGTCAAGGTCTTTGAACCAGAGCGCTCCTTCTTCATCGGTCATTGCCTCTACATTGTAGAAGTAGGTCTCACCGTTTCCTGGGAGGGAGAACTTGTCGAGGATGCGCCAAGTGATACCACCGTCGCGAGAACAGTAGATCGAGTTGCTGTTGACGGCCAGCATGTAGCCATGGAAATACACCAGACTAAAACCTGTCATGGCCGGCAGGTAATATCTGTTGTATTCTTCTATAGGCAGTTGAACCCATTTGCTGGTCTGGCTTCCCTCAGCATGTTCTGCTATCTTGCGCCATACACTACAGGATATTTCGCCTTCTACAGTGGTGCCGGCCATCAGCTGGTAGTCGGTATCATCGTTTGGAGCGAAGGGATAGGATACGAAGGCAATGTCATCCTTAGGCAACCAGGCCATATCGCCATCGACGATGTCGGGCTCCCATGTGGTGCCCTCGTCTCTGCTGATCATAATCTGCTGGCCGTCTGCGCTGAAGGCATAGCCCTCATGATCGGTGGCACCTATAAACTTCCCCAATCCTTCTGTAGCAGCCACGATCTCTTCCCATCTGGCCTTAGCCTCGTTGCGCGGATAATCCTCAGCCGACATCTTTTCCCATAGAATCTTGTCGGTCTCTACCTGATGCCTGTTAATCTTTACCTCATAGGCACGGTATTTCTCGAAGGTATTGTTATAGACGCGAATCTCCCTGGGTTGTGAGAAGTCGATGGAGTCGGTGGTGGAATAAACCCAAAGGGTGTCGCTTATCAAACTCTTGATATAGACACTCCCACTGTATGTACTGGTGGAAATGGCAGCCAGCACATGTTTCACATCGCAATCACTGGGGATGGAATCGGTGTTATAGATCTTATAATTTATCTGGTCGATGGAGAAGGTGGGAAAGTTCGTCAGATCTTTTTTGTAAATGGAGTCGGCACCACTTTTGGAAGTGGTATGGACGTATCTGTTGATTTTCGCCACACTGAATCCTGTGATGGCCATGTCGTCATAGACAACCACCTCAGTGCTGTCTGAACTCAGACATGAGGCAAAGAGGAATACACTCGAAAGTGTTATACAGAGTGCATGAATATATCTTTTCATTGATGATGAGCACATATTTGGCTGCAAATTTACGCACAATTCTGCAAAAACGTGCCATTTTCACCTTATAATTAAAGAAAATAGGGCATAATTTGACTGATTTTAAGTTAGTTTAGTGTTTTTGGGTAAAAAAAGAGTGCGGTATGAATCACTCACCCCGCACTCCCTTCAACGGACATTGGTATGCATCAGCGTAACGATACTTAATAAAGTTACTAATGATACTAACGCCAACATAACCGTTGTTTGAAAATCTAATAACATAATCTTTACCTTAAAACTACTAACCTAATGAATGATAACATAATCATCACGATTACGAGTGCAAAGGTAAAAAGAAAAATAAGAATTAAGAGTTAAGAGTTAAGAAAAAAGTCCGAGATACATAGCTTTTTGACCTACATCAAATAAAATTGGCCACGCCTTTCGGCGCAGCCAATCTTCTTTTCTATAGAGTTTCTTTCTTAACTATTAATTCTTAACTTAATTAAAGCTTTGGACCAGCAGCTACGAGAGCCTTACCAGCTTCGTTACCCTCGTACTTCTTGAAGTTCTTGATGAAGCGTGCAGCCAGATCCTTGGCCTTCTCCTCCCATTCGTTGCGGTTCTGGTAGGTATCGCGAGGATCGAGGATGCCCCATGCCACACCGTTGAGTTGTGTGGGAACCTCGAAGTCGAAGTAAGGAATCTTCTTGGTAGGAGCGTTCAGGATGTCACCACCCAGGATAGCGTCGATGATACCACGGGTATCCTTGATAGAGATACGCTTGCCAGTACCGTTCCAACCAGTGTTCACGAGATAAGCCTTGGCACCGCTCTTCTCCATCTTCTTCACGAGTTCCTCAGCATACTTGGTGGGGTGCAACTCGAGGAAGGCCTGGCCGAAGCAAGCGCTGAAGGTAGGAGTGGGCTCTGTAATGCCACGCTCTGTACCAGCCAACTTAGCTGTGAAACCAGAGAGGAAGTAGTATTTGGTCTGCTCTGGAGTCAGGATAGATACGGGAGGCAGCACGCCGAATGCGTCAGCACTCAGGAAGATCACGTTCTTGGCCTCAGGACCAGCGCTCTTCTTGTTTACCTTCTGGGCAATCTTCTCAATGTGGTTGATAGGATAGCTTACACGAGTATTCTCGGTGACGCTCTTGTCAGCGAAGTCGATCTTACCAGCCTCGTCAACAGTGACGTTCTCAAGCAGAGCGTCGCGACGGATAGCGTTGTAGATGTCGGGCTCGCTCTCCTTGTCGAGGTTGATTACCTTGGCATAGCAGCCACCCTCGAAGTTGAACACACCCTCGTCGTCCCATCCGTGCTCATCGTCACCAATCAGCAGACGCTTAGGATCGGTTGACAGCGTGGTCTTACCTGTACCAGACAGACCGAAGAAGATTGCGGTGTTCTTACCCTCCATATCGGTGTTGGCAGAGCAGTGCATGGAAGCGATACCCTGCAGAGGCAGATAGTAGTTCATCATAGAGAACATACCCTTCTTCATCTCACCACCGTACCAGGTGTTGATGATGCACTGCTCACGAGTAGTTGTATTGAAAGCTACACAAGTCTCTGAGTTCAGACCCAATTCCTTGTAGTTCTCAACCTTAGCCTTAGAGGCATTGTAGATCACGAAGTTGGGCTCGAAGCTCTCCAGCTCCTCAGCGGTAGGCTGGATGAACATATTCTTCACAAAGTGAGCCTGCCAAGCCACCTCTACGATGAAACGAACGCGCAGGCGGGTTGCCTCGTTGGCACCGCAGAAAGCGTCCATCACATACAGGTTCTTGTTGCAGAGTTCCTTGATGGCAATCTCCTTAACCTTTGCCCAAACCTCCTCGCTCATGGGGTGGTTGTCGTTCTTGTACTCCTCAGTAGTCCACCATACCTTGTCCTCGCTCTGTGCATCCTTTACGATGTACTTGTCCTTAGGTGAACGACCAGTGTAGATACCAGTCATTACGTTTACAGCGTTGAGCTCGGTGTTTACGCCCTTGTCGAAACCCTCGAGACCAGCCTTTGTCTCCTCTTCGAAGAGATACTCATACGACGGATTGTGAGCAATCACGGTTGAACCTGTGATGCCATACTGTGTCAAATCTAACTTTGCCATATTACTAATTGTTTTAATGTGAAATTATCCTTGTTATTAAAATCGACTGCAAAATTACACAATTATTGCGAATTGACAAGTGCCAATTAGCAATAATTAGCGAACAAACAATTCTTTTTTGGTTAAAGAAACAAAAAAACAATGTCGGAGCGGTACTTTTGCCACTCCGACATATCAATTCATTGATAGTTTTTGCCTACTTTTGCCGAAAAATCTGAATGGGATGAATAGAATAATGATGATGATGCTTGCACTGATGCTCAGCATAGTGGCAAGTGCGCAGAATGCCGAAAAACTTTATAGAGAGGGTAAGGATCTGTATGATGCAAAGAATTATTCTGCTGCAGTGCCTAAATTGAAAGCTGCCGCAGAGAAGGGCCACAAGAAGGCGCAATATCGCCTTGGTCTCTGTTATGATAAGGGAAAAGGTGTCACCGAAAACGATGACCTGGCTTTCCTGTGGTATTCCAAATCAGCTGCTCAAGGTTATGCGAAAGGACTGTATCAGTTGGGCATGTGTTATAAGAACGGCGAAGGTGTAAAAGAGGATCGTAAGAAGGCTTTTGACTTATTTACCAAAGCCGCTAAACAGGAGAATGGCGATGCCCAGTATCAGTTAGGCAAGGCCTATCTGAAAGGAAAGGGTGTTGCTGCCGACGAGGCTAAGGCAAAGATGTGGCTGAAGAGGGCTGTTAAGAATGAGAAAGATGGCGATGACATTATGAAAAAACTCAAGAAAGATGCTGCTGAGGGCGATAAAGACGCCATAAAGATTCTGGATCTTCTGAAGAAATAAATAGCGCGGCAATTGCCGCGCTATTCTTATCATTTACTTCTGTAGAATTTCTCTAGTGTGCGGTAGGCATTCTCCTTTTCAGGTGAGGCAATTTCAGCGCTCTCCACATCAATCTTCATCACTGGAGCGGCATCCAGATTCTCTTTGGTAATGGCTGTCCACTTGGGTAGTCCTTCACCATTGGGATTGCCGGTCTTACAGAAATTGGCATAATAGGAGAGGAACAACTTCGATATGTCGTAATCCTCTTTCTGCCAATCGTAATACTCGTTGGTGTCGAGCGTTCCCATAGCATATTCTATATCGGCAGAATGCACGGCGCCAGGAGCAATCTCAGGTTGTTTGGCTTCAGCATTCTTCTCTTCTGCAGTCTTGTCGCGTACCCCTCCTGCAAGGGCTGCAACCTTATCGCCCATTTTCGATGATACTTGGGGACGCGGATGCATATAATGGTAGCGATAAACAGGCTGGCCAGACGTCTTGACGTGATAGTCGCATACTTTCCAGGTGGGGAATCCTGTGAAAAGATCGGAGGCGAGGTCGAACCCTTTTTGACTCATCACATCTTCGTCGGTCTCGAGTCCGTATGCCTTGAAAATCTCGTCTGTCATGTCGCCAAACTGGGCCTTCATGGCTTTTTTGTAATTTGCAAGGGTAGGAGCCTGTCCTCTGAGAGTCTGCATGGGTGTTCCTTCCAGTGAGTTCCAACCTGCCAGAAGCGGAACCTGTGCCTGCTCACCCTTCTCAAAAGTATCATCCGCACTCTCTTTCATAAAAAAACCGTCGATGACTACGTTTGCCATTCCTCTGGGAGGCAGGATCTTCTGAAGAGAGTCAGCGTTGATGGCCATGGCATCGGCAAGGCTTTCGATACCTGCCTTTTTAAGAAGGTCTGCTCCAGCAGCATCGGCATCGGCCTGCGAAGAAGCCTTATATGGAAGCACTTCTGCGCCAGAGGATAACATGGCACCAGCAATGAGGTTCTTGGAGAGAGGCGAGCACATGAGGAGAGAAACAGAGAAAGAACCAGCTGATTCGCCTACGATGGTGATCTTATTGGGGTCTCCGCCGAAAGCCTCAATATTATCTTTAACCCATTGGATGGCAGCTACTTGGTCGAGGAAACCATAGTTGCCGCTTCCCTTATACTCGGAAGATGCAGTGAGGTCAGGATGGGCGAAGAAACCGAACACACCTTCACGGTAGTTGGCCGTCACACCAATAACACCCTCTTTGGCGATGGATGAGCCGTCGTAACGAGGTTCACTACCAGAGCCGGCCATCAATCCACCCCCATTAAAATATATAAGTACGGGAAGCGCATCAGCCGTGGTTGACGCCGTAGTCCAGATGTTCAGGTAGAGGCAGTCCTCGCTACGCTTTGGACCACGGAACGACATATCGCCGAAGATGTTGGGTTGCATGGGATCGTCACCAAATTCCTTGGCTTCCCGAACACCTTCCCAGGCCAGAACAGGCTGAGGCGCTTTCCAACGGAGTTCGCCTACAGGAGCCTGTGCAAAAGGCACACCTAGGAATTTCTTTACACCATCTTGTTCAAATCCCTCGAGAATACCATGTTGGGTTTTTACTTGAAGAGTCACTTCAGTTGCCTGTTTCTGATTGCAGGCACTCAAAACGGCAAGACCGGCAATAGCCAGCATTGTCAATGGTTTGATAGCTTTAGTCATAATTGTTTCTATATATTGGGTTTATTCGGCAAAATTACGAAAAAAGGAACAAAGTGATGTGATTTTGCCTTCGTTTTTAATGATTATTGAGGAATTAAAGATACGATTTTTGCAGAAGATATGACTATTCTGCTCATTTAAAGTTTTTTAAAAACATAACAATTCATCCTTTTGCGTTTTTTTCATACCTTTGTGCCAGTACTAACAACTAATGTATTATCATGAAACGATTATTATTTATTGCATTCCTGTCTGTATGCGGTTATGTATCTATGGATGCTCAGATTGGAACAAAAATGGAAGCTGAAGATGCTTCTAACGAGAACTGTAAACTCATCGAAGATGAGAAGTATTCTGGTGATAAGTCTCTCGAACTTACTGAGAGCAATGCTAAAATCACCTTTAATTACAATGCTGCAGAAAGTGGCAAGTACACCATTACCGTGGGCTATGACGGACTTTATGGTGACAAGGTCGTGAACTTGTCCGTTAATGGTGGTTCAAGCACTTTCAATACCCCTGAGAATGGGCCTGGTGAGGCTGTTGTGGGACCATTCATCATGAATGAGGGCGACAACACAATCGAAATCACACCCAACTGGACTTGGTTTCGTATCGACTATATCAGCATTGCCGGTAGTGAAGGTGGTGTACAGTTTGATATTGCGCCGACACCCGTTGATGCCAATGCTACAGACGCAGCCAAGATTATCTACACGTTCCTTTATGAGAATTTTGGTAAGAAGACCATCTCGGGCATTATGACTGGCGACATGGGGACAGCCAATGGCGATGTCACCCAACATGAGGATGTGCTGGCTGTGTATAATGCCTCTGGCAAGTATCCTGCTCTTGTAGGTTTCGACTTTATGAATGCTACTGGCAAGGATGGTGACAATAATGCTTGGTATAAGGAGTATACAGACAAGTCCATCGAATTGGCCAAGGACCTCTATCGTCGGGGTGGTCTGCCTGCCTTCACATGGCATTGGCGTGATCCTAGTCGTGCTACTAATGCTTTCTACTGCAATAATCAGGACAATGATCCCTGTACCATCAAGATTACGGATGCTATGAATGCCGATGGCACATGGAATACTGAGTCAGAACTCTATCAAAATATGGTGAAGGACATCCATACCATCGCCGACTATTTCCTCCAGTTACAGGAGGCTGGTGTCGCCTGTATCTTCCGCCCGCTCCATGAGGCCAGCGGAAACCCTGGTGGAGCTTGGTTCTGGTGGGGTACAAGCGGTGCAGAGGCTTATGCCAAACTTTATCAGTTGATTGTCGACGAGATGGAGATTGTGAAAGGTGTACACAACGTAATATGGGTATGGAATCCCTGTACCGTTGAGGATGTAGACTGGAATCCTGGTACTGCCTACTATGATGTGATTTCTGTCGACATCTATAACAACGCAGGTGACTACTCCAGTAACTATGCCCAGTTTGACAAGCTGAAGACGATGAGCGAGGGTAAGAAAATCATCGCTTTATCTGAGAATGGTCCTATTCCTGACGTGGATAAGGAATTCGAAGAAGAGGCTGTATGGTCGTGGTGGATGCCTTGGTATCAGTCTTGGGGTGGCAATTTTGTAGACAGGACAGATAAAGACGAGTGGACGAAATGTATGAACGATGATCGTGTTATTACCCTTGAAGACCTTTCTGCGGGCTGGGGTACTTATACCTCCATCCTCACACCTGGAATGTTCCTATCCACAAGTCAGGCTGTCTATGATCTCCAAGGGCGTCGTCTCTCACAGATTCCATCGAGTGGTCTTTACATCCAGAACGGCAAAAAGCAACTGGCTAAATAGAGAAAAAGCATCTTGACTCTTTGAGCAATAATAATCGTTCAATGCATACAAATTTGTTGCATTGAACGATTTTTGTTAGTCTTTGAAACATTATTTATAGTAATATAAGCAATAAATGATGTATCTTTGCAGCAGAGTTCAAAACAATCAAATAACTAGCAAAATGAAAAGAACAGTAATTTCAATTGTGGCCGCCTTGCTGATGACAATGTCAGCACAGGCTCAACCTCAAGTGTTAGGCAAGAGTCATGCCATGCAACGAGTAGAAGTAAAGAACCATTATCTGCTACTGCCAGTACAGGAACGCGAGGACAATGCGACCATCAAAGTGCTGGCTAACAACCAGCAGGTGCAGAAACTGAATATCAGACTTGCTGTCGACAAGGTGGACTACTATGTACCTCTCGACATCCAACGATTCGGATCTGACGAGGTGCTGCTCGACATCTTCTTCCATGGTGATCGCCGTTTTACGGGTGCCATGAAAGATTTCCTTTGCTGGCGCGAGATGAAACAGAGTGATGTGTTCGATACGGCCAACCGCGAGAAATACCGTCCTGCCTATCATCATACGCCTGTTTATGGATGGATGAACGACCCCAATGGTATGTTCTATAAGGATGGTGTGTACCACCTTTATTATCAATGGAACCCTTATGGCTCTATGTGGGAAAATATGACTTGGGGGCATTCTACCTCTAAGGATCTCATCCATTGGGAGGCACAGCCAACAGCCATCGAGCCTGATGCATTAGGTGACATTTTCAGTGGTTCGTGCGTGGTTGATAAGAAGAACAATAGGGTGGTGGCATTTTATACCTCTGCAGGAGAGAGGAGCCAAATTCAGTCAATGGCTGTTTCTACCGACAACGGCCAGACCTTCCAGAAATATAAGGGAAATCCCGTGCTGGTAAGTAAGGAGGAGGATTTCCGTGATCCCAAATGCTTCTGGAATCCCGAGATACAGAAGTGGAACATGATATTGGCTGTAGGACAGGAAATGCGCATATACTCCAGTATCAATCTTGCAGACTGGACCTATGAGAGCTCTTTCGGTCTTTCTGTGGACAAAGTAACAGGTGAGGTGACTGAGTTAGGGTGCCACGATGGTGTATGGGAATGCCCCGACTTGATGAAGCTTCAGGTTCGCGGTACTGATAAGCAAAAGTGGATGCTTATCTGTAATATTAACCCCGGTGGTCCGTTTGGCGGTAGTGCTACCCAGTACTTTATCGGTGATTTCGATGGCCACAAATTCACTTGTGATCATCAGGATACCCGTTGGATGGACTACGGAAAAGATCATTATGCTACTGTCACTTTCGACAATGCCCCCGATGGCCGTAGGATAGCCTTGGCATGGATGAGCAACTGGCAATATGCCAATCAGGCACCGACGAAGCAGTTCCGCTCTGCCAATAGTGTGCCACGCGATCTTGACCTTTTTGAATATAATGGGGAGATATACTGTGGTGTCACTCCTTCCAGAGAGTTAAATGCAATTCGTGGTAAGGCTGTCAGCAAATTGCCACCTACCTGTGAAGTGGTTGTCGATGTAAAGGGTTCTTCAGAACTTGTTTTCTCAAACAGTCAGGGCGAACAGGTGGTTATGCTGTATGATGCCGAAAAGAAGACATTCTCAATGGATCGTACGAGGAGCTATGCCAGCTTCAGTGAGGCATTCCCAGTAGTTACGAGTGCCCCAACCTATGGAGAGATCAAACAGTTCCGCATTTTTGTTGATAACTGCAGCATGGAAGTTTTTGACGCAGAAGGCAAGATGGCCATGACAAATCTTGTTTTTCCCAATGAACCTTATAACACGCTGAAAGTAAAAGGTGGCAAGGCTACGATTTATGAAATTAAGAAATAAGAAAGAATAATTATGAGTAAGACTAACAAACTAGCTCTCATCCCCGTGATGCTCTGCTTCTTCTGCATGGGCTTCGTGGATCTGGTAGGTATCGCTTCTAACTATGTGAAGGAGGATCTTGCGCTGAATGACTCGACAGCCAACATTTTTCCATCACTCGTGTTCTTCTGGTTCCTGATTTTCAGCGTTCCCACAGGTATGCTGATGAATAAGATTGGACGTAAGAATACAGTACTTGTATCCCTTGCTGTTACGGTATTGTCACTGTTGATCCCACTTTTTGGCAATAGTTTTGCCGTAATGCTCATTGCCTTCTCACTCTTAGGTATTGGCAATGCCCTCATGCAGACTTCGCTCAATCCACTGGTATCGACGGTGATGGGTGGTGGCAATCTGGCCTCAACACTGACTTTTGGACAGTTCATCAAGGCTATCGCCTCATTCCTCGCTCCTTACCTCGCCATGTGGGGAGCCACACAAGTCATTCCCTCATTCGGCTATGATTGGCGCATACTCTTCGGCATCTATCTCGTGGTAGGTATTTTAGCAACAGCCCTGCTTGGCATGACGCCTATCGATGAGCCAAAGCTCCAAGGTAAGGCTTCTACCTTTACTGAATGCATTAAGTTACTGGGAACCCCCATCGTACTGTTGTCATTCTTTGGCATCATGTGTCATGTAGGTATTGACGTAGGTACTAATACTACTGCTCCCAAAATTCTGATGGAGCGTCTGGGTATGAGTCTGAACGATGCTGCCTTTGCCACAAGCCTTTACTTTATCTTCCGTACGGTGGGATGCTTGACAGGTTCGTTTTTCCTTCGTGTACTGCCTAATCGCACGTTCTTTATTATCAGTGTGGTGATGATGGCACTCTCGATGTGTGGTCTCTTTGTGGGTACAGAGAAATGGATGCTATATACAGCTATCGCCTTGGTTGGCTATGGCAACTCCAACATCTTCTCCATCTGCTTTGCACAGGCTCTCACCTCGATGCCTGAGAAACAGAACGAAGTGAGCGGGCTGATGATTATGGGACTCTTTGGAGGCACAATCTTCCCACTGCTGATGGGCTTTGCCAGCGATGCCATCGGACAGGCTGGAGCTGTCATCGTCATGGCCATCGGCGTTCTTTATCTATTCACTTACATTAAAAACGTAAAAAATAACTAAAAGCATTATGAAAAGATATATCGTAGGCCTCGGAGAGGCATTATGGGATGTTCTTCCCGAAGGAAAGAAACTAGGTGGTGCACCTGCTAACTTTGCTTATCACGCAGGTCAGTTTGGTCTTGACTCCATTGCTATCAGTGCACTGGGCGAGGATGCTCTCGCAGAAGAGACGATTGATGCTTTGAAAGAGCATAACCTGAACTATCTCATGCCCAGAGTGCCTTATCCAACGGGAACAGTACAGGTAACGCTGACGGGTGACGGCATTCCCACTTACGACATCAAAGAGAATGTGGCATGGGATAATATTCCTTTCAACGACGAGATGGAAGAGATTGCGAGGAGCGCTCGTGCCGTTTGCTTTGGCTCACTGGCTCAACGCAATATCGTATCACGGGAAAATATCCGTAAGTTCTTGGATGCTACCCCTGAAGACTGCTTGAAGATCTGTGATATCAATCTGCGTCAACAGTTCTATTCTAAGGAGATTCTTGAAGATTCTTTCTGTATTTGTGATATTCTGAAAATCAACGATGAGGAATTGGTGATTGTAAATCGAATGTTCGGTTACGATGGCCTTGATATGCGCCAGACCTGTGAGAAGATTGTACAGGACTATCACCTGAAGATGCTCGTTCTGACTTGTGGCACCAACGGCTCGTATGTGTTTACTGACGATGGCCTTACCTCTTTCCAGGACACTCCGAAGGTTGAGGTGGCTGATACTGTAGGAGCAGGCGACTCGTTTACTGGCAGTTTCTGTGGCTGCATCCTCAATGGGAAGCCAGTGCAAGAAGCCCATAAGATAGCTGTTCAGGTAAGTGCCTTCGTTTGTACCCAGAAAGGCGCTATGCCCACAATCCCAGATAAATTGAAAACATTATAATAGTTTGTATCTTTAGGCCTCAGCTAAGCAAATAGAGGAGTTGATTGGATAAGCTATTATCCTTTCTTGTAGGTATTTAATGGAATGTGCATTGCTTAAAAACACTCGTTTTTAGGTATTGCACATTTCATTTATTCATCGTACTTTTGCACCCGAAAACAAATACGATAAAAATGAGAGTTACGACAAAGATTCCCACGGAGATGAAGGTTTTGATGAACCACATCTACGAGTTTAATAAGGGTGTGCGTCAGATGGTGTTGTTCACCTGTAATAAGAAGTATGGCGAACAGGCTGTGGAACGGCTGAAGCGTCAGGGTATACCCTACGTGCTTCAGTCTGCTGGTCAACAAAACCTGAACGTGTATTTTGGACGACGTGAGTGCCTAGAGGCCATCCGGCTCATCGTTACCCGTCCACTGAATCAGCTTACGCCCGAGGAAGATTTTATACTAGGAACCATGCTTGGTTACGATCTCTGTGCACAGTGTGAACGCTATTGTAAACGCAAGGGCGGATGTGATGGGTGCGATGGAAAATGCAACAATAAGAATTAATCACTTCTTTAGAAATAATCAAATGAACGCAACAATTGTTATTTATGGTTCCTCTACTGGAACCTGTGAGGCCATCGCAGAGAAGATTGCCTCGAAACTGGGCTGTGATGCCGTGAACGTGCAGGACCTCTCTGCTGACATCGTAGCCTCCAACCAAAACCTTATCCTCGGCACCTCGACATGGGGCGCTGGTGAAATGCAGGATGACTGGTATGATGGTCTTAAGACCCTACAGAGTGCTGACCTTAGCAGCAAGACCATAGCCTTCTTCGGATGTGGTGACAGTTCGTCATATAGCGATACCTTCGTTGGTGGCATGGGTGAACTGTATAATGGTCTCAAGGACAGCGGGGCCCATTTTATTGGCAGTGTTGAGACCGATGGTTACACCTTTGATGATTCCGAGGCCGTTATCGACGGCAAGTTCATCGGTCTGCCTCTTGACGACATCAATGAGGATGACAAAACGGATACCCGCATTGATGCATGGCTTGCATCCATTACAACAGAATTATAATCACAGGAATAAATTCATAAGGTATTTGTTTAGTTTAGTTATAGAGAGGACTTGTCGTGATGATAAGTCCTTTTGTTTTTCCTGCTTATTAGAATGATGGGGATGGCCATTACAACTGCTATACACAATATGATGGCCCAAAGCGGCATATTGTTCCAAAATACCTCAATGTTGATGCGCCATGAAGGTAAAGGTTCCATATCGGCAGGTCGTGGATGAAAAAGTTGACCTCTCGTCAGTAGAATAATATCGCCTACCTTTTCATCAAGACTCACTACGGCAGGAGCTTCACGAACCAGTTGTCGCATCCTCTCGGGAAGATCGGATCCGAGGGCGTTCAATTTATATCCAAGTGTATCGTCGAAGAGTTCAGAAAACTTGGCATAATCGCCTTTGATGTTCAATTTGTGCCGAAGGTCAGTATCTGGGATATAAATCATCGGTTCCTCTTTCCATACGTCAGGGCGTAGCATCCATCCATAGACCACCTGTTCAGGTGAAAGCCCCTTATATTTATTTTTGCCATAGACTGATTTAAGGAAATGCAAGGCAAAAGTCGAGAAGGGGCAGAGGCGACCGTTCCAAACGATTTGTTCGCATGCCACTTCTCTTGCTTTGTCTGAATTGATGGTTTGAATACTACGAGCAGAAAGCGTAACTATAGAAGACTGTACCATCAATAATATGGTTATAACCCTACAGCCTATCATAACTAAAATCAATCAACTATTCAGAATTCAGGCATTGTAGGCAGATCGACAGCCTTTATAGCCATACATTCCATCTCAATAAGCCAGCCCGGACGGCAAACGGGCGCATGAACAATGACATATGGTTTACCTGCGAAACGTTCCTCGTATAATTCGCGTACCAATTCATAGTCGGCAGTGTCGCGAAGATATACAACCATCTCTGCTACATCGTTGAAGTTACAATCGGCTTCAGCCAATAGCGCCTCAACATTCTCCCACATGCGATGTGTTTGCTTGATAATATCCTTTGGATACATGATCTCACCTTTGTTGTTGATTGATGCAGTGCCAGAGATGAAAACGTGACGACGGTCGGCATAGTTGACCAGTGTGCCTCTTTCAAAACTCACACCATAGTCACTGGTGCGGTTTAGATGAGTAGAGGCGTAGAGATAGTGTATCTGTTCTTTTTTGATGCCAGCGATGGCATAGTTATCCATTTGAGAAAGCACGTTGGGGTCTTGTTGACGGCCTCCAATGCCTGTTGAGGCAATGAAATGGGTGTTAACCGTCAGTCCTTGTGTGAAAAAGAACTGGTTTCGGGCACGTACCACACCACCATAGTTCAGGTCGACATCGTTTACAAAGAACCATGTACGTATGCAATTGGCCTCCAAAGTACAGCCCTCTTGAATAAGCTGCATATTATACTCATTGAAAAGTAGGCGTGTCTGATATTCAGAATTGGCTGCCATATTATGAGCAGAACCGTTCCACAAGTGACGAAACCCGCCATGTTTCACTTCGTATAATCCACTTGTGCTAATACCTGTTTGTACATTGGTCATCAGATAAACCCAAAGTGCAATCTTCGTGCCATCAAGTGGCGCTTGTTGGATAATGCTCTTGGCACAATCGGTTACATCGTTGGCTATGATGTCATCAGCCTGATTGGCGGCATCACTGAGGAAATAACGCTTAAAAACAGATTGCGCCCCCTTGAACGGACCTTCTAACAATTGGTTGTATGCCCCTAAAATGGCCTCTAGTTGCTGGGGGAATGGCAACCGCGATGAGTTGGTGTGAATCATGGCATGAAATTCGCATACATCTGTGCCATTCTCAAATTTGAAAACATCTGCAAATGCGTTCTCGAACTGAAAAGTCTGTTGTTTTTTATCCATTTCCATTTTAATGTTCTTTTGCTCCATTGTTAATCCAACTGTCGATGAGTGGCAGAATGGTCATTTTGTTTTTCTCGGATACGAGATCATAGTGATCCATTGAAATGCCTTCAACAGATTGCTGGTTGAGTACCATGTGAAGGACACTGTTGCTAGATGCGCCTGGGGCTACAAGTTTTTTTCCTTCTACTTTTTTGGAGTCAACGTCGACGAGCGAACCATAGCTATTGCCTTCTGTCAGATAGAGTCCGGCAGCAGCACGATTAGAGGCTCCATGACAGTTGGCGCAAGTGGTGTTGAAGTAGCTGATCTGGATGGCATTTAACATACTGATGTCAATGGTGCCTACATCCATCCTGACAAGTTCATCGGCCTTCGAGATGTCAACTTCCTTAAAAGAGACAATATGCTTTCTCAAGCGATCGAGTATACAGAGGCGTACTAATGTGATGTTCTCCTTAATGCCAGAGAGTTCGACAGAGACTTTGCCGTTAATCACGTCACTACTGCTGATAACTTTCGAAACGTCGGCATACTCATCGTCGGCACCTTCAAAGCCGGCTATAGAGACACGATAGTCGGCAGGCCAGTTTTCGAGGCCTTCAAGTGTACCTTCGAGTAGTACCGTTCTACCCTCAGGCAGGATGTCTGTCTCAGGGTAGATTCGTCCGTCGTCGCAAGCAGAGGACAGGAAGAATGCGAAAACCAAAAGGACTATAGATGATATCTTTCTCATGTCAGAAGGCGTATTGAAGCATTATTTGTGCCATATGGGTGCAGATGCCGAGATCGTCGAGATCACGGTCAAGTTGAGTCTCGTGGCCTGTGCGTCCAGTAAACTGATACATCGCGGAGAGCTTGATGTTGGTCTTCGGGATGAAGTAGTTGACACTGGCTGCAGGCATATTCAGGAAACCGTCCTTACTGCTACCATTACGATTGTAGAGGTCATAACGGAGACCTAACTGCCACTGGGGGTGAACAAAATAACCCACTTGAGCATAGCCGCCCCAATAGTTATAGGTGTCATCGATCTTCTGACGATCAGTAAATCCGATGTGCATATAGTAAGCCTCAGCGCCAACATACCATTTGTTCTTCAGCATGGCGAACTCCACACCTGCCCTGAAATCGTTGGTTGATTCGTTCTCAGACTCTACGTTATAGTTGGCACTTATACCAATCAGCAGCTTGTCTTCATGCAGCAGTTTGGGGTTGCCTTGCGTCATCGGCATAGCGCCCTTTGGTTGATAAGTCAAGCGTCCTGCATAGAGTAGTGAGGGAATGTGGATATCGTCGCTGATAGTTTTGGTGGCACCATTCTGAGCACTTCCCGTACCATTCCAAAGACCTACTTCATAACCAAACCTATTGGCAATGAATCCATGAGCTTCTATGCCGAGATCAAAACCGGTGCCGATGCCTGGTGTGACAGCATTCAGAGAGTGGGGCAGAATAGCTACGGCTGTCAGTGAAGTGGGTAGCGAGGGGAATAGAGTCTCTCCAAGGGTTGTCAGATAGGCATGAGTGAATGGCGTTTTGAATTTACCTGCACGGAAACGTAGTGCAGGACTGACTGCATAGTCGATCCAAGCTTGCTGAAGAATATTGCCTCCAGAGGCAGCGGCGTTTACACAGACATTATAGTCTATTTTACCAAAGGCCTTACCTGTGAAGCCGATGATGGCATAGGGCATGGCAAAGCCAGAATTGGCGACGTTGTCCTGATTATAGGCCTTGTCGAGTCCTTCATCATCATAGTATTTGAAGTTTGCCGTTGTCTGCATATACAGATAAGGTTTGAACACGAAACTGCCATCGTTACTCTGGAGAGTGAAACCACGATCGTCAGCGATAGGAATCACCCCGTTGTCCATATTCAACTGTGAAGCCTCGTTGACTTCAGTCACTGGCTCATTTATAATCTCTTTTGTCTTTGTTTCAGCAAGGACACTTACCGAAACCATGCTTGCCATCAGAATGGCGGTTATTTTATTAGTATTCATATTATTAATATCAACTTTCAACTCTCAATTAGTTATAGTGACCATAGGAACTGTACAAGTTGGTCACGTTCTTTCTTACTCATGTTCTTGAATCTATTCTTCGAAGCCTCACCTTCCCCTCCATGCCACATGATAGCTTCGACAAAATTACGTGCTCGGCCATCGTGCAGGAAATATGTATGTCCGTTGACTTTCTTCTGAAGTCCGACACCCCATAGCGGTGTGGTGCGCCACTCATTGCCTCGGGCTAATCCACTGACAAAGTTATCGTTCAGACCAACTCCCATGATTTCCGATCCCATGTCGTGGAGCAGGAAGTCGGAATACGGGTGGATGGTTTGTCCACCAAGCCACGGAAGTGCTGTTCCTGCCAGAAGAACGGATCCACGTGTTTTGGTGTGAAGTGTTGTGACATGACAGAGATGACAGCCAGCTTCATAGAACAATTGTTCACCAGTTTGAACGTCAGGATCGTTGATGTTACGTCGCGCTGGAACAGCCAATCCTTGCATATAGAGGTCTACATCTTCCATACTTTTTGTGTCTACATCAAGCATGTCGTAAGCGAGTCCCATCATAGAACCTTCGTCCATCTGTCGCTGACCTTCGCAAATCTCCTCTGGATAACGGCTGTTTGTCATGCCCATATCGCTGGAGAATCCTAGTTCTACAGTCAGGTCGGCATGCTGGGCTTTGTTACCCGAGAGCCCGAGTTGCAGTCTGCCTCGTTCGTTAATGTAATTGCAGCGTCCACTGATGCCCCATTCAGGATAGTTGCTTTTGTGCGCAAGTGCTTCTATTTCATTCTGGTCGAGTGCCATGATTTGTCCCATACCGACATGGCGTAGGGGTACACGGACTGTGCAGAACAGGTCATTAGGACTAATGCTGTCAGCATACCATTCTGTAATGCTCCACCGAGGGACGCAAAGTGTGTATTCCTCGCCATCGGGGAAGGAATAGGTCATTGAGTCGATCTTGACTTTCAGTTTACCTTCAGGATGTACGCCATAAATGGCTTGGTCGTGAATCACTCGGCCGTAATTGGGGAAGAAGGTCCCGTTTTTACGGGTAATATAGATAAGCGATGCCGTGAATCCATAAGGGCCAGAGCCGTCATCGCTGCCATTCTTGAAACTAGTCCAATAGGTAGGCTCTGTGCGTCCTGCATTACGATGACAGCTACCGCAGCTGTACCCGGCATATACTGGTCCCAGGCCACCACCGTGCCCATTCTCATTCGAGGTCTTTACATTGTCATAAAGACGGTCTCCTGCATTGAAACGGGCAGCATATTCACCTGAGAGCCAGCGCGAAGCCTGGTCGTAAGCAACAGAGGAGTTGTAGAATCCAGTTGAGGTCCCTGCAGATAAAGCATAGCCTTTTGGAATCCTGATATCCTCTACATCCAATTGCTCACTCTCATCGCAGGCAGTGAGGCTGAAAAGGCCTGTTAGAAGTAATGAAATCCTTAAGTATTTGTTCATAAATATAGTTGTAATTCCTGGTTGCCTCTTTTAAACCGCAATAGCGAAGACGGATTTTCCTGGTCCGTCTCCGCTTGGTGGAATATTTGTTTTATACCTTATTTATTTGGTAGCATCTTGAAGGAACGGCTTCAGTTCGTTCTCTAGAATATCCCCTAAATCAGCACATGTCTCCATAGCAGCCCTAGCTTCAGAAGAGTTGATGTTGTTGCGGAAGGGCTGCGGAATAGCCTGGATGGCATCAGCTGCAGTGTTGATCGCATCCTTTACCTTTGTGTCGAGCGTTGCATTGTACTTGGCAACAAGCTTTGACAGGGAATGATTGTTGATGTTTCCGTCACGTGAGCCATAATAGGCATTGCGGATGGAGAGGATATTATTGGTGTAGTCGTCACGAGAGTGCCAGCTGTACCACGACTCAACAGCATAGAGTGCCTCATTGGTCTTACCAGATACATAGAGGCTATAGGGATCGCCAATCTTAGCATCGCCCACCTCACCTGCAATGTCGATACATCCATCGATAAGTTGTTCGATACAACTGAGTCCACTGGTGAAATCACCGCCATTGTGATTTTTGAATGAAGTGGCATAACCGTTGTTCCATGCATCAACGAGTGTGGTCACATCATTGACCAGCAACTGGGCGGTATTTCTCATATACTGTGCCCAAGCTGTCGCATTGGCCTCATTATAAACAGCATTGGCAGCTTCTCCGTCAGCAGCCACATCGGTCAAGGTCCGGGCCTTACCATCACGGAATGCCAGGAACTCCAACGTGTGGAATCCACGAACATTCTGAGCGGCAGCAATTGCCTCATCATCCTCATTATAGTCACCTGTCCATTCCATCTCGTTCCACTGCTGAGATTCCAACAGTTTTACGATGGCTTCCTGGTCGAGTGGCCATGAGTCCATGTTGGGATCGAGACCATAGTCAGCAACAGGACCGAAGAGGAAGGCCTCGCTCGACTCCCAAGGCTCACGAGCAGCCAGCCATGCATTGCAGACGGCCTGGAAATTGGCATCCGATGGCGCGTTTCCAAAAGCTACCACAGCCTCATAGAGAGCACTGTTTTTTGTCTTCAGATCATTGTAGGTAGGAAGTACTACAGCGTCGACATACTGATTGATAATGGCGTCATACTCAGCGTCAAGAATCTCAATTTTGCTGTCTTCCTTCTTGTCGTCATCACTGCTACAAGCGGTGAATGCAAAGACTCCCGTGAGTGCAAGACTCACCATAAATAAAAACTTCTTCATCTTTTTTTATAGTTATTATCAGTGAATAATTATTATTTCTTTGTGAACCAGCCAATATAGGCTATGCCAATACCAAATTCGTTCTCGCTGTTGTAAATCCCCTTGCCGAAGACCTTGTTGGTACCTATTTGACGAGTAGTATAGTCGGCTTTAACAACAAGGTTGGGCAGAACTTTCCAGTTGATGCCAAAGTTCCATTTGCTCACTTGGCAACGAGCATCCATTACATCCATCCCTTCTCCCTTTTCCTGTGAATTATAGTATTCATATTGCGCAAAGGGATAGATGACAGGGAAACATTTGTCACCTCCGCATATGCTTTTGAGATTAAAACCTACTTCTGCATGATACGAAACAGCACGCTTTGCAATAGGTGTCAGTCTGCTGTAACCTGATTTATTGGATAATCTTCCATTTTTTGCTCCCACCTGATCAGCATGGGCGATATTGCCCGACAGATAGTTGGCACGAGCCGTAAAGTATGGATTGGTGTATTGGGCATCGACGGAGTAGATAGTTACCGGTATTTTTCCTATCTCATCGTAGGTAATCAGTTTGTCGGAGTTGGCTCCTGTATTGGCACAATAATAGATAGAGGCACCAAGGCGGAGACCCGGAATGCCTGTATAGTTGAGTCGGGCCACATAAGCAGGACTGGTGAAATTATCGCCTTCGAAAAGCCCTTGTTTGCCACCTCTTACCCACTTGTTGCGATCGAAGCCATTGGCATTCAAACCTGTTACGATCATGGCTTCATAATCGAAAGTGCCATAACCTTTACCGAACTTGCCAAGGAATTCTATGCCTGTTTCATGCCAAGTGCAGGGGATGATGGTTGTTTCGCCCTCTGGTCTTGAAGTTCCAAAGAAGTTAATGGGTTCATGATGTGCATTCGTAAGACCTATGGGCACTATCAGATGACCAGCTCGGACATTAAACTCTGGCATTATCATTCGAGTGATGTGGAACTGCTCTAATGCCACTTCTCCACCTTTTTCTACTTCTGTCTCGTATTCGCCGTTTTCGGTATTCTCCAGTTCGTAAGCTGTTCCTGTACCTCCATACTCAAACTCGATTTCTGCACCGAGAATCCACTTCGGTGTGAACTTATAGTCGAAAGCCAAAACAAAGCGAGGAATGGAAATGGTGTTGTGATTTTGTTTCGCGTTTCCTTCACTATGGCCATAGAAGCGGTTAATACCATAATCTTTGAAGTTCGCAACCATCTCTCCATAGCCACCAAAACGGAATTTGTTATAACCAAGTGTATCAGGTTCGGCAGCCTTAACAGAATTTATTGTCAGGCATAAAGCAAGCACAAAAAGAAGTTTTTTCATCTTAAATGATATATAATCTTTGTTCGAAATCGGCTGCAAAGGTAGTCAGATCTGAGCGCTTTGCCAATACCTAAAAATAATGAAATCGCCTCAAAAAGGCCTTTTCGGGTGTTTTACTCGTCAAAAAATACCTAATTGTGATTATTGCACAGCTCGAAAATAATGCCTACCTTTGCACTCGATAACCAAAAGTAGGTAGAAGGACATGAAAAATCAAAAGATGTATGAGGCCGACGACAAGATGATTTCGCTAATTCGTGATAATTACGACCTCTTGCAGATGCTGGGAAGTTTTGGCATCAGTCTTGGCTTTGGCGACAAGACGGTAAAGGAAACCTGTGAGGATAATGGTGTGGATACCTATACCTTCTTGGCAGTTGTCAACTATAACATCAACGGATATGGTGAATTTGAGGCTGATGAACTGTTGTCTGTTCCCACGCTGTTGCACTATCTGGAGGCCAGCCATGCTTATTTCCTAGATTTCCAGTTGCCTTATATCCGTCGAGAACTGCAAGAGTCTCTCGATGAACGTGAGTCATTGGCAAAGCTCATCCTCCGCTTCTATGACGAATATGCCCATGAGATACGTCGCCACATGAAATATGAGCAGAAGACATTGTTCCCCTATGTCCAGTCTCTGATAGACGGTCATCCTGCCAATGACTATAACGTGGATACTTTCTCGAAGCATCATGGGGCTACCGACAAAAAGCTGCGCGAACTTAAACTGTTAATTATTAAGTATCTGCCACAGGATGGACTCCATAATAACCAATTGACAGCCACCCTTCACGATATTTACGAGAACGAGGTGTGGCTACGTCAGCATGCGATGGTAGAGGACTATATCTTTGTGCCAGCTATCCGTCGTCTGGAGCAACAGACAAAACAGGGTGATGTGACGCGAAACATATCCGACATGGTGTTTAAGGCTGGAACAGGTCAGAATCCCGACGCGCTTAGTGATCGTGAGAAAGATGTAATTATATCGTTGGTTCAAGGCATGTCGAACAAAGAGATTGCTGACCATCTCTGTATCTCGGTGAATACAGTTATTACCCATCGTCGTAACATAGCCCGAAAGCTTCAGATTCACTCTCCTGCCGGTCTTACGATCTATGCCATTGTAAACGGCCTTATCGATATCTCAAGTGTAAAGCTGTAACCTTACGGGCTTTTGGTTGAAGAAATCATACCGTTCGCTGTCTGTCTGAGGTCGTTGGCAGAAAGAAGGCTGCCGGTCTTTAAACCACTTTCTATTTGATGCGTCAAAAGGATAGTTGCAACTGAGATGATAGAAATCAATGTTTAACTCATTAAAATAGAAAGAAAAATGAAACGAATAATGATGATTCTGATGGCTGCGATGATGATAAGCAGCTCAGCCATTGCCCAGGAAGAAAGGCAAGGCAGTCTCCCTGAGAAGAAGTTCGATAAGACTGAGATGGCTAAGCATCGTACAGACAGAATGGTAAAAGACTATGGCCTGAACGACAAGCAGGCCAAGCAATTACTCGAACTGAACAGCAAGTATGTAGAAAAGATGAGACCTCATGGAGGTCGTCCTCATCATGGTCATAAAGGTGGGCCTCGTCCTCCGAGAGACGGGAAAGATGTCAAGGGCCAGCGTCCAGAGCCTCCAAAGGATGGTAAACGTATGGCGCCTCCCAAAGAGGGTAAACATTTGGAGCATCACAAGAAGATGGAGGAGACGATGAAGGCCTACGATGCCGAACTGAAGAAGATTATGACCGAAGATCAATTCAAAGTTTATCAGGCTGATATGCAGAAACGCAGCCAGCATCGTGAACACAAATAATTAGTTAGGTTACAGGAAAGCAAAAAGGCGCAACTCTCACGAGCTGCGCCGTTTCCATAACCAATTAACCTAACTAAACCTGTGTATGATTTTCTTTTTCTGTTGCAAAGGTACAAAGATTCCACCTTGCACTTGATAAGATATGTTTCAAAGACTAACAAAAATCGTTCAATGCAACAAAAATGTATGCAATGAACGATTTTTAGTTACCAAATACGGCTGAGTGTTCGGACTTGCGTTGAGACATTGCCCGAGAGCAACAGACTGTCGTAGATAGATTGGGGGAAGACAAGGTTAGTCATCGACAGGGTGCCATCCTTGGTGAGAATTTCAATAGACGATTGATCAACGAACAGGTCGATGGTCACCTTATCACCTGCTGTATTCAACGGAGCCTTCATCGAGGGGATGGAGAAACTGCCATTGAAGTCTGCACGGCCAGAGTTGGCGTTACGATGTACGACCAATGAACGTTCTGAGGCATAAATATCGATAACAAACTTCTCATTGTTGCCGTTACTGAGCGTGATGGTGGCGTTTTGATCCAGACTGACATCGAAACGTAGCTGATAAGCCGATTTCTGGGCATCAAGTGGTAAGGTCTCAGTGCTGACCGTCTGCCACTGGCCTGCTATCTTGTCAATCTCGCTCACCACAGGACAACAGAGCAAAGGCTTATTGTCGTACTCAGTAAGTTTCAGTTCACGAGGCAACGTCATGGCAGAGCGCCAAGGCGAACAGGGTACATTACCTGCATACTGCCAGTTATTCATCCATCCAATCATCAGCTTCCTGTCACCTGTGTTCGACCAGGTTACGCCAGCATAGTTGTCCATGCCGTAGTCGAGCCAAAGTGGATAGTCGAGGGCATCGGCCTTGAACTCTTTTCCATCAAAGTCGCCCACGAAATACATCATGCCTGAACCAAGGATACGACCACCAGGATTGACACTTACTATCAGTACCCATTTGTCGCCAAATTGAAGAAGGTCTGGGCACTCCCACTGAAGATTGGGACGTCCTGGCAGATCGACAACAAATGTGCTCAGGTGGTTCCAGTTCTTCAGGTTGGTGGAACCATAGAATTCAATTCCTCGTAGCCAACCCTTAGCCAGAGCCATCACCCACTGTTTGGTGCCTTCATGCCAGAATACTTTCGGATCGCGCAAGTTGTCGTCGTTGTTTCTGATAACAGGGTTGCCTGAATAGCGGGTAAATGTCTGCCCTCCATCGGTAGAGTAGGCAATGCTTTGTTGCTGAATGCCATCGGCTGATGTATAGAGAGCCACCATTGCATTAGCGCCAAAGCCACCAGTATTGTCTTTGTCGATGATAGCTGAGCCCGAGAAGATATCTCCAAGTTCGTCACGTTGCAGTGCTACGGATTGTTCCTTCCAGTGTATCAGGTCGGAAGAGGTAGCATGGCCCCACGACATATTGCCCCAGTCGTTGCCTCTCGGATTATACTGATAGAACAAGTGATATGTTCCATCGGCATAAACCATTCCGTTGGGATCGTTCATCCAGTTCTTGGCTGGAGTGAAGTGAATCTGTGGGCGATACTGTTCTTTATAACTATCTGCCGTTGGCTCCGGAGGCGTTACGGGCTCTTCAGGCGTAGGTGCTGGAGGAGTGGGAGGATCCGACTTGGGATCGTCACTCGAGCAGCCAAAGATGGTAACCGCCATAGCAGCGGTTACCATCATGAGGGATATTCGTCTAAGTACTCGCATAGACTTCATACTATAGGGGATTCTTGTTTATCTGGTCTTCAGATATTCCAGAGAATTCTTAGCCAGAGTCAGCACGTTGTCCTGATAGATGTTGTTGCTTGGATGTGCGCTCTTATCAGGCGAACCATCACGATTCTTCATCGAGAACTCGCAACCACCATTACCGATGCAGATGAGTGTGCCTTGGAACTCAGTGTTACCCTGCTGGGCCTCCCAAACATTCATCTGGCTTACCCACCATATCTGGCTATCCCATGTACCGAGCGGATAGACACCGTAGATCTGGGTACACTGAATGTAGCATGACTCTTCCTGATTGCCGATGCCAGTCCAAAGTGATGGCAGGTTGAAGTACAGACAGTTGTGGTCTTCTGTCCAACCCGGACCCTTGAAGGCAATCAGCTTGGTATCGGCATTGGTCTCTACCTCCAGTCCCTTGTAGATAGGATGAGTAGAATGATCCTTTCTGAACTTGTGGTCGGGATTCAGCTCTACAGCCATCTTCCAGGTATCCTCGTTGATGCCACCTTCGCCGAAACCGAATGCGTGGTCGTTGCTCTTCATCTCGTCGAGACTGATACGGCCCAGATGTCCGGCATATACTGTAGCGTGGCTCCAGAGCAGCATGCTTCCGCCTTCCTTGTACCACTCACGGATGATAGGTGTTGCAGCCTCTACGTCAGCGGGGATATTCCAAACGTCGCTTTCTTCCACACCTTCCAGGTCGCGCAGCCAGAAGAGTACGCGATAAGGCTCGATGACGTCACCAGATGTGATGCTTGTGAACGGTACGAACTGGGCAGTGGGATAGGTCTCGTGCAGCCACAGCCAAGCTGAAGCCTCGTCGTCGTCACCCTTCTCAACCAGTTCCTCAGGTGTAGCATAGATGCTCAGGAATCCGATAGCGGTCTTACCGATACGGAGTGATGCTGATGTAGAAAGCGAGGTACCCTTGTCGTTTTGGGCTACCAGTGTAACCTCCCAAGTATCGCCAGTCTCCACGTCCTTAATAGAATAGCTGGTGGCAGAACCGGGAAGTGTCTCGGTGATAGTGCGAACGCCGTTGGTAGCCGTGAACTGAATACTGGTAGCATCGGGTGCTGCATTCCACTCCACGAGCGCATCATAGCCGCCCTCTTTGTCTACCTGGCTCATCTGTACGCCGGTGATGCTCGTAGCACCCTCACGGGTATAGCTCTTTACAACACCAGTAGAGATATTTGTGCCATCTGACTTCTTGAATACATATTCGAAAGGAACATTCGTGGGAACGGTCTTATGGGTAAAGCTGTTGCCACTGACCGTCTCGCTGGCTGAAAGTGTACCGTTGCGATAGATCGTTACCAGCATCTGTGCATCCTGTTGAGGCCATGTCCAGGTATAGTCGTCGCCAGAGAGCGAACCATTGATCTGAGTGGCATCGGGAGCGCTGAGCTTCATAGCCTCGCGGTCGATGTCCTTGTCCTGACAGGCGGTCAGGACAAGTGCGAACATCGCTAATATAATGAATGATATCTTTTTCATAACTCTTAATTTTCAATTGTCAATTATCCACTTTCAATTTAATTATATCCCTTGTTCTGAGTGTAGAGACCAGGTACGTAGTAGAGCTGGATATAGGGCAGAGGGAAGTACTCGTTCTTGCCCGGTGTATAGTGGGCATCCTTATAGTACTGTGCATAGGTCTGTCCCTCATAGACACTGTTCTGCTCTGACTCGAAGAACTTGTTCAGTGTCTGTGAAGCGATACCCCAACGGCGAAGGTCGAAGTAACGGCTGTTCTCCATGGCGAGTTCCAGACGGCGCTCCCACTGCAGGCACTTACGGGCAGTCTCCTTATCCTTGAAGTAAGAATCAGGATAAAGTGCAATCTCGCACTGGTCGGCTGCGTAGCTGATATGCTTGTCAACAGAGTTCTTGGCACGCTGGCGAACAGCGTTGATAATCTCTTGGGCCTCAGTCAGACTACCGGTCTCAATCAGAGCCTCGGCACGCATCAGCATCACGTCGGTATAGCGGAGCACATAGTCGTTCATGGCGAAAGCCTGCCAGGGGTTGTCGAATGTCTCACCCTTTGAGCGCTGTGGCACTTCCTTCAGAGAAGCATAGTAACCGTAGGTGTTCGGAGTACGAGAGTTGTCAGTGGTCATCGTGTACTCCTGCTCATATTTGTATGGGAAGGTAGGCATACCTACTGTGTGGAAGAGACGCGGATCCCATTTCTGAGATGTTGGCATACCATTGACAGGATAGGCAATCTCCTTGTTGAAGTCGTCGAACATGGGCAGACCGTCTTTGGTCTTGAAAGCATTTACCAGGTTCTGGGTGGGCTTGTGGAAGTCCCATCCGCACGACCACATCTGCCAGCAACCATTCAGCATGTTGCTCCAGTTGGCGCGACCGTAGAGGGTGTTGTCATCCTGATAGTCACTGTGCTGTACAGCAAATACGCTCTCCTTGGAGTTCTTGTACTCAGGCAGGAAGATGTCACCATAGTCCTCTAAGTAGCCATAATCAGAGTTCTTCACCACCTCGGTATATTCAATGACCTTCTTCATGTAGTCCTGATTGATGTGGCTCACACCGGTGTTATCCTCGTAACCATTGCCCCAGGCCATGGTCAGATAGCATTTAGCCAGATAAGCAGCAGCAGCGATCTTATTGGCGCGACCGCCATCGGCCTGATGTGCAGGCAGCACATCGTATGCAGCCTTGAAGTCGGCAACGATCTTCTCCATCAGTTGCTCGTGGGTGAACTCATCGTTACGGGTCTGCTCCTCAGAGTGTACCTTATAAACCTCTTCGTCGATCCAGGGAACCTGATTCCAAAGCTGGACGAGCTTGAAGTAGAAGTGGGCACGGAGGAAACGGACCTCACCTTCGCGGATGGCCTTTACCGATGCGTCCATTGTATCATCATTTGCCAGAGATACCAATGCACGGTTGCAGCGGCTAATTGAGCAGTAGAAGTGATACCAGAGTTCGTCCATGTGGTCGGGGGTTGAGGCTGTCAGAGTGGACCAAACCTCTACCGGGTGGTAGTTGGTATCGGTTGTTCCCGAACCGCCCTTCATGGCATCGTCGGAAGAGACATCACCATATGGCCAGAGATTAAACGGATAGGTGTACCAGTCGTCACCGAGTTTGGCGTAGGCTGCTGTCACCATCTCTTCAGGCTGGCTCATAGCCAGGTCCTCGCTGATGACACCTTTAGGTGTAACGTCTATGAAATCGTTGCAAGAAGTAAGCGTACCGCAAACGATCAGACCTGCGCAGATTGCTTGATATATTGTCTTCATAATCATTCTTGTTTTACTATTTTACCGTTTTACTATTTTACCCTTTTTTCCTTTAGAACGAAGTCTGGATTCCAAATGACAGACTGGTGCTGTTAGGATACATCCAACGTGGGTTCTCAGGGTCAGAGCAGGTCAGTGAGCTGCTCTTGATGGTAAGCAGGTTGTGACCAGCGATATAGACGCGTGCACTTGTCATGCTCAACTTGCTGATGAGGCTCTTCGGCAAGTTGTAGCCAATCTGTACCTGACGGAGCTTAGCGTAAGAGCCATTCTCTACGAAATAAGTAGAGGTACGGTTTTCGTTACCAGTGTTGTTGGTAGTCAGAGCAGGGATGTCAGAGCCTGTGTTGGCGGTTGTCCAGGCACCGAGCATACGGTTACCCTTGTTAGAGCCGGCATCAGTGATGCTATAGAAGTCAGTCTGGAACTTCTGGTCGTTATAGACATCCTGACCGGCTACACCCTGCCAGAACATGTTGAAATCGAAGTCCTTATAGGCGAGATCCACATTCAGACCCCAAGAGAAGTTGGGCACAGGACTGAAGATCCAGGTCTGGTCCTGCTCGTTGATGATACCGTTACCATCAAGGTCGGCATACTTCAGACCACCTACGCGGGCATTCTCCTGACCGCTGGCCAAAACCTCTTCGCGGTTCTGGAACAGACCATCTACCACATAACCTACGATTGAACCATAAGGACGGCCCGACTCTACGAGATTCTCCTTGGCGGTGTGAACATACGAACCTGTTGTGGTCTCAGGCAGATAGGTTACCTTTGAGCGGTAGAAATCGACGTTACCGTTGATGTCATACTTCAGACCATATTCTGTCGTGTGGCGATAACCGAGTGAGAGTTCCATACCCCAGTTCTGGAGGCTAGGACCATTCAGCCAGCTGGCACCACCTTCACCCATAGAACCAAGATAAGCAGGATTAATCAGCATGTCCTTCACCTTTTTAATATATGTATCGAAGGTACCATAGATAGAACTGCCGAGGAAACGGAAGTCGAGACCAGCGTTCCACTGCTCTGTGGTCTCCCACTTCAGGTCGTTGTTCTGAGCCTGGGTAGCACGGAAGCCAGAGGGGAAGATACCGCTGCCTTGCAAAGCAAGGTCGTATGCTGTCGATTCGTTGCGACCACCACCATAGGTAGCTGCATAGAGGCCGTAGCGAGCGTAGTTAGAGATGGCCTGGTTACCAGTCTGTCCCCAAGAAGCACGAATCTTCAGATCGTCGATCCAGCTCTGGTTCAGGTGCTGAGAGATACGATAACCGAGTGTGAAAGCGGGGAATGTACCGTAGCGGTTGTTCTCACCGAAGCGGCTCGAACCGTCATGACGGATGGTAAATGATGCAAGCACCAGATCCTTGAAGTTATAGTCAACCTTTCCGAAGAATGATACCAGGTTGTAGCCCTCCTGAATACCGGTTGCACGCTGTGTACCAGTGGCAGCATCGGGGAACATATAGTCGTAGTTCTCAAGGGCAAACATCTGGGCGTAGGCATTTGATCTGTCTTCAATGTCTCTGTGGAGCTCAATACCGCCCAACAGGATGAACGAGTGGTCAACGCCAATGTTGAAGTTGTAGTTGGCTGTGTTAGACCAGGTCCACTTAACCGAAGTCTTGGCACCCATATTGGCCGATGGGGTTGAGTTGTTTACCACATCAGAATGCCATGTGTAGGTAACGCTGTGGATGTTCTCCGACCACAGGTCGAGACCGAAGTTAGAACGGAGCAACAGACCCTTGATGGGCTCGATGTTTACGAATGCATTACCGAAGATACGCCACATCTTCAGGCGGTTGTCACGGTTGTGATAGAGCTCGCGCAGAGGGTTCTGGCGGTCGCTCATGCCACCTACAGGACCAGAGAAGGTCTCACCATCCTCTTCATAAACGGGCACTGTGGGGGCCATCTTCAGAGCGTTCTCCAGAGGCTGGCAGTCAACCTGATTAGAATAGGTGATCGTAGCATTCTCACCGATGGTAACCATCTTGTTCACCTTGAAGCTGGTGTTGATACGGCCAGAGAAACTTTCGAAATTGGTGTATTTCAGGATACCTTCGTTCTTCTTATATCCGAATGAGAAGAGAGCTGAGGTCTTCTCTGTGGCATTAGAGATCGACAGGTCGTAGTTCTGAGAGAAACCAGTGCGGGAGATCTCCTTCAACCAGTCGGTATCGCTGAAACGCATGGTGCGCTTAGAGTTGATATAGCCGTCATAGAAACCGTTTACGGTGAAGTTCTCCATCTGACCTGTTGCGGGGTTGTAGGCGCTGATGGGAGTGCCGTTGGCGGCGTGAAGTGTCAGACCGTAGTTGTTGGCATACTGCTCGGGATCCAGACCGTCGTTCATGGCAGCCTGAGCCATCGAGGTGGCATACTCGGCTGTGTTGGCCAGATCCATCATCGACTGCTTGGTGTAGAACTGGGCAGTCAGGTTGGCAGAGAAGTCAACCTTTACCTTGTCGCCCTTCTTACCGCTACGGGTGGTGATGATGATCACACCGTTAGCAGCGCGACTACCGTAGATAGAAGCAGAAGCGGCATCCTTCAAAACCTGCATCGACTCGATATCGTTCATGTTCAGGGTGTTCAGGTTGGTCGTTGTGGGCACACCGTCGATAACGAACAGAGGATCCTGTGATGAGTTGAATGAACCGATACCACGAATACGAACGGTACCTGCACCTACAGGTGAACCGTTACTGGTAATGGTCATACCGGGCACCTTACCTTGCAGGGCGCGCATCGGGTCGGTGTCTGACGAGGTCTTCAGGTCCTTTGTCTCAACGACTGATACAGAACCCGTCAAGTCAGCCTTACGCTGAGTTGAATAACCAGTCACCACAACCTCTGCAAGCTCCTTGGCATTGTCTTTCATAGTGACCTGCATGCCGTCCTGTGCAGGAAGTTCCTGCGTGTTGTAGCCGATGTAAGAGAACACGAGGGTAGCCCCTGGGTTCACTTTAATTTTGAAGTTACCGTCGAAATCGGTAATCGTACCGTTCGAGGTACCTTTCTCCATGACTGTGGCTCCGATGACGGTTTCGCCTGTGGCGTCGATCACGGTACCACTGATCTCCGTCTGCGCGTACATTATTGTACTTGCAAGGAGAGCGAAGAAACTCAGAAATAGTCTTTTTGCTTCTTTCATTGTTGAATCATTAAATTGGTTAGTACTCTTGTGAATTAAAACTGGCGCAAAAGTACTATTTATATAGTAAGGGGGCGTAAAAATATCGTTCATCACGTGCAAAAATTGTTTCAATGTAACATATTTACGAGGAAATGAACGATATTTACTAGTTTTCGTGTCTGGCCTCCGGTGCGCTTATGAGCCATAAAACGGCTCCAAAAACCACCTAAAAGGCTGCTAACGACGTAAGGCGACGCACCCTTAAAAGTAAAACAACTTGTTTTACCTTCGTAGAAGGCCTTTCTTTGGTTGTAAAAGATGCCTCCTTCAACAGTAAAACAAGTTGTTTTACTTTTAGAGATGCCGTCTCCTCGAACTTACTTAACTGGATAAGTCGGAAGGACTGATGCCGAATTCGTCCTTAAAGCATTTAGTAAAATAGGATGGAGCCGTGAATCCTACTTCATAAGCCACCTCGGAAACGTTCTTGTCGGTGGTCTGGAGCAGTGCGCGGCCTTTTTGCAGACGGGCAGTGCGCAGCAGTTCTACAGGCGACTGTCCGGTGAGGGCCTTCACCTTTCTGTATAGTTGTACTCGCGACAGACCAAGTTCTGCGCCGATCGTCTCTACGTTGAGATCGCTGTCGGCAAGGTTCTTTTCTACGAAATCGCGGAATTTGGTTACGAAAGCATCTTCTTTCTTGTTCTGTGGGATCAGTTCCTCTGCGGGTGTCTCAACAGGGTCGGTTCCTTCGGTACCTGCCACCTTACCAAACAGATCTTTCAGCTGGTGACGGCTTTTCAGCAGGTTCCCGATGCGTGCCATGAGCACCTCGGCAGAGAAAGGCTTGGTGATATAGGCGTCGGCACCGCTCTCATAGCCCTCAATCTGATGATGGCTGAGTGCGCGGGCAGTCAGCAGAATCACCGGAATATGACTGGTGGCCGTACCGTTCTTGACGCGCTGGCAGAACTCCAGACCATTCATAACGGGCATCATCACGTCGCTGACAATCAGGTCGGGTACGATCTCGTTGGCTAATGCCAGGCCCTGCTGACCATCGGCGGCTTCGTTTATCTGATATTTATCCTGCAGGATGGAGCGCAGGTAAACGCGTATGTCGGCATTGTCATCGACTATCAGCACGGTAGCCGTCTCTTCCGGATTCTCCTGTGAGGCTGTTTCTGTCTCTGCTGCTTTCTCCACATGGACAGTCTCCTGCTGACTCGCTGTCAGGTCGTCGATGCTTCCTGTGGCTTGTACGTTCAGCATCTTGTTGATAAGTTGCGTCAGTTGCTGGGTATTACGACGAAGAATGGCAAAGAGTCCTTTTGTCTCGGCACCGGCCTCTTTAACCTCCTTTGTCTGGCTCAACTGCTCCAGCGGACCTTCAATCAGCGTCAACGGCGTGCGTAATTCGTGGCTCACTTGGGTGTAGAAGTCCAGTTGCTCGCGCTCCATCTGTGTGCGTTCTTCCTGGATACGGGCTTTCTGGATGTAATAGCGATAGATGATAATTATCAATACCAACAGCAGGAAGATAAATGCAATGGCCAGTACCAGCACTATCTGCTGATAGCCAAGTAGTTTTAAATAGGCATCTGAACGCTCATGTAATTGGTTGAGATAGTTTCCTTGACGCACCATTTCCTCATTCTGCATCAACAATACATTGGCATTGTCTTTTGTTACGAGGGCTGCCATCAAAGGATTGTCCTTCTGATACGGCTTCCCTTCAAGGATATTCATGGCCAGTTGTAATACTTCATCGCCATGGGTGGGATAGATGTACGAGGCATCGAGGATGGAGTCTCTGACACAGGCAATACCGTTTCCCTCACCAGGCAGTCCGTCGATACCGCAGTATTTCGTCGTAGCATTGTTAAGCGCTTTTGAGGCTCCCAGGGCCATGCGGTCGTTTTGTCCGAAGACGAAGTCTATCTGCGAGAGGTCGCCCTGATAGTCCTTGATAGCCTTGACGGCGCTCTCCTCTGTCCAGTCGCCTTGGAGTGAGGCCACCAGTGTGATGCCTGGATAGCCGGCCAGAGTTTCCGAAAAGCCCTTATGTCGCTCGATGGCGGGTGAGGAGCCTTTCAGACCCATTATTTCCATGACACGTCCCTTGCCATTGAGCCTGGTCGCGATATACTCGCCCATCAGGCGACCCATCTCGAAGTTGTCGGCACCGATATAGGCGGTAAATTTCTTGGAATTGGTCTTGCGGTCAATGACGATGACGGGTATCCCCATGTCATAGACCTCATCGATGGCTGGTGAGACAGTGGCCTCTTGGTTCGGGGCAACAATAAGCAGATTGATGCCATCCTTGATGAACTGGTGAATCTGCTCTATCTGCTTCTCGTCTCTATCGTCGGCAGAGGCGAAGCGCAACTCTACTCCGTCGTGAAAGTAGGTTCCTGTCTGCAACTCGTCATTCAGCTTGTCGCGCCAGATGTCTTCTGAACACTGCGATACTCCTATGACATACTTCGGCGCTTGTTTGCTGCAGGCTGTCAGCAAGAGTATCAGGATGGTGCCCGACAGGATTGCTCTGATGACATTCATTGTTGTTTTCATCGCTTCAGTTATTAGGTTTCTTTGGTTATGGGGTTTCTTATAATGTTACACTTACTTGTTGTCCGTCATTCAGCTGAAGGAAGATGACTGTTGGCATAACAGCCAGATTGGTTGAGTCGAGACCACGTACAATCAGTTGGGCATTGCCCATGAAGGCGTTGAAGGTGGCCTCGCGCTTGTCGGTCCCCTGAGGACGTTCCTCCACCTTGTAGCCTGGATCGCCGTTGCCCCAGCCAAGAATCTCTCCATGGCCACGTACTGCCACATGGATCGGGTCGCAGGCATCGGGTACGTAGCGGCCTTTCTTGTCTTGGAGCGTGATGTCGATGACCACGATGTCTTCTCCGTCTTGTTTCAAGCTCTTCTTACTGGTGGCTATGCTCAGTTTCTCCGCTGGTCCTGTGGTCTCTACGCGTTCCGTCATCACTTGCTTACCGTTCTTAAAGCCCTTGGCAACGAGTCGTCCTGGACGATAGGTGGTCTTCCACACGAGGTGACCATCCTTCTCGATTTTCTGACGCCCCAGCGACTTTCCGTCCTGTAGTAGTTCCACTTCGTCCATGTTCGTATAGGCCCAGACTTCCACCTCCTGACCTTCCCAGCCCTTCAGGTTCCAGTGGGGAAAGATGTGAAGCACGGGCTTGTCTGTCCAGGCGGCTTTCAGGTAATAGGCCTCATCCTTGGGGAAGCAGCAGTAGTCGAGGATGCCGAACTCGCTGCCCGTAGCGGGCCATACCATCGGATTAGGCTCTCCACGATAGTCGATACCCGTCCACCAGAATACTCCTCCTGCCCAGATGTTGTCGCGATAGAACTTCCAACCACGCTCGATAACATTCTTCTCCCCATTAGAGCGCTCTTCACCCTCCATGTTGATACTCTTCATCCAACCCTTTATGGAGTCGGTCTGATATACATTCCGCGTGCCACAGCCACTGGTCTCTTCCGTACCTACGACCACCCAGTCGGGATAAGCCCTGTGCCGGTTATCGACATCGTTTTGTACGATATAGTTATATCCATGGATATCCACCTGTTTCACGATGCCGAAACCTCCGCTACAACCATAGGTGTAGAGACGTGAATCGTCGATGGTACGGGCATAGTCGATCATGGTTCTGGCAATCTTCTCACCCTTGTCGTTACCTTCTATCCACCATTCCTCATTACCGATGCTCCAGAGGGCTACCGAGGGGTGGTTGCGATGATCAACGATCATCCGTTTCAGTAAGTCGAGGTGCTCGTGGTTGGTACCCATAAGGCGGTTCTCGTCGATGCAGAGGATACCCAACGAGTCGCACACGTCGAGGGCTATGTCGGAAGCGGGATTGTGAGACCAACGGATGGCGTTGACACCTATATCGCGCAACTTGTTAATACGATAAATCCACAGCTCTTTGGTAACGGCCGTTCCCACACCTGCATGGTCAAGATGCAGATCGACACCCTTGAAGAGGAAAGGTTGTCCGTTTAAGCGTACTCCTTCTTTGGCGTCAAAAGTCAGTGTACGCAGACCCACCTTGGTGTAAACGATATCCTCGCCGCCAATGGTGGTTGTTTTGAGCATGTAGAGATAGGGGTCGTCTGTATTCCACAGGTGGGGATTGCTGAGGGTAAGCGTCTCCTTTCCCTCTGCCACTACCTTGCCTTCATGGTCGAGTAATGTGTTCTTATAGTCGCAGGTAGCCTCCACTTTCACGTTCAGTTGGCCATCTTTCCAGACATAGAACACATTATTAATATAATGCTGGGCATCCTTCTTAATCAAATATGTGTCGCGATAGATACCGGCACCTTCATAGTACCAGCCCTCCTCGGTCATGGCATCGCAACGCACAGCAATCACGTTGTCACCACCATAGTTCAGGTACTCCGATACATTGTATTCCTGTGAGGCATAGCCACTGGGCTCTGTTCCCAGGTAGAAACCGTTGCAGAAAACCTGAGCATTGCGGAAGATGCCATCGAAGCGAATACTGATGGCCTTGCCTTCATCCTTCTTGTCAATGGAGAAGTGCTTGCGATACCAGCCAATGGAGTTCTGCGGATATTTCCAACCCACCTGCTTGTAGCCATGTGAGTGACTGGCCTTACCATCATAAGGCAGATCTACCACCCAGTCGTGCGGCACAACCACGTGTGTCCATGAAGCGTCGTCGAACTCGATGGATGCCGGTCCTTTATTCTGACCTACAGCCTTGGCCCGATAAGTAAAATACTCGGTGCCGTGGGTAAAGTCGGCCTGCATTGAAGCTGCGTCGCCAAGGTGGAATGACCAGTCTTTGTTTAATGAAGTTACTTCACGTTGAGCGCTGACCAAGAGTGCCAGCGTGGTTAAGATAAGGGTAGTGGTTAATCTTTTCATATTAGTACGTTTTAGTACGTTTTGTAGTTTCAGGGTACAAAGATAATAAAAAGGCGGAAAAAACGCAAGAAATGTTTGGTAATTTTAAATAAATCTCGTATTTTTGCAGCAAACTTAAAACATAAATGCCATGCAAGTAATCAATTTCTCAGAACAGAACAGCATTATCAATCAGTTCATGTATGAGCTGCGCGACAAGAATTATCAGAAGAATCGTCTGCTTTTTCGTCACAATGTAGAACGCATTGGTGAGTTGATGGCTTACGAAGTGTCTAAGACACTGGAGTACAAGCCCAAGACAGTAACTACTCCCCTTGGCACACTTGATATCCCCCTACCGAAAGATGACATCGTACTGGGTACTGTGTTGCGTGCCGGATTGCCACTCCATCAAGGTTTCCTGAATGTCTTTGATCGTGCAGACAATGCTTATGTGTCAGCCTTCCGGATGTATATCAACCGCGAGCATACTGAGGTGGGTATTCAGGCGGATTATATTGCTGCACCGAGTGTGAAGGGTAAGACGCTGATTATCGCTGACCCGATGTTGGCCACTGGTGGCTCCATGGCTGCGGCTATCGAGGCTTTACTGATGTCGGGTAAGCCTAAGAAAATACATGTTTGCTGTGTTATTGCTGCGCCTGAGGGCATTGAGGTTGTGAAGGAAGCCCTTCCAGAGGACTCTACTATTTGGTGTGCTTCTATTGACCAGGGTATGAACGAACAGAAATATATTGTGCCAGGCTTTGGTGACTGTGGCGATCTCTGCTTCGGTGAGAAGATGCAGTCGTTCCGTAAGATAGCGGACAAACGCTAAAGTCCAAGGCCTCAGGTCAGGGATTATAGCAAAGGCATGCGCCTGAATGACGAGGAGTCATAAAAATGTCGTCTATTGACGATCCGTGCGACAGATTCCTGGGCTTTCCCTTGAGTCTGTCGCATTTTCTTTTCCCAGTCGCAATAAGTGAAGAAAAAAGTGCCGATAATCAGTGTCAGTAGATAGATTTTTCATATCTTTGCGGAAAAAATAAAAAAAGGTAGTGAATAAGTTAGTTATTTAAAAAAAATAATGTATCTTTGCAACTCCAACCTACTATAAATGATACTGAAGCATAAAACAATTAGATATGGCATTGACAGCAATATTAGAATTTGGCGACAACAGCATCAAACGCTACTCCAAACGCTTTATGGTAGCAGATTGTCGTTTCGTGTTTGTACTCGACTACAACGACTTCCGTCCATCCGACGCTCCTCGTTGCGAGAAAGTGGAAGTAACAGTAGTGGCTCCTGGTAAGGATAGTCCTGCTCTTTACGAATGGCACGACTCCCGTGGCGTGAATAGTGGCCGCATCGTGCTGAGCAGGGAAACCAACAGTCGTCCCGAAGAGAGCGACGACCACATCCTCTATTTCGAGAATGCCCAGTGCTTCTCTCTGCGTGAAGAATATGACATCGATAACAACCGCCGTATGCTGGTGCTGGGCATCGATGCCGAGAGTTTCAATATTGACGGTGAGATCTTTAAACATCTGTAAGCTATGGCAAGGTTAGCATCCAATGAACTGAAAGCGGTGTTGGTGATGGATAACTTCCTCGACAACCCACTGAACGTATTGAAAGAGAACAGTCTGACATTGCAGCATTTCTCTTATGATAGTGAGCACGACCGTAAGATCAACGGTACCACTTATGGGAAGTCGAAGCCTACGATTCTCAATATGACCGTGCGTGTCACCCATCCCCGTCATGCCAGGGCCTTCTATCATGAGTTGGCCGTGAGAGGACATTATCATTTCTCGATCCTCTTCAACGTGGTCTATGGTGAGCTCGGCCGTATTGCCAGCTACGAGAACGGTATGGTGGCCGATGGTTATATCGTCAGGATAGAAGAAGGATATAGCACCAGAAAGAACCAGAAGGGCGAAGACGAGCAGTTGCTTCTCAACGTGAAGATCCTGCTGCGGTCGATCACTTATATAAGCTATGAGCAGAAGAATCATCATCAGAGTGTGTACGTATATTAAAAAGATAGGAGAATAGTGTATGGAAGATGCCAATACAAGTACTAATAGTATTACATTAAAAATCCACCTCGGTGGCGATGCCTATAGTGGCACGGCTGATAAGAAGGAAAAATTTGTGGAGATGGTGACAGGTACCACCATAAGTGAGGCTACTCTGGTGGTACCCATTGATTCCGAAACCATCAGTTACCAGATCAATATCCAGGACATCAAGTTTACGAAGAAGATGTATAGTCCTAACACCATCGTAGCCGAGTTGCAGATTGCCAAAGGTTCGACAGAAGCAGGTGAGGTGTCGGGTGAGAATCTCTTTCTGAGTCGTAAGTTGCTCGAGACCATCTTCCTCGACCGTCAGGTAGAGCTCTACTGTAACGGTAATCAGGAGAACATGGTGGGTTCTGACTTCTATGTACAGAAGATCTCGTCCCGTTACACCAAGACATATCTCTATGTCACCATGTCGATCTACAGCCCCGATTATCAGTTCACCATCGAGGATTGCTGTCAGATGTTCGTGGGCAAGAAGATGAGCGAGATTATTACCGACAACAAGGAAAAATACAAGCTCCCCTATAACAGGAATACCTCTATCTCCGTCAATTATAAAAACATGCAGCACTTTGTCACCGACGACCAGGAGCATATCTTCCCCTATCTTGTGCAGTATAACGAGAGTTACTATGATTTCCTGAAGCGTACCACCAACCGTTGGGGAGAGTTCCTCTATTATGAGGATGGTGAGCTACATATCGGCTACGACAAAGAGGCCACACCGAAGAAGGTCGATAACTATGAGAGCCGCAGCTATACCGATGTGGAGTCAACGGCTGACATGGACACGAAAACCAAGCTTCACCCACAGGCCACTGCTGATGAGAACTTCCTCAAAAATCCGATGGAGAAGGATAAGTACGAAGTTGTGAAGAACCAGATCACCGCCCTCGCCGATAAGGAAATGGGCCGGGATAAGTACACCATGGCCAAGATCAGTTCCTTCCTCACAAACAACAAGACGTTGGTTGACTGGATTTTCGATACCTTAGTAGCTGATGGTATAGCATTTGCAGTTGCGACGAAGAAGGCCGCCGACAAGAATGGAAAGTTCAATGATAAGTACTTCTCGGATATCACCGACAAAAACAAGGAGCATTACAATGCAGAAAAGACGAAGTACAACCAGTTCTCCGAATTCGACCCCGTACTTAATGCCCAGTGGTACACCGAGATTCTGGGTATGGAGCTAACGGCAGGTAGTGATATCATGAAACTTGATTTCCAGACCACCTGGCCCGACCTGAAGCTCGGACAGTTCATTGAGGTCGAGGGCGAACAGTATATCGTTGCCGAGATTAATGGTTACCATCCCGAGGCAAAGAGAGTCTGTTACGATGTCGTTTGTCTGCCTAAAGCCACGCTTAAGCATAGTAGGGTCATAGAGAAGGATAATGAAGAGGTGACTATTATTGAAGATTATCCTGGCTACTATCCCTATTATCTGCCTTCGGGCCATATCCGTGAGGCAGGTCTCCAACATGCCACGGTGATGGATGTCGATGATCCGTTACGCGGAAACCGTGTACGTGTGAAGTTCGACTGGCAGAGCTCCGACGACGACAACCTCACCCCCTGGCTTCACTTTGCCCAAAGTGCCGCCACAAAGAGTGCCGGTGTGCATGGTCGCCACTATAAGAAAGAAACCGTGCTTGTGGATTATATATCCAACAATGTCGAGCGTCCATACGTCGTCGGTGCCGTGTGCCAGAAAATACCCACACCACTGAGGTTGGGCAGTGCCGTCATGATGAGTCCCCAGGGCCATGGTGTCAGGGTGAGCGATGGTACGGGTGCCGGCTTAACAGCCTTTATGGCCAGTATGAACCCCGGTTTGAAGATGGCACAGAGTTTCTTCCCCGGAAAGGACTTCATTAATATCGCTAATCTGAAAGAGAGTCCCAGATTCGAGGGCAGCACAGAGATCTGCGACATGTATGGCATCTACAGCATCAAAGGCTCTACCGACGGTCGTAACATTACTATCAAGTCACCCTGGGGCGACGTAAAGATGAATGCCTTTACCGGTATCACCATCAGCGCTCCCAATGGCGATGTAAAGATTCAGGGTAAGAATGTCAGTATCGAGGCTGGTAATAACCTGAAGATTACCTCGGGAACCAATATCAAGAACAGGTTCATCAGCCGCTATGGCGATGAGTATGATACCCTGCTGATTGCTCAGGATGTTTCCAAGAGGGTAAGCAAGAAACTGTTGACATTGGGTAAGTCGGCTTTCGATTTGTCGTTAATAAGAAAAATAATGGAGGTGGGATTCAGACCGCAGGAGGGTACCCTCGAGGTGAAGTCGAACCGTTTCCTGAAACTTTCTGCAGGCGGTGCTACAGCCGGCTTCCCCGACACGCTCTATAAGGATCCGAAGGCGAAGGCAAAAGAGATACTGGAGAAAAACGGCACGCTGAAGATGGCCCCTGCCATCGTGGCACTGATAGGCAAGATTGGCCCATGTGTTGACAGATTGGTAGATATTTACAAGAAACAGTACAACGAATGTATCGCCAAGCGCGAAGCCTTTGAGGCCGCTATCAATCGTCTGCAGTTCTATTCTAATCCTTCTGACCGTGGATTAGAATGGCCAAAGGTATGTAATAGATATGCTGACTTACAGCAGAAATTGTGGGATCCGGAAACGAAAGAGATTAAGAAAGACGATCTTGGCTTTATAGATGATCATACGAGCGAAAGAGATCCGGAGACGATTAATCAATGGTGTTTCACAAGAGGCCTTACCCGTTCCCGTTATTCTGGTAAGGATAGAGGAAAAGTGATTCAGTTTATTTACAATCAGCGTAAGAAGGAGAAGGCTGCTATCGTGGAGTGTGCTAACGATTTGTTGAAGAGCATCCGTAAGCTTTGGGAGGTAAACCTCTTCAAGTCCGACTTAAATGTGTCTATTCGTCCTTGGTTCGGATTCCTCACTCATTATGTGCCCGATGATTATATCAGCACTTTCCAGAAGGCATTCAAGAATGCCAACTGCAAGGAGATGTATCTCTATAAGTTCATGTATGAGAAAGGCAATAAGATTTCAGATGCTAGGGCAGGCCTTACCCGTGTTGTGCTTGAGCAATTCCATCATTTTGATGAACACAAGACTGCGTTTAAGCGTCTGATAGCTCTGAACTTGCTCGAAGAATGGGGCCTCACCCAGCAGAAAGCAATTAACTATGTACTTAATGACGCTGGTAATATTATATACAGTAAAGTAGCACAAGTGCCACCGATACCTCAGACAGAAGAAGAACTCTGCAGTTTGAAATGGTTCCTGTTCTTGAAGAGTTTGACAATCAACGACTTGTCTGTCATTAAGAATGAGAAGGGTAACTTTTTTACAACTGAGGTTAAGAACGTCTGGAGCAATTTCAAGCTTCATAGAGCTGTTACCGATTATTATTCTTATGGCAATGCCAAGAAAGGCAAGATCCTGTTTGCTGACGGCAAAACCTTTGAGTTAGGCGACGGAGGAGTCAAACCGATAGTTGCTAACTATATTAAGGGTAAGCTCTCGAATGCCGACCTCCTTGAAAAGGACAAACAGGATATTGAGGCCTTTATGTCTCCGATTAGAGATGCATTGATGCAAATAGATCATGTCGGGGTTTATCAGTTTCCTCCGGTCCCCCATGTAGTCGATGCGAATATACAAGCCGAATTGGATCTTGCATTGGGAGGTGATGCAGACGAAGAGGAACATGTCGGATTAGGGGATGCTTTGGTAGAGGACGAAGAATTCCCTGAAGATTTCAAGTGATTTAAAGAGTTTTTTAACTGAAATAAGATGGAAAATTACATTTTTGACCAATGGAAGGAAGTGATGGATAACTTCCGGAAAAGTGTTCAGAAGGACCTGGAGGAGATTCATGAGCAGAAGTCTGCCGTACAGCAGATGAAATCCGAGATATTCAACCGCCTGGATATGGGCAAGTTCTACCGCGACGAGAAGCGCGTCGTCATTTCAGCCCCCGAGATTGTGATCGGCAACGTCGATTATAGTGGTGACCTGCTGGGCAGTATGGGTGAGGTCATCGTGAAAGGAAGTAATGTGTCCCTTGAAGGTGTGGGTTCTACAGGCTCCATCACGAGCCGTGCTCCCAGCATCCGTCAGATTGCCGTTGATCCTGGCACCGACGGACAGGAGAATGTCGTCTGCGATATCTCTGAGATTGTCTCTCAGGCTTGTGACATCGTGCTACAGAGTGAAGATGCCCATGATGCTTTCTCTGAGGGGCCAGTCTCTGCCGGGCGCGGTGGCGTGCGCATCCATGCCAGCAGTAACATGCAACTCGAAGCTGCTGTCTCAAGCGAGCGCCGTAAGACCGAGATCGAGGCTTCCGTAAAGGAACTCACAGCACAGATCAGCGACATGGAGAAAATGATGGAAGAGCAGAAGAAGCGCGTTGATGGCTGTTTCAGTTATATGCAGGAGTTGTTACAGAAGAACGAAGAACTGAACGACGAAGACCTTCTTGTCAGTAGCAGTAACACAATAGAGATCAACGCCTTGAACAACGAGATAGAAATAACCCTCCCCCGCATCTATCAGGCTTCACTCGAGTTTATTCAGACGGTCTCCGCTTTGGCAGAGGCTAATCGCAAGAAGAAGGTGCTGGAGGCGGAGAAGAGCACCATCGTCACTGGTGACGACTTCAAGACGAAGACTACAGGCGCCTCGATGACTATTGCTGCCGAGCATATCGAGATGGCTACCACCGATGGCGATGGCAATCTCCATACCCACGAGGGAGCAGGCATTACCGTCAGGACACCAGGTATGGCTGTGAATATGCTCGATGACAAGGGGGCGCTTGTCGAAGGTAGTGTTTTCTGCATACAGACCGAGAATGTAGATATCTCTACTTTCAAACCCTCAGACGACGGCAAACAGCACGAGACCACGGGTAGCGTGTCAATTCTCTCGAAGGATGTCTCGATCTCAGCTATCGATTATGCGTCGGAAGGCGACGACAAACCCTTTGCCGAGAAACAGCTGACAGCTGACGGCAAGGTGAGCATCACTGCTAAGACCGTCGAGTTATCAACCGCTAATCCTACAAATATCAAGATCGACGACAGTGGTAAGATGACTGGCGGTGAATACAAGGCCGAGGGTGATGTGATCATCAAGTCGAAGACGCTAACTGTTGAAGGTCTCGACTATGAGGTAAAGGATGGCAAACTAGAGAAAAAGACTCTGACCAAGGACAGCAAGATTGCCGTACGTGCGGAGAAGATGGACTTCCTGGCCGCCGATACCGAGGGCAAGGCCACTGGTTCTATCTCGATGAACGCTAAGGCCGTAGCAGTGAAGTCGATGGATGTCGATAAGGAGAAACTTACTGATGACAAGCTCGCCGCAGGCAGCACAATGACGCTCGTTTCCGAGAAGATGTACGTGGGTGCCAAGTCGAAAGACATCAAGAGCAAGAAACTGCAGGCGATGTCAGAGGAAGTCGGACTCTTTGCCGACAATACCTTCGAGGCTCAGCAGGGCGATGGCAAGGCCGTAGTACAACTGGCAGGCGGTAATGCCTCGGTGGGCGGCAGCAAGTCGCAGGTATATGGTGATACCACTATCAACGGCAAGACAGAGGTCAAGGGCGATCTCAAGGCGCCGAAGGGACAATTCGATAATCTGGAGGCCAAGTCGTCGTTCAAGTCAAGCAACATCAGCGATGGTATCGCCGTACCTGGAGCTGCCGCTGGCGGCAGCCTGAGTGCGAAGCTGAAGGCCGAGGATGCACCGAAAGAGTGAGGAAAAGGTAAAAATGGTAAAATATATAGGTTATGAAAAGATCAATTATATCACAGTTTAATCAGTTGCAGGAGAAATATATAGGTTTGGTAGCCACGTTGAACTACCGTTATCTAAACCTATGCATCAAGGCCGAGGAGGCTTCACTGTTGCCAGTGAAGGTGCATGTGAATAGTGGTGAGGTCTTGAATCTGGAGCACTGTGCCACGATGGTCAAGGACAACGACTACGAATTCATGATCATCCCCAACTTCGAAGATGACCTGCCCCAAATTGCCGAGGGTATCGCCATGGTGCATCCTGAGTTCAAGCAGTCGGTAGAGAAAATGACGCTTGAAGCCACAGAAGAGTATCAGTCTGCCGAGCAGGTACCCTACATCCTGCTTACCATGCCAGAGGTTGACGATGAACGCCACGACTTCATGATAGAGACTGTTGACGCCATGTACGACGACTGCAAGCTGCGTATGGAAACTGCCTATGCAGAGCATTCGGCAGCCATCACCCGAGAACTGGGAGATCAGTCCGAGGAAACTGCCAATCAGGTGAAACAGGCCTTGGAGAAACTGAACGAGGAGAAATCTGCCCAGCGCGATGAGATGCATGAGAATAAACTCAAGGAGATCGAAGAGGCTTATCAGAAGTGGCTCGGCGACTATGCCAAGCAGGAGATTGCCAAGATGGAGGAAGAGGCTGCCCGTGGAGAAGATGCCGGCATGAGCATGAAGATACTGGATGGGTTAAACTAAATAATACAGAATATGGAAATCAGATTTGCTGAACAGGATGGTCGTCTGACCATTGCCTTTTGCGGCGACCTCGACAATGCAGCGGCCCCTGAGGCGGAGAAGATGCTGAGTCGCGTCTATATGCAGGATGAATATGATATCCTATTGGACTGTAGTCGTCTGAATTACATCTCCTCGAAGGGTCTTCGCCTGCTGATCAATCTCTATAAGCATCTTCGTGATACCGGCCATCGCGGCTTTATCACCAAGATGAACAAGAATGTGAGGGAGGTTCTCCATATTGGCGGGTTCCTGACGCTTTACCAGGAGGTGGAATGACCAAGAAATCCCGCTCGTTCTCCAGTCGGTTGACACATCGCATCGTCTATGCAGTGTTCTTGACGATGGGTATCATTGCGATTATCACTTTTTTCACGGCCAGGAATGTGATGAACGCAGAGACGGAGGTACGCTATTATAGTATCATGCACACCATCAACGAGAAAATCGAAAAAGAGTTGGTGGAGTATGTAGTGGCAACCAGGAATGTCAGGAACGAAGTGGAACAGCACCTTGGCTCGCCTGAAGCGGTCATGGCTACCCTGCAAGAAGAGTTGAGGCTGAATCCGAATATTTTAGGATATGGTGCCGCCTTTGAACCTTATTTCTATCCGCAGAAGGGACGGTGGTTTGAACCTTATGTCATCAACCATGGGAAAGACAAACCATCGGAATTGTTACAAATAGGCTCGGCTCAGCACGACTATTTCAAGGAAGAGTGGTATCAGAGAGGATTGAAGTCTGACCAGGGCATATTTATGGATCCTTATTATGATGATTCAGGAGCCAAGCAGATGGTGGTGACATACATACAGCCTATTCGTGATAAGGAGGGTCGTAAGGTAGGCGTTCTTGGTGCCGATATATCCTGGGATTGGCTACTGAAGAAGGTACGAGTTATAGAAAAGAAAAGCAATAAGACAGGAATGTTGGATTTAGAGGAGAGCGACGCAGACACTCAATTCAACACCTTTATAGTCAGCCATAATGGACATTATATCCTGCATGACGAAGAAAACCGTATCATGAATGATAATTTCTTCGATAATGCTGTAGCAACACCTGACACGCTTGATGACTATGTCTGTCGGCAGATAAAAGAAGGCAAGAAGGGTACGTCCTACATGAAAGTTGACGGCCAGATGTCGCTGGTGCTCTACCACGCCATCGACTATACCGATTGGTCCATGGTTGTTGCCGTCCCCATGAAAAACCTCCGTACCCCTGGGTATGCTCTCGGCTTTATTCTCTTCGGCCTCATCCTTATCGGTGTGCAGGTGGTCTATTGGATATGCCGTGTATATATCCGCCATTCCACTAAGCCCCTTCACTTCCTGGCAAAAAGTGCAGATGAAGTGGCTAAGGGTAACTTCAACACACCTCTGCCCACCATTCGTCACAACGATGAGGTGAGGCAACTGCGCGACTCGTTCGGCAATATGCAGCAGTCGCTGGCATCGTATATCGAGCAGTTGAAGACCACGACAGCCGAAAAGGCATCGATGGAGAGCGAGCTCAGCATTGCCAATAAGATTCAGATGGCGATGCTGCCCAGTACGTTCCCTGAGCGCAATGATGTTCGCATTTACGGTAGTCTGAAGCCAGCTAAAGCTGTTGGTGGCGACCTTTTCGACTTCTTCTTCAGAGACGGGAAATTGTTCTTCTGTGTGGGCGATGTGTTGGGAAAAGGCGTGTCTGCCGCTATGCTGATGACGGTTACCAAGAGTCTCTTCCGAGCTTATTCAGCCCGCAATGACAAGCCGGAGGTCATTATCTCTCGCATCAATCAGATCATGAGCGATTATAGCACCGATTTGTTTGTGACACTCTTCGTAGGTATTCTGGAGTTGATGTCGGGCAAACTGCGTTACTGTTCTGCAGGCCATGAGCCCCCGGTGGTGATTGCCGATGATGCTGTGGAGTTACCGTTTCTTCCTGCCTTCCCTGTGGGCTCTTTCGTTGATGCCCACTATCAGGCACTGGAAGCCGTGTTGGAGCCTGGCACCATCCTTTTCCTTTTTACCGACGGACTGAATGAGGCCATGGATGCCAGCAACAAGATGTTTAAGCGAGAGAGGGTTTACGAAACGGCTCGTAAAGCCAAGGCCGATAGCAACTTGTCGCCTCTATCGTTAATCAATCGGATGCATGAGGCAGTGGAAGCCTTCGTTGGCGATGCTGAACAGAGCGACGATATGACCATGCTCGCCATTCTGCGCCAGGATCCAACCACCATCACACTGAAGGCCTCAAAGGATGATTATCCACGCATGACGGCGTATATAAAGACATTGGCCGAAGATGCCTGCCTCAAGAGCAAAGAGGCAGGTCACTTACGTCTGATAATAGAGGAGGCGATAGGCAACATCATCGACTATAGCGGAGCCACAAAAATCATACTGACGGCTACTGCCAACGATGGATATCTGAGTGTCACCATCACAGACGACGGCAAGCCTTTCAATCCCACAACCGTTCCTGATCCCAATTTGGATGTCCCGGGCCTTGAACGTAAGGTTGGCGGGCTGGGTGTCCACTACATGCGCCAAATGAGTGATGCCCTTGAATACCGTCGTGAGAACGATATGAATATCCTTACTATCCGGAAGAATCTTTAATCCCCAGCCGTAACAGGTCGAACAGCCATTCTTAAATCAGGTGGAGCGTTCCCATGAGATAGACGAGGCCGAAACCAAGTATCATCGAGATGATACCCATGATGATACCGATCTTCGACATGTCGCTCTGTTTTACATAGCCTGTGGCAAAGGCCAATGCATTCGGCGGGGTCGAGATGGGCAGGATCATGGCCGACGATGCGGCGATGGCCACACCAATCAGGACAGTACCTGTACCACCGATAGGAGCAAGCTTGTCGCCCATGGCTCCGCAGACGATAGCCAGAATAGGCATCAGCAGGGCAGCTGTAGCGGAGTTGGAGATGAAGTTTGAGAGCAGGTAGCAGATGCCACCGCCGAGAATCAAGATGAGCAGTGGTGAGAATTCACCGAAGGGGATGCTCTCTACAGCATTGGCTGCAAGACCCGAGGCGTTCAGACCGTAACCAAGGGCGAAGCCACCAGCCACCATCCAGATGACACTCCAGTTGATCTGCTCCAGGTCGCGCTTGTTGATGACACCTGTCAGAGCGAAGATACAGATACCCGTAAAACGGTCAGACAGCCAGAGTAGGATGGTAACGATGAATGTTACGACAACCACCCACGACTGGATGTTCTTCTCCATACCACCATCGATCTTCAGTTCTACTGTCTTCTGCGTGAAGGGGAAGAACTTCAGAAGTAAACGCCAGCTTATAAACAGCAGCACAACGACGAGTGGGAACATAAACATCATCCACTGTCCGAAGCCAAGGCCAAGATTCAGACCCTCAGGATCGTTCAGGTATTTCAGGGCGATATTGTTTGGAGGCGTTCCAATAGGCGTTCCCATACCACCAAGGTTGGCAGCTACAGGGATAGACATTGCCAAGGCTATACGCCCCTTACCCTCTGGGGGCAGCTGACGGAATACCGGGGTTAGGAATGTCAGCATCATAGCTGCGGTAGCTGTATTAGATACAAACATTGAGAACAGGCCTGTAACCAACAGGAAACCAAGCAGCACCATCTCACTCCTCGTACCGAAAGGCTTCAGCAGCACTTTAGCCAATTGGGCATCAAGCCCGGTCTTCGTAGCCGCAATAGCAAGCACGAAACCGCCAATGAACAGCATGATGACAGGGTCGGCAAACGAAGCCATTACGCCTTTGTAGGAGAGGACTTTTCCCACCTCCTCCTCGTTGACCATCGGTAGGATACCGCTATCCGTACAGAACAGGAGCATCAGCACAATGATGGCTACCGAAGTAGCCCAGGATGATACAATCTCGAGGATCCACATCAGTGTGGCAAACGCGAAGATGGCGATGATTCGCTGCTGGATAGTGGTCAGGTTCTGAATGCCGTACCACTCTGTAGGCATATTCCAGAGCACGAGGGTAACTAAGGCCACGAGGGCAATTTTGATAAGACGCTTGGTGCTGTCTTCTGGGTGATACTTTCGCTGGTGACGCATCTTGTGGTAGGTCTCTACCAGATGAAAGCCTTCATAAATATGAAACATATCTCTTGATTTTAATTAGGTTTCCGAAAACGCCTGCAAAATTACAAACTATTTTCTAAACTCTAACTGCTTAATTCTTAATTAATTTGAATAATGAGTGTATAATTACACAAATTCACCCCTTAAGCCTTAAGCCTAAGGGGTGATTGACATGTGGAGTTTACAAAAAGTTGCTTAGTAAGAGTTCACTCACGTACTTCCCAAATATCGTTGGTCTCGAGTAATTCGGTAAAGTTGTGATATTTCTTCTGAGAGCTGACCTCTGCAAGTTGAGCATGAACGGCATCGTTGTAGGTGGGTGCCTCCACGTCGCGAATGACACCAAGGGCGATGGGGAATCCGTCCTCAGGGGTCATCATAGCGAGCTTCAGCTGCAAGGTGTTGTCCTCGCAGTGGGCATCGTGAACGAGTACGTCATCGATGGTGTAACCGTCTTTGCCAATCTCGACAACTTTCAGACCGAAGCCCTGCTGTACGAGTCCGAACTCATTGTTCTCGCCGAATACCAGTTTCTCGCCGTGCTTGACGTAGATGGCGTTCTTCTTACGACCCTCGTTGTTGTAAACCACATCGTGACAGTGGTCGTTGAAGATCACGCAGTTCTGCAGAACTTCTGTGACACTGGCCCCCTTGTGCTCGTAGGCAGCCTTCAGAACCTCTACAGTCCCCTTGGCATCGGTGGCCACACAGCGTGCGAAGAAATGACCGCGTGCACCGAAACAGAGCTCGGCAGGACGGAAGGGGTCCTCTACGGTGCCGTAAGGACTTGACTTAGACACGAAGCCACGAGGTGAGGTAGGAGAGTACTGACCCTTGGTCAATCCGTAAATGCGGTTGTTGAGCAGAATCATATTGAGGTCGATATTACGACGGTTGGCATGGATAAAGTGGTTACCGCCGATAGCCAGACCATCGCCATCACCTGATACCTGCCATACGGTAAGGTCAGGGTTAGCAACCTTTGCACCTGTAGCGATGGCAGCAGCACGACCATGGATGGTGTTCATACCATAGGTAGCCATGTAGTGAGGCAGACGGCTTGAACAGCCGATACCGCTGATGACTGCTACGTTCTCAGGAGCTACGCCGATTTCGGCCATAGCTTTATGGAGTGAAGCCAGGAAGAAGTGGTCGCCGCAACCAGGGCACCAACGAGGCTGGCCTTTCTTGAAATCTTGTGCTGTATATTCCATAATTATCTTTCTTTTTTCAACACAGAGGTACAAAGTCACAGAGATTTTCAATAACTCTGTATCTCTGTATCTCTGTGTTTATTTTTTAATTATCTCTTCGAATGCGTTGACTAACTCTTCTACCACGAAAGGCTGACCCTTCACCTGGTTGAATTGTGCAGGTACAAAGTTATCGACCTTCATGCGAAGGTAAGCTGCGAGCTGACCCATGTTCTGTTCAGCCACCACCACCTTATTATATTTAGAGAGCACCTCGGCAGTGTTCTTGGGCAGTGGGTTCAGATACTTGAAGTGGGTCTGGGCCACTTTGTAACCTTTGGCGCGGAGCTCGTCCATAGCAGAGTGCAGATGACCGTAGGTAGAGCCAAAGCCTACAATCAGCAGGTCGGCATTCTCTACATCGCCTTCGATTTCGAGATCAGGCACCTGGATATTGGCAATCTTCTGCTGGCGCAGACGTGTCATCAGGTCGTGGTTCTCAGGATTGGTTGAAATGGCACCTGTGTTGGAGTCCTTCTCCAGACCACCCAGGATATGAGCAAAACCTTCACGACCGGGAACTGCCCAGTAGCGAGTACCATTCTCAGCGCGCATATATGGCGTCCACTTACCCTTCAGTTCCTCGGGGACATAGGGAGGATTAATGGCATCGAGCTTGGCAATCTCGGGAAGCTTAAAGGCTCCGGAGCCATTGGCAATGAACGCATCAGTAAGCAGCACAACAGGAGTCATGTGCTCGAGGGCAATCTTGCAAGCCTGATAAGCGGCGTCGAAACAGTCGGTAGGACTGGTGGCAGCCATCACAGGCATAGGACTCTCGCCATTACGGCCAAACAGGGCCTGCAGAAGGTCTGTCTGCTCCGACTTCGTAGGAAGACCTGTAGCAGGACCGCCACGCTGTACGTCGAGTACCACTAGCGGTAACTCCATAATCACAGCGAGGTTCATGGCCTCACTCTTCAGACAGATACCAGGGCCGGAAGTAGAGGTGACACCCAGAGCGCCTGCAAACGAAGCACCCAGAGCAGAGGCACAGCCAGAGATCTCATCCTCGCACTGGACGGTGATGACACCACATGACTTATGCTTTGACAGCTCATGCAGGACATCGGTAGCAGGGGTGATGGGATAAGAACCCAGGTAGAGACGAAGACCAGCCTTCTCGGCAGCTGCAATGAAGCCGTAGGCAGTAGCCTTGTTACCAGTGATGTCCATATAGCGTCCAGGCTCCTTCTCTTTCGACTCCACGCGATAGACGTTTACCGTCGAAGAGTGAGTGTTGTGTCCGTAATCCCAACCGGCCTGAATCACCTTGATGTTGGCCTCGGCAATGGCGGGTTTCTTGGCAAACTTCTCTTTCAGGAAATTGGCTACGAGGTTCAGATCGCGATCGAAGAGCCAGCATACGAGTCCGAGTGCGAACATGTTACGGCACTTCATCATGGCTTTCATGTCCATGCCTGTATCTGTCAGACAGTCCTTCACCATCGTGGTGAGGGGGCACTGGATTACACGATCCGGATCAATATTCATCTCGCCCAGATAGTCTTCTGTCTTAAACTGGGCCTTCTCCAGATCCTTCGGACCGAACGAGTCGGTGTCGATGATAATCGTAGCGCCCGGCTTAGCATAACGATACTGCGTCTTCAGTGCAGCAGCATTCATGGCCACCAGTACATCGCACTTGTCGCCAGGGGTATAGACCTTGCCGGCACCGATGTGCACCTGGAAACCTGAGACACCCGTCAGCGAACCTTGCGGGGCGCGGATGTCTGCGGGATAGTCTGGGAATGTCGATATGCCGTTACCAACGGTGGCACTAACCGTAGAGAAGATGTTACCGGCCAGCTGCATGCCGTCTCCGGAGTCACCTGAGAAGCGGACAACGACCTGTTCCAGCTCCTTCACTTCTAATTTCTCTGCCATAATGATATTGGTTTATTACTAACTTTCTCTTAAACGGCTGCAAAATTATTCATTTTTAGCGAAAGAACCAAAAGAATAAGCAGAAAAAATGCATATATGTAGTTATTTTGTGATAAATATGCAGATTTCCATAGGCGATTGGTATTTGCTCGACGAGCGCCGTCTGCAGTCGTGAACCATTCATAAATCAATACTCACATGCGCGTATAAATAGGTATGCGGGCGAGGCGGGCATTTTGGCTAACTCGCCAACGCTCAATAGTTTGCAACGGACTTGAAAATTTTGTATCTTTGCACCGTCGGCCTTAAGACGCAGATTTTGCGGGATCCCGATGTAGAACTATTTTCAAGGGGGCGGAGAACTTTCTACATCGGGATGTAGTAAAAAGCGCTTCTGGTCGCCCAAACGAGAGCGAGGTAATAAATACCGACAAACAGAAAATGCTCACATGTGGGCAGATGCTCTCAGTATTTGAATGAGCTGCCACCAAGGAACTCGCGGAGGAGTGAAGTGGGCGGAATCTGCGTCTCGGGGATGGGCTTGATGTAGCGCAGGAATTTCAACAGACGGTAAGCCTCAGCGTGTTCAGGGCAGTTTTCCGGTACAGCCTCGAGCAAGGGTTCTGCCTGACTCTTGATGACGGCCAGTTCGAAGAGCATAGCGGTGTTGAACATGGCATCGGCATTCTCTTGGAAGGGGAATATCCACTTGTTCTCGCCGGCACGCACACTGGGCCACCGGCGAATCGTCTCTTGTGCTGTGACAGCACGATACTTGTGGTCGCGGATGATGCGGCGCAGCAAGCGGTTGTCGGTAGTGGGGATATAGTTGTGGTTGTCGAGCAAAACGGTGGTCAGGGCCGAGGCATACACACGGAAGATCTGCTCGTTGGGAATCTGAGCGGTGAGTTCCGGGTTCAGGGCATGGATACCTTCTACAACGAGGATCTCATTCTCACCAAGGCGGAGCCGCCTGCCACTCTTTTGACTGGTGCCTGTCGGGAAATCGTAACGTGGCAGTTCTACCTCCTCACCCCGGAACAGGGCCGACAATTGTTCGTTGAATAGTGGAAGGTTCAAGGCGTGAAGGTTCTCGAAGTCGTAGTCGCCTTTTTCATCGAGTGGTGTCTTCTCACGATCCAGGAAGTAATCATCGAGTGAGATGCCGATGGGCTTGATGGCGTTGACGGCTAACTGCACACTGAGTCGTTTACATGTCGTGGTCTTTCCACTGGACGATGGTCCGGCAATCAGTACAAGCTTGATGCCCTTACGCTGGGCTATTTCGTCGGCAATCTTTGCGATTTTCTTCTCTTGAAGCGCCTCTGAGACCATAATCAATTGGGGAGAGTATCCCATACTGCTGACTTCGTTCAGGTCGCCAATGGTACGTAGTCCGAGGATATCCTGCCACTGGTGATGCTCTTTGAAGATGCTGAACATCTTGTCCTGATGTGTCATCTCTCCAAGTTCTTCGGGATGCTCACGTGAGGGCAGGCGCAGGAGCAATCCGTCGAAGTACTTCTCTAGTCCGAAGAGGTAGAGCTGCGAAGTGTTTGTCAGCAGCGAACCGTAATAATAATCAACATAACCGTCGATATCGTAGTAGGTGGTATATAGACGGCCTGTACTCTTCAGCAGTTTCACCTTCGAGCGGTTGTGCAGGCTGTCGAACATGGCTATGGCCTCCTCTGTCGTGGTTTCATGGCGATGGATGGGCAGTGCCGCATCGATAATCTCCTGCATACGGCGACGGATGGCTCCTGCATCGTCGAGTGTCACAGGACGCCCAATGTTCAGGTTGACATAATAGCCGTTGCTGACGGGGATGTCGATGGCTACCTTACAGGAATCGTAGAGGTCGTGCACGGCCTTGCAGAGCACAAAGAACAGCGTACGTGTGTAAGCACGGGAACCACTTGCTGTGGTGATGTCGAGAAATTCTATTTCCTTCTGCTTGTAGATGCGGAAGTGCATACCCTCGACCTTGTTGTTTACAAGGGCAGAGACAGGGCCGTGTCTCAGCTCAAGACCTGTCAACTTATAGACTTCCTCAAGAGTTGCCCCCACTGGCACCTCGATCTTCTTGCCATTATTCTTACATACAATTTCAATCGTCTGTTCCATAATTGTTTTTGATGTTTTAGGTGAATTTTGATGCAAAGATAACATTTTTCTTCGTTCTTACCCTCTCTTTTCATTTTTTTTTGTAACTTTGTAGCCAAAATTTCACCAAAAAGAATTCTTTATGCTGGTATTATTCAAACTTCTTGGCTCACTTGCACTTCTCATGTTTGGTATGAAGTCTATGAGTGAGGCCCTGCAGAAGATGGCGGGACCCCAGTTGCGACACGTCCTTGGCGCCATGACCACCAATCGTTTTACGGGTATGCTTACAGGTATGCTGGTAACGGCTTCGGTACAATCATCAACAGCTACAACCGTGATGACTGTTTCGTTTGTCAATGCTGGTTTGTTAACGCTGGCTCAGGCCATCTCTGTCATCATGGGTGCCAACATCGGTACAACACTGACAGCGTGGATCATGTCGGCAGGTATGTCGTTCGATATCACCAGTGCCATCTATCCTGCGTTCTTCCTGGGTATTATCCTGATATATCTGAAGAAATATCGCTATATTGGTGATTTCCTCTTTGGCTTGTCGTTCCTGCTGTTAGGTTTGGGAACTCTTCGTATGACGGGTACAGAGATGCATTTGGGCGAGAACCAGGCTGTGCTTGACTTCTTTGCCTCGTTTGATCCCGACTCGTTCCTGACGACGCTGATATTCCTTTTCCTTGGAGGCGTACTGACTTTCTGCGTACAGTCTTCTGCCGCTGTGATGGCCATTACGATGATTCTCTGCTCGAGTGGTGCGCTGCCTATCTATCAGGGTATCGCCTTGGTGATGGGTGAGAACATCGGAACCACGATTACCTCAAACCTTGCAGCTCTCTCTGCCAATACTCAGGCCCGTAGGGCGGCTTTGGCTCACATGTTTTTCAATGTGTTCGGTGTCGTATGGATCTTATTCGTGTTCCGTCCGTTCATCGATATGGTATGCGGTTGGGTAGGTTACGACGTGACGATGGTAAAGGAGTCTGTCGAGACGAGTGTTTACCTGGCTAATGCCGCTAAGCTGAGTTTTGTACTGGCAGCTTTCCATACTTCCTTCAATGTGGTTAACACATTCATTCTCATTTGGTTTATCCCCCAGATAGAGCGTTTCGTTTGTTGGGTGATCAAGCCAAAGAAGGTCGATGAGGAAGAGGATTTCCGTCTGCATTTCATTACGGCTGGCTTCATGAAGACTCCAGAACTTTCTGTGTTGGAAGCCCAGAAAGAGATCCAGGCCTTCTCAGAGCGTATGCATCGTATGTTCGAGATGGTACGCGAATTGCTTATCCTCTCTTCCAGCGCTACCAACAAGAAGGATAATAAGGCTGGCGATTTCAACAAGCTCTACACTCGTATTGAGAAATATGAGGGCATCTCAGACAATATGGAATTAGAGATAGCCAAATATCTCGACTCTGTGAGTGATGCCCACCTCAGTGATGAGACAAAGGCCAAGATCCGTGCCATGCTTCGTGAGATCTCCGAACTGGAGAGTATTGGCGATGCCTGTTATAATATGGCTCGTACCATCTCGCGAAAGTATAATGCCAAGGAGGATCACTTTATTGAGAAGCAGTACGATCATCTCCACCAGATGATGGAACTGACCGACCAGTCGCTTTCTCAGATGAACAAACTGATGTTGGGCCGTAAGGAGACATTCGATGTCAACCGCTCGTTCAATATAGAGCATGAGATCAACAACTACCGCAACCAGTTGAAGTCGCAGAACATTACCGATGTGAACAACCATGAATACACCTATGCCGTCGGTACGATTTACATGGACCTTATTAATGAGTGCGAGAAACTGGGCGACTATGTGGTGAATGTTGTTGAGGCTCGTATGGGTATTAGATAAAAATGAAAAGAATTTTATTTGCTATTATTGCAGGACTTCTGAGCGTTGAAACAATTAACGCTCAGATTGTCATTAATGAACTGATGCAGTCGAATGTAGATGGTGTCATCGATGATCTGAATGAATTTCCTGACTCCTGGGTAGAGTTGTATAATGCCGGTGATGCGTCGGTAAGCCTGAAGGGCTATCGTCTGGGTATTACCGACAACAGCGATGATGCCTGGAAATTGCCCGATCAGACAATAGCATCCAAGCAGTGTGTACTCGTATATTGCGACGAGGCCGCTACGAAACTGCATACCGACTTCCGTCTGGAGTCGGGCAAGGGGTGCAACGTGTACCTCTTCAATGGATCGGAAGTGGCCGATATGGTAACTGGTTTGCCTAAGCAACCAGCTCCCAACATTGCCTATGGAAGAAAAGACGATGGCGGTGAAGAGTGGGGGTATCAGGTGAAGCCAACCCCTGGCAAGGCCAATTTCGGAGAGGTAACAGACAACATCCTTGGCGATCCTATCTTCAGTGAGCCAGGAAGGGTTATCACACAAGGGTCGTCAGTCACGCTCACACTCTCTGTACCCGAGGATTCTCCTCGAAGCACGCTGATCCGTTACACCTTGGACGGCTCCGAGCCCACCAGGAGCAGCAATCTTTACATGAATGAGTCCATTGAGCTTACCAGTACCACTGTGGTTCGAGCCAAACTCTTTTGTGATGGCTGGCTCTCGCCCCGTTCTGTCACCCAGAGCTATATCCTTTTGCCTCGTGAGATGACACTGCCCGTGCTCAGTATCTCTACTAACGATAACTACTTCAACGATGCCAAGTTCGGCATCTATGTCGAAGGCAACTACCAACCAGGTAAGCAGAACTATAAGTTCAATTGGCGTCGCCCAATGAACGTGGAGTTCTTCGATCATCCGGAATCCGAGAGTGTCATCAACCAGCTTTGCGAGGGGCGTATTATGGGTGGATCGTCTCGCAAATACACGCCGAGGTCTATGATTCTCTATGCCAACAAGCGTTTTGGCACGAAGCACTTCAACTATGAGTTTTTTCCTGACCAGAAGCCTGGTCTCGATGTACAGAAATCGATCCTTCTGCGTAATTCCGGAGGCGACTGCTACTATCTTTATATGCGTGATGCCATCATACAGCGTGTGATGGGTACCTATACCGATCTCGACTGGCAGCCCTGGCGCCCTACCATTATTTATATCAATGGTCAATATAAGGGCATCATCAACATCCGCGAACGAAGCACCTCTCACTACGTCTGGGCCAATTTCGATAAATTGGAAGACATCGACATGATTGAGAACTGGGAACAGTTGAAGGAAGGCGATATGACAAACTTCGAAGCATTCCGGAAGTTCTACAACGAGCGTGGACATACCCGTGAGGAGTATGAGAAGTGGATGGACTGTGTGGAATACATGAATCTGATGATCACCCACCTTTTCTTTGGCAACATGGACTTCCCAGGCAACAATAGTGTGATGTGGCGCCCCAGAGTTGAGGGCGGGCGTTGGCGCTTTGTGGCCAAGGATGCCGACTGGGGCCTCGGACTCAATCAGGAATACTATCCATCCTTGACCAACAGATGTCCGGCTTATGTCAATGCCATAGACTGGCTCTGCAATTATACGGTGGGCGACTATTGGGTAAAAGAACCTAAATATACAGTGCTCTTCCGCTATATGATGGAAAACCCCGACCTGAATCGCGAATTTATTGAGCGCTGCAGTATCTATATGGGCGACTTCCTTAACGAGAAAGGTGTGCGAGAAATATGGGATCCCATGTACGAGACCATTAAAGCCGAATATCCTTACCACCGTGCCCTCATCAAGGACACCTGGCTTAACTACGATGCCGAACTGGCTTCGGCACGCCAGTGGATGGCAGAGCGTACTAATTATTTCTATAAGCATCTGGCTAGCACTTACAGGCAAGGCAGTCCCATTCCTTTGACCATTAACCAGTCTGTGGAAGAGGCGTCTAAGCTGAACCTCCGTTTCAATGGCATTCCATTGAGCAAGGGTGTATTCGATGGCCAGTTCTTCAGGGATCACATTGTCACCCTCGAGGCCGAGGCGCCAGAAGGTAAGGAGATTAAGGGTTGGCACGTCACCACGAAGAATGATAATGGCACGTCAGAGGATTTCTTCGAAGGTGAGTTGTGTGTGTTCACTATGCCTAAATCGAATTCCGTCAACATAGAAATCGAACTGACCGATATCGATGATGGTGTTATGAACTTTAAGTCGCCTGTCTGGAAATGGCATAAGGACGACGGTCAGGTGGTATTGTCGTCAGTACCTCTTGGCACGAAGGTGCAGCTCTACGACATGCGGGGCATCCTTCTCCAGAGTGTTGTCTCTGAAGGTTCTGTGCTCACGCTTCCGCTATCCTCCGGGCAGTTCCATATCTTAAAAGTAGGCGATAAAACCATAAAAATCTGAGGAAACTTTAAGAAATATTTGGTTATTTACTCGCTAATTCGTACCTTTGCACCCGATTATCAAGGGGTGCCCACGAGTGTGGGCTGAGATGATACCCTCTCACCTGATCCGGACAATGCCGGCGTAGGGATGGATAGTAGGCTTAATCAATACACATGTTCCCCTTTACATTATTTATTAATTAAAGGTACTATTAGGTATGAAAAGATTCTTTTTAGCGATGACAGCGCTGGTGTGCGCAAGTGTGAATGCCCAAAACAAGGCAGCTCTCTACGATTCCACACAGGTGGAGTCGTTGCAGGAGGTGGTGGTAAAAGGTGTACGAGCGCAGAAAAATGCGCCTTATGCAGTGGCCAACATCAAGAAACAGCAACTCGAAGAATTCTCAAAGACAGGTAAAGAGTTGCCCTTCCTCTTCTCCCAGACGCCAGGCGTGATGGCCTGGAGCGAGAATGGACTGGGCACAGGAACCACTTATATGCGTATTCGTGGTGCCGGCGACTCCCGTATTAACGTCACCCTCGACGGCGTGCCTCTCAATTCGCCCGAAGACCAGTGCGTCTTCTGGGCCAATATGAACTCTTATGGTTCGCTGCTCGGTTCTGTTCAGATTCAGCGCGGTGTGGGTACTTCTACGAATGGCGATGGTGCCTTTGGAGGTACGGTGGCCCTTTCTTCGGCTACTCCCCTTCAGGTCCCCACCATTGAGGTCTCGGGTTCGTATGGTTCATACAACACTTATAACATTGGGGGAAAGTTCTCCACAGGATTGCTGTGGAACCACTGGATCCTCGATGGTGCCTACCATGAGACGCATACCGATGGTTTCATTCATGGTACCAGCGGTCGCAGTGGCTCTTACTACGGTGGTTTTACGTGGCTCAATGAAAAGATCCAAGTCCGCTACAAGAACATCGGTAACTTCGAGCGTACAGGTCAGGCCTGGAACGGTGTAACGGCCGGCGACAACGACCTGAGCTTGATGGATGGCACCTATGGTGCCCAGACGGGTATTCACAACTATAAGGATATGTATGAGGTCGGCCTCGGAAAGTATAACACGCTCTATGAAAGTCTGACCTACGATGCTGACGGCAACTTTGCCAAGGATGCCAGCGGCAACTATATCACCGCCCGTTATAAGATGGCCGATGGTACCTATTGGGACAAGACCACCGATAACTTCTGGCAGAACCATAATATCCTCTCTGCCTCGTGGAATATCAACGACAAGTGGAGCACATCTGCCTCGCTCCACTATACCTATGGCTATGGCTACTATGAGGAGTTCCGTTTTAACAACAAACTCTCCAAGTTCGGACTTACTGCTACCGATGAGGATGGTAACAATATCAAAAGGACAGATTTTGTACGCAAGAAAGGTTTGACGCAGCATACCTATGGTCTGGTGTGGAATGCTAACTATAAGAATGATTCGTGGGATGTTGTCGGAGGTCTCTCGCTACAGAATTTCAACGGCAACCACTTCGGCTACATAACCTATGCGGCCAACGATATCGTGCGCAGGAAATACCTGTCGGATGGCGACCATCAGTACTATGATTCCGATGCTCATAAGCTCGATGGTAGCGTGTTTGTGAAGGCTGGCTACCATATCTCAGAGCAGTGGGATGTGTTTGCCGACCTCCAGTACCGTCATGTGGGCTATAAGACGGATGGTATCAACGATAAGTTCTACGACAGTGAGAGCGGCTACAACAATCAGGAGCTCAATGTCAACGAAAAATACGACTTCCTGAATCCCAAGGCAGGTTTTTCTTGGACACTTGCTGGCCATCGTGTCTATGGTTCAGTGGCTATGAGCCATCGTGAGCCTGAGCGCAACAACTTTACCGACAACGGTTCCTATCCCTTCCCCAAGGCCGAGCAACTCATGGACTATGAGTTGGGTTATACCTTCGACGGAGGCATCTTCCGTGCAGGTGCCAATTTTTTCTATATGGACTATACCGACCAGTTTGTCCAGACGGGTGAGGTCAGCGATATAGGCGAGACCCTCACCACCAACATCAAAGACTCGTATCGTCTGGGTCTTGAACTTCAGGCCGCAGTCGATCCTACGTCATGGCTTACCATCGAGGGTAATGCATCCTTGAGTAAGAACCGCATCAAGGACTTCGACGAGGTGGTCGAGGATTGGGACAACGGCTCTAAAACCATCCACTACGACAACTCTACGCTGGCCTTCAGTCCCTCTACCATTCTCAATGGCTTTGTCAACTTTCATTATATGGGCATTCAGGTTGTCTGGCATACCAATTTCGTGAGTCGCCAGTATCTCGACAATACAGAGAATGCCGACCGTTCGCTGCCATGCTACTCTGTCTCCAACGTCTCGCTCAGTTATACGCTCAAACCCAAGAAGATAATGAAGGAGGCTATCTTCGGACTGAACTTCAACAACGTGTTCAATCGTCGCTATGCCGCCAGTGGTTGGGTTTATTCTGCCATCTGCGACAGCTATGGTCACCCCAACGACAACCGTTATTACCAGATAGGATTCATCCCCATGGCAGGTTTTACCATGATGGGTAACATTACATTGAGGTTTTAGTATGGTTGATAGTTTATAGTTGACAGTTGATAGTTATGATTACTTTCTTGGTGGAGCATTGGCTCGATATCGTGACCACTATTCTGGGTCTGGCTTATATACTCTTGGAGTATAAGGCCAGCCTCTGGATGTGGGCTGTGGGCTTCCTCATGCAGGCTCTTGGTATCGTACTCTATTATCAAAAAGGACTCTATGCCGATTGCGGTATGGAGTTCTATTATCTGTCGATGACGGTTTATGGTTATTGGAAATGGATCCGCGGCTCTGCTTCAAAAAAGGCTCTGCCCATTCGGCATTTCCCTTCCCGCCTCGTACTCCCATGGACACTGCTCATCCTGGGTGTCTGGGGCGTGATGGACTGGTTTCTTACCACGTTTACCGACTCCACAGTGCCTATGCTCGACAGTTTTACCACCGCCCTCAGTATCGTTGGCATCTGGGCTCTCGCCCACAAGTACCTCGAGCAGTGGTTTATCTGGATTGTGGTCGATGTGTTCACCTGTGGTCTGTATTTCTATAAAGATATTCCTTTCAAGGCCAGCCTCTATGGTCTTTACGTTGTCATTGCCATCCTTGGCTGGTTCAAGTGGCGCCAAATTATGAAATCAGAAAAAGGGACCTGACGCTTCACAGCGTCAAATCCCCACGCAAACTTCAAACAACCAAAAAAAGAAGTCGTCTGAATTTATCGGATAAACATTGTTTAATTATCTGATGAACAATAGTTCGCGGTACTTTGGCAGAGGCCAGAGTGCATCATCTACAATGAGCTCCAGTTTATCGATCTGATAGCGGATATCATCGAGCTTTGGCTCCACCTTGTCGTGATAGGCAATGGCCTTGTCGTGCTCATCCTCAATCTTGTTGGCGAGTTTACGGGCATTGACGAGTTCCTCCACACCCTTCTCAATGGCTGAGGTGCGCTCTGCAATTTCCTCGATGATCTTGATGTTTCTGGCCGAGAGCCTCTCTGCCTTGTCAACAGGGAAGATGGCAGACATATTCTCGACATTCTTCAATAACTGGCTCTGGTAGCTGGTGGCCACGGGGATGATGTGGTTCATCGAGAGATCGCCCAGCACACGTGCCTCAATCTGAATCTTCTTGGTGTAGGTCTCCCATTTTACCTCGTTACGGGCCTCGAGTTCTTTCTTCGTCATGACACCCAGACTCTCGAACATCTCAATGCTCTCCTTGTCGAGGTAGCGCTCAAAGATCTTCGGACAGCTCTTCTCTACGTCGAGTCCACGTTTCTCTGCCTCAACGACCCATTCGTCGCTATAGCCATTACCGTCGAAGCGGATGGGTTTGCAGGTCTTGATATCCTCGCGGAGCACGTCGATGATAGCATGGAACTTAGCGCTGTGCTCAGTACCAGCCAATTTCTTCTCGAACTCAGGAATACGGGCATCCACACGATTCTTGAAATTAACGAGAGCCTCGGCAACGGCACTGTTCAAGGCAATCATGGCACTTGCACAGTTGGCCTCGGAACCTACGGCACGGAACTCAAACCTGTTACCTGTAAAGGCGAAGGGGGAGGTGCGGTTACGATCCGTATTGTCGATTAACAGTTCAGGAATCTCAGGGATGTCCATCTTTAGTCCCTGTTTACCAGCCATAGCCAGGAAGTCTTTATCAGCAGTCTCGATGTGGTCGAGCAACTCACTTACCTGCTTGCCAAGGAATGAAGATACGATGGCAGGAGGCGCTTCGTTGGCACCCAGACGATGAGCATTGGTGGCACTCATGATAGAGGCCTTCAACAGTCCGTTGTGCTTATAGACACCCATCAATGTCTCAACAATGAACGTAGCAAAGCGTAGGTTTTGCTCAGGAGTCTTGCCTGGGGCATGCAACAGGATGCCGTTGTCAGTGCTCAAACTCCAGTTGTTGTGCTTACCACTGCCGTTGATGCCAGCGAAAGGCTTCTCATGTAGCAAAACGCGGAAACCGTGCTTACGAGCTACCTTCTTCATCAGTGACATCAGCATCATGTTATGGTCAACCGCCAGGTTGGTCTCCTCGAAGATAGGAGCCAGTTCAAACTGGTTGGGAGCCACCTCGTTGTGACGGGTCTTACAGGGCACGCCCAACTCCAAAGCCTGAATCTCCAAGTCGCGCATAAAGGCAGCCACTCGCTCAGGGATGGAGCCAAAGTAGTGGTCGTCCATCTGCTGGTTCTTGGCAGAGTCGTGGCCCATCAGCGTACGACCTGTCAACAGCAGGTCAGGACGTGCTGCATAGAGACCTTCATCTACCAGGAAGTACTCCTGCTCCCAACCGAGGTTTGAAGTGACCTTCTTCACTGAAGGATCGAAATAGTGACAAACATCCACGGCAGCTACGTTCACAGCATGCAGGGCACGCAGAAGCGGAGCCTTGTAGTCAAGAGCCTCACCGCTATAAGAGATGAAGACGGTGGGGATACAGAGCGTATCGTCGATGATGAACACCGGACTTGTAGGATCCCATGCCGAGTAACCGCGAGCCTCGAAAGTTGAACGGATACCACCAGAGGGGAATGAAGAAGCGTCAGGTTCCTGCTGAACAAGCAGTTTACCCGTGAACTCCTCTACCATACCACCCTTGCCATCGTGTTCGATGAAAGAGTCGTGCTTCTCGGCCGTTCCCTCCGTCAGAGGCTGGAACCAGTGTGTATAGTGGGTAACGCCGTTCTCTACGGCCCACTGCTTCATGCCAGCTGCTACTGCATCAGCGATGTCACGATCAAGACGGGCGCCATTGTCCATCACGTCGATCATCTTCTCATAGACCTGCTTGGGCAGGTACTTGTACATCTTCTCACGGTTGAAGACCTTCTTGCCGAAATACTCGTAAGGTCTCTCACTTGGTGCTTTTACGTCAAGAGGCTTCTTCTTGAATGCCTCACCGACAACCTGAAATCTTAATGCTTCCATAATCTTTCTGTGTTTGGTGTTAATACTATAATAATTCAATTTCTCCATCATATATAAAGGTAGCAGGGCCCGTCATATAGACGTGATTGTCCTGTTCTCTCCATTCGATGTCGAGTGCGCCTCCGTCCATGAAGATTCTTGATGTTCTTCCTGCCTTACCTGTGAGAGCAGCTGCGACGGCGGTGGCGCAGGCACCCGTACCACAAGCCTGTGTGATACCACTGCCCCGTTCCCAGACCCGTGTACGGATCGTGCCATCATCCTCCACACGGGCAAACTCGATGTTGCAGCGTTGCAGGAAAGCGGGATGGTGCTCCAGTATGCGTCCGGTCTCACCTACCTGGTCCACATCCTGAGTGAAGATCACATAATGGGGATTGCCCATTGAGACAAACACACCCTTATCTACGCCACGGTTAACCAGGAACAGATTCTCGTCTTCGAATTGGGGTTCGAGCATATCCACTGTTACACTTTCCACAATGCCATCACTTACATGCAGCTGTAAGGTCTTCACGCCCGATAACGTCAGTAGTCTGATGTCCTCCTTCTTCGTCATGCCCCGTTCATAGAGGTATTTTCCAATACATCTCGATGCATTGCCGCACATCATCGCCTCGCTACCGTCGGCATTGAATATCCGCATGGAGTAGTCGGCCTCGGTAATCGGAGATGCTCCAATCAGCACCAGTCCGTCAGAGCCGATGCCCTTGTGACGGTCGCTCCACGCGATAGCCGCCTTTGCTGGGTCGGCAATGGGATGGTGAATCGTATCGACATAGATATAGTCGTTACCGCATCCGTGCATCTTGGTAAAGGGAATCCTACTCATATTACCATTTTACCTTTTTACCTTCTTACCTTTAAAAAGTCGTTTACTCTCAGGGCCGTCTGTCTCCCGCTGGCCATGGCACGTACCACCAGCGAGGCTCCGTTGGCAGCATCGCCACATACGAACACGTTCTTCGGATACGTTGGGTGCTCAGGCTTCAGGAATCCCATAGCCAGGAGTACGAGTTCTGCCTTGATGATCTCGGGTTCGCCTTTCTCCACCATCAGCGGACGACCACCTTCTGGGTTGGGCTTCCAATCGATCTCCTGAACTTTCACTCCTGTCAATTGTCCATTCTCGCCCAGGAACTCAAGTGTGTTGATGTTCCAACGACGGGTACAGCCCTCCTCATGCGACGAAGTGGTCTTGAGTGTGCGAGGCCAGTTGGGCCAAGGGTTCTGTGGATCCTCAGGTCCCTCCACGGGCTTGGGCATGATCTCAATCTGTGTCACACTCTTACAACCCTGACGATGGGCTGTACCGATGCAGTCACTACCTGTATCACCGCCTCCTATCACAAGCACGTTCTTACCTTTGGCTGTGATGCGCTCATCCTTCGAGAACTCCATACCAGCGAGTACGCGGTTCTGCTGGGAGAGTAGTTCGAGAGCGAAATGCACGCCTTTCAATTCGCGTCCAGGTGCTTTCAGGTCTCTGGCGGTGGGGGTGCCTGTGGCGATGACCACTGCATCGAATTGCTGGGAGGCAGCCGTCATATCCTCGATAGCTTCGCCATATTTAAATACAATACCCTCTGCCTCCATCAGTCTCAAGCGACGGTCAATAATCGCTTTGTTCAGTTTGAAGTTGGGGATGCCATAGCGTAGCAAGCCCCCAGCAGCCTCGTTCTTCTCCAGTACGGTGACGCTATAACCCATCTGATTAAGGTCGTTGGCAGCAGCCAGTCCTGCAGGACCTGCACCAATCACTGCCACCTTCTTGCCGTTTCTCTCTGGGAGATGTGGTTGGATGTAACCCTCACGGAAAGCAGCTTCAATGATTGCTGCCTCGTCCTCGCGGTTGGTGGTAGGCTCGTGGTTAAAGCGGTTCAGCACGCATGCTTTCTCGCAGAGAGCCGGACAGATGCGACCTGTGAACTCAGGGAAAGGATTAGTGCTTGAAAGCAGTTTGAAAGCCAATTCCCAGTCGCCCTTATACAGAGCGTCGTTCCATTCGGGTGCCTTGTTGCCCAGCGGACAGGCCCAGTGGCAGAAGGGTACTCCACAATCCATACAACGGCTGGCTTGTTCGCGACGCTGGTGTGTATTCAGTGTCTGTTCGACTTCGCTGAAGTCGTGGATCCTATCTTGTATCGGACGATACCCAGCCTCCTGGCGGTGTATCTCTAAAAATGCTTTTGGATTTCCCATTTTATCTATTGAACATTGAAGATTTAACATTGAACATTAATAATCCCTTTGGATGTCAGCAATCTTCTCATGCAGTCTCTTCATCTTCTCTTCTTCGAGTACGCGTTTGTACTCGATAGGCACCACTTGGATGAAGTCTTCCACGTACTGTTGCCAGTTGTCAAGCATGCGTCCTGCCAGTGCAGAGCGTGTGTGCAGGTAGTGCTGACGGATCAGCTCAAGCAGTTCCTTGCGAGAGATAGAGTCCTCAACGAGACCAAGTTCCACCATGTCCATATTACAGAAGTAGTCGAAGGTGTGGTCGGGGTCATAGACATAGGCGACACCTCCCGACATACCGGCAGCGAAGTTGCGGCCCGTCTTGCCCAGCACCACCACTCGACCACCAGTCATATATTCGCAGCAGTGGTCGCCGGCACCTTCGATGACGGCAATGGCACCCGAGTTACGCACACCGAAGCGCTCACCCACCTTACCATTGATGTAGAGTTCTCCAGAGGTGGCACCATATAGACCGGTGTTACCTGCGATGATATTATCCTCAGCACGGAAGTTCTCGTTCGAGCGGGCAGGAGGCAGGATGCTGATTCGTCCTCCACTCAGTCCCTTGCCGAAGTAGTCGTTTGCCTCACCTTCGAGACGGATATCAAGACCTTTCACTGCAAAGGCCCCAAACGACTGACCAGCCGATCCCTTGAACTTAATCTTTATGGTACCCTCAGGCAGTCCGGCCTCACCGTATTTCTTGGCGATGACACCTGACAACATGGTCCCTACGGCGCGATCCGTATTCTTGATACCGTAGTCAAGCGATATTTCCTCACAATCATCTATCGCCTTTTGAGCAGCCTTGATGATTTCCTCATCCGTCACACCGGTCACCTTCGTAAACTCGCCACGATCCCAATAGAGGTTCTTGTCTGTGTCGGGCTGATGCAGCAACCGTCTGAAATCGATGGTCTTCTGTTTCTCAGTGGCATGTGTGGTGTCAACTTCAATCAGTTCTGTATGACCGATGATATCCTTCATATGCGTTACACCGATCTCACTCAGATACTCTCGAACCTGTTGGGCGAGGAAGGTGAAGAAGTTCACCACATACTCTGTGCGTCCTTCAAAATGCTTGCGTAGTTCGGGGTTCTGTGTTGCCACACCCATCGGACAGGTATTCGTATTACATTTCCTCATCATCACACATCCCAGCACAATCAGTGGCAGTGTACCAAATGAGAATTCATCTGCACCCAACATAGCCATGATGATAACGTCCTTGGCAGTCTTCAACTGACCGTCTGTCTGCAGGCGAACCTGATTCCTCAATCCATTGCGGACGAGTGTCTGTTGCGTTTCTGAAAGACCGATCTCTGGTGAGATGCCTGCAAAGCGCATCGAACTGGCGGGACTTGCGCCTGTACCACCCTCAGAACCACTGATTACGATGAGGTCGGCCTTAGCCTTTGCCACACCTGCGGCAATCGTTCCCACACCACTTTCTGCCACGAGTTTTACACTCACTGCAGCCGTCGGGTTTACGTTCTTGAGGTCGAAGATGAGCTGGGCCAGATCCTCGATACTATAGATGTCGTGATGGGGTGGGGGCGAGATGAGCGAGATGCCAGGGATGGCGTTACGCGTCTTGGCAATGATTTCATTTACCTTGAAGCCAGGCAGTTGACCACCCTCACCAGGCTTGGCACCCTGAGCCACCTTGATCTGTATCTCTTCTGCGTTTACCAGATATTCTGTGGTCACACCGAAGCGTCCACTGGCTATCTGCTTGGTCTTGCTGGAAAGCGACACACCATCTACCTCCGAGTGATAGCGGGCATTGTCCTCGCCACCTTCACCGGTATTGCTGCGAGTACCCAGTTTGTTCATTGCTAAGGCTAATGCCTCATGGGCCTCGATGCTCAGGGCTCCGAAACTCATGGCACCCGTCACAAAGTGCTTCACGATACTCTCCACGCTCTCCACCTCGTCGATGGGAATCGGTTTGGCAGCTTTCTTCCATCCGAAGAAGTCACGAATAAAGATAGGACTCTCCTTTTCATCGACCATCTTTGCCCAATCCTTGAACTTCTCGTAGCTGCCTTGTCGTGTGGCCAGTTGCAGTTTGGCTATCGTCTCTGGGTTCCAGGCGTGCTTGATGCCGTCTTTGCGCCAGGCAAACTGTCCTTGGTTCTGCAAGAGTGCCTGTTTTTTGGCTGCCTCGTGTAATGCAATCGCATCGCGGGCAATCTCCTTCAGTCCGATGCCTCCGATGGTACTCACCTCAGTGCCAAAGTATCTGCGCAACAGATCCTCACTCAGTCCGATGCTCTCGAAAATCTTCGCTCCTCGGTACGAGCGGATGGTGGAGATGCCCATCTTCGACATGATCTTCTTCAAACCCTTATCTACGGCTTTGATGTAGTTCTTTTCAGCCGTAGCATACTCCTCCTGAATCTTGTGTCTCTTCACAAGATCGTCGAGGATGGCGAATGTCATATAGGGGCATAGGGCCGAAGCACCATAACCCAGCAATAGTGCCGCATGCATCGTCTCGCGTATCTCACCGCTCTCTACGATCAGTGCCGTCTGCACACGCTTACCCACACTGATCAGGTAGTGGTGAACAGCCGAGACAGCCAACAGCGATGGGATAGCTGCATGCTTCTCGTCGATGTCGCGGTCGCTCAGGATGATGTAATTCACACCCTCGTCCACACTTGCCTCAGCCTGGTGGCAGAGGTCGTCCAGCGCCTGGCGCAGACCTTCTTCACCCTTTTCGATGTCGAAGAGTGTCGCCAGTTTCTTCGTCTTAAAGCCCTTATAGCGGATATTGCACAATATATCGAGTTGTGTGTTGGTCAGTACGGGTTGTGGCAGGCGGACCATCTTGCAGTTCGAGGCATCTGGGGTCAGGATGTTTGTACCTACGGCACCGATATACTCTGTCAGCGACATGACCAGTTCCTCACGGATGGGGTCGATGGCAGGGTTCGTCACCTGAGCGAATTGCTGACGGAAATAGTTGAAGAACACCTGCGCACGGTCGCTGATGACAGCCAGTGGCGTATCGTTGCCCATAGCGGCCACAGGCTCCTGACCTGCTGTTGCCATCGGCACGATCGTCTTGTCGATGTCCTCCTGTCCGAAACCGAACTCCACGAGTTTCTGGTCCAGGTTGTTCACACCGTTCTCCACGTGGCGACCGCTCTTCAGTTTCTCCAGTTGTACGCGGTTCTCACTCAGCCACTCGCGGTAGGGGTGCGCTTTGGCCAGTTGCTCCTTAATCTCTCCGTCGTAGTAGATTTTCCCTTCCTGCGTGTCGATCAGCAATATCTTTCCAGGCTGCAGACGTCCTTTGCTCACCACGTCACTTGGTTCGAAGTCCATCACGCCCACCTCCGAGGCTACCACCATCATACCTTGTTTCGTGATGGTATAACGGCTGGGGCGCAGTCCGTTCCTGTCGAGCATACCGCCTGCGTAGCGTCCATCGCTGAAGAGCAGGGCGGCAGGTCCGTCCCAGGGCTCCATCAGGATCGAGTGGTATTCGTAGAATGCCTTCAGGTCTTCGCTGATGGGGTTCTTGTCGTTGAAACTCTCTGGCACGAGGATGGCCATCGCCTGAGGCAGACTGAGACCACTCATCATCAGGAACTCAAATACGTTGTCGAGACTGGCTGAGTCGCTCATGCCCTCTTGTACGATGGGGCGCAGGTCGGTGATGTCGCCTAATGCCTCGCTGTTGAGCACGCTCTCTCTCGCCTTCATCCAACCGCGATTACCACGGATGGTGTTGATCTCACCGTTGTGAGCCAGCAAGCGGAAGGGCTGGGCCAGCGACCACGTTGGGAATGTGTTTGTGCTAAAACGTGAGTGCACCAGCGCCAGTCCGCTTGTGAAATAAGGGCTCGACAGGTCAGGGAAATAGCGTCGCAGCTGTCCGCTTGTCAACATTCCTTTATAGATGATGTTCTTGCTGCTTAATGAGCAGATATAGAAGTCTTTGTCGTCGATGCGATTCTCTATTCTCTTGCGTACCTTATACAATATACGGTCGAATGTAGGGGCCTTGTCTTCAGAAACGCCCGTCACGAATATCTGCTTAATCTCAGGTTCCACCTCACGGGCAGCTGCGCCCAGCACTTCCGAATTCCTGGGTACCGCCCTCACGTGCATCAGTGTCAGACCCTCGCGCTCGATTTCCTCAATCATCACGCTCAGAATCGTCTGCTGTGCGTTCTCGTCCTTGGGCAGAAACACCAATCCCGATCCATAGTGCCCCTTTTCGGGCACTGGGATGCCTTGCAACAGAATAAACTCGTGGGGAATCTGTACCATGATGCCAGCACCGTCGCCCGTCTTGTCGCGGGTCTCGGCACCACGATGCTCCATGTTCTCCAGCACCTTCAGTGCATTATCTACCAACTCATGACTCTTGTTGCCGTGTATGTTCACAATCATACCCACACCGCAAGCGTCGTGCTCATATTCACTTTGGTAGAGTCCTTTGTTTGTTTGAGTTTGCTTACACTTTGTCATTTTATCCTTACTTTTGCTTTCGCTTTGTTCGTTTCCGAGTGCAAAGGTAGTGCATTTTGCTATCACAAGCAAGAATTTGCTTACAATTAAAATCTTAAATCTTCGTGCAACTTACAATTCTTTCAAAATCCGCCCTCTTTACTTTCGATTTGAAAGCTATTCCCCACCTCTTAGACCTAAATTGTCACATTCTGTCAGATTTATTGCCAGGTTCTTACATCGAATGCGAATTTTTATGTACTTTTGCTTAGGAAAACGGGTAGTTCGATTGTATTATAGGTAAAAGTATCAAGCGAAAGATGATTGACAAACGGGAGTTCGAAGGCATCTTCAGGCAGCATTACGACGGAATGTTCCGTTTGGCCCGTAAGATGCTGGGCGATGATGAGGAAAGCAAGGATGTGGTGAGCGATGTATTTGCCCAACTGCTGAATGGCGACATGGACTTGCATGCAGAAACGCTTCAAGGCTTTCTGTTGACGAGCGTCCGTCATCGTTGCATCAATCTGCTGGTGCACAAGCAGAAAGGACAAGCGGTCATCACAGACCTGCAACCTGAAGACGACGACCAAGTAGAACAGGAACAATTGGATACGCTTCATCGCTATATCGACGAGCACATGTCAGGGATGGCCCAAAGCGTTCTTCGTCTTCGCTATCAACAAGGGCTGAAGTATCGTGAGATTGCAGACGCTCTGAAGATTAGCGAGGTCACTGTTTATAATCACTTGTCTCAATCGCTTAAAGAATTAAAGGACTATTTTAAATCGTTAGGTTATGGAATCGAATGACAGAATGGAACAACTTCTCAAGCAGATGTATGCTGAGGAAAGAGATACCTCTGAGATTATCGACGAGGAATGGAAGAAGTTTGAGGCCAGGCACTTCTCGCCTAATCGCTCCTGGGGTTGGATGCAGATAGCGGCTACGATAGTTGGTGTGCTGATGCTCTCGGGCATCGCTTACGCAGCCATTCATATCGTAAGCCATGGCGAAGAGGATCAGAAATCTCCTGCTCAGGAGACGCAAGTCATAACTCAGAGCCAACAAGCGATCGAACAACCTGCTGAGTCCTCAGACAGCATCCCTCAGACCCGCATCTTCGAGAATGTGCCGCTCGACGAGATGGTCAACGAACTGGCCTTATATTATAATAAGGTGGCGGATGTCCAGAACCAGCAGGCTCATGAACTGCGCCTCTACTATAAGTGGGAGCAGAAAGATGAGTTGGCGAGCGTGGTCGATGACCTGAACCATTTTGAACATGTGAGTCTTGTCATCGAGGATGATAAACTGATTGTGAAACCTTGATATTCCCTTAGATAACATCATGAAAAGACATTATATTCTGCTATTGCTGTGCGCAATAGTTTGCATGGCTCAGGCTCAGAAACTGACTCGCAATTATCAGGCCCAATCATTGAGTTGTGTGCTCGAGGATCTGAACGCTGCTACTACTCGCCATGAGATATCTTTCGTCTATAATGATCTGGAAGACTTTACCGTTACTTGTCATTTTGAGCGTCTTAACCTTGAAGATGCCCTGATGAAGGTCGTAGGCTTCTATCCTGTCCGCATCGTCAGAGACGGGGAGAGATACTACGTGGAATGTACCCACAAGACGGAGCGCCACCTGAAAGGTCGCCTGACGGATGAGCACCAACAACCACTCGCCTATGCCAATATCTCATTGCTTAGCCCTGCCGATTCCTCTCTCATTGGTGGTGGCGTGAGCAATGAGGCAGGCGATTTCGTGATTCCCACAGATGCCTATAGGGTGATCGTCAAGTGTTCATTTATAGGCTACGAAACCATCTGGCACACCTGCGAAGTGGGCGATATTGGCAGCTTCCAGATGAAGCAGGACAGTTATACGCTGAAAGGGGTAACAGTGAAAGGTGCCAAGCGACTGGTCTATTCTACAGACAAGGGACTGGTGGCCAACGTTCAAGGTACGGTTTTGGAGCAGTTCGGCTCCGTCAGCGACATGCTTACCCATTTGCCTTTGGTGATGAGCGACGGTAGTGTGGCAGGTCGGGGCAAACCCGAGATATACATCAACAATAAGAAGGTACGCGATGAATCGGAATTAGAACGCCTTCGTGCAGATGAGATCCTATCGGCAGAAATTATCACCAATCCAGGAGCCGAATATGGCGCTGAAGTCAGGTCAGTCATCCGATTAAAGACCGTCCGCAAGGCTGGTGAAGGCTGGAGTGGCAACTTTGCTGGCACATACCGTCAGGGCGAACAATGGTACGGCAGACTGAACGCAGCCCTGAACTACCGTACCCGCAACGGTATGGACTTCTTTGCCAAAGGCAACATAACGGAAAGCAACTCGCTGATGACCTATCCCGCTCAGACCGAACTAATAGCCTCCAGCACATGGAATTACGAAAGTAACATGAACTGGCATAATAGGAACATTTATTATTATGCCGACTTTGGATGGAACTGGGAGATTAACGAACATCATTCCGTTGGTGTTACTTATACGCTTAACAGTTATATCAATGGCAGTCGTTCCAATAGTGAACAGGATGAGATAGTATGGCAGGATGGGCAATTGATAGATAATGTCCACACCTCTACCATCACAAACTGGAAACCCAAGTTGTCGCATAGCATAAATGCTTATTATGTTGGAGAGATTGGCAAATGGAAGTTTGACTTCAGTGGAGACTTTTATCGGAATCAAAACTTGGACGAGATGAGTGGTTACGACAATGGACAACTCAGTGCCACCAGTAATACCCACGACAAGAGCAGACTTCTGGCGGAGAAGCTGACCGTCACGGCTCCCGTGCCTAAGGGAAGTCTGACCTTTGGTGAGGAGGTGTCGAATGTGGATCGTACTAGTGACTTTATACAGAACGGATTCTCAGCCGACAACTATACTCGCCAACAGACAACCACATGGTCGCTTTACGCCAGCTATAGTCTGAACATCAAGAAGTTCACGCTTAATGCAAGTCTACGATGGCAGAACGAGCACAACCGCTATGAGCAGAACGGACAATACAAAGCCGAGATGAGTCCCGACTACCATGTGCTCGTCCCGAGAGTTTCGCTCAATTATGCGACAGGGAACTGGAACCATACATTGGCCTATGAAGGGGCTCGTATGAATCCTCCATACAACTGGTTATCCACATCCGTCACCTATGCAGGCAAATATGAATACCGCACAGGAAATCCCTTCCTACCACCCCAAACCCATAGTGCCATCTCATGGGAATCGCAATGGAAATGGCTACATATGGGCTTGTGCTACGATGATGTCAGGAACCGATACAACGACTTCAAGAGTGCCTTCGACGACATCAACCACCCAGGCGTCATCTTAATGGATTTCAGGGCTACACCAAGGATACAATACTATCAATTAATACTGAATGCTTCACCAAAGATAGGCATCTGGCAGATGAACTATACGGCGTATTTCAGCTTAGCCGATGCAGACTTGGAGCCGATGGGTATTACCCACAACTTCAAAGGGATATGCTCTAATTTCAGCCTCGACAACACCCTCACCCTACCACACGACTGGTTGGTGAACATACAAGCCAGTATAAAGCCTTATCATGAAAGTGAGTTTGATATACAAAAGACAGAGGGAAGTCTTGATTTCCGCATCAGCAAACAGTTCTTGAAAAGCAAGAGTCTCAGAATGGCCTTAGTGGCAAGTGACATCCTGCATACCTGCAATAGTAGGATAATACAATACAATGGTATTGGCTATCGTAATGAATTCAATATCTACCGCGACCAGCGTCGTGTGGGCCTTGATATCTCTTGGAAGTTCAACGCCACCAAGAGCCGCTACAAGGGAAGCCATGCCGGCCAAAGCGAGCGCGATCGTCTGTGATGTCGATGCTAAGACACAGAATCCTCTACAGGTAAAATACAGAAAAAAAAGGATCAGTTACAGAGAAAAGTACCTCGAAAATTTGGAAATTCAAGAAGGAGCATGTACCTTTGCACCGCAAACCCTGAATATGATTGAAATCAGGATTATTTGTGATTCAATGTAAGATGAAAAAGATTGTAATAATATCCATGTGCATGTTGCTGTCAGTATGTGGCATCAAGGCACAGAAAACACAAATGAGCGTGGATGTCAAACAGCCAGGCACCTTGGCTGAATGCATAGGGGAAAGCAATAAGTTCTCAGTGAAGGACTTGACCATTAAGGGACAATTGAATACAGACGATGTTATCTTCTTGCGTGAGATGGCTGGGCGAGATACTCTCAGCCAAGAGGTGAAAGACGGACAACTGGAGTCGTTGAATCTGCGAGAGGTCACTTTTGTGGCAGACAACCGTTCGTTTTTGAGACAGGAGGAGATCAAACAACAAATTGTTACGACTGGCAGTGATTTGCCTAATAGGCTTTTCTTCGATTGTCATCTAAAGAACATCACTTTTCCCGTAGGTACTCGGAAAATTGGGGAAGCAGCTTTTTACGGCAATCGCCTCACATCCGTTATACTGCCCGAATACGCAGAATTAGAGGATTATGCATTTGCCAGGAATAGTGAACTGCAAGAGGTCATCTTTCCTCAAACCATAACAAGATGGGAGCAGCATGTATTTGGCAGATGTGATCAAATAAAAGTTCTGAAACCGAACAATATTGTTTATTTGAGCGGCTATTCTGTCACCCACATGGCATCACTTGAACAAGTCGTTTTCAATGGATGGTTATTGCACGCTGATGGCTATTTCTTTGATAAATGTCCAGAACTGAGAACTGTTATATTTAATGGAGATGTTTATACTACAGGTGGTCGCAAGATTGCCGAGAGTTGTCCGAAATTTGAGCAACTGATTTTCTGTGCTCCAGTATTCACCACGTATTTTGGAGATACGAAGGATTGCCCATCATTCAAAGGAATCATAGCTAAAGATCTGGTTATCAGTTCAGAATTTAAGGAAATTCTTCCTCCTTCGCCAGAGGCTGAAGTTGGCAAACGTTATGTGGCATTGAATGAAGATTTAAATAAGAGCATAAAGCTGTTGCAAGAGGTAGGTGTGGATGAAGATTATGGAATGTGGGAAGATATGGCCCGCAGGAGTTTGTGGACAGCCACATATAACTATGTTTGCAAGCTATCCTTAGCCAACGATCGTCAGAACGCCCTGGATCTGTTGGAAAGACTTGTTGCCGATGGCTTTCGTGAATATTATCATTTTCTGGAGGATAACGATCTTGATGCACTCCGTAATGAGCCACGCTTCCAACAGATGATGGCAGAGCTGAAGAAGACAGAGACCAAAATTAATAAGCTCAAGGCTTCACCAGAATACGTACATGACAATCAGACAGATACAAGTCTCGGCTTCACCTATCAGGAACCATCTGACAGTATGCTTACAGCCATCCGCCAGTATTTCCGTCTTGACAGCATTGCGGGTAATGGCGACGATATCAGTCGCATTAAGAATATCATGTACTGGCTGCACGATGCCATCCGCCACGACGGAAGCAGTTCTTGGCCAAAGTGCCGGTATAATGCCATCGATCTCTATGAGTTGACTAAACGTGAAAATCGTGGACTGAACTGCCGTTTCATGTCAGAGGTGCTAAATGATTTGTATCTGGCAGCAGGGTTTAAGTCGCGTTTCCTGACGTGTCAATCGAAGGAATACGACACCGATGGTGATTGCCATGTGATAAATGTCGTGTGGAGCGATAGCCTTGACAAGTGGATATGGATGGATGTATCATTTGCGGCTTATGTAACAGATGAGAACGGCCTACTTCTCCATCCTGGAGAGGTGCGTGAACGAATGCGCAAAGACCTTCCTCTCATTCTTAATGAAGATGCCAACTGGAATCATCAGGAAAAGCAGACCCATGAGCATTATCTCGACTATTACATGGCAAAGAACCTTTACCTGATGTCTTCTCACTTGAGAAGTGAGACAGAGAGTGAGAGTTTCGACATGAGCTCTTCAGGGGTTGAGATAACCCTTGTGCCTCATGGCTTTGTGTATAGAAATGGCCCCACCACCGAGGATGAACAGTTGTTCTGGCAAAAACCAGAATGATTCCCATCGTCTTGGCAATCTGAATATTTCTATATGATTACCTTCCTTTTTTCCAAACATATACCTCAAATCTCCTGAATCCCTTTGTATATAAGGGTTCCAGCACAGGTATATGTTGCTTAAACATGTACCTAACATATACCTAACATGTACCTCGACATATACCTTCTAACTATTATCTATTTGTCATGAGGGTTGTGGTCAGATCATGCCAAAAGGTACATGATGGGGTATATGATAGGTACATGATAGGTATATGTTCGCATAACATATACCCTATCTGAAACCCCAATGTACAAAGGCTTTCGCGAGGATGAAGGTATATGTTGACCAAAAAACGATAAGTCTATTCTTTTTTTCAATGAAATTGGGAAATGTTATAGTGTGCCTTGGCCAGTACGTAACGCACGCACTCCAGTGCGCCTTAGGGCGCACTGGAGTGCTTTAGTAGGCGCACTATACTCAGCCCTTGAACTAACATAAACAGAAACGTAATATCAATCTGTTACTTTTTGGGGTTTGGTAGTAATAAAGTGTAAGCAAAGATCGGCTGTGCGCTTACAATATGATAGTTAGTATTGGAATTAACAATCAAAATGAAAGAAAAATGAATGAATATTTATCAAAATGCACTACCTTTGCACTCGAAACGTTTCAGATTGTAACCCAATGAGAGGGTTTAGAGTTAATATTATTAATAAGGTAAAAAGGAGAAAACGTATGAAAAGGATTGAAGCAATTATCCGGAAGACGAAGTTCGAGGATGTGAAGGAGGCACTGTTGCAGTCGGACATCGACTGGTTTGAGTACCATAACGTACACGGCATCGGACAGAGCCGTCAGGAGCGCATATACCGTGGCGTGCAGTATTCTACGGACGTGATTGAGCGTGTGGCTCTGACCATCGTGTGTCGCGATCAGTTCGTGGAGCCTACGGTGAAGGTAATCCTGAAGGTAGCCCATACGGGTGAGGTGGGTGATGGCCGAATCTTTGTGAGCGACATGATCGACACGTGGAGCATCCGTACGGGTGAACATGGCGACACCGTATTGAGAGATAAGAAATAATTAAGGATAACAACACAAACACAAAATGATTATGAACGAAATTGGAATATCACTCGATACCGTATGGATGCTATTGGCAGCCATGCTGGTGTTCTGGATGCAGCCGGGGTTCGCCCTGTGCGAGGCGGGTTTTACGCGTAGTAAAAACACGGCAAACATCCTGATGAAGAACTTTGTAGATTTCATGTTCGGCTCTCTGCTGTTCTTTTTCCTCGGTTTTGGAATTATGTTCGGTAGTGAGGGAGCTGGGTTTATGGGTATGCCCAACTGGGGCGACCTCTCTTTCTATAAGGGCGACCTGCCCGTAGAGGGTTTCCTGATTTTTGAGACCGTATTCTGTGCCACTTCGGCTACCATCGTGAGTGGTGCGATGGCTGAGCGCACGAAGTTCTCGATGTATATGGTGTATAGTGCAGTAATCTCGCTGCTGATCTATCCCATCGAAGGTCACTGGACGTGGGGTGGCGGTTGGCTCTGCAACGATGCTGCCGAGGGCTTTATGATGAGCACCTTTGGCGATGTGTTCCACGACTTTGCGGGTTCTGCCATCGTGCACAGTGTGGGTGGTGTGCTGGCTCTGATTGGTGCTATTGCTCTGGGTCCTCGTGTTGGTAAGTATGACGAGAAGGGCAACAGCAAGGCTATCCCTGGTCACTCTCTGACACTGGCTTCTCTGGGTGTATTTATCCTGTGGCTCGGATGGTTCGGTTTCAACCCCGGATCTCAGCTGGCTGCCAGTGGTGAAGTGAACCGCATCGCCATTTCGCACGTGTTCCTGACCACTAACCTTGCAGCTGCTGCAGGTGGTGTGGCTACGATGTTCCTCACTTGGCTGAAGTATGGCAAACCGTCGCTCTCTCTGACACTGAACGGTGTGCTGGCTGGTCTCGTAGGTATCACGGCTGGTTGTGACCTCGTATCTCCTTGGGGTGCCGTCATCATCGGTCTCGCATGTGGTCTCGTACTGGTGTATGCCATTGAGTTTATCGACCACAAGCTCCACATCGACGACCCTGTAGGTGCTAGCTCTGTACATGGTGTCTGCGGTATCCTTGGAACCATCATGACAGGTCTGCTCTCTACGAGCAACGGTGCCTTCTACGGACACGGTTGGGGATTCTTCGGAGCTGAGGTGTTTGGTATATTGGTGATCGACCTCTGGGCTGCTGCCTGTGGTATCGTACTCTTCTATGGTATCAAGAAACTGCATGGCCTGCGCGTTGACAAGCGCATTGAGGAAGAAGGTCTCGATGTATATGAGCACGGAGAGATGTGTTATAACTAAGATTGAAAAATTGAAGGATTGAAAAATTGAAGGATTGAAAGATGAAAAAGATAATATTATTGATGATGGGACTGGTCGCTGGGGCGACCGCCCATGCAGAAGATGGAGTAGAGACAACAGTAGCAGCGGACATGGTAAGTAGGTACATCTGGCGTGGACTGGATGCAGGAAGCACCGCCATTCAACCCACACTCGGAGTGGGCTACAAGGGCCTGTCTCTCACAGCTTGGGGAAGCTACGGCGTGACTGATCCTGACGATACGAAGGAGTTCGACCTGACACTGGGTTACTCGGTGGGGGGCTTTAACATAGGCATTACCGACTACTGGTTCAGTGTGGGTGGTGATCCTGAGGGCAGATACTTCAAATACGATGCTCACGCTACGAACCACATCTTTGAGGCCACCATCGGATACGACTTCGGACTGGCTTCGTTGCAGTGGTACACCAACTTTGCGGGTAACGATGGTCTGAACAAGGATGGCAAACGGGCTTATAGCAGTTATGTGGAGGCCAATGTTCCGTTCATACTGGCTACCGTCGATTGGACTGCAACGGTTGGTGCCGTCCCCTTCGCCACCGACTTCTATGGTACAACAGGGTTTGCCGTGACCAACCTCGCCCTGAAGGCAACGAAGGACATCAAGGTGACCGACTCGTTCTCGATTCCCGTGTTCGGACAGATCGCCGCCAACCCCTGTACGCAGAAAGCATACTTGGTGTTTGGATTCACGCTGCAGCCATAAGTATGACCTGACACCCTCTCCTCTGTTATTCTTAGCGGAGGAGGGGGTCTTTTACTCGCAAACATTTAAACAAACAAGATAAGAATATGAAGATCAAGAAACGTTGGATTATCCTGATGACGGCCATGTCAATAATAGCCGTTGCGGGTGTGTTTGTAGGCGAACCTACATTCGAGTGTGACTGGTCGGTAATCTCAGCCGCCGATGTGGCTTGGCTGATTACGGCCACGATTTTCGTGTTGATGATGACACCAGGACTGTCGTTCTTCTATGGCGGCATGGTGGGAGCGAAGAATGTCATCTCCACGATGCTTCAGTCATTTATTGCCATGGGACTGATCTCAGTGCTGTGGGTGGTCATCGGCTTCTCACTGTGCTTTGGTGACGATATCGGCGGTATCATCGGTAATCCCCTGACATTCCCGATGTTCCACAATGTGGGTGGAGCGGTCTATACCACGCCTGCGGGTAATATATTAGGTGGAGCCACCATTCCGTTGGCACTATTCGCCCTCTTCCAAATGAAGTTCGCCATCATCACTCCGTCGCTGATTACAGGTTCGTTTGCTGAGCGTGTACGTTTCTCGGCTTACATGTTCTTCATGATTTTCTTCTTCTTTGTGATTTATTGTCCGTTGGCCCACATGACGTGGCATCCCGAGGGATTGTTCTGTCGTTGGGGTGTGATCGACTTTGCAGGTGGTATCGTGGTACATGCCTCATCAGGTATCGCAGCCTTGGCAGGTGCCATTTTCCTTGGACGTCGTAAGGCTGACACGCGCAAGAGCGAGCCAGCTAACATACCTTTTGTATTATTAGGTGCAGCCATGTTGTGGTTGGGTTGGTTTGGTTTCAATGCAGGCTCGTCGCTCCATGCCGACGGACAAGCTATCAAGGCGTTCCTGAACACCAATACGGCTTCGGCCACAGCCATGATGACGTGGATATTCTTTGACTGTCTGCGTGGTCGTAAGCCGTCAGCCATGGGTGCAGCTGTTGGTTGTGTGGTAGGTCTGGTGGCCATCACGCCTTCTGCAGGTTATGTCACCGTGGGCCAGAGCATTTTCATCGCGTTTGTTATCACGCTGATCTGTAATGTTGCTGTCTATTGGCGCTCGCACTCTCAAATCGACGACGCCCTCGATGTGTTCCCAACACATGGTACTGGCGGTATCTTCGGTACGGTGCTGACGGGTATATTTATCCAGGAGGGTCTGATTGCAGGCACGTGGGAAGGTTTTATCATCTTCCTCTATCACCTGCTGGCCATCATTATCGTGTTTGTCTATACTTTCGCCATGAGCTGGATGGGTTATAAACTCATCGACAAGTTGATTCCCATGCGTGTTTCTGCTTTCAGTGAAAAGGTAGGTCTCGACTTCTCGCAGCACGATGAGCACTATGGACTGGCACATATTGGTGAGCGCGAACTGGCTGAGTACGAGGAGCATATCAGGGAAAAGGAGAGGAAATAAAAAGATTACGCAAACAATCAAACAACAAGATATGGAGACAAAATACATTTTCGTAACGGGTGGTGTAGTTTCCTCGTTGGGCAAGGGAATCATCTCCGCCAGTATCGGTAAGCTGCTACAGGCACGCGGCTTTAAAGTGACGATCCAGAAGTTCGATCCATACATTAACATCGACCCGGGCACGCTGAACCCTTACGAGCACGGCGAGTGCTATGTGACGGTGGATGGTATGGAGACGGATCTCGATCTGGGACACTACGAACGGTTTACGGGTATTCATACCACCCGCAACAACTCGATTACCACAGGACGCATCTACAAGACCGTCATCGATCGGGAGCGTCATGGTGACTATCTGGGCAAGACCATCCAGGTGGTACCCCATATTACCGACGAGATCAAGCGTCGCATGCTGCGCGAGGAAGAAAAGACGGAAGAAGTGGACTTTGTCATCACCGAGGTGGGTGGTACGATTGGTGATATCGAGAGTGCACCGTTTATGGAGGCCATCCGTCAGTTGCGTTGGCAACTGGGTAGGAATGCCGTTTGTGTGCACCTGACTTACGTGCCCTATCTGAAAGCTGCAGAAGAGTTGAAGACCAAACCTACACAACACAGTGTGAAGGAGTTGCAGTCGATGGGTATCCAGCCAGATATCCTCGTACTGCGAACAGAGCGCCACCTCGACGATGCCCTGCGCATGAAGGTGGCTTCGTTCTGTAACGTCGATCTGGAGTGTGTGGTACAGAGTGAGGATATGCCAAGTATCTACGAAGTGCCTGTGAGCATGCAGCATCAGGGACTTGATGCGGCCATCATGCGAAAGATAGGTATCCCTGTGGGCGAGACACCAGCCATGAAACCTTGGCATGATTTCCTTGCCAAACAGCGCAATGCCAAGCGTATAGAGCACATTGGGCTTGTGGGCAAATACAATCTGCAGGATGCCTATAAGAGTATTCGCGAGAGTCTGAACCTGGCTGGTATCTATAACGATGTGAAGGTGAAGATCCACTTCATCAACAGCGAGGAGATCACCAAGCAGAATGTGGCTGAAAAACTCGATGGCATGGCTGGTATCGTGATCTGTCCGGGCTTTGGCACACGAGGCATAGAAGGAAAAATCATTGCTGCAGAATACACCCGTACCAACGATATCCCGACCTTCGGCATCTGTCTGGGTATGCAGATGATGGTAATCGAGTTTGCCCGTAACGTGCTAGGACTCAAGGATGCCCACAGTGCCGAGATGGATAGTAAGACGCCTCACAACGTGATCGATATGATGGAAGAGCAGAAAACCATCACCGAGATGGGTGGTACGATGCGACTGGGCGCCTACGATTGCGAACTGCTGGAGGGTAGTCGTGCGTGGGAGGCCTATGGCGAGGAAGGGCTACGGGTAGGCGACGGAACGTCGGGGATGACACTCATCAAGGAGCGCCATCGCCACCGTTATGAGTTTAACAACAAGTACCAGGAGGCTTACGAGCAGGCTGGTATGAAGTGCGTGGGTATCAACCCAGCCGCTAACCTTGTGGAGATCGTAGAGATACCTGAGAAAAAGTGGTACATCGGTACGCAGTTCCATCCGGAGTATTCGTCAACGGTACTGCATCCGCATCCACTGTTTATGAGTTTCATTAAAGCCTGCGTCGATGGAAGAGCTGAAGCATGAGTGCGGTGTGGCAATGATCCGACTGCTGAAGCCGTTGAGCTACTACGAACAGAAATACGGTTCGTGGCGCTATGGCTTCAACAAACTCTATCTGATGATGGAGAAACAGCACAACCGTGGTCAGGAGGGTGCTGGTATCGCCTCGGTGAGTCTTACCAGAGAGCCTGGTACGGAGTATATGTTCCGTGAGAAGGCCGAGGGTAAGGATGCTATCACTGAAATCTTTTCTCGCGTAACGGAGGAGATGGCAGGTGAACTGTTGATGGGGCATCTGCGTTATTCTACTACGGGCAAGAGTGGTCTGACCTTTGTGCATCCGTTCCTGCGTCGTAACAACTGGCGCGCCAAGAACCTCTGTCTGTGTGGGAACTTCAATATGACAAACATCGAGGAGGTGTTTCAGTTCTTGACTCAGCAGGGTCAGTCGCCACGTATCTATGGCGACTCGTATATCACCCTCGAGCTGATGGGGCACCGTCTGGATCGTGAGGTGGAACGCCTGTATGCTATCGCTAAGGAAAAGGGACTGAAGGGTACTGACATTACCGATTATATCGACAACCACGTGGAGATGGCTAATGTGCTGAAAACCACGATGAGCCATTACGATGGTGGTTACGTGATGTGCGGACTGACGGGCTCTGGCGAGATGTTCAGTGTGAGGGATCCTTGGGGCATCCGACCTGCATTCTACTATCGCGACGATGAAATCATTGCCCTGGCCAGTGAGCGCCCTGTGCTGCAGACCACCTTCGACCTGTCGTCGGAAGATATCTGCGAACTACAGCCAGGAGAGGCACTGATTGTGCACAGGAACGGGGAGAGTCGGCTGGAACAGATTATGCCTGCCCAACCGTTGAGTGCCTGCTCGTTTGAGCGTATCTATTTCAGTAGGGGTTCCGACTGCGACATCTATCAGGAGCGCAAACGACTGGGTGAACAATTGACGCCTGCCATCCTGAAAGCCATCGATGGCGATGTGGATCATACCGTATTCTCTTATATCCCTAACACCGCTGAAGTCGCTTTTTATGGGATGACCGATGGTTTTCGCAAACTGCATGGTGAGGTAAGGACGGAAAAAGTGGTGTGGAAGGACATCAAACTGCGCACCTTCATTGCCGATAATTCTGAGCGCAATGATCTTGCGGCCCATGTCTATGACGTCAGCTACGGGAGTCTGAAGGCTTACGATGACAACCTGGTGATCATCGACGATTCGATTGTACGAGGAACGACGTTGCGCGAGAGTATCTTCAAGATTCTGGATCGCCTGCATCCCAAGAAGATTGTAATGGTGTCGAGTTCACCCCAGATACGCTATCCCGACTACTATGGCATCGACATGTCGAGACTAGAGGAGCTGTGTGCCTTCCGTGCTGCCATCGCCCTTATCAAGGACAGGGGTTTGCAGAAACTGATTGCCGACATCTATAAGGCTTGCAAGCACTCTCCAGCCTCGTTGAACCATGTGCGTAATATCTATGCCCCTTTTAGTGTAGAGGATATCAACCGCAAGATTGTGGAGATGCTGAGGCCTGATGGCATGCAGTCACCAGTCGAATTGGTGTTCCAGAGCATCGAGGGTTTGCATGAGGCCTGTCCTCATCACCCTGGCGACTGGTACTTTACGGGTCATTACCCCACGCCTGGCGGCATCCGCCTCTGCAACGAGGCCTTTGTGAACTATGTGGAGAAAGTTTTGAAATTGCAACTATAACAACTAAAAAGATAAAGATATGTGTGGAATCGTAGCTATACTGAATGTCCAGGAGCAGACACATGAACTGCGTGAGAAAGCGTTGAAAATGAGTCAGAAGATCCGTCATCGCGGTCCTGACTGGAGTGGTATCTATTGTGGTGGGAGTGCCATCCTGGCCCACGAACGACTGAGCATTGTGGATCCAGAGTCCGGTGGACAACCCCTGTATTCACCTGACAGGAAACAGGTGTTGGCCGTGAATGGCGAGATATATAACCATCAGGAGATCCGTCGTCGATTCGCAGGACAGTACGAGTTCCAGACGGGTTCTGACTGTGAGGTGATCCTCGCCCTCTATCGGGAGAAGGGCATTGACTTCCTCGAGGATCTGAGCGGTATCTTTGCCTTCGTACTCTACGACGAGGAGCGCGATGAGTTCCTGATTGCCCGTGATCCTATCGGTGTAATTCCTTTGTATATAGGTTATGATAGCGACGGAACGGTGTATGTAGCCTCTGAGTTGAAGGCCCTTGAGGGGCAGTGCGAGCGCTACGAACCCTTCCTCCCCGGGCACTATTATTGGAGCGCTTCGCCTGGTATGAAGTGGTATTACCGTCGTGACTGGATGCGCTATGAGGCTGTGAAGGACAATCCTGCCAGTGTGGAGGCTATCCACGATGCCCTCGAGGCTGCAGTGAAGCGCCAGTTGATGTCGGATGTGCCTTATGGCGTACTCTTAAGTGGCGGACTCGACTCCTCTGTCATCTCTGCCATTGCCGAGAAATACTCAGAGATGCGTATCGAGGACGACTCGAGGACGAAGGCCTATTGGCCCCGTCTGCACTCGTTTGCCGTTGGTTTGAAAGGTGCCCCCGATCTGGCCAAGGCCAAACTGGTGGCTGATCATATCGGTACAGTACACCACGAAATCAACTACACCATTCAGGAAGGTCTCGACGCCATTCGTGATGTGATCTATTATATCGAGACCTACGATGTGACCACCGTTCGTGCCTCTACACCGATGTATCTGTTAGCACGAGTCATCAAGTCGATGGGTATCAAGATGGTACTCTCGGGCGAGGGTGCCGACGAGATCTTCGGGGGCTATCTCTATTTCCACAAGGCACCCTCGGCACAGGCCTTCCATGAGGAGACGGTGCGTAAGCTCTCGAAACTCTATCTCTATGATTGTCTGCGCGCCAACAAGAGTCTGAGCGCCTGGGGCGTGGAGGGCCGCGTGCCTTTCCTCGACAAGGAATTCCTGGATGTGGCCATGCGCACCAATCCTGAGGCCAAGATGTGTCCAGGACAGACGATGGAAAAGAAGATTGTGCGTGAAGCCTTTGCCAGTCTGTTGCCTGCTGAAGTGGCTTGGCGCCAGAAGGAACAGTTCAGTGACGGCGTGGGCTATTCGTGGATCGATACGCTCAAACAGATCACGGCTGAAGCTGTTTCAGACGAGCAGATGGCCCACGCTGCCGAGCGCTTCCCCATCAATCCACCCAAAAACAAAGAAGAATACTACTATCGCTCCATCTTTGCAGAGCACTTCCCCTCCGATTCTGCTGCCCAAAGTGTACCCAGTGAGGCCAGCGTGGCTTGTTCAACAGCCATCGCCCTCGAATGGGATGCCGCCTTCAAGGGCATGAACGACCCGAGTGGAAGAGCTGTGAAGGGTGTTCATGAGCAAGCCTACTAATGATAACCCCTCGCTCAACCTGAGCGAGGGGTTTCTTTTCTATTCCGGCTGCAGGTCGGTAGATATTTATGTTTCGGAGGATTAAGTTACGGGGCTATACCTCTAACTCTCGCAGCAGGTCGTTGAGGATGTATTCGTCGCTCTGCAGTTGCAGGCCGCTGTCTGGGTTGGCCAGTAGAGCGTAGGTGCGCGAGTTGTAAAGAATATCAAGGGCGCGCTCGGTGTCGATATCGAGCCGCTCGGCTAGCAGAGCAGCGATGCGACCCTCCTTGCGCCATAGTACCTGATCTCTCATCCTTGGCCTCCTTTCTGTGCTACAGGCTCGGTGACAACGAAGTGCAGACAGTGGTCTACGATGGTCTGTCGGCTGATGCACATCTGGTGCGTAGGCTTGGCAAAGCGCAACTGACCAATAGCCTGCTCAACGGTGATGCGTCCTGCATAATAGTCTTCGACAGTGTCGATTACCTGGTCGTTGGCCACGCCACCCTCAATGATATCGTAGTTACGCCAAGGCTCCTCGCCGCGACGACTGCTGACCACAAAGTCGAGCCACTCCTTATCGTAGTGCTCCAGACGAAGGCAACGAACGTCGGCAGGCAATAAGCTCTCGTCGAACTCATAGATGGAGATTAGCGGCGTGTCAGTAGCGCGAATGACGCACACGCGGCGCGCCCAGCGCTCGGCCTGTTCACGCAGGTTGGTGACGTAGAAGCCCGGGCCGAAGTCCAATTCCTTGCGGCCTACGCCTGTCAGTGGCGAAGGAACACTGACGTATGAACCGTGATAGAGCGTCATCATCGCTGGGCTCCTTTCTTTTCGTCCCAGTTCTTCAGCGCCTGCTCCACGTTCCATACCACACCATCAATGCTCTCGGCGTGCAGCGTGTCGTAGCAGTCAAGCAGTAGCCGCCGCACCAGTCCGTGACGTTTCAGACGGTTGTGCAGTTCTGTGGTCGTAATGCCCATATGTCGCGCAGTGGCTCCGATGGCCAGCGTGACAAACTGCATCTTCCGTGTCGTTGCTTCCATAATCGTCGTTATTTATATGTTTCTGGGTGCAAAAATACGAATAAGTGAGCAAAATTCCAAATATATTTGGGAATTTTCGTAATCGCGAAGCGCTTGCTACTGAAAGGACGCAAGAACGTGAGTATCTTCGAGCGCAGCTCAGAGATACGATAATTATCCGATATTATCACGATTTTCCCCAAAAAAATACAATATAAATAAATCCCGTACCAGCAAGTGATACGGGATGAATTCTATTTCGGCTGCAGGTCGGCGTATTCGCGGGCGACGTTGTCGATGCAGGGGCACGCCTTCAGGGGGTTCAGGTCGTGGTGGCCCAGGATCACGGCGCGGGGGTAGCGCGCGTGGAGTTCTTCGAGCAACTGCCGCAGGGCAGCCTTCTGCGCCTCGGTGCGCGTGTCGGCGGGTTGACCGCGGATGTCGAGCCCGCCCTCGTAGCAGACACCTATCGAGTGGGCGTTGTGGTTCTGGCAGTGGGCGCCTACCATCCATTCCGGACGACCTGCCTCTATCGCTCCGTCACGACGGACAACGTAGTGGTAGCCGATACCAAACTTCCAGTGGTTATCACGGCGATGCCACGTATCGATCTGGGCGGCCGAGGATGTCTGGTCGGGCCTTACTGCCGAACAGTGAATCACAATCAGGGTTATCGTCCGCATGCCTGAACCAAGAACGTGGATACGAACAGCGACCCTACGGCCACCACAAACTTAACGACCTTGACAATCAACTGTCGCTTACCTCTCAAAAACTTCAGCATAATTCTTCAATTTTTCATAAGCCTTCAATTTTGATGTTTCACATCGAGCCTGCTCACACATTCCCGAGCTTTGCTCGCCTACCCGTAGCCTTTCGGCAATGTTCAAGCAAAAGCTTGACACTGCTCTCGCTTAATCGCAGCCTTCAATCTTCAATTTTTCAATTTTTCAATTCTTCAATTCTTCAATTCTTCAATTCTTCCCATCGTCGTCGCCACCTTCGGTATTGCCGCCGGTGCTGCCACCGCCGGTGTCTGAGCCCGTCGAAGACCCGCCGGGGTTGACCACTGTACCGTTCTCATCCTCCACGTTCATCGAGTTGTCGTGGGTCTCCTCGAAGATCACGTCCTTGATCAGCGTCTTGGCGATGACGTACTTCTGCTTGATGGAGCCGTCGTCCTTCTTCTCCTGACCCACGATCACGCGTTCGGTCTCGGGCTGGAACAGCACGCGGCGCGTGGTGATGGTCGATGCCGTGCAGTCGTCCTTCTTCGTCACGCCGATTGAAGAGAAGCCTACCTTGAAGATGCCGATGCCCTTCAGGTGGATCTTCTGGCCCAGTTCGAAGAAGTGCTTCATGGCCTCGCCCAGCTCCTGCAGCACGGCGATGATGTCGCTCTTCTTCACCGATGCCTGCGTCTGGATGAAGGCGGCCAGCTCCTCGGTCTCGATAAACTTGGTGTCATACACGGCCTGCGCGTAGTACTTGCCGTAGGCGGCCGACTTGTCGTTCTTGTTCTGTGTCTTGATGTACTTCTGACTCATAATAACTGTTTGTTTAATTGTTTGACATTCCGGCTCGGGGATCTTCAGGTCGTTCGGGTATCTCCTTTGGCTGATGCGAGTATCTCCTTTCGCCCGTGCCGACGTCTCCTTTCCCCCTATAGGAGGCATCTGCGTCGGTCGTGGAA
>CACXVS010000004.1 GCA_902771155.1 uncultured Prevotellaceae bacterium
CCTGGTGGTGTTTGCAATCCTGCTTGCTGTCTTGGCAGGTTTGTTGTGTCGCAGGATACTGGTGCCCATCGTACTGCGGTTGACCAGAAAGACAGAGGCAAAGTGGGACGATGTCATTTTCAGTCGTAAGGTGCTGCTCTCAGCATGTAGCATCATACCCGCCATCGTCATCTGGCAGTTGCTGCCTTGGACGTTCTATGATTTCCCCACCGTTCGTGAGGTGTTGGCCCGTCTTACAGCCATCTATATCACTGTGATGACGGTTCGGACACTGATTGTTTTCGCAGACTCTTTTAAACAACTTGAGGACGGTAGGCGAACGGCTCGCCAGCAGTATCTCTATTCCATCTGTGGCATCATGAAGATTATCGTCATCTTTGTGGCTGTCATCGTGATTATTGCTATTGTCATCGACAAAGACCCGACATCGTTGTTCGCTGGTCTTGGTGCTGCTTCGGCTGTACTCATGTTGGCCTTTCAGGACACCATCAAGGGTTTGGTGGCTGGCATCCGACTGACCAATAACGACATGATCCACATTGGCGACTGGGTGACTGTGCCCTCGGCAGGTGCCAACGGAAGGGTGGAGGAGATCAGTCTGACCACCGTTAAGATCCGGAACTTCGACAATACCATCGTCACTGTCACCCCACAGACACTGGTAGACGGCTCTTTCCAGAACTGGTTGGGTATGGAGCAGCGCGAGGGTCGCAAACAGGTGCGCAGAGTGTATTTCGACTTCCGTTCAATAGCCATCGATGACGACGGAGTAGCCAATATCACCAAGTTCCGCCATCATATCGAACAGTGGCTTCAGACCAATCCAAAGGTGATAGCCGAGAAGCCCCCGCTTGTCCGTCAGGCAGAGGCAGCACAGGCAGGCTGTTGCTTGGAATTCATCTTCTGGCTCCGTTCTCAGGCAGCCATCGACTATGAGCACGATACCAGCGATATCATGGAGTATATCTTTGCTGCCTGCTCTGAGTATGGCCTGCGCATCTATCAGCAGTTCCCTGAGCAATAATGGTTGGCATTCTGACATAACGAGACTAAACGATGGCGTATTTAGGTGAACTGATATCGATAGGTGTAGCCTTCTCGTGGACGGCAACAGCCTTATTGAGTGAGTTTGGCAGCAAACGGTTGGGCAATCTCACGCTGAATGTGCTGCGAATGGCCCTGGCCTTGGTGTTCTCTTTGGTACTTTTTGGCTTTGCAACGGGAACCCCCCTGCCAGCAGGTGCTTCGGCAGAGGCTGCCGGGTGGATGCTCCTGTCGGGACTGGTGGGCTATGTGATTGGTGATTTCTGCCTGTTTCAGTGCTATATTATCATAGGTTCGCGATATGGACAACTCTTCATGACGCTGGCCCCCCTGTCAGCAGCCTTGATGGCGTGGGTGACGTTAGGACAGCAGATGAAGGGTATGAGCATCGTGGCAATGATGGTAACGCTTCTGGGTATTGGCATCTCTGTGCTCGGACGAGGCGAGCATCATAAGGTTTCGCTGAAACTGCCTCTGAATGGGGTGCTCTATGCCATCGGAGCAGCAGTGTGTCAGGGTGTAGGCCTGGTGTTGAGCAAAATCGGTATGGATCATTACGAGGTGTCTTCAGCGATGCCTGAGTGGCTGGTGCCCTTCAGTGCCAACTTCTATCGTTGTGTGGCTGGCATCATCGGCTTCACCTTATTATTATATTATCGCGATGGAATGGCACCTTTACGAGAGGCCATGCACGATAAAAAGGGACTTTCCGTTGCTACGGCAACCACCATCTTCGGACCCTTTGTGGGTGTGGGTTTCTCACTGATGGCTGTACAATACACTGCTGCTGGCATCGCCTCTACGCTAATGGCTATGACACCCATCATCATTCTTCTGCCTTCTTGTTGGCTCTTCCATGAGAAGATCACGTGGAAGGCTGTGCTTGGTGCTTGTATCTCGGTTATAGGTGTGAGCTTGTTTTTCCTTGATGTATGAGTGAGACGAGAAAGGGTTTTATACAGTTGCACTTGAGTGTGCTTTTGGCAGGCTTTACAGGCTTGTTCGGACGACTGATTACGCTCAACGAGGTTGACATCGTGTGGTATCGCATGCTGTTCACGAGTCTGATCCTATTGGTGTTTACGGGTCTGCCCAAGGTGGGTTGGCGTAAGTTCTTCGAACTGTGTGGTTGTGGGGCCTTGCTGGGTCTCCACTGGATCCTGTTTTATGGAAGCATCAAGGCTTCGAACGTCTCTATTGGTGTCATCTGTTTCTCGTTGATAGGTTTCTTTACAGCCCTTTTCGAACCGATCATCTATCAGCGCAAGTTGTCGTGGACAGAACTTCTGTTCTCGCTGATTACCGTTTTGGGTGTGCTTTGTATCTTCTCGTTCGATGCCCGCTATCGCTATGGTATCGCCATCGGTGTCGTCTCTTCTGCCGTTTGTGCGCTTTATGTTATCTACAACAAGAAGGCCAGTGTGGGTGTTCGCAGTAGGACGGTGCTGATGTATCAGATGTCGGGTGGACTCTTGGTGGTCTCAGCTATTATTCCCGTCTATCTTTTCTTCTTCCCCAGCAATCAGCCTGTCATTGTGGTTCCAGAGGGTTCAAACCTTTGGTTTATGCTTTGTCATGCCCTGTTCTGCACGGTGGGTATGTATCTCCTGCAGATTCAGGCCTTGAAGCGCCTTTCAGCCTTTACCGTCAATCTCACTTATAACCTGGAGCCCTGCTATACCATTATCCTCGCTTTCCTGATTTTTGGTGAAGGGCGTGAGATCAACTTCTCCTTCTACATAGGCATCGCCCTGATTCTGCTCAGTGTTCTCCTGCAAACAAGAAAAGAATATGATAGAAAGTCATCCCTTTGAGCCCTTCCTGCCTGAAGGTGCTAAGATGCTGATGCTGGGTACCTTTCCACCAGCAGAGAAACGCTGGTCAATGCGGTTCTATTATCCCAATTTCACCAACGACATGTGGCGAATAGTGGGTCTGTGCTTCTTTGGCGATAAACAGCATTTCGTGGCTGACGACGGGAGGCACTATCGTCTCGACGAGCTCAAGGGCTTTCTTTCTCATCGGGGTATTGCCCTCTATGACACCTGCACCAAGATTGTCCGTACCAAAAACACAGCCAGCGACAAGGATCTGGAGGTGGTGGAGCAAACGGATATCAAGGCCATGCTTCGCCAGTTGCCTGAATGCAGGACCATTGTTACTGCAGGACAGTTGGCTACAACACTTTGTGCCCAGCAGATGGGTGTGGAGGCGCCTAAGGTGGGAACATATGTGCAGATTGATTTCGAAGGTAGGGTGTTGCGACTGTATCGGATGCCCAGTTCTTCGCGAGCTTATCCGATGGCCATCGAGAAAAAGGCTGCCTTCTATCAAGAAGTATTCTCCCAATAAATTTGGAATTCTGCCCGATTTACTTTATCTTTGCACCATCATTTTAAAAAACCAAATGACTATGAATATTGGAGACAAGGCGCCCGAGATTTTGGGCAAGGACGAACAAGGACGGGATATCCGTCTGAGTGATTATCGTGGACGCAAGCTGGTGCTTTACTTTTACCCGAAGGATAATACCAGTGGTTGCACGGCAGAGGCTTGTAGTCTGAGAGACCATTACGGTGAGTTGCAAGGTGCAGGCTATGAGGTGGTAGGTGTGAGCAAAGACTCAGCAGCTTCGCATGTGAAATTTAAGGAGAAGCACGAACTGCCCTTCCCGCTGATTGCTGATGTGGATAAGTCGCTGATGGAGGCGATGGGAGCCTGGGGTGAGAAGACCATGTATGGCAAGAAGACGATGGGCACCATCCGTACCACCTTTATTATTAATGAGGAGGGCATCATCGAACAGATATTTGCTGGCAAGCAGGTGAAGACGAAGGAGCACGCAGAACAGATTCTGAACAAGTAGAGCAGAAATGTTGGTTCTAGGAGTATGAGAAAATATGCTGTAATATGGCTATTGTCGGTCCTGCCTTTGCTGGCTTCGGCAAGTGAGGTGGGCCTGAAACCACGACTTGTGGTATGTACCGATATCGCACCTGCTGACGTGGAGCCCGACGATATGGAGTCGATGGTAAGGCTGATGGCCTATGCTGACAGGTTTGAGGTAGAGGCACTGATTACGTCAGTGGGGTGGAACTGCGACCCCTATCCAGCAGAATGGGCTCAGTATCTGCAACGTGTCATCGAGGCCTATCGTCAGGATGTGCCCAAACTGATGAAGCGCTCTGCCCAGTCTTCGTTTATGACGCTCGACGAAGAGAACCGTCAGCAACGGATAGGCTACTGGCCCAGTGCTGACTATCTGAAGAGCCGGGCTGTGATGGGAAGTGTGCATGGTGGTATCAAGGTGATAGGTGAAGGCAACGACTCACCAGGTAGCGAACTACTGATCCGACTGGCTGACGAAGACGATCCAAGACCTATCTATGTGGCTGCATGGGGTGGGGCGAATACGTTGGCGCAGGCCATCTGGCGTGTCAAGCAGACTCGTTCGGCAGAGGATCTGAAGCGGTTTGTCCGCAAGTTCCGTATCTATACCATCACTGATCAGGATATGCAGTTTAACATGCGGATGAACCGGGCCTACAGCTCTCACATGTGGTTGCGCCAGGAGTTTCAGGACGACCTTCAGTTCATCTGGGACGAGGGTGCCTGGCAAGAGCAATGCGAACTGGGTAAGCGCCATTGGCAAAAGCACAAGGACTATATTCAGGGCAAGGGTGCCCTGGGCAAGGAATATCCCGACTATAAATGGGGCGTGGAAGGCGACACACCGAGTTTCCTCTACGTGATGCCTCACGGACTTAACGACCCAGAGGATCCGCTTCAGGCAGGATGGGCTGGTTATCATGAACGTGGACTCTGTGCCGACTCGCTGACCACAGCCTGGACCAGTTGGCAGGAACCTCTTCGCAGTATCAGTGTGGGCTATAAGACTCGTTTTTATCCTGATGAACTCTCTGACTTTATGGCTCGTATGCAGTGGGCTGATGAAGGACAGGGCAATCGCAACCCCCTGGTGGTGGTGAATGGTGACAATGGGCTTTCACCTTATTATATTAAGGCAAAGGCAGGTGAAGCCCTCCGTCTTGATGCTTCAGAGTCGAAGGATCCTGATGGCGACGCACTTCAGTTCCATTGGTGGCAACAACCTGAAATAGGTCATTGTAAGGCGACCATCGAACCATCAGAAGCCTCTGTCGTTACCATTCAGATACCTGAGAATATCGCCAGTGACAAGATACATATCATCTGCGAAGTACACGATGACGGCCCCTTCCATCTGGTGGCATATCGCAGAATTTTGATAGAAATAGAAGACCATCGTTAAAAAAAGATTCATTTATGTGTAGTTTTTCGTAACCATGCTGCGTCTAATGGGCAAATAGTTTAAAAAACAGAACGACAATGACGACATTAGAACAACAGTTTGCGCAAACTGTAACAGAGCACAAGAGCACCATCTACACCGTGTGCTATATGTTCTCTCAGGATGCCGACGAGGTAAACGACCTATTCCAGGAGGTTCTGGTGAATATCTGGAAAGGTTTCGACAGCTTCGAGCATCGCAGTGACATCAAGACGTGGATCTATCGCGTCGCCCTGAACACCTGTATATCGATAGACAGGAAAAAGAAGCGACGCTCATCCGAAGTCAAGCTGACTATGGACATCAACCTCTTTGAAGATCGTGACGAGGACACCAAGCAGGTGGATATGCTCCACAAGCGCATCTCCAAGTTACAACCCTTCGACAGGGCTATCGTCCTGCTCTGGCTCGAGAACCTTCCTTACGAGGAAATCGGACAGATAGTCGGTATCAGCACTAAGAACGTCAGTGTTCGTCTGTTTAGAATCAGAGAACAGTTAAAACAAATGTCAAACGATTAAAACTTACCCATTATGAACGAGAATTTCGATTTAGAGATCATGCGTCATCAGATGACCACACTCAAGAATAAGCTCAATAAGCAGGAAATCGTAAACGAACATCTTATGCGTCGCTCAATGAAGAATGAAGTGAACACCATCACCCGCCGTTATAACATCGTTATGGTCCTTAGCGTCTTGATGGTACCTTACTCTTACTGGGTCTTTGTCAAACTATCAGGTTTTTCGATGGCCTTCTGGATCGGTACGAGCATTTTTATGCTAATCTGCGGTGGAGCCACTTTCTACAACACCCGCAAAATCAGCGCCTCCGATATGATGAGACACAGTCTCGTAGAGGCCCGTAAGAATGTGGCAAGTGCCAAGAAGTTCGACGTCGATTGGCTAAAGTTCGGCATCCCCGCCGTTATCGTATGGTTCGGCTGGTTCATGTACGAGGTCTATCTGCAGAACCACGACTTAGCCAATGGTCTTCTATGGGGTGGCTGTGTTGGTGGTGTCATTGGCGCCCTTATTGGCTTCAAGATTCACTTTAAGACCCAGCGTCAGTATCAGGACATCATTGACCAGATAGGGGAAATTACAGGGGAAGATCAACAATAAGAATGGATATTGAAGATAAAATCACAGAACAGCCTTCGCACTATGACCATCTGGAGCAGATGACGATTGGCGAACTACTGAAACACATCAACGAAGAGGACCTACGGGTGGCTGAGGCTGTCCGTCAGGTCCTTCCTCGTATTGAAATATTGGTGGAGGCCATCGAACCGAGGATGAAGTGTGGGGGACGATTGTTTTATGTGGGTGCAGGAACCAGTGGGCGCCTTGGTGTGCTCGATGCCAGTGAGTTGCCTCCCACCTTCGGGGTGCCTGATACTTGGGTGCAGGGCATTATTGCAGGTGGTGATCTGGCCTTGCGCCATGCGGTGGAACGGGCAGAGGATTCAGAGGAACAAGGATGGGAAGACCTTCAGGCGTTTCATCCCACAAAAGACGACTCTGTGTTGGGTATAGCGGCGTCAGGCACAACTCCTTACGTGATTGGGGCTATTTGTCAGGCCCGGAAGAACGGACTCTTGACGGGTTGTATCACCAGCAACCCCAATACCCCCTTGGCTCAAGAGGCAGAATTCGCTATCGAGACGATCGTTGGTCCTGAGTTTGTAACAGGTTCCAGTCGCATGAAGAGTGGTACGGCCCAGAAGATGGTACTCAATATGATTTCTACCACTTTGATGATACGGATGGGACGCGTGCAGGGCAATCGTATGGTGAATATGCAACTTGCCAACGATAAATTGATCGATCGAGGTACGAGAATGTTGCAGGAGTCGTTGGGTCTGAGTTATGAGGAAGCCCAAAAGCGTCTTCTGGAGGCAGGAAGTGTGAGTAATTGTCTTGATGAATAATAAAGATGTCAACAGCAAAAGAAGTCATAACGTATATGGAGTCGTTGCAAAACGAAGAGCAGCGACGCATCCTCATGAGATTCTTCAAAATAGGTCCGGGTGAGTATGGCGAGGGTGATGAGTTCCTGGGATTGAAGGTGCCCCAGACACGAGAGGTGGTGAAGGCTGTTGCTAAGGATTTCCCTTTAAACGAAGTGCCGGAATTGCTGATGAACCATTGGCATGAGGTGCGCCTTTGCGGACTGCTGATCCTCGTGTCGAGATTCGAAAAACTGGCCACAAAACGATTGGAGAATAACGAGGCAGCAATCCGAGGGCGCGACGATATCCTGACAATGTACCTCAAGTATGCTGAGCGGGCCAACAATTGGGATCTCGTTGATCTCTCCGTGCACAAGATCTTGGGCCATTGGCTCCTTTTGCCTACCTTCCTGGGTGACAAAAAGTACAAGTTAAAACTCCTCGACGGGTTAGCCCAGAGCAATAATCTCTGGAAGCAACGCATGAGTATGGTTTGTTCGTGGAAAACCTCACAGATGGGCGATCCTTCGTGGTGCCTTCGCTATGCGGAGATCCATCTGCACCATCCTCACGACCTGATGCACAAGGCCGTTGGGTGGATGCTCCGTGAGATGGGCAAGCGTGTCTCGATGGACTTGCTTCGTGATTTCCTTCGTCAGCATGCCTACGAGATGCCTCGCACCACCCTCCGCTATGCCATCGAACTGATGACAGAAATCGAACGGAAATATTGGATGAACGTAACAACAAAACAGATATAAACAATTCTGAGAGATATGGAACAGACACAGAGAATCAAGACGATGGAGAGGCATCTTGAACAGGCTTCGGTAGCAGTGATGAACCTTTCTGCTGCGCTCGATGCCTATGCTGAGGCTCAGGAAGCTATCCGTGCCCTTTCAGACTATTATGGAAGCGAGACGTGGAAACAGGATTTTGCTGACGACGAGGCAGGGCGATTGCCTGAGGACCTGAAACGGGGTGTGCTCTCAGAAGATGGCATCTGGAACGTATTGGAAGATTGCAAAATGCAGAACATCAGGATGCTGGAAGTGGTTGCTGGAATCATGAAAGGGGAATAAAACTCATAAAAGTTTTGGTTTTTTTCTCACTTATTCGTATCTTTGCACCCAAATTATTATTGAGTACACATGAAATTATTCGATGTATATCCGCTTTTCGACGTCAATATCGTCAGGGGCAAAGGTTGCAAGGTTTGGGACGACAAAGGTCAGGAGTACCTCGACCTCTATGGTGGTCATGCTGTGATTTCCATAGGTCATTCACATCCCCATTATATTGAGAAGGTAACGGAGCAGTTAAATCTATTGGGCTTCTACTCCAACTCGGTGATTAATAAATTACAGATGGAACTCGCTGAGCGTCTGGGCAAGATTTCTGGCTACGACGATTACCAGTTGTTCCTTATCAACAGTGGTGCTGAGGCTAACGAGAACGCCTTGAAGCTGGCCTCGTTCACCAATGGGCGCACTCGAGTGCTCTCGTGTGAGAAAGCGTTCCATGGGCGTACGAGTCTTGCTGTCGAGGTGACTAATAATCCTAAGATCATCGCTCCCATCAATGATAATGGTCATGTGACCTATCTGCCCATGAACGACTTGGCAGCTTGGGAGCAGGAGTTGGCCAAGGGCGATGTCTGTGCAGTGATTCTGGAGTGTATCCAGGGTGTGGGAGGTATCAAACTCGCCACCCCAGCATTCGCCCAAGGTCTCGCTTCAGCCTGCAAGAAATATGGCACGATCCTGATCTGCGACGAGATCCAGTGTGGCTACGGACGAAGTGGTAAGTTCTTCGCCCACCAATGGTTGGGCATCAAGCCTGACGTCATCACGGTGGCCAAGGGCATCGCCAATGGTTTCCCAATGGGTGGTGTGCTGATATCTCCCGAGTTCAAGCCCGTCTATGGACAGCTGGGCACCACCTTTGGTGGCAACCATCTGGCTTGTGCAGCTGCACTGGCCGTACTTGACGTGTTTGAGCAGGAGCGTCTGGTGGAGAATGCCAACGCTGTAGGGGAGTATCTGATCGCCCAACTGAAGGAGTTGCAAAAGACGCAGAAGCATATCGTGGATGTTCGTGGACGAGGCTTGATGATTGGCATCGACCTTGATATTCCTCACAAGGATGTGCGTCAACCACTCATCTATCAGGAGCATTGCTTTACGGGTTGTGCAGGTACTAATATCCTGCGATTGCTACCACCACTCTGTCTCACCAAGGCAGATGCCGACCTGTTTATCGAAAAACTAAAGAAGACATTATGAAGATAGCTGTTATCGGAGCTGGCGCCATGGGAGGTGCCACTGTAGAGGGTCTTATCAAAGGCCAGTATTTTAAGAATGAGGATATCACTGTGGCTGATCCTTCACAGGCTGTCATGGAGAAGTTTTCCAAGATGGGCATCAGTGTGACCACCGACAATAAGCTCGCCGCAGATACTGCAGACATCGTCTGCGTAGTGGTAAAGCCCTGGTTGGTAGAGCGTGTGCTGAAGGATATCAAACCAGAGTTGGATGCCAAGCGCCAGATTCTGATTGTCATAGCAGCTGGTGTCTCTTCAGAGAGCATCAAGGCGTGGTTGGGTGAAAGCTGTCCTCCGTTGTTCCTCGTTATTCCCAATATCGCTATTGCAGAGATGGCTTCGATGACCTTCGTCGTGCCCGTTGGTGCCTCAGAGAAGGACATCAAGACGGTTACAGAGATCTTCGACGAGATGGGTTCTACGCTCATTACCGACGAGCAGCATCTCGCAGCAGGAACGACACTGGCCTCATGTGGTATCGCTTATGCCATGCGCTATGTGCGAGCAGCCTCAGAAGGAGGTGTGGAGTTGGGCTTCAAGGCCGACGATGCCAAAGCCATCGTGATGCAGACCATGAAAGGAGCTGTAGAACTCTTAGAGGCCAGTGGTATGCACCCCGAAGCTGCTATCGACCTGGTAACGACACCTGGTGGCGTCACCATCAAAGGTCTTAACGAGATGGAGCATGCAGGCTTCACCTCAGCCGTCATACGGGGACTGAAGGCAGGGCTGAAATAAAACAAAGATAATGAGGGACTTGCCAAAGCAGGTCCCTCATTCTTTCTGAAGCATATAAAGACGATAGATATACGATACAATGAAGAAAGGATTATTAGGATTACTGGTATTGCTTGCTGTTTGCAGTTGCAGTGATAAGAAAGGGAGTGGGTCTAAGGCTCCCACGAGAGTGAAGACGGAGGTTATATCGACGACCTCGGGTGTTAACGGACAGACCTACGTTGGCATCGTGGAGGAGCGTGAAGCCACAGCTGTGAGTTTTACCACGATGGGAGCTGTGAAGCGTGTGTTGGTAAACGAAGGTCAGGCTGTGGGCAAGGGTCAGCTGATTGCAGAAATCGATGATACGCAGGCTCGCAATCTTCTTGCTGGTGCTGAGGCAGCGATGGCTCAGGCCAGCGATGCCCTGGAACGTTACAAGATGCTGCACGATGCGGGTTCTTTACCCGAGGTGCAATGGGTAGAGATCCAGAGTAAGGTGGCCCAGGCTCAATCGCAACTGGATGTGGCCAAGAAGAATCTGGCTGATTGTAGGTTGGTAGCCCCTGTGAGTGGTATCATCGGGCGCAAGATGATTGGTGCTGGCGAGACGGCTCTGCCATCGCAAGCTGTGGTAAGCATTCTCGACATCTCTTCAGTAAAGGTAAAGGTGTCTATCCCAGAAGCAGAGATTGGCAGCATTAGTGGTAATACTCCATCTGTAATAAAAGTAGAAGCCATCAATCGCAGCTTCAGTGGTGGCAGAATAGAAAAAGGTGTACAGGCCGATGCCTTGACGCATACCTACGATATCCGTATCAACGTGGCTAACAACGAAAGGAAACTATTGCCAGGAATGGTGGCTAATGTTCAGTTTGACGCAAAAGCAGGTCAAGAAGGTGGTCAGCAAACAATGCCTATAACAGCTATTCAGAGAAAGTCTGATGGAACGCTTTTTGTCTGGACGGTGGGTAAAGACAGTACGGCTCATCGCACTGTCGTCACTATTGGTGAAACTATAGGAAATCGAGTATCTGCTGCATCGGGTATCAGCGAAGGTCAGCGTATCATCATTGAAGGTTATCAGAAACTGAGTGAGGGAACGAAAGTAATATACTAAGATGAAACAGATGAATTGGCTGAAATGGCCTTTGGAGCATTATTCGATCACGCTGCTCATCGTAGGCATCCTGTTTGTTATGGGTATCTTTGGCATGTACACGATGCCAAAGGATGAGTTTCCTCATGCCACCATTCGTCAGGGTGTGGTGATTGCTGTCTATCCAGGTGCTACCAGTGAGGAAGTAGAGCAGCAGGTAGCTCGTCCGTTAGAGCGCTATCTCTTTACCTTTGGCGAGGTAAATCGCTCCAAGACCACCACCACGTCGCAAAACGGCATGTGCATCATGATGGTGCGCCTGAACGACGACGTGAACAACAAGGATGAGGTGTGGAGTAAGTTGAAGCATGGACTCAATGCCTATAAGACTCAGTTGCCCAGTGGGGTGCTGGCCATTGTCGTAAACGACGACTTTGGCAACACCTCTGCCTTGCTGATTGCCATTGCAAGCGACCAGCGCAGCTATCGGGAACTGAAACAATATAGCGACGACCTGAGCGACCGACTGCGTCGTATTCCCTCTGTTGCCAACGTGAAAATGTTTGGTGAACAGAAGGAGCAGATAAGTCTTTATATTGATCGTCAGCGCCTGCAAGCCTATGGCATTGGCCAGCAGATGCTTTTCTCGCGCCTTCAGGCTCAGGGTATCACAACCGTCAGTGGTAGCATCAGCGACGACGACCAACAGATTCCCATCCACGTAGAGACAACGGAGGATACGGAGGAGGAGATTGCCAACCAGATCATCTTCTCTGACCCTGTAACGGGTAAGGTGGCAAGGGTGCGAGATGTGGCTACCGTTAAGCGTGAATATGAGCCTATGTCGAGTCGCATCGAACAGGACGGTCACCCCTGTGTATTGCTCTCTATGGAGATGACGCCAGGAAATAATGTCGTACAATATGGAAAGGAGGTTGACGAAGTGCTCAACAATTTCCGTGTTAATGAGTTGCCTGATGATGTGAACGTCACTCGTATTGCAGATAAGCCAAAGGTTGTGGCCATGAGTGTCAGCGACTTCCTTCGCGACCTGCTTATCTCGATGCTGATAATCATCTTGGTGATGATGGTGCTCTTCCCCATCCGTTCCGCCATTGTTGCTGCCATTACCATTCCTCTCAGCACGTTTGTCTCTGTGGCAATCATGTATATGGCTGGTATCGAATTAAATATTGTGACATTGGCTGCATTAATCGTCGTACTGGGAATGATTGTTGACAATAGTATCGTGGTTATCGATGGCTATCTGGAATATCTGGGGAAAGGATTCGAGCCCTCAAAGGCTGCTATCGAGTCGGCCCGTCAGTACTTCATGCCAATGATGCTGGCCACCATCTGCATCTGTGCCATCTTCTACCCCTTCCTCATCACGATGAAAGGTATGTTCCATGACTGTCTGGAAGATTTCCCCGTCACCATTACTATCAACCTCATGGTGTCGCTCCTCCTGGCAGTAATGGTGATACCATTCCTTGAGGTGCGTATCATCAAACCCGGTAAGGTGAGCACTGGTGGTAATGCCATCACTAAGTGGGTGCAGAAAACCTATGATAAGGTGCTCGACTGGACCTTTTCTCACCCGTTCCTTACCATCTGTGGTGGTCTGGGTGTAATCCTTCTCTCTAGTCTTATTGCGCCCACACTGAAGATACGACTCTTCCCCTATGCTGATCGCGATCAGTTTGCTGTGGAGATCTTCTTACCCGATGGCAAGGGTATGGCGGAGACGGAAGTGATAGCCGACTCTGTACAGCATGTACTGCAACAAGACGAGCGTATTAAGAACATAACGGGCTTTATTGGCTGTTCGTCGCCCCGTTTTATGGATGCTTATGCCCCTCAGATGGCTGGGGCTAATTATGCACAGTTCATTGTCAACACAAAAAGCGACAAGGCAACACTTGACTTACTGGCACAGTATCAGCCTCAGTTAAGCGAGGCCTTCCCTAATGCCTATGTGAAGTTCAAGCGCCTTGACTATCTGGAGGTCAGCGAACTGGAGTATCGTTTCTATGGCGATAATCTCGACTCCCTCCATGTGGTGGCAGAGAGGTTGATGGACCGTATGAGGGAAATGCCGGAACTGGAGTGGGTACACACAGACTTTCTCCAGCCTTATCCTATCATAAACATAGAACTCGATCCAGTGACCTCTGCCCAGTTGGGTATTACACGTACCACAGCCCAGCTGGCTCTTAGTGCCACCTCCAGCGACCTGCGGGTAGGACAGATTTGGGAGGGTAATTACGAATTGCCCATCATTGTCAAAGACGATGCCGACATGACCTTCTCCGATATCGCGAACCTTGGCATTTCTTCGCCCACTTCGATGATTTCTGCTGGTCTTTATGAATCCAACACCACGGTACCTCTGCGCCAGATTGCAAAGGTTGGTCCGAAGTGGAGCGAAAGTCGTATTCTGCATCGTGGCGGTGAGCGCTGTATCACCGTGACGGCTCAGTTTGCACAGGGAGTCTATACTGCTCCCATTGAGAAACGTATTGCAGAGATCATGCATCAGGAAATCGATATCCCTCAAGGCGTTCGTGCTGAGGTGGGTGGTGAGATAGAATATGGCGATGAGGCCATGCCTCAGATTATTGGTGGTATAGTTATCGCCATGATTATCGTGTTCTTCTTCCTGCTGTTCAACTTCAAGAAATATGGTATTACCACCGTTTGCATGACTGCCTTAGGACTGATGATCCCTGGTGCCCTCATAGGTCTCGGACTGATGAACAGAGCATTAGGTCTCACTTCCATCTTTGGACTTATCACGCTGATGGGTATGATTATGCGTAACGAGATATTGATCTTTGAACACGCCATCGACCTGATTAAGCAATATGTGGCAGAACATGGCGATTGGACAGTGGATCGTCAGGCTTATAATGCGGCTGTAAAACAGGCTGCCTATGATGCTGGCAAGCGTCGTATGGTGCCTATCTTCCTTACCACGGCGACAACTGCCGTTGGTGTGGTGCCCATGATTATCGCCCAGAGTTCGTTCTGGATGCCTGTGGGTGTCACCATCTTTGCTGGTGGTATCGGCTCGCTTATCATGGTAGTCACCATGCTGCCTGTTATTTATTGGAAAGTAAACCTCAAATAGTCATGAAAAAGGTATTAACACTCATAGCTCTTAGTTGTGCTATAACAGTTACAGCACAGACCTATTCGTTAGAGCAGCTCAAAGACTCTGCACTGCAGAATAACATCGCCGTCCGTTCTGCCCGTCATGGTATCGAGGCAGCTCAACAGGAGCGCAAGGAATCTTTCACGAAGTATTTTCCTAATATAAGCGGTACAGGCCTCTGGTTTAATGCCAACAAGGGTATGGCTGAAATTACCCTGAACATGTCGGAGACTATTCCGCCTGAGTTGGGCGCTTCCCTTGCACAGATGCTTCCTGCCGAGGCATTGGCTGCCCTTGCCAATCCTATCAGTATCTCGATGATGAAGAACGGAACCATCGCAGGTGTTACAGCTATGCAACCCGTTTTTGCCGGAGGACAGATTATCAATGGTAACAAACTGGCGAAAGTTGGCGAGGATGTGAGTCGTCTTCAACTCCAACTTTCTGAGAACGAGGTAGAGAAGACTGTCGAACAGTATTTCTGGCAGATTGTCTCCTTACAGGAAAAGATGAAGACAATTGAGGCCGTTGAGGCTCTTTTGACAGATGTGGCTAAGGATGCTGACGTCGCTGTCCGTGCTGGTGTTGCCATGCGAAATGATCTTCTGCAGGTTCAATTGCGCCAGAACGATGTGGCCAGTCAGAAACTAAAGCTTCAGAACGGTCTCTCGCTTGTGAGATTGCTGCTTATCCAATACTGTGGTCTGGAAGAGTCTGCTTTTACGCTGAGCTACCCTTCTGAGGTCGCTTCGCCACTCAGTCTTAAACAGGATCATCAGCAGGCTTTGGCTGGTACTGCAGAATATCAGTTGTTAGGAAAGCAGGTAGAGGCAGCCAGTTTGCAGCGTAAGATGGAGGTTGGTAAGAATCTTCCGACGATAGGGGTTGGGGCAGGTTACAACTATCATAACCTCTTGGATAACGACCATACCTTCGGAATGCTCTTTGCAACCGTCAGTGTGCCTATTACCGATTGGTGGGGTGGTTCTCATGCCATTAAGCGCAGAAAGATAGAACAGCAGAAGGCCGAGGAACAACTTGTTGACAATGCAGAACTTCTGAAGATCAGGATGCAGAAGGCATGGAACGATGTGGAAGAAGCCTATCAGCAGCTTGATATCACCAGGCGTAGCATAGAACAGGCCGAGGAGAATCTGCGCCTGAACCGTGATTTCTATCGTGCAGGCACATCTAAGATGAGTGATCTGCTCGAAGCCCAATTGCTGTATCAGCAGGCATGCGACAAACATAGTGAAGCATACGCTGACTACCAGAATAAGCAGTTGGAATACCGTCAGGCTGTAGGACAGTAGTTTTTTGTGAGTCAACAAATAGCGGAACACCGAAGAAAATCGTGCATTTTCTTTGGTGTTTCATTGTTTTTACGTAATTTTGCAACCAAAAAATAAACACAGGTCATTATGGACGAACAATTAAAGCAAATAGGTGAGCGCTTGCGCGGACTGCGTGATGTGCTCGACATTCCGGTAAGCGAGATGGCTGACACCATCGGGATCTCTTCAGAGAAGTATGAGAAGATTGAAGCAGGCGAGTTGGATATCACCATCTCAAACCTGATGAAAATTGCAAAAAAGTATGGTGTTTCCACAGAGGAACTGATCTTTGCTGAGGCTCCCCACATGAAGTCTTACTATGTAACCCGCAAGGGACAGGGTATGAGCATTGAGAGAACAAAAGCATACAAGTATCAAAGTCTCGTTGGTGGTTTCGTGAACCACAAGGCCGATGTGTTCATTGTTACTGTTGAGCCGAAGCCTGAGGCACACACCATTTACAAGAACTCACACCCAGGGCAGGAGTTTAATATGGTGCTCGAAGGCAAGATGGAACTCTACATTGCTGGAAAAACCATTATCTTGGAAGAAGGAGACTCGATCTATTTCGACTCCACCAAGCCCCACGGCATGCTCGCTGTTGGCGACAAACCTGTCAAATTCTTAGCATTTACAGTAGAATAAACTAAACTATGGTAGAAAGATTTTTAAAGCAGACGCATTTTGAGTCTGTTGAGGATTACAACAAAAACTTGGAGTTTATCATTCCCGAGGGTTTTAATTTTGCATACGATGTGATGGATGCCTGGGCCGAGGAGGCTCCAGAGAAACTTGCCATTCTTTGGACCAACGACCTGGGTGATGAGATACGCACGACCTACGGGGAACTGAAAGAGCAGACCGACCAGGCTGCTTCATATCTGATGTCATTAGGTATCGGAAAGAACGATCCCGTGATGCTGATCCTGAAGCGCCGTTATGAATGGTGGGTGGTGATGCTGGCCCTGTGTAAGATTGGTGCCATCGTGATTCCTGCCACCCACATGTTGACAAAGCACGACATCGTATATCGCAATACCCGTGCCTCGATTAAGGCAATTATCTGTGTGGATGATGCGTATGTAACAGAGCAGATAAAGCTGGCTTTGCCCGAAAGTCCGACGGTAGATATCCTGATTGCCGTTACGGATCATGGCAAACCCATTCCCGAGGGTTTCCACGATTGGCAGTCGGAGTGGCAGAAGGCTCCTAAATTCGTACGTCCGAAGCATGTGAATGATAATGAGGATACCATGCTGATGTACTTTACCAGTGGAACATCAGGAGAACCGAAAATGGTGGCTCATGATTATCTCTATGCGATGGGACATCTGACAACGGGTGTGTTCTGGCATAACCTGCACGAAGGCTCACTCCATCTGACAGTGGCCGATACAGGATGGGGAAAGGCAGTATGGGGAAAGTTCTATGGACAGTGGTTCGCTGGTGCTACAGTCTTTGTCTTCGACCATGAGAAGTTTAATGCGGATACATTGCTTCGTCAGATGGAGAAGTACCATGTGACGAGTTTCTGTGCACCGCCGACCATCTATCGTTTCATGATCCGTGAGGATTTGTCGAAGTACGACCTCTCTTCACTTGAATACTGTTGTACGGCTGGTGAGGCTTTGAACCCTGCCGTCTTCGATAAGTTCTACGAGAAGACTGGCATTAAGATGATGGAGGGATTCGGACAGACGGAGACCACCATGACTCTTGGCACCTTCCCATGGATGGAGCCCAAACCAGGTTCGATGGGTATTCCAAACGCTCAGTATGATATCGACCTGTTGCGCGCTGATGGAACCAGTTGCGAGGATGGTGAGAAAGGTGAGATCGTGGTTCGCGTGGGTGACCGTAAGCCCATCGGACTCTTCAAAGGTTACTATCGTGACGAAGAGAAGACGCGTGAGGCTTGGCACGACGGCATTTATCATACCGGCGACATGGCTTGGCGCGACGAGGATGGCTACTACTGGTTTGAAGGTCGTATCGACGACGTCATCAAGTCCAGTGGCTACCGCATTGGTCCGTTCGAGGTAGAGTCGGCTCTGATGACTCATCCTGCCGTTGTGGAGTGTGCCATCACTGGTGTACCCGACGAAATACGTGGTATGGTGGTAAAAGCCACTGTCGTTCTCGGTAAGGAGTGGAAAGACAAGGCTGGCGATGACCTTATCAAGGAATTACAGCAGCATGTCAAGAAAGAGACGGCTCCCTATAAGTATCCCCGTATCATCGAGTTTGTCGATGAACTGCCCAAGACCATCAGTGGTAAGATACGCCGAGTAGAGATCAGACAAAAAGACGCTAAATGAAAAGACGAATCGTTGTAAAGGTAGGTTCGAATGTGCTGACCCGTAAAGACGGGAAACTTGACGTGACGCGCATGTCGGCACTCGTGGATCAGATAGCGTGGCTTCGAAAGCAGGATTTTGAGGTGATCCTCGTCTCGTCGGGTGCCATGGCGTCGGGGCGTGGGGAACTGAAAGTCAGTCATGACCTTGACTCTGTTGAGCAGCGTCAGCTCTTTTCTGCCGTCGGACAAGTGAAACTCGTGGGACTCTATTATGACCTGTTCCGCGAGTTTGGCATTCATGTAGGACAGGTGCTGACGATGAAAGAGAACTTCCAGCCAGGAGAGCAGTACAGGAACCAGCAGGCCTGTATGGCGGTGATGCTGGAAAACGACGTATTGCCCATTGTCAACGAGAACGATACTGTATCCGTCACAGAGCTGATGTTCACTGATAACGATGAGCTCTCTGGTCTTATTGCCCAGATGATGGAGGCCGAGACTCTGATCCTGTTGTCGAATATCGATGGCATCTTCACCACTCACCCTGATGATCCAAGTGCAGAACTGATACGCGAAGTGGCTCCAGGGCGTGACCTCAGTGAGTATATCCAGCCCGAGAAAAGTGCTTTCGGACGTGGTGGTATGCATTCTAAATACACCACGGCCAGCAAGGTGTCGAAGGAAGGTATTCGTGTCATCATTGCCAATGGTGAACGCGAGAACATCCTGGTCGATCTCCTCGAGCGACCCAAAGAGACGCCTCATACAGAATTTATCCCAAAACCATAGACCCATGCAACTGAAAGAGACATTTGAAAGCGTCAAGCGAGCCAGCAAGAGTCTGGCATTGTTGAGTGACGAGCGACGTAATGAGATCCTCCAAGCGGTAGCTGATGCCATCATCGCCAGTCAGGACAGGATTCTCAAGGCAAACGGCAACGACCTTGCCAAGATGGACCAGTCGAACCCGCTTTATGACCGTCTGCAGCTGACCCCTTCTCGTTTAGAGGGTATTGCTGCCGATATGCGTAATGTTGCCACCCTCCCTTCACCACTTGGACATATTACCAAACAGAAGACGTTGCCCAACGGTCTCCGTCTTTGTCGTGTCAGTGTCCCCTTTGGTGTCATTGGCATGATCTATGAGGCCCGTCCGAATGTGACGTTCGATGTGTTTTCCCTCTGCTTCAAGAGTGGCAATGCTTGTGTGTTGAAAGGCGGTAAAGATGCCGATTATAGTAATCGCGAGGAAGTGGCACTCATCCATGAGGTATTAGAGAAATATGGTGTCTCGAAGGATGTCGTGGCCCTATTGCCTGCTACCCATGAGGCGACGGGCGAGATGCTTAATGCCGTAGGTTATGTGGACCTCTGTATCCCTCGTGGTGGACGCAAGCTCATCGACTTTGTACGTGATACGGCACGCATCCCAGTCATCGAGACGGGTGCAGGTGTGGTAAATACCTATTTCGACAAAGACGGTGACCTGGAGATGGGTAAGGCCATTATCAACAATGCCAAGACCCGCCGCGTGTCTGTCTGCAATGCACTCGACTGTCTGCTTATCCATGAGAGCCGGCTCCACGACCTTGCAGCCATCTGTGAGAAGATGGCTGAGAAGAATGTCATCATCTATGCCGATGCTCAGGCTTATGCTGCCCTCGAAGGTAAGTACCCTTATCTGGAGGCTGCGACAGAAGAGAGTTTTGGTACAGAGTTCATGGACTATAAACTCGCCATCAAGACTGTTGCCTCGCTCGAAGAGGCGCTGGCGCATATCGACGAGAATGGCAGTGGTCACAGTGAGGCCATTATCACGATGGACGAACAGGCAGCCCGCCAGTTCCAGGCTCATGTCGATGCCGCTTGTGTCTATTGGAATGCTCCTACCTCGTTTACCGATGGAGCTCAGTTCGGTCTTGGGGCCGAGATAGGTATCTCTACCCAGAAACTCGGACCTCGCGGTCCTATGGCCCTGGAAGAGATCTGCACCTATAAATGGCTCATCGAGGGCGAAGGTCAGACCCGACCGTAACTAATAATCACCAGATATATGGATAACAGAAGACATGCCGTCAACCTCTTGATCCTGTGGGTAGTCACAGTGTTTCTGGCTATCTCATGCCAACAGAGTTCCGAAAAGAAAGTCCTGACTGCTGAAGAGTCTGACTACAACGACTCTCTGGTATATCAAGCGATGGATGTTGACTATAATCATGCTCTTCTGGTTGTTGACAGTCTCGAAGACGTGCATACGCTCAACGAGGCCAAGATTAATTTCTATCGTGCCCAGATCTATTATAAGATGGGTCAGGAACTCAGTGCCGAACTCTACTATAAAAAGGCCTTGGCCGGCAATGAGCTCTATAATGAACGACCAGCCATCTGCTATTTTGCCTACGATCAGTTGTCCACCATCCTTACCATCAAGGGCGATCAGCAAGGGGCTTTGGCTACTGCCACCGAAGGGTATGCCATTGCCAAGGACGACGAGACCGAGGCCGGACAGGAGTGGAAAGCCATCCTGCTTCATGATATCGGCTACTGTCAGATGCAGTTGGGACGTATCGCCGAGGCAGAGAAGAATTTCACCCATGCCTACAACACACTGAAGCGACTGGCTTCTCAGACCAACAACTACGACCATATCTATTCCTGGGCCAGAGTATCCTATAACATTATGGATGCCTATACCAGTACTGAGAACTTCGAACAGGCCGAGAAGTGGGTCGTTGCAGCCGAGGAGGCCATTAATCGTATGGTTAATTCGCCCAAATGCCCTAAGCGTACAGCCGATGAATATATGGGAAGCCTCAACACCCATAAGGCCATCGTGCTGGTGAAGACCGGACAGCGTCAGGAGGCTGAGAAAATCTATAAGGAATTCCTCAAATCCGATCATTCCAAGACGAGTATAGGCTTGTTTGACAATTCTGAGTACTTGCAGAATGCTGAGCGATGGGAAGATATGGCCGATCTGGTGCCCAAACTCGACTCTCTGGGCACCTCCTGGCGAATGCCTAAGTCGATGTATTATCTGAAGACGTATCTCGTGCCGTTCTTCGTAGCCTACCAGAAGTCTGGTCGCAAGGAGCAGGCCCTGCAGACAGCCCAGCGCATTGTCGATGCTGTTGACTCTATCGACGAATACGAGCGGAAACATAATGCTGCCGAACTGGCAATCATCTATGAGACCCAGGAGAAGGAGGCTAAGATTGCCGAACAGTCGGCGACTGTGAACACACAGCGTGTGGTTATTGCCCTTATCGTTCTGTTGTCTCTGGTTATCTTCAATACGATTTTCTCATTCCATAGAAATCGGGCTGCTAAGCGATTGGAGGCCATGAACCAGGAACTGAAACAGAAGAACGAGGAACTGACGATAGCCAATGCCCGTGCCGAGGAGTCGTCGCAGATGAAGACCAATTTCATCCGCCAGATATCCCATGAGATCCGCACGCCACTTAACATCCTGAACGGTTTTACCCAAGTCATCACCTCCAAGGATGCTGACGGACTGGATGCCAAGGAAAAGACTGATATCCAGCAACGCATCACTGAGAATACGAACCGTATCACAGAGTTGGTCAATAAGATCCTGGAACTCTCAGATGCCAGCAGCCAGTCCTTTATCGATCGCACAGACGATATCACTGCCTTGCAGATAGCCTCGGAAGCTGTGAGCGATTCCTGCATCTGCAATGCCTCGCATATCCGATTCAGCTTAATCAACGATGAGGCTGGTCATATGCTGTTACACACCAACCGCCAGTATGCCGTCCGTGCACTGGCCATGTTGCTCGACAATGCTCAGAAGTTCACCAAGGAGGGCGATGTTCGTCTGTCCTTCCGCCAGCAACCCTCATTCTTGGAGTTTATCGTTGAAGACACGGGCATCGGTGTTCCTGCCGATAAGGCTGAAACCATCTTCGAAGAGTTCGTTCAGCTCGATGATTACTACGACGGTATGGGCATCGGTCTGACCATTGCCCGTAGCATCATTCACCGTTTAGGTGGTACTATCGCACTCGACACCACCTATACTGACGGTTCCCGCTTCATCATGACATTACCTATCAAGAACGATCGCTATCAAGGAGAAGGACAGGTTCGTCCGTAGGCACCACATGGAGAGAAGGATTGCTACATACCTGCTGTTCCTTCTGTTGCCACTGACACTGGCAGCTCAAGGTCATCAAGCCGACATCGAACGGTTGACGAAGGAGATGTATCGCTTGTTCCCCACACATGAGGTAGAACAGTTCTTGAACGTCACTGACCAGCTGAAAGAAGTTTGCCTAAAAGCGAATGACGAAGGACTCTTCTACAGAGCCTGGGCCAACCAAGCCTTTTATGTATTTAGCAAAGTCAACAGGGAGAAAGGTATGGAGATGGCCAAGGCCATGAACGAATATGCTCAGCAACACGACAGCAAGCTGGGCATCTACTATTCTTCATATATCAATGCCAATCAGGCCAGTTCGCTGAGAATGGAGATTAAAGCTGAGGAGTATTATCTGAAAGCCATCAAATACAAACAGACATATCTGCCTCAAGTCAATGCCGCACCAGCCTATTTGGGTCTTGCGAAAATCTACTACAACCGCAAGGATCAGAAAAGAATCTTCGAAATGACCGACAAGGCCCTCAAAGAGCCTAACCTGACTGGACCTTCGATAGTCGAGACATGGAGTTATCGATGTATGGCGTCGCTGTTTTATCAGGGAGACGAACAGAAGACGGAACTGAACAAAGCCTATGCGGAATGGAAAAGACTCTCTGAGAAATACAATTATCGCTCCAGCTTTACTAACGATATAGAAATTTATCATGCACAGGTAAACGGTGACTACGAAAAAATGCTTGAATGGGCCCAACAGATTAAGTCGCCCTTAGCAAGAAACCAATATATCTCGTATGCCTACGAATGGCTGGGAAGATGGGAAGATGCTCTGGCAAGCTACAAGGCATTTAGAACAATCTATGACTCTATCAATACGGCTGACATACGCAAGCAATCTGAAGAGCACGCTATGCAGTTGGACATTATCCGAGCGGAGAATGAAGCCAAGGAACTAAAGCTGTACAACCAGACATTACGTCTGAAGCATCAGGAAAGTGAATTGGAACAAGAACGTCTGGAGAAAGAAGCAATAGACTTGACGCTGAAGAATCGGGAAATCGAATTACAGCATGCAGCCGTGCAATTGAAGAACGACAGTCTGGACCGCCATACGCAGCAGTTGAAGCTGAGTGAATACCAGTCGAAGTTGGAGGCGCAGCAGAGCAAGGAGCACGCTTACTATATCAGAATCTATGCAGGAGCGATATTGGCTGTGCTGACCATCTGTTTTATGGCCTTCTATCTGTACCACCGCCACCGCCAGATGAAGAAGCTTCAGACCGTCAACAAAGAATTGCAGACCGCCTATAACCAACTGGAGGAGACAACTACCGCCAAAGAGCGTATCGAGAGTGAGTTGCGCATCGCCCGCGACATCCAGATGTCAATAGTGCCCCATGAATTCCCTGAACACGAAGGCCTCGACCTCTATGCCTCCATGATTCCTGCCCGTGAAGTAGGTGGCGACCTCTATGACTTCTTGCTCGAGAACAATATCCTGTATTTCTGTGTAGGCGATGTCTCGGGTAAGGGTGTACCCGCCTCTCTGTTTATGGCACAGGCCACCCGACTGTTCCATGCACTGGCCAAGCAGCACCAGATGCCAGCAGCTATTGCTACCCGTATGAATGAAGAACTGACGGAGAAGAACGACAGCGGCATGTTCGTCACCATGTTCATTGGTGAGATGGACCTTTCTACAGGACATCTCTACTATTGCAACGCAGGCCACAACCCGCCCGTCATTGGTGGCGACGCACTGAAAGGTTCCTTCCTTGAGATGGAGGCCAATGCTCCCATCGGCCTCTGGCCCGAGATGGAGTTCATTGGCGAGGAGATAGTATCCATCAAGGGACGTCCGCTCCTTATTTATACCGACGGACTGAACGAGGCAGAGAATGATTGTCAGGAGCAGTTTGGCGACGACCGTATGCTCGATATTCTGCGTCATACAAAATTCGAAAATGCCCGTCAGGTGGTGGAATTGCTGAATGCAGAAGTGGAACACCACCGACATGGGGCCGAGGCCAACGACGACCTCACCATCATGTGCATCAGAGCATAGTAAAAATTAAATAATATAAGGATTATGAAGAGTTTTATCAATGTGGAGGATATCGGCGACCTCCGTCAAGCCCTCGCCGAAGCACAGGACATTAAGAACAACCGTTTCAAGTATCAGCATCTGGGTAAGAACAAGACGCTGATGATGATCTTCTTCAATAACAGTCTGCGCACCCGTCTCTCTACCCAGAAAGCAGCCATGAACCTTGGCATGAACGTCATCGTGCTCGATGTGAATGCCGGAGCCTGGAAACTTGAGACAGAGCGTGGCGTCATCATGGATGGCGACAAGAGTGAGCATTTGCTCGAGGCCATCCCAGTGATGGGATGCTATTGCGACCTCATTGGTGTGCGCTCGTTTGCAGGACTTACCGATCGTGAGTACGACTATGCAGAAACCGTTCTGAATCAGTTTATTAAGTACTCTGGTCGTCCTGTCTTCGCTATGGAGACAGCTACAGTTCACCCCCTTCAGGCTTTTGCCGACCTGATAACCATCGAGGAGCATAAGGTGGTTGATCGTCCGAAGGTTGTCCTCACTTGGGCCCCTCATTGCAGAGCTTTGCCTCAGGCTGTACCCAACTCGTTTGCCCAGTGGATGAATGCCGCCGATGTCGATCTCGTCATCACCCATCCTGAGGGCTATGAGCTCGATCCGAAGTTTATCGGCAATGCCCGTGTGGAATATGACCAGAAGAAAGCCTTCGAAGGGGCCGACTTCATCTACGCCAAGAACTGGAGTAACCCAGGTGTCACCAATCCTGCCGACTATGGCAAGATCACCTCAAAGGATATGTCATGGACGGTAGATACCGAGCATATGTCGTGGACCAACAACGGTAAGTTTATGCACTGTCTGCCCGTTCGTCGCAACCTCATTGTGACTGACGATGTCATCGAGTCTCCGAACTCCCTCGTCATACCCGAGGCCGCCAATCGCGAGATCTCCTGCTCCGTCGTCATCAAGCGCATGCTCGAGGCTCTGTGAAGCACTTCTTGAGATAATTTTATATAGGCTGCTTGGGAAGGAAGCGGCATCGCTAAAAGTAAAACAACTTGTTTTACCTTCAAAGGAGGCATCTAAACAACCCAAAAGTATGCCTCGCACGATAGTAAAACAAGTTGTTTTACTTTTAAAGGTGACTTTAGAACGGTTCTCTGACCCTTCGGCTCGAAGATACGGTGCATCTCGGAAATGAAAATAAAACGCGTTTTATTTTGCATTTCACTCGATTTGCACTATCTTTGCACCAGAATTAAAGTTTTTGGTATATTATGATACAATCAATGACGGGCTACGGCAAGGCGGTCGTGGCATATAAAGAGAAGAAGATTCATGTAGAGGTCAAGTCGCTCAACTCAAAGCAGCTTGACCTAAACACCCGTATCGCGCCCCTCTATCGCGAGAAGGAGATGGAGATGCGCCAGATGGTGGCCGAGGCCCTGATCAGGGGTAAGGTGGATATGAGCGTGTGGATAGAGAAGGACACGGTGGTGGATGCCACGCCTGTGAATGGGGCTCTGGTGGAGAACTACTACAATCAGATTAAGGCCATCTCGGAGAAGACGGGTATTCCACAGCCTGACGACTGGTTCTATACGCTGTTGCGCATGCCCGACGTGCTGACGAAGACGGAGATGGAGGAACTGGACGATGAGGAGTGGCTCACAGTGAAGGAGGGTGTGAAAGAGGCTCTGAAGAACCTCGTTGACTTCCGTACACAGGAGGGAGCAGCCTTGCAGAAGAAGTTTGCCGAGAAGATAGACAACATCGAGCGCCTGCTCTCCGAGATCGTGCCCTACGAACAGAGTCGTGTGGAGAAGATCAAGGGGCGCATCATCGACGGCTTGCAGCAGATACCTGGTGTGGAGTACGACAAGAACCGTCTGGAGCAGGAACTGATCTACTACATCGAGAAGCTCGACATCAGTGAGGAGAAACAGCGCCTGGCAAACCATCTGAAATATTTCCGTGATACGATGGCTGAGCCTGCCGGACAGGGTAAGAAACTCGGATTCATCGCCCAGGAGATGGGGCGCGAGATCAATACCACTGGTTCGAAGAGCAATCAGGCTGAGATGCAGAACATCGTGGTGAAGATGAAGGACGAGCTGGAGCAGATTAAGGAACAGGTGCTGAACGCTTTGTAAATTGAAAATTGAAGATTGGGAATTGAAAATTGGGAATAGATGAGTAGAGGTAAGTTGATCATTTTCTCCGCTCCGAGCGGTACGGGCAAGAGCACTATCATCTCTTGGCTGATGAAGGAGCACAAGGAACTGAACCTGGCGTTCTCCATCTCTTGTACGTCGAGAGCTCCGAGAGGTACGGAGAAGAACGGTGTGGAGTATTTCTTCCTGACCCCCGAGGAGTTTCGTCAGCGCATCGACAACGATGAGTTCCTGGAATACGAAGAGGTGTACGAGAACCGTTTCTATGGCACCCTGAAGTCTCAGGTGGAACGCCAGTTGGAGGCGGGACAGAACGTGGTGTTCGACGTCGATGTAAAGGGTGGCGTGAATATCAAGAACTACTATGGCGACAAGGCTCTGAGCATCTTTATCCAGCCCCCTTCGATTGGTGAGTTGCGCCGTCGCCTGGAGAGCAGAGCTACTGATGCACCCGATGTGATCGACCAGCGTATCGCCCGTGCAGAGTTCGAGCTGACCTTTGCTGAGAAGTTCGACAAGGTGGTGATCAATGACATCTTGGAATACGCAGAGGCTGATGCTCTGGAGATCATACAAAAGTTCCTGAATGATTAAGACGGGCATCTTTGGCGGTTCATTCAACCCCATCCACAACGGACATGTCAAGCTGGCCCGGCATCTGAAGGCTCAGGCACGACTCGACGAGGTGTGGCTGATGGTATCACCCCAGAACCCTTTGAAGCAGAATATGGAACTGCTTGATGATGAGGCCCGCTTCGAGATGGCCCAGGCTGCTTTGCAAGGTGAGGCGGGTATCATCGCCTGTGACTATGAGATGCACTTGCCCAAGCCTTCTTACACTTGGAACACGCTTCAAGCGCTTTCGAAAGACTATCCCGACCGTGAGTTCGTGCTGATGATCGGAGGCGACAACTGGGACCACTTCGACCGTTGGTATCGTGCGGATGACATCAAGAAGAGCTACGAGATTGTGGTCTATACCCGAACGCCTGGCGACCCTGGATACATGGATATCTCGAGCACGCAGATACGAGAGCGCATCCGTGAGGGTAGGGGCATCAAGCGACTGGTGCCCAAGGCTGTAGAGGCCATCATCAGTGAGAGAGGCTATTATAAAGTATAGTATTTAGTGGATAGATAATAGTGAAGAGTTGGCGACAATATATAAACCCCTTTAAGTGGATAGGTTGGCTGTTTGCTCCCATCGAGCGCAACGGCGCCTTCTTCGTGTTTATGTTCGTGCTGGGGTGGGTATGCACCCAGGTGGAGATCCCGCTGCATGTCAACAATGCCGAGCCTTACGACCTCTCGGCTACCGAACTCTTCTTCGACCTCTATATCGTCTGCGCCCTCCTGGCACTCATTCCCAGGAAGGTCCGTTTCTGGGTGAGAATCCCCTTATACATTATATTATATGGTACGGCCATCGTCGATATGTACTGTTATGTGCGCTTCGAATCGACACTGACACCTACCATGCTGATGCTCGTCAACGAGACCACCCCTCAGGAGGCAGGCGAATTCCTCTCTGGCTATCTCAGTCTGGATGTTCTCACATCGCCTGTGGGTTATATCCTGCTCATTCTCCTGGCCCATATCCTCTGGACCATCCTTCGCAGGGTCTTCAGACAACTGCGCAGGCGCCTGATTCTGCCCACGTTGAATCCTCGTGTGACGAGTATTCTCACGACCACACTCAGGTGCGTCCTGGGTATCACTGCTGCTTGGTTGATGTACGACGCCTGGCAGGAGTGCCAGATCAACAAGGAAGCCATCCATAAGCTGATGACGAAAGACAATATCGGCGAGGTGGAGCATCAACTGAACCAGAAGCCCAGACCCGAACTCTATCTGCCCATCTACCGACTGGCGTTCAGTCTCTATGCCAATAGTCTCGCTTCTACCCAATTGGAGACGATGGTCACTGTGAAAAACGAGGTGCAGGTGGATAGTTGTACCTTCCGGGTGCCAAACATCGTACTGGTGATCGGAGAGAGTTACAACAAATACCACTCCCAACTCTATGGCTACAATATGCCTACCACGCCTCGCCAGTTGGCTTTGGCCCAGGAGGGCAGTCTGGTACCCTTTACCGATGTGGTGGCACCTTGGAACCTGACGAGTTATGTGTTTAAGAACGTCTTGTCGCTCCATGCCGTTGGCGACTCTGGCGAGTGGAGCGATCGCCCGCTCTTCCCAGAGGTGTTCCGTAAGGCAGGCTACCACGTGACGTTTATCACCAACCAGTTCCTGCCCGAGGCTGATGAGGCTGTCTATGACTTCAGTGGAGGTTTCTTCCTGAACAATCCAGAGTTGAGCAAGGCCCAGTTTGATACCCGAAACACGCGCCTCCATGAGTTTGACGAGGGTGTGCTCGAGGAGTATGATAGTCTGAAACGGGAAGACAAGGCTCACAACCTGATTATCCTCCACCTGATGGGGCAGCACGTGATGTATAAGTCGCGCTATCCTCAGAAGACTCGCAAGCATCTGTTAGCACCTATGTACGACCGTCCTGACCTTACCCACAAGCAGAAACTCATCGTGGCCGATTACGACAACTCCGTGCTCTATAACGACTCTATCGTGGCAGCTGTTACCCAGAAGTTTGCAGATAAGGATGCTGTGGTGATCTATATGCCCGACCATGCAGAGGAGATTTACAACGGACCGCCTTATAACTATGGGCGCATGCACTCTGCAACCATCGACTACCGGTTGGCTCGCGAAGAGTTTGAGATACCGTTCTGGATATGGGGCTCGCCTGAGTATATCAAGAACCATCCTTATGGGTGGAAGGCCATTCAGGCTGCTAAGGATCGTCCGATGATGACGGATTGTCTGGCGCATTTCCTGCTCTACCTCGGGGGTATCTATACCAAGGACTACCAGGAGAAGTATAATGTCATCAGTCCGCAGTACGACAGCGAGCGCCCCCGTATCCTGAAGGGTACGACAGACTATAATAAACTGAAGAAGGATGGACAATAAGAGTATATTGACACGCGAGGAATGTACGGCAATGAAGGGCATTGCCATACTGGCCATCATGCTCCACAACTACAGCCACTGGCTGAAGGGCATCATCCGTGAGAATGAGTACACCTGGCAGCAATGGAAGTGCGACAAACTCTGGGAGGTCATTCAGCAACCCGATGCGTTCCTGCCCTTGCATCTCTTCTCCTTCTTTGGTCACTATGGTGTGCCTGTGTTCCTCTTCCTCAGTGGTTTTGGCCTGGTGAAGAAGTACGAAAGGCAATGGGTAGGCGAACGCAGTTCGGGAATGCAGGGTTCCCTGCCCGAGGTAGGCATCTGGCGCTTCGTGCGTTATAACTACCTGAAGCTCTTCCGTATCTTTATCGTGGGTTTCGTGCTCTTCACGCTGCTCGACGCCTTCACCCCCGGCATGCATCGCTATACGTGGCAGGAGGTGGTGGGCATGTTGGGTATGTATGCCAACTTCTTCGAGAAGCCATCAGAAGTGGTATGGCCTGGTCCTTATTGGTATTTCAGCATCACCCTCCAGTTTTATATCCTCTATCGTCTGTTGCTCTATCGTTGGCGCCATTGGGGTGTCGTAGTGGGACTGATAGGAGTCTGTTGGATCTGGCAGATGACCTGTTATGACGATATGGAGACACTTGAGCGCCTGCGCTATAACCTCGTGGGGGGCATGCTGCCCTTTGGCATGGGTGTGCTCCTGGCTCGCTTTGAACCTCAGCTGATGAGAAATGCCAGCATAGGGGAGACGACCTCAGGCTTACGGCAAATGATAGGATGGCTCTTTGTCCTTATTGCGGTTACCATCTTGATCTTTGCCTGTAGCATCTTCGGGTTTGGAAAATGGCTGTGGGTGCCCCTTCTTATCGTGATCGGAACAATCGCCCTGATAAAGATGATCCCTTCTCAGGCGATGCCCTATGTACTTTGGTTAGGCTCCATCTCTGCCGCCATCTTCGTCACTCATCCCCTGGTTCGAAAGGTCTTCGTCCGCCCTTATCTGCAGAACGACCTCTATGCCGGACTGCTCCTATACATCGTCGCCACCCTCCTATTGTCGTGGCTTGTGAAGAAAATCATCGACCAGATACCCTCGCCTAAGTTATGAAACAGTTGTATGCCTTTGATTTCGACGGAACGCTGACCACACACGATTCCCTGCTGGTCTTTATCCGTTATGCCAAAGGCACGCATGGTTTCCTTTGGGGCTTTCTGCGTTATGCTCATCTGCTGGTGTTGATGAAGTTGGGACTCTATCCGAACTGGAAGACGAAAGAGCGGGTGTTCTCTTATTTCTTCAAGGGCATGCCCATCGAGGTGTTCGATGCCCTGTGCCGTCAGTTTGCTGCCGATCATCGGGAGCTGTTGAGGCCAGAGGGCATCAAAACTCTGCAACAGGCCCAGGCTGAGGGTGCCGAGGTGCTCATCGTCAGTGCGAGCATCGACAACTGGGTGCAACCTTTCTTCCCCGATGTGAAGGTGGTAGGCACTCAGGTAGAGGTGGTTAACGGACATCTCTCGGGCCGCTTCCTCACCCAGAACTGTTATGGAAAGGAGAAGGTAAACCGCATCCTGGCTCTCTATCCCAATCGCAGTGAATACCACCTGACGGCCTATGGCGATAGTCGAGGCGACAAGGAACTGCTGGCCTTCGCCGACGAGGCCCATTATAAACCGTTTGCAGGTTAAATATGTTATAAAAAGTGGAGTAAGTACTCGATTATTAGCCCTTTTATGGGTGGATTTCTAAGATGAAGAAACTGCTGTTTTTATTGATGGCCTTAGGCTTATCCCTTTTCTGTTCTTATGCTCAGACAGAGCGTAACGACAGCGTAAAGCCACAATCTTACCATCTTGAATCAGACTTCAAACCGCAGCTCATGACGGTTTCCCCACAATATGATGCTGGTTTCCTGCAAAAGACCCCAGAATCGTTAACACCCAATCCTCAGGCTACCAAACTGGACATATTGCCTAGTCTCTATGATAACCGTAGGGGAAGTTGGGAGATTAATACCATGCAAGGCGGTAAACTGTTTCAGCCCTGGCGTGGCGCTTATGTCATTGCCAGTGGTGGCGTGAATGTCATGCCTGGACTTCTGGACCGTGAATCAGGGGCCTTGACCTTGCATCAGAATTTAGGGCGATGGACATTCTCTGCTTCGGTGCTTGCTGATAAGTACCGATTTTCAAGCATGGGGTTCTTGGAAACGCGTTATGGGGTAGGAGGTACTGTCGGCTATCGTGTAAACGACCGTCTCTCGCTGCATGCCTTTGGCTATTACTACGTCAACTCGTCGATGATTAGTCCGATGGTTAATCCTTATCTAGCCACAACTACCTATGGAAGCTATGCTGATATTCAGGTTTTTAAAAACTTTGGCGTTGATACCGGTGTGAGGCGCTACCTGAATCCCATGTCAGGCAAATGGGTTACCGATCCTATTGTAAGTCCATACATCAAGATCAACGGCAAACAGAAAATCGGCTTCGACTTTGGCAAATTGCTCAAAGGTCTTATTTGGGGCAATGATGACAACATGCTCCCCCGAGGACCCGTAAGAATGGGACCTCCTCCTCCGAGAAGATAAATTGAAGAAGAAAGTATGGTTCACCGTTTAGTGTACCACCAATTGGTGTAATTAAATAAATAGTTTTTTATTGCATCATCCTCTGCGTGGAGCCTATTTCCTCTTTGTTATTCCGCCCACTACATCACTATTGTCAATGGTGGTCTCAGTTTTCTTGACGCTGGCTTTCAACTTGCCAAAACGATAAGAGATTGAGAAAGTCAGCCTGCTACCACGAGTAGCTGTATCACTATAACCTAACATATCGCCCTGGTCAGTACAGTCGACTGAGTGACGATATCTGTTGAAGAGGTCGTTGGCGCTGATGCGTACCGTTAGCTTGTCTTCGCTGAGGAAAGAGCGTTGCAGCGAGCAGCCATAGCGATTCCAAGGGCGTGAATAGCTATATACATTATTGACAGAATGGCCCATCTCGCCATAAACATAAGCCGTGAGGCGTAACTTCCAAGGCAGCTGCTGACTGCCATTCAGATAATAGAAACCAGAATAGCCCTTCTGACGGAGGCCGATACTGGGATTCTCTATCTTATCATCCCATAGATTGAAATTGGCAGAGAGTGTGGTACTTTTGAATGGTTTCCACTGCACATAACCTTCCAGTTGCCATCGTGTCAGTTTCTCAATGTTGCCATAGGTCTGATAGCGCACATCGTCCTGGGCATAGATTAGTTGCCCTATGCCATCTCTATAATACTTAAAGGCAGGAGCCAGTTGCAGTGTCAGCCATTGGCCTATATACGAATAAATAAGGTGGACGGTCTGATTTCTACAGCTACTCAGCTCTGGATTACCAAACTGTACCTGCATGGGCGAATTGATGACAGCTGGATTCAGATAGGAGATGCCTGGGCGGTTGATGCTGGTGACATAGCCCAGTTTCAGAGAATGGGCATCGCTCAGCTGATATTTCACGCTGAGTTGTGGCACCCAGTCGTTCAGATGACTGTCAAAACTCTCAGCTGAACCATCAGGATAAGCCCCCTTCATATAGCTGTGCTCAAAGCGCAGACCAGCACGGGCTGACCAGTTTCCTATCCGCATGATGTAGTCGGCATAGGCTGCAGCCACCTGAGTGGTATGTTCGAACTCACTACTATATGACGGACAGGGCGTAGCAGCATAGAAGTCCTGAACCGTATGACTGGTATTACCACGATAGATGTATTTGATACCCGTCTCCAGCTTATGGCCTTCAGCGACAGGACGAAGCCAGTCTGCCTGAAAGGTGTGCTCCGTAAAGTGTTCTCGCAGGTTCTGCAACTCACCTGTATAATCGAATGGCGTATTCTGAAGGTCTGTATAGCTGCTTTCCTGTTCTGTGCGTTGACGCGTCAGAGCGAGCATATAAGAGAGAGTGAAAAGCTCGCCCTTTCGACGCGTCTTATGCTGATAGTCAAGTCGTCCGTTCCATGAGTGGTGGCTGTAGCCAGGCATCCAGTAGTTGTCCCGGTAGCTATAGAGCAGGCTCTTGTCTGGGGCATACATCTGTGTCAGTCCACCACCTTTCACGTCCAGCTTATAGAAGTATCCGCCTAATGATGCTGAGATGAGGTTCAGCGAGTCGATATCATAGCTGGCATCGATATCGGCATAATGAATATAGCCAGGATTGGAGCCCTCGCTCACACTCTTCATCATGTTGCCTGAAGAGACGTAGGTATGCTCTGTTTCATTCTTGTTTTCAGTCTCCTTGCTCGACATACCGCCATACCCATAATCCACAGATATGATGGCCTTACCCATCTGGGTGGTCAGATAGGCTCCCAGATTGGGATGATTCAGCGTTGTATAGGCTCCTGTAACGGATCCCGTAATACCATCTATCCGCCTACCGTCCACCATCACGATATTCAGGATGGCGTTGACACCTTCAGCATCCTCTCGTGCCCCAGGGTCGGTGATAACCTCTATACGCTTGACCATTGAGGCAGGCATCGCCTTCAGTATCTCCTTTGCATTCTTCGACAGACTGGGGTCATAGCGCCCATTCTTGTAGATCTTGAAGCTGCTGTTACCCTTCACCTTGATGTTGTCCTCACCGTCAACCGTTACCATGGGTACCTTGCGGAGCATATCCATCACAGTGAGCGTCTTCGATTCCTCATCAGCCTGCACATCGTAGCCTATGCGGTCTATCTCCTGCTTGATGAGCTGTCGCTGAGCCTTTATCTCAACCCCTTCCAGTTCCTTGTTCCAAGTGATGGAGTCGTTATTTACGTTGGTTGAATCTGCCTGAGTCTGGGCCATAGCTTCCCCTCCTCCCGCTGCCATCAGCAGCGAGAGGAGAAACATATTCAAATACTTCATGAATGATTTATTTCTTGAGTCGTTCGATGCTCATATCGAACAATTCCTTGATAAATTCGTCGTTGGTTTTGGTTTTCAGATTCTGTATCTCTTTTATCACCATATTCTTTTCTGCTTCATCGAGCGAACCAGCATCATTACAGAGTCCGTAAATCTGCGTGACCCAGCTGTTGGCAGCAGGTCCTTCTGATTTCTTCAGGAAAAGTGTTCGCAGATTGTTGAATTTGTTAAGCCACGACTCCAAATCGTTGCTGCCCAATGTGGCATTCAGCGTTCCAAGAGCTCCAGTAAGATCCATTTTCTTTCCGTTGATGATGAAACTGCTTGTAGTCTTTTTCTGCCGATACTTCTGCGTAGTAGCATAAGTCTTGATGATGCGCCCCGTGATGGAGCCATCCTTTTTCTCAACCCACTCCAAAGCATAGGCATATCGATGAATTCTGAGAGTATCATCTGGATCCAGGAAACAGGCATAAATCCATTTCGAGTCTTTCATCAGTCCTATACCAACGCCTTTGTTGCCATTTCCTACAGCGAGTGATGTATAGGATTCGGCACCACCGTGAGAACCCGTACTCATACTATAGGCAGCTTGCTCATCTTTATTAAAGGCTTGGCGAATAGCAGTAATCAAATGCTTATTTGCTGCGTCAGCTATCTTGAACTCGTACTCATCGCTCATGCCCTCCATCAACCCTGTGTCAGGGTCTTTTTCCAAGAAATGATTCGTATAAGTCTCCTCTTGTCCCTTACTTTGCTTGAGGGCATCGAAAGCCTTCTGAATATTCTCTTGTGCCATCACTGTTGAAGACACTGCCATCAAAATGACCGATAGAATCAAGTTCTTACTCTTCATATGCAATATAATTTGTTTGTTCGTTAATATATACTATGGTACCATCTTCTTGTTTCACTGGGATAAAGCCATACGCAGCCAACTGAGCATCCAGAATCTCTTGCTGGCATTGTTCCAACTGCTGTTCCGCATCCAGGCGTTCTTGTTCCATCTTGGCCATCAGGGCATAAGCCTTGTCGTGGTCTGTTATTGTAGGCTGCGACTTGCGGAGGCTCCGTTTCTTGGGTTTCTCGTGTACATCCTTTCCTTTTTGCTGGTGGGTTGTGTCTGTCTGCACTTCCTCATGGGTCACTACAGGAATTATAGAATCTGCTTGCGCAACTTCATTGTCAGCCATGATTTGCTCATTTTGGGAATGGCTCAGACTCCCCCATATTGTCAGCAGGGTTATGAGAGTCACTGCTGCAGCCACGCTCCATCGCAACCATCTGTGCTTTGGCTGTTCTGTAGGCTTCATCGCCTCCAGCTCGGCAAACAGCAAGCGGTATTGCTCCCACTCGACTGGTATATGGCTCTGGGCGAAGTACTGGCTCAGGATGTCTTCCTCCTCCAGTGTCGATATGCCCGCCATAAACTTGTTGAGCAATTCGTTGATATACGCTTTGGTGTACTGTATCATAAGTTGTTTCTACGTTTGATGTCTTCTAATAATGTGCGTCGTGCCCTTGCCAGCAGGGTGCTTACCGATGTCGCTTCGATGCCCAGCAACTGGGCTATTTCCTCGTGACTCCGCCGTTCCACTTGTCGCATATATAATAAAGTACGTTGTGTGGTGGGCAGTTGCTGGAGTCTTTTAGTTAGCCAGGCATCGTCTTCTTTCATCTCCAACTCTTCGAGCGGACTGGTATTCAGACTGATGATCATGGTCTCGTCCAACGTCTCTGAGGGTTTTCGTCGCTGATGGTTTCTCAGCATGTGTCTTGCCATCAGAGCAACAATGGCCTCTATCGAGCGGTAGTGTTCCAGTTCGTCGTGCATCTGCCACAGGCGGAGCATCACATCTTGGGCGATGTCTTCTGCTTCGTCTTTGCCCGCTCCGTAGCTGATGCAAACGCTGAGAGCCTTCTGTCGCCACGTGCGGGCTTGCTGTTCAAATGCAGTTCTGTCCATGCTTTAATACTGCTGTACACTTATTAGACACAGAAACAGGTCAAAGTCAAACCATAATTAATGTTACTTAACTCTTTTACCATACTTCCCAATTATTTATTTCCTTAATAATACGCTGTATAGCCTGTTCACATTCCTCAGGATATGTTAGCGATTGTACGAACCAGAGTTTGCGATGTTTCACAAATTTAGCATAAAAACGGCGGGTTGTCATCCGTCCATTATCATCGCAGGTATGTCCTGAGAGTATGAAGCATCCATTGCCTTTCTGCTGAGATGTAGCATGAAGATCCGAGGCATATTTGGACATTGCTTGTTCAAGTGTGAGACCATCCTGATTTTGCTCTGTAAATGTCGTCAGAACAATCTCAATACTATCCTGCCAGAAACTAAAGCGGCAGCAGCCTTTGTCTAATAAAGAATCTGGTGTCTGTTCAAAGAAAGAAGGATAGCGTACAGTGTAATCGTAATCATCATCATGATACTCTTTCATTCTGGTCAGTTTCATCGCACGTTCTAACTTCTGCGACAGTGGAAGATTGTCATCCTTGTCATAGACTGATACCCAAACCATGACCAAGATGAAAACCAACATTGACAGAAACAGAAATCTCTTCATACTTGCTTTTTTTGTGCAAAGGTATGAAGAGATTCTTAATCTGATGAATTATCTGCCTGACATTTGTCTGACAATTCGCTGACAGAGGGCTAACTATCTATGTTTCAGTTCGTAAGCACGACCTCTATCTGATTCGATCTTGAGTTCTGAATGCTCTTCGATGATGGGTTTCAGGCGACGGATCAGGGTGTAGAGCGTGTCGTTGGCATCGTCTTTCTTGGGCCAGAGGGCCTCGCAGATCTCGGTTTTCGAGAGCTGATGCGACTCGCTGCGGAAGAACATCTCCATCAGTTGCTGTTGCATGGGAGTTAGTCTGACCTGCTTTCCCATCGCATCATAGAACCTGCCTTCTGCTTCAGAATAGGCCAGACCGCCAAACGCTACGAGAGGCATTTGCTTGCGATAATGCCAGAAGCAGTAGAGTCCCCAAAGCAGCGCTATGGTCCATAAGATGGAGGCAGGACGCTGGTCGGACATCGCAAAAATGGTGGCGACAGAGCATTTGGGTTCACAGCGAAGTCCACATTCCCGACCGATGGTCGCCGATCCGTAGCCTTTCTGTCGGGTGGTCACAGCCAATATGGCATTGCCACGCAACTCATCCATCTTCAGATAACTGTTGAACACGCGGATGGTGTCTGAGCTGATGACGTCGCTCTGCTGTTCAGCCAGTGCCTTCGTCAGTGCACAAGCCATATCCTCTGTCACAACCCTTTCCGTTGCCTGATAGCTCTTCAGACTCGTCAGTCCCGATGCGCAAATCAAGCCAAAGAGGATAACTACTGCATATTTCTGTTTCATCTCTTTTATATTTTTTTCTACCTTAAAGAGGTTTTGTTTCCGGGCCGAGAACTTATGTTTTCGGTCGGAGAACATAAGTTTCTGGCTTGCGAACTTATGTTTCTAGACCGGAAACACAAAATCTCTCCTTATCTGAATACAAATTCCACGGGTTTATTCTGCTTCTAACAAGAGCACGCGGCTCGACCAGTCGTTCTTCTTCGACCACTCGGGTTCGTTGCGGTAAGGCATCTCCAGACCGTGGTTCATCAGGTAGGCGCCACTGAAGGTCTTGCCCTCGATGTCCAACGGCTTCAGGTCGATGCGGTTCAGCTCGTGGATCTTGTACATCTTGTTGGCATCCAGACCAGCCATCTTTACACGAGGCAGATGCTCGTTCTGGAACGACTCAGTCTTCCACCAGAAGAAGACACTCTTCGACTTCTCTTCATTCACATACATCAGCGAGGCCAGACCTTTCTTATCGTAAGGTGAGACGAGGCGGTAGAGGTCGCCAAACTGTACGATGGGGCGAATCTGCTTGTACTCTTTGATGGCATTGCGACAGAGGGCCTTCTCGTCGTCGCTCATGTTCTTGGGCTGAATCTCCATACCCAGGCGTCCGCTCATAGCCACGTCGATGCGGTACTTCATGGCTGTGGTACGGAAGACGGTGTGGTTGGGCGTAGCCGAGATATGAGAGGCCATAGCGATGGCGGGGAAGAAGTAAGAGGTGCCCCACTGCATGTAGATGCGCTGAAGGGCATCGGTATTGTCGCTCACCCAGAACTCATCGAAGTAGGGTAGCACACCCCAGTTGGCACGTCCACCACCCGAGGCACAGGCCTGAATGGTCAGGTCGGGATACTTGGCGCGGATGCGCTCACAGGTCTTCTCGAAACCACGATGGTAGGCGATGTAGAGGTGGCTCTGGTCGTTCATCGTCAGATACTGCGAACCGTGGTTCATGATGGCCATGTTGGCATCCCACTTGATATAGTCGATCTCAGGGTACTTCGTCATCAGGTCATCGACGATGGAGAACACGAAGTCCTGTACCTTGGGGTTCGACATGTCGAGCACCACCTGGGTACCTCCACGACCTAAGACGGGTTCACGCTTCGGGGCTTTCACAATCCAGTCGGGATGGGCCTCGTAGAGTTCGCTGACGGTGTTCGACATCTCTGGCTCAATCCAGATGCCGAACTTGATGCCATGCTTCTTGGCGTCTCGCAGCAAGCCCTCGATGCCTTCAGGCAGCTTGTTCTTATCGACCACCCAGTCGCCAAGTGAGGAGTTGTCAGTCTTGCGAGGATACTTGTCGCCAAACCAGCCATCGTCCATCACGAAGAGTTCGCCACCCATCGAGGCAATGTCGCCCATCATCTGGTCCATGCCCTGCTGGTTGATGTCGAAATACACGCCCTCCCATGAGTTGAGCAGAATCTTGCGCTCCTTGTCGCCATGGGCCAGCATATACTTACGGCCCCACTTGTGGAAGTTGCGTGAGATGCCCGAGAGTCCGCATTTCGAGAAGCTGAGCGCCACCTTTGGTGTGATGAAGTACTCGCCCTTCTTCAGGTGATACTCCGAGTTGTCGGGGTTGATGCCTGCAAAGAAATAGTGGAACTCTGTATCGTCGGTATCGATCTTCAGTTGGAAGTTGCCCGAGTAGCAGAGAGCAGCGCCGATCACGTCGCCACAGTTCTCACGACCCTTACCGTCGAGCGAGAACATCACCTCGGCATGGTCGGTATGCGAGTTGCGCGTACCGTCTTTATTCTTGATCACCTTCTCGCCAGGCAGGATAGGCTCTTCCACCAGGCGCGCCTCGTTGGCCCATGAGCCATAGAAATGAGAGAGCCACACGTCGCCTCGACGGATGGGCAGACAGATGGAGGCAAACTGCGTCAGGGTGACGGGCTTGGCCTCGCCGTTCAGGATCTCTGTCCAGGTCTCGATGATGTCTTCTTCCACACGGGGCATATAGCAGAGGCTCACGGTGATGGGATACACAGGATCCTTCATCCAGATGCGGGTGATCATGCCTTCATAAGTAATGGAGCCTGTTGCCAGCAGTTCTGTCGAGAGGTTGCCGTCAGCGTGCGTCATGGCCAGGGCAGCCTCTGCAGGACAGTTCATGCCATAGGCAGGATAGGCATCCATGCGTCCGCCACGATCAGCCTGTAGGTGCTCGAGGTCGGTATCGCTCAGTTTGGTACCGTAATAGACATACTGGGGCTGTCGGCCCTGATCCACGTTGAGCACCATCGTGGTGTTCTTGGTCTGGATCGTCACTTGCTCAGCCATTGCCGTCTGGGCAAAGGCAGTGAGTAATGCTAAGAAATAGAGTTTCTTCATAAAATTGCCTTTAGTTATTAACGTAATCATGTTGCAAAGATAGTAAAATATTTGGTTATCTCAAAAAAAAGTTGTTATTTTGCAGCCAAAGTATAGAAAACGGCAAAAGAAATACTATATGAACTCATTTGATATCTGGCTGTTGGCAGTAGCGTTGGCGATGGATTGTTTCACCGTCTCGATTGTCAGTGGTGTGATTCTTTCCGACAGGTTTCGTCTTTTCTCCAAGGAGGGGTTAACGGTATTTCGGATGGCTTTCCTCTTCGGATTCTTCCAGGCGCTGATGCCCTTGTTGGGGTGGTTTGCCACGTGTCGTTTCAGCGAACATCTGGAGGCTATCGACCACTGGATTGCCTTTGCGCTGCTGGCTTTCATTGGCGGAAAGATGATCCTGGAGTCGTTTGATGACGAAAAGGAGTCGTCGTTCGACCCCCAGCGGATGCGGATGCAGTTGCTCCTGGCCATCGCCACGAGCATCGACGCTCTGGCCATTGGCATCTCTTTCGCCTGCATTGGGTTCCATCGTCTGACTCAGTTGTCGGTTCCTTTAATAATAATAGGTATCGTGTCTTTCCTTTTCAGTGTGCTGGGATATATGCTTGGCTCACGATTCGGCAAGAGCATCACCCGGAGGCTGAAGCCAGAGTTGCTGGGTGGTATAATCCTGGTGGTCATTGGCGCTAAGATCCTGATGACTCACTTGCTTGATATGTAAATAAACCAAATAACGATGAATAAAGCAGTGACAGCGGTTTGGGACTATGTCAAGGGGCATCCTTATCCCGTCTTGATGGCTCTTTTCCTACTATGGATGAGTTTCGGCATCTTCCCCCTGCAGTGTTATGAGACTGACGGTCAGGAGGTTATCCTTGGTTGTGATGTGATGTATCGTGAGGGATGGTCGTTGCCGCCAGTATATTCTTATGAGTACCGAATGCAGCCGTTGACCACCATTCTGGTGGTGGCGCTGAAGCACGTATTACCCTTCCTGACTTGCGAGCAGATATACTGTTTCAACACGGTTGTTGCCAGCCTGTTTTTCCTTTTTGGCTGTATCTCGTTTGTCCAGCATATCACCAAGGCCCCTAAAACGCTGATTCTGGTGGCAGCAATGTTATTGCCCGAGATGTATGCCATAGCGATGTATCCCAATACTGCTATCCCGGCTGTGGCCTGCTTCGTCTGGGCTCTGATCATGCTGAGCAGAGGGCGCTACTGGCTGACAGGTCTGCTGCTGTGCGTGGCAGTGTTGTTCCGTTTGGATGTGGTCATTGTGTTTCCTGCCGTCTTCCCGTTATTGATCTTCGAAGGCAAGTCGTTCAAGCAGGCCATCAGTCTGTCGGCCCTCTTTGGTGTTGTGGTGGTTGTGGTGTGCCTGTTCTTCTTCTGGCTGTTGGGAGCCGATGCCTTGAAGACCTTCGATGCCTACGAGGAGTGGAATGGTCTTATTACTTCAGGAGAGCGCATCGTTGCCATTGTGGGCTTCTACTCTTTGGCTTACTTTCTTCAGTTACCTGTGGGTGTGGTGGTTATTATTGCCCGACGATATTGGAAAGAACTGTTTCTGGTGCTGCTCCCCATCGTGCTGCTCCACTCGGTCTTCTCTTCTTTTGGCAACGCCTCGAAACATTTCCTCTATAACGCCCCCTTTGTCATCATTGCTGGCGTACGGGCCTTGTCATGGCTGATGGGACTCTTGCGCAACCGTCCTGTGCTGAAGTGGATGGCCCTTGCAGGTGTTTTGCTTTATATGACCGTCTCTGTGCGGAAATGTAACCTGACAATGCCCTGGCTGACGGAAAATCCACTGAGTAAGGTGGGTATGCTGACGACGCTCTATGAGACAGAACGGGGAGAGACGGGCTACTCCGTGGGTATAGGTGCAGGTTTCCAACTGGTCACCAACGATGAGAATATGCTCCTGACGGGTCATCTGTTCTATCCTTGGTATATCCAAGCCATCAAACAGATAACGGGAGACTGGCATCGACAGCAGACGGCTGTCCTCGACAAGGCTCCCACCTCGAACATCCTGACGCTCGAGTATGGTGCCTCTGCCCCCATCGCCTCCGACTATCTGACGGAGGACTACCGTTTCCGCCAGTTGGAAAAGATGCCATCCACCTATCGCTATACACTTTTCAACGAGCAGCGCGAACTCCACTTCTGGCGCATCGTCTGGAAAAAGGCGATAACAGACAAACAGGAGGTTGTGGCGTATATTGACAGTGTGGCAGCGGACTTCCCCGATGGCGATGCCTATCTGGTGCCAGCCTGCAACCATTATGGCAGTTCTTATTTCATGGACGAACTGGTTCCTGATGGCGTTTTGGAGAAGAAAGCAGACAAACTTTATAAGATTGTCAGAAAAAAGTAGGTAAAATATAACCGACGAAAGAAAAAAATACTTATCTTTGCAGCAGAAGATGGATGGAGAGACGATACAACTCATCGACTTGGGCATCGGTTATCAGACCAAACATGGCGTGAAGTCTGTGGCTGAGCATATCAGCGGCGCTATCCGCAGCGGTGAACTCACTTGTCTGTTGGGTGCCAACGGTGTGGGCAAATCCACGTTGCTGCGTACGCTCTCTGCCTTCCAGCCGAAGACGTCAGGTCAGATTGTCATCGAGGGGCGCGAGCTTGATACCTATACCGACAAGGAGCTGAGTCGCCGTATCGGTGTGGTGCTGACTGAGAAGCCCGACGTGAGGAATATGACCGTTCGCGAGCTGGTCAGTCTTGGACGTTCGCCCTATACGGGGTTCTGGGGTACCTATTCGAGAGACGATCTGCAGATTGTCGATGAGGCTATCGCTCAGGTGGGTATCGAGGCACTGAGCCGTCGGATGGTGCAGACACTGAGCGACGGAGAGCGGCAGAAGGTGATGATTGCCAAGGCACTGGCACAGCAGACACCAGTGATCTATCTCGACGAGCCGACGGCCTTTCTCGACTATCCCAGCAAGGTGGAGGTCTTACAACTGCTCCGTCGCATCAGTCGCACTGCGGGGAAGATCATTTTCCTCTCTACCCACGATGTAGAACTGGCCCTGCAGTTGGCCGACACCATCTGGCTGATGAGTCGCGAGGAGCCCATCGCCATCGGGTCGCCTCGACAACTGGCCAGTGAGGGGGTATTGGGGCGCTTTATCCAGCGCGATGGTATCACCTTCGACCCTGAGACGCTCGCCATCAGGATTGCTTGTAATAACTAACTGACGAATGATATACGGACACGGTGACGACGCTTTTCGCTATGGCGACAAGATCAAGATGAACTTCAGCTCCAATGTCTATAGTGGAGCCGACCTCTCTGCGTTGAAAGAGCATCTCATGGAGCATTTCGACGTGGTGAGCCATTATCCTGAGCCTCAGCCCCACGAGTTGGAACGGCTGTTGGCTGAGCATCTGGGTGTTCCAGAGAATATGGTGATGGTCACTAACGGTGCCAATGAGGCTATCTATCTGATTGCGCAGATGTATAAAGGTTGGGCCTCGGTCATTCCACAGCCGACCTTCAATGAGTATGAGGATGCCTGCAAGGCCTTTGATCACATAATCTCCTACGACACCGCTGACGAGTTGGAACTGTTGCCCCAAGATCGCCTTTACTGGCTCTGTAACCCCAATAACCCTACGGGTAACACATTGTTGAAGACACTGCTCAACCACATCATCCGCCAGAATCCCCGCTATCTCTATGTGGTTGATCAGTCGTATGCCGACTATACGCTGAGTCCGACGCTGGAGCCAAAGGAGATGACAGACTGCTTTAACGTGATGCTCATCCATTCGCTGTCGAAGAAGTACTGTGTGCCAGGACTGCGGTTGGGCTATATCTTCAGTTCACCTATTATCATCGGTCGTCTGCGCGACTTCCGTCAGCCTTGGACGGTGAATGCCATGGCGATAGAGGCAGGCAAGTACCTGGTCACTCATGATGCGAAGATGATTCCCGACCTGGAGGCCTATCTTTCAGAGGCCGCCAGGTTGCGTACAGAGCTGTCGGCTATTGAGGGCCTGATGGTGATGGATACAAGTACGAACTTCATGCTGGTAAACATGGACTTCGGTGATGCCATCGAACTGAAGAAATGGCTCATCGACAATTATGGCATCCTGATTCGCGACGCATCTAATTTCCGCGGGCTCGATAACCACTGTTTCCGGGTGACGGCCCAGACGAAGGACGACGATGACATCCTTCTGGAAGCTATCAAGCAATACAAGGTCCTGAAAGAGCAGGATTTGCCTTGCGATTAATTATAAACGATGGAGAAGCTTACCCTTGCAAACAGACTGAGTATAAGGATTATGGCTGTGCTGATAGTGATGTCGGTAGTTATCATGGCCATGGTTTATGCTGTCACCAGGAAAGTGATGGTCCGGGAGGCTGAATCGCGTTACGAGGGTATCATCCTGCATGCAAACGAGAAGATTCGCGGTGTGCTCTCGGATGTCTATGTGGCGGTCATCAACAACATCAGCGATATTGAGACTGACATTAACAATCCGGACAAACTCCAGGAGGATCTGGAGCGGATGGTGAGACAGAATATGTATATGTCGAGTTGTAGGCTGATCTTTGAACCTGACTTCTATCCCGAGAAAGGACAAAACTATGAGATCTATGCCTGGCGTGATTCGGCTGACGTGGTAAGGGGGAAACAGATGAATGAGAACCATCCCGACTATCTGGTGCATGAGTGGTATAAAAGTTCGTTTGAGAAGGATGAGGGCGACTGGACGCCTCCCTATTTTGACAGGGCGGCCTCGCAGCAACTGACGACGACTTACCTGACACATATCCACGACCAGAATGGCCGTAAGGTGGGAATGTTAGGAGCCGATGTGTCGCTGGAATGGCTGCGACAGAGGCATCAGCGTGTCGATGCCGAGAACCACAGACGTTTTGAGACTGGATTCAAGGTGCAGTCATACAGCTTCATTGTTGACAACGACGGCACTTTCCTGATCCACCCAAATGAGGACTTCGTGCTGAAGAAGAATTTCAAGGATTTATGCGCAGAGACGCCCGACAAACGAGACGACGAAGTGTTCCGTAGGATTTTGAACGAGGAGAGCGGCATGTCGCTCTTCGAAAGGAACGGAAAGATATTCTGGATATTCTACTCTTTTGTGAAATATGCGGAGTGGACGGTGGTTATCCTCGTTCCCGATGAGATTATCTTCCATAACGGCAACGTGTTGATCATCATCCTCCTGATCATATTCTTATTAGGTCTGTCGCTCATCTATTTCCTCTGTCACAGATTCCTGATTATCAACATGAGGACACTGACGCGGTTCGTGGACGCTGCCAACCAGGTGTCGCATGGTAATTTTAATGTCCAACTGCCAATGGTAAAGAGCCGTGAGATTGACGCACTGCGCACGGCATTCGGCGACATGCAGGTGTCGCTGACATCGTATATCAACGAGTTGAAGGAGACAACAGCCTCGAATGTGGCTTTTGAACAGGAACTGAAATTTGCCAGCGACATACAGATGCAGATGCTGCCTAAGACCTATCCGCCATTCCCAGAACGTACGGACATAGATATCTACGGTGAGGTGGTGACAGCCAAGGAGGTGGGCGGCGACCTGTTCGACTTCTTTATTCGCGACGAGAAGTTGTTCTTCAGTATCGGCGACGTGGCAGGCAAGGGTATGCCGGCTGCGCTTGTGATGGCTGTGGCGCGCTCCATGTTCCGCAGTGCATCGACAATACATACATCGCCCAAGTTGATTGTGGAATCTATCAATAGGTCGGTGTGCCAGAGCACCCACTCCTATATGTTCGTGACACTCTTTATGGGTGTGCTCGACTTGGCAACCGGAAAGTTGCACTATACCAATGCTGGGCATGAGCCTCCAGTGCTGGTGGGATCGCACACCCGATTCCTGCCTGTGATCAACAATATCCCGCTGGGTTTGAGACAGGAGTGGGAGTATCAAGAGCAAGAGGTAATGATCGTCCCGGGCACGACGGTTTTCCTCTATACCGATGGTTTTACCGAGGCAGAGACGTCGGACCTGAAACAGTATGGGCGCGACAGAATGTTCAGAGAGGCCATCCGACTGGCAGCAAAACGACTTGACTCGCGTACGTTTGTAAAGGATATCCGACTGACGGAACGCACGTTTGTGAACTATATCCCACAGAAAGATGATATCTCGCTGTTGGCCATCAAATTCAGAGGTAACCTCGACCCTAAGCTTTACAGCAGGACGATACTGCTTAACAACGATGTGCAGGAGGTGCCAGTGCTCTCAGTTTTCATAGAAGGCATCTGCGACGATATGCAATTCGACAAGCTTACGAAGTCGGGTGTGCACCTGGCGATAGAAGAGGCCGTGGTGAATGTGATGCAATATGCCTATCCAGAGGGTACGAAGGGTGACGTATATCTTAGTGTGACTGCCGATAATGAAAATATCAGGTTCGAGTTGCGTGACAGCGGCAAAGCCTTCGACCCTACATTGATGCCCGAGGTTGATGTCGAGAGTCACGTTAATAAGCATTCCGTTGGTGGATTAGGCATACACCTCATTCACCACTATATGGACAGTATAAGCTATGAGCACAAGGATAATCAGAATGTGCTGACAATGATAAAGAAACTCAAACATAAAGAATAAGACAGATAATGGAAGCATCAATCAGAAAAGACAGTGATGGCAAGGTTACCCTGATATTAGACGGGCGACTTGATACATCGGTTACTCCCCAGACAGAAAAAGAAGTAGAGCCGCTGTTTGCCTACGAGGGGTATGAGGTAGTGATAGACTGCAGCCGCCTCGAGTACATCTCTTCGAGTGGTTTGCGACTGCTCATGGCTATTAACCAGCGTTGCCGCGCCAACCACTGCGAACTGTATATCAAAGGTCTGACGGAAGAGGTGTACGACGTGTTCCAGACGACGGGATTCGTACACTTGTTTAATTTTATTTAGTGTCAGCTTTGCACTTGATGGCTGCGATGTAGTTGACCACCTGACCTTCTGAATTGTACAGCGGTTGATGGTGGATGTCTGCATACGCATGGCCCAGTTGCTTCATGGCGTCGTTCTCTGTGATTAGCCGGTTGGCTTTATCATAGAATGCGATGCCCAGGAAGGGGTTGCAAAGTATGGCTTCGTATTTGTGAATCAGGTCGTGCGTAGCCTGGTTGTCCTCAATGGCATAGTATCGACTCATCTGCTTGGTCTGCCTCATCATCTCACTGATTTCTGAAGTATGGTGGCGGTTGGTTCTGATATGCCACAGCAGTATCAGGGTGATGGCAAACAGAATGGCAGAAAGGGCAAGCAGGGTGTCGGTAACGGTGATTGCGGTGCCTCCCTTTTGCGGTTCAGCCAGTTCAGGATGTCTCCAGCGCTTCTCGATGGCTGCTATCTCTCCGTCTTGTTTCATCCGGGTGTACTGGTCGTCCAGTTGCTCTATCAGTTGGCGGTCTTTGCCCACAAAGCGCATCTCGACCACTGTATCGGGACTCCGGTGACTGTAGTTGATGACACTCTTAGAGGCGATACAGCCAGGCGCGTTACAACTGTTAGCATTGGTAATTATGAGGTCAGCAGAACCTTGCAGAAAGGCTTTCTCTACCTCTTCGTCATTCTTGATTGTGAGTCTGAATGGTAATTGCAGCGAGGTGGCTACAGCCTTTGTGATGTCAGCATCGCAATCGTTACTACACATAATCACTAATGGGCGCTGCTTGTTATACCGGTCTGTGAGAGCCTGAGCTGAGGTCTGGACCACAGCGCACAGCAGCAATATGGCGGTGGATATAAGATGTTGTCTCATACGCAAAATACAAATAAGCCTATTATTTTTTGATCGTCGTTGAACACTGCCTTCATGTGGTAGCTTACTTCGTTATCGCCAAAGGTCAGGGTATCGTCTTTACCGTCGGCATTAGCCATATCGGTGATGCCGGTGTGGAATAAGGTGTTCAGATGAACGTGATTCTTGACTGCCTTGTCAATGTCGATTTGCAGCAGTTCACCCGACTTGGGGTTGGCATTCTGCATATAGCCGTCCTTGTCGAAATAGATGATGCCTGTCTCATTGTTATAGAATACCGAGAGGTAGCGCAGCGAACGCTCGGCATTGACCTGCTTCAGCTGGCGCTCCTTGGTGACATCCTTCTTGGTGCCGATAATCACCATCGGTTTTCCTTGGTCATCGCGACTTAGCACAGACAGGTGGACCACAAAACCGTGCGGCTCACTGTCGCCGTATTCTTCGTCTTTGGCTTTAAGTTCAAGTGTATCTACGATTATCTCATGCCCCTTGGCGTCCTTGTGCTGGCAGCCTATCCTTTCAAGGGCATCCTCTAATAATGCGAAATCCGCCTTGCTGTAGCGCATGGCAAACTCTTCAATGGTATAGGTCTTGACGGCCATTCCACTCTCGTCGTGCCACTCAAACTTCTGTTCTCTGATGTCGTAGGTCCAGATGCGCACCTTATTATAATGTGCCAGGTTAGCCAACTGCTGAGTCATCTGATGATAGTTTGTGGCAGAGCGGCGGTTCTGCAGGATCTCGCGTACAAAGAAGATAATGGTGATGATGAGCAATAGTAGGGCTGCACCAGCGAGGAACCAGTGCCAGGAGGATGTCTCGCTGGGCTCGTGGTGAGGATAGAACCATTTCTCCTCCAATGGCTCTAACATGTCGTTGGCGCAGAGGTTGAGATAGGTCTTGTCTATAAGTCCAAGTAATGTGGAATCTGTTGCCAGGAACCTGACTTCACCATGAGGCATGTTCACGGGCGTTACTGTCAGGTTGTCGAGGTGATAGTGGTTGACCAGCCATTGCAGTGAGAGCGTGTTCCATACGATCTGACCGTTCTTCTTGTCGTTTACCTCTTGGATGGTCTTTTTGATGTCGTCGCTTGCAATGGCATTGGCGCTCCATCCGTAATCAACCATCAGATGATGGCAGAGGCTGGAGTCGCTCACGATAACCGTCTGAGTCTTCAGGTCGCGAAAGGACTTGATAGCCAAGGGTTCTCCCTTTGGCGTTGCTACGCTTTGGGTTAACAGGGTCACACTGCTCTTTCCGAAATAGCCATACTTGATGTCGTAAATATTGTTCAACCCTAATGTGAGGTCGGCTTCACCAGCTTTCAGATTATTCAACGCTTCCTGATGCGGCTTGAGCTTGATTACGCATGGAATGTTCAACTCTCTCATAATAACCTTTATCAGGTCGATGCAGTAACCTTCCGGCTCATTATTGTCGTTAAGGAAAGAATAAGGCCACAGCGTACTCGAACTCTCAAATACCAGAGGATTTTGCTCTGTAAACACCTTGGTACTGTCTGTCTGGGCAGAAGCGTTGGGGGCATAGACCATAAAGCATAATACGATGATCAACAGTCTTACCATATATTCATATTTTAGGCATTAAAAAGGATTAATAATGCAAAGGTAAGTAAATTTTTAGAAAAATGCAAGCAAATAATCAAGAATATTTGTATATTTGCAATCTGAATAACCCCTTTATTTGAAAAGTTGTGGTAAAAAGCAGGTATTTTAAATTTTGAATTATGAAAAGAAGAAACCATTTGCTGATAATAATGATGATTGGCCTGATAAGTCCTGCTGTCATGGCGGCAGACCATCAGAGCCAGGAAAAGTTACAGTTGGAAATGCTGCGACTTATCAGTACTACTGACAAAGATAAATTCCTCGAAGTGACAGAGCAGCTGAAGGCAGAAAGTCATAAGACGGGCGATGAGCGTATGTTCTATACTGCGTGGGGCAACCAGTCAACCTACGAGGCTACCCATCAGAACTATGTCAAGGCAGAAGAGATTGCCAATGAGATAGCCGATTATGCTGAAGAGCAGCACAGCCACTGGGGTAATTATATCGTGCTTCATACCAAGGCTGTCAACGCCCTGCAGAAGCAGGATTACCAGTTGGCGGAAGAAGGATTCCTGAAGGCAGTGGCTTTCCGGCATAAGTATTTCCCAGGTGAGAGCGCTGGCGAAGACCTGCAGGAACTGATGAAGATTGCCAATCACCGCAAGGACCAGAAGGCAGGTCTTATGTACGCCCGTCAGATTCTGAAAGAGCCCAATGTGTCACCCATACATAAGGGTAGGGCACTCTACCGTTTGAGCCAGTTCGCATTCAATAAGGATAATCGTGAACTTTTTGACAGTATATACAACGAACTGCAGTTGCTAAAGCAGTCTGACGGTATCGGTACGGTGGAACCGGTGGTTGAGGTGAACTATCAGATTATCAAAGGAAACTATAATGAAGCACTTCGTCTTTGCCAGAATCTTTCGCCCGAGAGTCAGGCTGAACGTATGGCCATCATATACCACCGGATGGGTGATAATGATAAGGCCTATGAGTATATGGCCAAGTTCAAGAAGATTAACGACTCGATAGTATTGGTATCTCACGGCAATGTGGTGGCCAGTTGCTTTGTGCAGATGAACAATGAGCGCATGAAACTGGAGCAAAGGCTGTTGGAGGAAGAAAATGCCAACCTTAAACGGATGATTCTCTATATCCTTATCGGAGCCGTTTTGATAGTTCTGGGTATCGTGATATGGTATCATAGCAAGCGCATCAAACGTCTGGAGATAGAGAAGGAGCAGCTGGGCAAGGCTTATAAGAAAGCCACGAAGGCCTTTGATATGAAGAATGAGTTTATTACCCAGATAACCAATCAGCTGCGAGAGCCCCTGAACCCCATCGAAGGCTTTTCCGATATCCTTGGTGCCAAGGAGTATGAACTGCAGCCCGACGAACGCGAGGAACTGAGTCAGCATATACAGAACAGTTCCAGGCACATCACCAAGATCATTGATGAACTCGCAGAGTTGTCACTCTATGAGAGCAAGAAGGCATTGCCAGTGGATTATAAACTGTCGCCAAATGACATCTTCCGCCACATGGTCGATTCAATGCGTTCACGTTGTAAGGAGGGGGTGAGGATGTTCTTCGAGACCGATCTTCCTGACGATTTCGTGGTAGAGCAAAACCTAGAAGCCCTGGAGGCACTGATGAAGCATCTGCTCGAAAATGCCATACAGTTTACTGACAAAGGCGTGATAACGGTCGCCTGTACAGAGTACGACGGTAAGGTGCGTACCAGTGTCACGGATACGGGCAGGGGCATCTCCCCAGACCATCTGGAGCATATATTCGATACCTTCCTCGATGTGGGTGGTAGCACACAGTTAAATGGTTTGGGACTCCCCATCTGTAAGGCTATTGTTAAATTGCTCGGAGGTGAATTATGGGTTGACACCAACTATCAGGAAGGAACCAGATTCGTATTCGAATTCCCTCAGAAGCAGGATTCCCTGAAAGAGCAAGCCTAAGGCTATGATCAGCGGAACCGTCCCACTGATCACGTCAAATCATGCCAAAAGGTACATGATGGGGTATATGATAGGTATATGTTTGCATAACATATACCCTACCTGAAACCCCGATGTACAAGGGCTTTCGTGAGGATGAAGGTATATGTTGACTGAAAAACGATGAATCTATTCTTTTTTTCAATGCTTGTGTACCTTTGTGCTGGTACGTAACTACCGCACTCCAGTGCGCCCTAAGGCGCACTGGAGTGCTTTCGTAGGCGCACAAGACTTCGTCTATAGCACTTCGTCGAATGGGGCTGCATTCACGCAGCGTAGGTTCTTTTCCAACTGGGCGGTGCTGCTGGCACCTACCAGCACCGAGGTGACACCTCGCTGATGGAGAATCCACGCAAGGGCCATTTCGGCCAAAGTCTCACCACGACTTGTGGCGACATCATTATAATGCTTGAGTTTGGCCAGGAGTTCGGGTGTCAACATCGAACTCTTCAGGAATTTCTCCTTCGACATACGGCTATCGGCGGGGATTCCGTTCAGATAGCGGTCGGTAAGCAGGCCCTGGGCCAGTGGGGAGAAGGCAATAAAGCCTACTCCCTTCTCGGCACAGAAGTCGAGGATGCCTTCTTCCTGTGGCTTGCGGTCGAGCATGTTCAGACGACCCTGATAGATCAGCAGGGGCACGTCGCGCTGTTTCAGGTACTCGTAGCCGAACTTCAGGGGCTCAAGGGGCCAGTTGCTGATGCCGACATAGAGTGCCTTGCCCTGGCGGACGATGTCAACGAGTGCCTGCAAAGTTTCTTCTAAGGGTGTCTGCGGGTCGTAGCGGTGGCTGTAGAACAGATCTACATAGTCGATCTTCATGCGCTTCAGACTCTGATCGAGCGAAGCCATCAGATACTTGCGACTGCCCCAGTCGCCATAAGGACCGGGCCACATGTCGTAGCCTGCCTTCGAGGAGATGAACAGTTCGTCGCGGTATGGCCTGAAGTCCTCGTCCATCAGCCGGCCCATCGTCTCTTCGGCGGAGCCATAGACGGGACCGTAGTTGTTGGCCAGGTCGAAGTGGGTGATGCCGTGGTCGAAGGCGTAGTGGGTAATCTCCCTACTACGCTCATACGGATCCACGCTTCCGAAGTTGTGCCAGAAGCCAAGGCTCACCTTGGGCAATAACACACCAGAACGCCCACAGCGTTCAAACTCCATACCATTGTCATAGCGGTTCTGGTCCGCCAGATATTGTTCCTTCATCATGTTAATGTCTAGTCGTTGTGTGTTAAAGTGAATACTCAAGCATGACGAATGAGTAGGGCGCCAGGTCGAGCGAGAACTTCTTCTGAGCCTTGATCTGCTCCTTCTGCGGGGCAATGGGCTGGGCCTCAAAGTTGTTCTCGTCGTTGGCATTGCCTGCGAGGGTGGTCTTGGTGGCCATCTTCTTGATGCCGAAACGGCTCAGGTTGATATTGGCCTTCTTGGCCTCGTCGCTGGCGTTGCAGAGTTTTACGTAGAGCTTGCGCGTCTTGGTGTTGAGGATGACGCTCTGCCCATAGTGTACATTCTCCATGGGCTGGATGGCATCGGCAGCATCGCCCTCGAACTTCACACAGTCGCCGTAGTAGTAGTTGCCCGATGACTGGCCGAACAACTGCTGCACATAGTAGCTGCAGGTCAGGAATGGGCGCTCGTTGTCGTAGTAGATGAGGTCGGGGTTCCACTGGGTGCCGTTCTTACGGGCGAAGAGGGGAGCGTATGAGGTCATAGCCACCACATCGGCATTGCGCTCTACGTGGAGCAGGTAGAGACCTTCGGCAAGGGCGTCGATGAGCTTCTTGTCCTTGGCGGCATATTCACCCAGATAGACCTTCGTCTTGCTGTCGCGCGGATACGAGTCGTACTGGCGCTTGTTCAGGAAGTAGGTGTTAGGCTCGTAGTAGTGCTCGTCGAGGATGGGCATGGCCAGTTCGTTGGCCAGCTTCCAACCAGCCTCGTAGTCGGGATTCTCAGCATGAGAACCAGGGCCGGCAGTACCTACGATGACAATCTCGGGATGAGCCTTTGTGACGCGCTCATAGATATACTTGAAGCGCTCGATGAACTCAGGTGAGATCTTCTCCTCGTTACCGATACCGAGATACTTCAGGTTGAAGGGCTTGGGATGGCCGGCATCGGCACGCATCTTAGCCCATTTGTTGGTGGCGGGGTCGCCATTGGCCCACTCGATGAGGTCGATGGCCTCGGCCACCCACTCGTCCATCTCAGACATGGGCACCACGTCCTGAGCCTGTGTAGGCCACATGTTCCAACCACCGTTGGCTCCCTGACAGCTCACACCAGCGGGCAGAATGGGCACGGGCTCCATACCCAGGTCCTCGCAGAACTGGAAGTACTCGAAGTAACCGAGGGCACAACTCTGGTGATAGCCCCAGGTGTTCTTCAGCTGTCGGCGTGTCTCCTTGGGACCGATGGTGGTCTTCCAGCGATAGGTGTTCCAGAAACCGTCGCCACCGCCATGAACGACACAACCGCCGGGGAAGCGCATAAACTTAGGCTGGAGGTCGGCCAGAGCCTGAGCCAGATCCTTGCGCAGACCATGTCCTTTATAGGTATCCTCGGGCATCAGCGACACCACATCGACATCCATATCGCCAGTGGTGAGGACGAGCATCTGGAGCGAAGCCTTCTGGCAGGTGGTGTCGGGTGTCAGCACGGCCTCGTACTTCTTCCAGGCATTATCGGAAACATTGATGACGGTTTCTGCCAGCAGTTTCGGGTCCTTGGGAGGCCATCCCGGCAACTGCTCGACCAGTACGACGCGCACCTGTTTGGCACCACCGGTCACGTTGCGCATGAAAGCAGAGAAGTCGTACTTCTCGCCAGCCTTCACGGAGATGCCGTCGAAACCGTCGTTCTGGATGCCGAAGCCCTTCCAGCCCTTATAGTCATAGTACTCCTTGACGCGCTCGGTGTGGAGGCGCATGTAGTTGGCATTGTTGGGGTGAACAGGGTTGTCCATACGTACCTGCAAGGTGCCTAAGGAGTGTCCCGGGCGGATCAGCTTCCAGGCTGTACCAGGGCCCCAGCCGTCGCGCTCAACGGGTGAGAACTCGAAAGAGCCGTTCTGTACCAACTCAGCATAGAGGCCACCATCGGCAGAGTTGTTGATGTCCTCGAAGAAAATACCGATCAATTCGTCACTGATAGCCTTGCCGCCAGCGGGCGCTTTCACAGGCTTCTGGGCGCTGAGTCCCAATGTGGCTGCCGCAAAGAAGGCAGCTAAAATCATACGTTTGTTCATATAGTTTAGGTAATAAATAATAAAATCTGTTGGCAAAGATAAGAATAAAATTCGGATTTCTTTGCTTATTTCAAATAAAAAGTATAAATTTGCCACCACTTTTCCAAAACAGCATAATGATTGAGACGAATTCTATGGAAAGATCAAAAGAGATGCAGGCGAAAATGCAGTCGTTTACGGATGCAGGACTCTATGAACAAGATAACTTCATTGACTTTGAGCCCGAAGGGCATATCTATACTTACAAAGGTGAGGCGCGGCTGCTGCCTGTCAGTACGCTGATTGCCTATTTCTTTGAACCCTTTGATGCTCAGGCAGCCGCCCAGCGCCAGTGGGAGCGTTATGGCGTGCCTGTGGAAGAGACGCTGAATAAGTGGCAAAGAATCAGGTGCCTGGCCAGTGAGGTGGGTACCTTTATGCATGAGCAGACAGAGCATTATTTCCAGCAAGGCTTCTTTGACACGGCATACACTTTTAGGTTTCAGGGTGATGAGGAAATCGTTCATTTAGATAAGGAGAAACAGTATTTCCTGCAGTTCGTGAAGGATTACCAGATCCGTCCCTATCGTCAGGAGTGGCCTGTTTATGACACCGACTTAAACATAGCCGGAACCATCGACCTGATCTGCAGGGAGGCCGACGGCACCTTTACCATTTATGACTGGAAGCGTAGTGGGAAGGTGGTCAACATGCTTGGACAGCCTATCGTCGATGCTTTTGGCGGTAAGACCGGCATCAACGGCATCAATCTGCCCGACACTCCATTCTACCACTACTGTATGCAGCAGAACCTCTATCGTTATATGCTGGAAACCCATTATGGTATCAAGGTAAGGGGCATGAACCTCGTGGTGCTCTGTCCTGACTATCCCACGTATTTCGTGGCGCAGGTGCCCAAGATGGACGAGGTGATCTCGCAGATTACTGCAGCCTGTCATCAGCATGACCTGGGTCACACCTTGTTGTAGGAAGAACATTCAACCATGACCGTCAATATCCTGTTCTCGTTATTTTATTTGTGGCCTCTGATGGAAAATGGGCTGACTGTCCGTAACGACACCGTGACGGACAAGACCCATCTGTTGCAGGAGGTGACGGTGACAGAGACCAGGCGGCAGCATCAGGTGACGAGTACGGCCCCTCTCCATATTCTCGACCATGAGGAGATGCTGACGTTAGGTGTGACCGACGTGGCTGATGCCTTGCATCGCTTGCCCGGTGTCACCCTGCGTGACTATGGTGGGGCAGGAGGCATGAAGACGGTGTCGGTTCGTGGCTTTGGAGCGAAGCATACGGGTGTCAGTTACGATGGCATCATGTTGAGCGACTGTCAGAGTGGTGAGATCGACCTCTCTCGCTACAGTCTTGATAATGTGGATCACCTTTCACTGGTGATAGGTGACAATGACGATATCTTTATCCCTGCTCGTCATGCTTCAGCCTCGGCGGTATTGAATATCCAGACCATCGGTATGCCAACCCACGATACGCGTCCTCATCTGACTACACAGATGAAAGTGGGCTCTTTCGGCTATGCCAGTCCGTTCGTGCGTTATGAACAGAACTTTTCCGGGAGGTTCGCTTTTTCTGCTGTTGGCGAATATACCTATGCCGAAAACGATTATCCCTATGAACTGGAGGGTTCTACGGAGCGCCGGACCAACAGCCGAATGAGTACAGGACATGGAGAGATGAACTTTGTATGGCATGCGAACGCCTTTCATCGGTTGAGCGGTAAGGTGTATTACTATGACAACGACCGTCAGTTGCCGGGTGTGGTACATTATTATACGAACCTCTGTAAAGAAACGCTTCACGACCAGAACTTCTTCGCCCAACTGCAATACCAGACGCATCACCCAAAGGGATGGTCGTTGAAGTGGAATGCCAAGTTTAACTGGTATGGCTCAGCCTATGAGGATCCCCTGATACCCAACCGGAATTTTGACGCCAGCTATTGGCAGCGAGAGGCCTATACCTCAGCCGCCGTACTCTATACCCCTTCTGAACAGTGGGCCTTCGACTATTCAGCCGATTACAGCTTTAACAACCTGAGCAGCTCCTCGCCTCGCACTATCGACAGCCATCCTTTCCGACACACGGTGCTGCAATCGCTAACGGCTAAATACCATACCCATCGTCTGACGGTATTAGGACGCCTGCTCTACTCGCTCTATCTGAATGATGCGGAAAATGGTGAGAGCGCACGGAATATGAGGCGACTGTCGCCTTCGGTATCCCTGTCATACCGGCTGTTGCCCGACCACGACCTCTTTGTCAGGGCCTCCTATAAGAACATCTTCCGTTCGCCGACCTTCAACGAGAGCTATTACTTTCATTATGGCAGTCCTGACCTACTGCCCGAGAGTACCGACCAATACAACTTAGGACTGACTTATCATGCACAAACGTCTATCTTCAATGCCCAATGCACGATAGACGGTTATTATAACCATGTGAAGGACATGATTGTGGCTGTTCCCTATAACATGTTTATCTGGAACTGTACCAATGTGGGTAAGGTCAGGGTGCTGGGTCTGGATGTCACGGCTAATGGTCAATGGCAGATAGCCGAGAACCAGGAACTTGACCTGTCGGGCAGTTATAGTTATCAGCGGGCAGAGAACCTGACCAATTCCACATCACCTTTCTACAAGAACCAGATTGCCTATATACCTGAGTTGTCGGGGAGCATTGCAGTAGGATGGGAGAACCCGTGGGCAAGTGTGGCCCTGCATGGGTCAGGTATCAGCCGACGGTGGACCAACAACCAGCATACTGAGGGTTCGAGGGTTGATGGCTACTGGGATATGGGACTGACTGTTTGGCACGTCTTCCGTTGGGGACAGCAGCAGTTGGAAGCCCGTGTTGACGTGAAGAACCTCTTCGATGAGCAGTACGAGATAGTACACTTCTATCCCATGCCGGGACGAAGCTGGCAGGTTTCTATGAAATATCAATTATAAAACAAACAACAAATAATGATTCAAGACATGAAAAAGTATTTATTGAGTTTTGCGATGGTGGTGATGGGTTCTGCACTTGTTACCTCCTGTATTAGCGATGATGACAGCGACAAGGGCGGAAGTTCTTCTAAGATTTCCGTCACGTCGGGTCTGTATGTGGTAAACAATGGTACCTGGGGCCAGAACAATGGCAGTCTTACCTATTTCGACTACGAGTCGTTACAGACTCAGCAGTTGCTCAGTGGTGCCAGTGGTCTTGGCGATACGCCCAATGACGCTTATACCAAAGGCGACACGATCTTTGTCGTCGGTTCTACGGAGAACACCATCTTTGTAGTGAACAAGAAAGACTTCAGCATTATCAAGCGCATCAGCACTGTTGAAGGCATGGGTGAGGCAGAGGGTTATACCCCGCGCCACATCACCGGCTATGGCAACAACATCTATTTTACCACTTACGGCGGTTACGTGGGCATCATCGATGCCAAGACCCTGAGTATGTCGCAAATCAAGTATAAGGTGGGCTCGGCTCCCGAGGGACTTACCGTGGGTGGTACGGCGAGCGATCCTGTCTTGTATGTGGCTAACAGTGATTATGGCTATGGCAATGCCTCTATCTCCAAGATCACCCTGAGCAGTGGCACGGTCGAGGAGATTAAGGACGAGAAGATTCAGAACCCTCAGGAGATTGTGGCTATAGGCAACGAGCTTTATATCCTCGACTGGGGACATTATACGGAAGACTATTCTCGGCAGTTGGATGCCGGCCTGTATTATTATTACAACGGCAATGTCACCCCGTTGGTCGAGGATGCCACTGGTCTGGGTGTGGGAATGGTGTATGTCAACAATATGGTGGTGGGCTATCTGCTTGCTACCTTCAGTGCTCCCTATGGAAGTGCCTCGGCACCAACCTATAATCTGTATGATACCTATAAAAGGCTGAAATACCCCTTGAACCTGACGGGCGATAGCGGTAAAGAGATCGTCAGTCCTGCTGCCATCGCCGTTGATCCTGTCAGAGGCAATATTGTTATTGCCTCGCGCTCAAAGGATCCTGATACGGGTTATCCCAGCTATACACTTCCCGGTTTTGCGAATATGTATACCAGCAGTGGTGAATATGTCAATAACACCCATTTCCAGACGGGTGTTGAGCCTCATATGATCGGCTTCACATTTACCACTCAGACCATTTCCTATTAATGAAGCACCTCATCGGATTTCTGGTGCTGTTGTCACTGGTCTCCTGCGGCGGGCAGACGGCCCGCCGGTCAGGAGGTGGTGACAGTCTTACTTTTAAATACGCCTCACTGCCGTCGATTGTCGAGTATGACGGCTATACGGTGGTGACGCTTGCCAATCCGTGGAAGGACGGTCAGGCCCTTCATACCTATGTCCTCGTGCCCCGTGACACCCAGGAGCCTGTACATCTGCCCAAGGGTACAGTCATCCGTGTACCGTTGGAGCGTGCAGTGGTATTCACGACAGTACACTGCTCGCTTCTGACAGCACTCGGTTGTCAGGACAGGATTGCTGGTGTGGCCGATTTGAAGTATATTAAGATTCCATGGATTCAGGAACAGGTAAAGGCCGGGACTATTGTGGACTGTGGCGACGGCATGAGTCCTGTGGTTGAGAAGATCATCGACCTGCGTCCCGATGCCATCTTCCTCTCCCCCTTTGAGAACAGCGGTGGCTATGGAAAACTGGAGGATATCAACATCCCTTTGGTGGAATGTGCTGAGTATATGGAGGTATCACCGCTGGCCAGGGCTGAGTGGATGCGCCTCTATGGTCTGCTCTTCGGTTGTCAGCAGAAGACCGACAGTCTTTTTGCTGTCGTTGACAAGAACTACCATGCCCTGAAGCAGAAGGCACAGAAGGCAGGTAAGGGCCGTTCGGTGGTGGTTGACAAACAGGTAGGCTCCGTATGGTATGTTCCTGGTGGTCGCAGTACGATAGGACAGATGATCAAGGATGCCGGCGGACAGTATGCGTGGGCCGGCGATGCACATAGCGGCTCGCTCTCACTGCCTTTTGAGACGGTGCTGGAAAAGGCCAGCGAGGCAGCGGTATGGATGTTCCGTTATGACAGCGACCAACAGATAACACGCGACCAACTCCTGGCAGAAAATGAGGGCTACAGCCAGTTTCGTGCCTTTCAGACAGAGCAACTATATGGCTGTAATGTGGCCACCTCACTTTTCTACGAGGAATCGCCCTTCCGTCCCGACTGGTTGCTAAACGACTTCATCCAGATGATTCATCCTGAGATGAAGCCGTCAGAACCCTTACGGTATTATCACAAGCTAAGCTCCCACTAACGGCTTAGTTGATCTTCGACGTCATGGGGCTGCGAACGCCTTTGTAATTCTTCAAGTATGCCTTGGCTGATCCGAAACTCAGGAACAGGTCAAGGCGTACTGGTATATGGTTCTGATCGTCGGTCACGTAGAAACGGATGAGCTCGTGGCTCTTGTTATCCTCCCACTCATAGAAGGAGAAGACCAGACAGCGGAACTTCTCCTTGGTGTCGCTCACCTTGAAATTCTCGCGTCCGCGGAACTCCAACCAGGAGTTGCTCAGGCTTCGTGCGTCACTGATAGGCATACGGATGATTTCGCCCTTCTTCATATTGGTGGCGTCGAAATTGCGGGCACGAAGGAAGATCGACATCATGTCATAGATGCAGGCCTTGTATTCAGAGGTCTTCCAGTGCTCCTCGCCGTCGGCATCGATGCGGTGTTTCTTGAGTTTGCTGTATTGGTGGGGGTAGCTGTACCATATCTCATCGACATAGTATCTGTCGCCCTCACGGGCTCCCTTGCGGAAATAGAGTGGCGAGAGGTCGGTGCTGCAATACGACAGCAGCGTGTCGCGCATCATGAAATACTTGTCGAGCCGTTCATTACCGCGTGTGATGAGGTAGGATTTCCAGGCATCCTTGCCCTCGAACTTTGTCATCTTCGTGTCCATAGAGGCGGAGCCGACCTTCAGCCAGATAAACTTCCAGTTGAAGTAGAGGTCGTAGTTCAGCGACTCGCCCGACTTGAAGGCGGTATTCTCAATACCACACTGGGATTGGGCATAAGAGGCGGTGACCATGCCACACAGCACACATATCATACAAATAATCCTTTTCATACCTTACTTAATTTTAATCTTGTCTTTGTTATATTCTATTCCTAAGTCGCTGGCACGTTTGGCATTGCGGTTTTGGAGTTTCTTCTTGTTGTTGTCACCCTTCTGTTTGGTAATAGCCAGTGGCTTCTGACTGTACCGGGGCATGGCTGTGAGATTCCATTCAAACTTCAAATCCCACTTCTCCTTGCACTCGATCTCACGGGTATAGTAATAGACATCCTCTGGCTGCAAGTCGGCATCATAGTCGCCAGTGTCCCAGATGCCGTTGTTGTTGGCATCGACAAAGGCACTGACGAAATACTTGGCGGGATTGATATAGTCGAAATGGACAGAACCGTTCTTGGCCAGCACCTCCTTGGCCACAGCACCAGAGGAATTGAGCAGTTGTACTCTGAGGGGCAGGGAGTCGGAGATGCCACTCAGGTTGAGTGTCAGGGTGCCGTAGTCATCCAGACTCTTTACCTTGATGCCCTGTTTGTAGTCATCCGACACATGACCATAGATATCCTCAAAGGCTGCTGAGTCGATCTCCAGACTGTACTCCGTATCGGGTTTCCACTCCGCCAGAATCTCATAGTGACGAAGTTGATGCTCTTGTGGACGGAAGGTGAACGGTGCCTCATACCATACCGAGTCGATCATCGAGTAGAGATGGACTGCAGCCGTGTCACAGCGTACCAAGGGTGTTGGCATCTCGATGGTGATAATCTTGTCGGGGTCCATGGAGGTGGGCACTGTGAAGTTGGGCTTCAGCGGAGTGGCAGGGTAGATGGAGTCGTATTTCTCATCCTTCTTTTTCTTCTTTTCCTGTTCCTTCTGCCATTTCTCTATCTCCTTGGCCAGGTCCTTCTGGCGTTTTTCGTAGGATACCTTTGCCAGCACCTCCACGGCTGAGTCGGTGTGAAGAACCAGATTCCCTAACGAGTCGGTCATCGTGTACGTCAGGTCCATCCGAAGGGTATCCTGGTTGACGAGTGCGGTGTCGCGCAACCAGTAGTGGATGGTGTCTTTCTTCTCGTTGGTCTCGATGACAAACGCACTGTCGGCCTCAAAGTTCAGTCCTTTGATGACAGGCAGGATAGAGTCGCCGCTACTGAAGTAGATACTGATCTTCTCGGCATCCTTGCGTTCCGTTTTCAGAAGATAGCGCTCTGTTGCCACTTGGGTGAAGGCCAACAGCGTGATATCGTCGGGCAGGAAGTGGGTATAGGGTGTCTGTCTGAAGGCATCGATATGAAGGGAGTCGCGCCAGATGGTATCGATCCTGACATCAGGTTTGGAGGTCGGGACGAACGTGTCGTGGTTATAGGCAATCATCTCGCTTTTCTGTGAGAAGCGGTAGTTGCCGTCCATCTCCTGAAGGGCGAAGGCTCTGTAGGTGCCGGGCGCAATGCCTTTGATGACGAAATGGCCACGGCTGTCTGTGCGAGAGATGCGCATCATGGGCTTGGTCTTAAAGGCAGAGTCGGCCAGGTCGTCGTAGAGGCCAACGGAAATGCCCTTGATCGGCTCCAGGTTACTGGCATCCAGCACATAGCCCGACACCTCCATGGTGTCGATCTGCTCACCCGTTGAGAAGCTGTAGGTAAAGCTTCCCATGGGATTGCCTTCGTTGTTGTCGCTGATGGCATCGCTGAAGTCGATGGTATAGGTGGTGTTCTCCTTCAGCGTGTCTATCAGTTCCACGATGATTCTCTTGCCTGCAGCCCGAATCTCAGGAGCCTCTAATTGGGGTGGAGAGACCACCACCTTATTCGTGGCGTCTTCCAGTTTGATATATTCGTTGAAGAGGATCGTTATCTTTTTGGCCTTCACGCCTGTTGACTGTTCTGCAGGGTCACAGCCAACGACGACTGGGGGATCGTCGTCGAACCAGCCTCCATCGGGTGATCCCATCCTTGCACAGCCGAAGAAAAGTAAAAAGGCAAAAAAGTAGAAAGGCAAGAACAGTCCATTACCCCTGCACCTCTTCATGAGTATGATCAGCAAATCCTTCATGCTTTTACTTTTTTACCTTTCCTTTTGTAACGAGAGTAGTTGTTCGATGGTGTCACGACTGTTGCTCAGGCGTGGTACCTTGTGCTGGCCACCGAGTTTGCCGCGCAGTTTCAGCCAGTCGTTGAAGAGGTTGGGCCGTGCCTCGATGATCTCCAGATGCTGGAGCGTGATGTCCTTATAGCGCTTGGCCTCATAGTCGCTGTTGATTTCCTGCAGGCGTTTGTCGAGCAGTGAGGCGAACAGCTGCAGGTCGTCGGGCCGTTTCGAGAACTCGATGAGCCACTGGTGACGGCACTTGGCCTTTTCGTCCATAAACACTGGGGCCGCCGTATATTCAAGCACCTCTGCCCCCGTCTGCTCACAAGCATAGGCCAGTCCCTGTTCGGCATTATCGACAATCAGTTCTTCGCCGAAGGCATTGATGAAGTGCTTCGTGCGCCCGCTGATGATAAACTTATAGGGGTTGGTGGAGGTAAACTGAACCGTATCGCCGATTTCGTAGCGCCATAGTCCGCATGAGGTAGAGATGACCATGGCATAGTTCTTGCCAGTCTCCACTCCCCAGAGGGGCACCGGGTCGCCACCGTCCATGGGGATGAACTCGTAAAACACCCCATAGTCGAGCATCAGCAGCATCGACTTATCCTCGGGATCGTCTTGAATGCCGAAGAACCCCTCACTGGCATTGTAGGTCTCCATATAGTGCATACGGGGCGAGGTGATGAGGCGCTTGTATTGTTCGCGGTAAGGCGTAAAGGCCACACCACCGTGGAAGAACACCTCGATGTTGGGCCATACCTCCTCCAGATGTGCCTTTCCCGTCATCTCCATCATACAAGTGAGTACAGAGAGCATCCAGGAGGGTACACCGGAGAGATTCGTCACGTTCTTGGTCATGGCCTCTCTGGCTATCTGTTCGCGCTTCACCTCGAAGTCAGAGAGCAGGGCCGTCTGCTTCTTGGGCACACGCACTAAGTTGACCAAGGGATTGATATTCTCGATAAGGATGGCACTCAGGTCGCCCACCAGCGAATCCTTCAGGTTATAGTTGGGCGAATGACTGCCACCAAGGATCAGACCTTTGCCGTCGAACATCCTTGATTTGGGATTGTTTCTCAGGTAGATGGCCACGGAGTCGCGACCGCCTGCATAGTGTATCTTCTGCAATCCCTCGGGACTGACGGGGATAAATTTCGACTTGTCGTTTGTCGTGCCACTCGACTTGGCATACCATTTCACCCGTCCAGGCCAGAGGATATCCACCTCGCCCTGGCGCATCCGGTCGATGTCGCCCTTCAGTTCTTCGTAGGTGTTGACGGGAATATTTTGGATAAAATCATCATATCCCTTGATAGCGGAAAAGGCGTGGTTACGTCCGTATTCCGTGTCTTTTGCCTGCTTGATCAGGTGTTCAAGCACAGCCTCTTGCAGAGCCTTTCCCCCGTTCTGGTGCTTCTCAAGGGCACGCTGACGAGGCACGAAGGCATACCTTACTATATCAGTAATATTCATGATATCAATTGCGCAATTTGGATGCAAAAATACGCAAATCCCTTGTAACGACGGAATAATTTACGTTTTTTTATATAATAAGGTGTAATAACCTTACTCCGCAAGATGCAGACGGAGTCCGGTAACAAGTAAAATAGTCCGAAGCCTAAAGCATAGCCAAAGCCTTGTTTTCTGCGGCTTCCATGATCTCGCGCTCACCAGGGCCCTTATCGTTGATTCCGCAGAGATGAAGGATGCCATGGATGATTACCCGATGGAGCTCTTCGTCGTAGGGATGACCATACTTGTCGGCATTCGTGAATACGGTGTCGAGTGAGATAAGGATATCGCCACTGATGGTATTCTTTTCCGTATAGTCGAACGTGATGATATCGGTGTAATAGTCGTGCCCCAGATACTCGATGTTGGCTTCGAGTATCTTGTCGTCGTTGACAAACAAATAGCCTATCTCGCCAATCTTTTTGCCGTACAACGCTGCCACACGATGAATCCAGTTAGAGGTCTCGCGTTTCTTGATATTTGGGAATTTCACTCCCTCTGCTTCGTATGAGATCATCTGTTATCGCTTTTTGGGTAAGTAATCACTGACATCGACACCGAAATGGGCCAGTTCGCGCAAGGCACTCGACGAAACACTGGCATATTCAGGTTCTGTATAGAGCAGGATGGTCTCGACGCCTCCCATCTTGCGGTTGAAGTCGGCCTGCCACTGCTCATATTCAAAATCGCTCACGGAGCGCACGCCTTTCACGATGAACTGGGCTCCCTCTGCTTTGGCAAAGTCCATAGCCAGTCCGTGGTAGGGTTTCACCTCAATGCGCTCCTCGCTGGCATAGAGGTCACGAATGGTCTGCATCCGTTCCTCGGCTGAGGGCATGTCGGGTTTATGCACATTGTCGCCCACCACGCCGATGACCAGACGGTCGAACAGTGGCAGGGCGCGCCGCACGATGGAATCGTGCCCTATGGTAAAGGGGTTGAAGCTCCCCACAAATATTCCTGTCCTCATGGGTCAAAGAGATTAGGTTCCATGATGTTCCCGCTATAGGGGTTACGACCGAAGTGGCGGTAAGCCAGTTCGGTGACCATACGCCCTCGGGGGGTGCGCTTGATGAAGCCTTCCATGATGAGAAAGGGCTCATAGACCTCCTCAACGGTGCCTGCATCCTCGCCCACAGCGGTGGCAATCGTCGTGATACCCACAGGACCGCCCTTGAACTTGTCGATGATGGTGAGCAGGATCTTGTTGTCGATCTCGTCGAGACCATACTGGTCGATGTTCAGGGCCGTGAGGGCTATCTTCGTGATCTTGGTATCGATCCGTCCGTCGCCTTTCACTTGGGCGAAGTCTCTCACTCGGCGCAACAGGGCATTGGCGATACGGGGTGTACCACGAGAGCGCCGGGCTATCTCCAGTGAGGCATCTTCCGTGATGGGAACGCCCAGGATGCCGGCAGAGCGCTCGATGATGGTCTGCAGCGTCTCGGGCTCGTAGTATTCCAGATGCATGTTGATGCCGAAACGGGCCCGGAGGGGAGCCGTCAGCAGACCGCTACGGGTGGTGGCCCCCACCAGGGTGAAGGGGTTCAGGTCGATCTGGATGCTTCGGGCCGAAGGACCTTTGTCGATCATAATGTCGATGCGGTAGTCCTCCATCGCTGAATAGAGGTATTCCTCCACGACGGGCGACAGACGGTGGATCTCGTCGATGAAGAGCACGTCGTTCTTCTCCAGCGAGGTGAGGATACCAGCCAGGTCGCCCGGCTTATCGAGTACAGGACCCGAGGTGATCTTGAACCCCACGCCCAGTTCGTTGGCGATGATATTGGAGAGGGTGGTCTTTCCCAGTCCTGGAGGACCGTGTAGCAGGGTGTGGTCGAGGGGCTCGCCACGATACTTGGCTGCCTCGACGAACACCTCGAGATTCTCAACGATCTTCTTCTGACCGCTGAAATCCCTGAAGCTCAGGGGGCGCAACGCGTTCTCAAAGTCCTTCTCACCTTGGGAAAGCCGTTCCTCACGTATATCAAAATCTTCGTCCATTCTACTCTTTTTCTGCAATCGCTTGCAAAGATACGAAAAAAAATTGTAATTTCTCGTCCAGAATCGAAAAAACTGACTTTTACCTCACGCCACCGCCGAAGCCGCCTCCTGAGAAGCCGCCTCCACCGCCCCATGAAGAGTGACCTCCACCGCCAGAAGCACGGACCCGGGCGGCTCGGGCCTGGGCTTCGCGCTCGGCCTTGTTCATCGCTGCACGGGTGGTACTGGAGTGCATGGTGGAATAGATGGTGGGCAGTGTCATATTATCAGCCATCTGGTTGGCCACCTGGTCCATATTGAAGTACTCAGGGTTGATCTTCTTCATGTCGCTGATCACCTGGTCGGCAATGCCGAAGAGGGTGGCGTAGATCATGTAGTCTTTCCAGAGGCTCACCTCCTGCACATGGCGCTCGTCGAGCAGGGAGAACTCCTGAAGGAACTTCTTCAGCCCAAACACCTGGCGCACCTCGTCGAGACGGTGCTTGTAGTTCGACAAGTCTGTCTTGGCGTGAAGAATCTGGACGAACGAGTCGGTATAGCTCTGATTATAGGTGTCCTTCATCCACGACTTCAGCTCCTTGGGCTCCAGGATGGTGTCGCTGCCAGCCGCCCTCTTGAAGATGTTATGCACTTGGCGCAACAATACTGGCTGGTTGGCGATGTCCTTCATCTCGTGGATCACGAAATTGCTCTCCGTATTCCCCTTCCCGTTCAGCCTCTGTTCGATGCTGATGCCTCCCAAGTCGATGAGTTTCAGGATGCAGGCAGAGAGCAGGTTGTTGTAGTCGGCACTACAGTACTTGTAGGCGTTGATCATCTTGTTGGCTTCCTGAAGGTCGCCGCCAAGGGGGATATCGCGATACCACTGCAAGTCCTTTTTCACTTTCCTGCGCGCGTTCCATATATATATAAAATACCAGATGGCACACACGATGGGGATGAAGAACAATCCAAAGACCAGGCATACCAGTATGAGCGTATCCTCCCAGGTCCATTCGTCGTTCTCGGAATAGTTATAGTCGCTCCCCTCGAAGGCCGTCTCCCTCACCTGTTCGAAGGTGCCTTCCCTGACATCGTCGGGTTCGAACATCCCTTTGCTGAACCGTGCCATGACAATCATCGCACTGCGGTTCTCGAAAGGTTCGCTGCTCTCAGCCACAATCTGGTAGTTCATGAAGCTGATGTCGCCATTATAGCGGAAGCCCCAGATGGCCGTGTTCTCACTGGTGAATTGCAAGGAGTCCTCAGGAACGATGGTCAGTTTGACGTGGTCGGGCAGGGGTGATATACCGCTGGCAACGAACATATAGTTAAAACCGTCGGCATCATCGTAGCCTTTCAACAAACGGGTCACGGTGTAGCTCGTTGTATATGTGCGCTCTCCGCTGTCGCCGATACCCCAACATAGCTCATAGCCGTTGTGCTTGTTGACGATACCGCATTTCCCTGTTTTCCAACTGCGACTCTTGTCGATGTCCCAACTGCCAATGTTGTCATAGCTGTTGCCCGTCTCGTCGCTTACCTCCAGGTCACTTACCTCACTTCCGTTCAGGTTGCCGATGGGGATATAGCATTCCGTCCCTTCCGAGTCGATGGTCATTTTACGTATCTCAGTGATACGGGCATCACCATTCTTCGACAACACCACCTGGATGCTGAGGTCGTGAAGCTGAGGACGGGCGTTTAATGGTAGAAAGGTGAAAAAGTAAAAAGGCAGAACGACAACCCACCTCAATACCTTATCTATACTATTTCTTGAATGCTTCATCCAGATTGGGGTAGCTCTTTTTCTTTTCATCATCTACTGTCAGATAGTCCTTCAGTTCGAAGTGGAGCATGGAGGCCACGATGCTCGAAGGCCACTGGCGAACCATGCGGTTCATCTTCGTGGCAGTGTCGTTGTAGATCATACGCGACATACGGACATTCTCCTCATATTGCTTCATGCCTTCCTGGGCCTCTTTGTAGAGATCGCTGGCTTTCAGTTCGGGATATCTTTCGAAGACCACGTTCAACCGGCCCATCAGCTGACCGAGCAAGTCGGATTGCTGGTTGATGTCGGCAGGAGTCTTGGCGGCTCCTCCGCCTCGGGCCTCAACGGCTTGGATAATGGTCTCCGACTCGTGCTTGGCATACTGTGCCGCAGTCTTGGCTAAGGCGATGACGGCATCGAAACGGGAGTTCAACTGAACCTCAATCTGACTGAGGGCGTTCTTACACAATTCATCGAGATTTACCAGCGAGCGCTGTGTAGAGATGAAATAACCAATGACGATAATCGCCAGAACAACAATAATAACTAACGCTGTAACCATAATTATAAAGATTTTAATACCTGACGGCAAAGGTACAACTTTTTTGTGAATTATATCTCTTTTTTTGTTTTATTATCATTTTATATTTTTTTTAGAAATAAAAGAGCTGTTGTTTTCTGGAAATTTGTTACCTTTGCACCCGATTCAGGTTTTCCAAAACGGATAACTTTTTGAAATCAAAAAACGAAAAAGTTTCCCGAAACGGAAAACTTCGACTTGCTAAAAGGGCATAAACATTAACAAACAATACAATGGAGATTAAAAACTTTACCATCACCAAACGAGACGGTTCGAAAGACCAGTTCTCACTCGACAAGATTATGAATGCCATCGTGAAGGCATTCGACAGTGTGGATTGTCCTGCCGACTTAGGCACCATATCCAAGATCCTCAGTCACCTTGATATCCACGACGATATCACGGTGGAAAACATCCAGAACCAGGTTGAAGAGGCCCTGATGCGTGAAGGCTTCTACAAGGTGGCCAAGTCGTTTATGCTCTATCGTCAGGCTCATACCGAAGACCGTGAGACACTGGCCAAGCTGCAGTTCCTGTCGGAATACTGCGAGTCGGTGAACGCTGCTACGGGTTCGAAGTACGACGCCAACGCCAACGTGGAGCACAAGAACATCGCCACGCTGATTGGCGAGCTGCCTAAGTCAAACTTTATCCGTTTGAACCGCCGCTTGTTGACTGACCGTATCAAAAAGATGTACGGCAAGGAACTGGCCGACGAGTATATCAACAAACTGACTCACCATTTTATATATAAGAATGATGAGACCTCGCTGGCCAACTACTGCGCCTCTATCACGATGTATCCCTGGCTGATTGGTGGTACGGTGGCCATTGGCGGTAACTCTACGGCCCCCACCAACCTGAAGTCGTTTGCCGGTGGATTCGTCAACATGGTGTTCATGGTCAGCTCCATGCTGAGCGGTGCCTGTGCCACACCTGAGTTCCTGATGTACATGAACTACTTTATCGGTAAGGAGTACGGACCAGACTACTGGAAGCGCCCCAACGACCAGGCCGACCTCTCGCTGAAGAAGCGCACCATCGACAAGGTGATCACCGACTACTTCGAGCAGATTGTCTATACCCTGAACCAGCCCACTGGTGCCCGTAACTATCAGGCCGTATTCTGGAACATCGCCTACTACGACAAGTACTATTTCGAGTCAATCTTCGGCGATTTCTACTTCCCCGATGGCTCAAAGCCCGACTGGGAGAGCCTCTCGTGGTTGCAGAAGCGTTTCATGAAGTGGTTCAACAAGGAGCGTACGAAGACCTTGCTCACCTTCCCGGTAGAGACGATGGCATTGCTCGTCGATGAGAACGGCGAATGCAAGGATCCCGAGTGGGGTGAGTTCACTGCCGAGATGTACAGCGAGGGCCACTCGTTCTTCACCTATATGAGCAACAATGCCGACTCGCTGAGCTCTTGCTGCCGTCTGCGCAACGAGATCACCGACAATGGCTTCAGCTATACCCTTGGTGCTGGTGGTGTCTCTACAGGTTCGAAGAGTGTGCTCACCATCAACCTGAACCGTTGCATCCAGTTTGCCGTGAACCACGAGCTCGACTACCTCGACTATCTGGGTAGCGTCATCGACCTCTGTCACAAGGTGCAGTTGGCTTACAACGAGAACCTGAAGGAACTTCAGGAGCACGGTATGCTGCCTCTGTTCGACGCTGGCTATATCAACATCGGTCGCCAGTATCTCACGATTGGTATCAACGGTCTGGTGGAGGCTGCCGAGTTCATGGGCCTCAAGATTACGCCCAACGACGACTACCTGCACTTCGTACAGGGCATCCTCGGACTCATCGAACAGTACAATAAGAAGTATCGCTCGAAGGACGTTATGTTCAACTGCGAGATGATTCCTGCCGAGAATGTCGGTGTGAAGCATGCCAAGTGGGACCGTGAGGACGGCTATTTCGTGCCACGCGACTGCTACAACAGCTATTTCTATGTGGTTGAGGACGACTCGCTGACCATCATCGACAAGTTCAAGCTGCACGGCGCTCCCTACATCGAGCACCTCACTGGTGGCTCTGCCCTCCACATGAACCTCGAGGAGCACCTCTCGAAGGATCAGTACATGCAGTTGCTGAAGGTGGCTGCCAAGGAAGGTTGTAACTACTTCACCTTCAACATCCCCAACACCGTCTGCAACGACTGCGGCCATATCGACAAGCGCTATCTGAAGGAGTGCCCCCACTGCCATTCTAAGAATGTCGATTACATGACGCGTATCATCGGCTATCTGAAGCGCGTTTCCAACTTCTCTCAGGCCCGTCAGGAAGAGGCCGCCCGCCGTTATTACGCCCTGGCAGACTAATCTGAAACCATGCTGAAGTACGTCAATACAGGCATAGTATTTCAGGAGATACCCGACGAAGTGACACTGGCAATTAACATCAGTAATTGCCCGTGTCACTGTCCTGGGTGTCATAGCCATTACCTCTGGGAGGACATAGGCCTCCCCCTTAACTCCGATGCTATCGATGCCTTCGTGGATAAATACGGTGATGATATCACCTGTATCTCCTTCATGGGTGGCGACAACGATCCGAAGGGCGTGAACCTTCTGGCCCAGTATATCCATGAGGAGCACCCACAGTTCAAGGTGGCCTGGTATAGCGGCAAGACCGTTATCTCCTCAGCCATCAACAAGCAAGACTTCGACTACATCAAAATCGGCCCCTATATCCGCCACCTCGGCCCCTTGAAGAAGTCCACCACCAACCAGCGCCTCTATCGCCAAAACGCCCAAGGCGACTTCGAAGACATCACCTCCCGTTTCTGGCGATAGCCACTATCGGTTAAAGTGTGTTAATAGTTTGTATCCTCAGGCAAGTTTCTCTGTACTTTTGGATTATATAGATAGAGAACAATGCGTAAATGCCACATGTGACTTTTATCGGAGACGATGAGCAACGCTTGGTAAAGCGGCTGCAGCAAGGCGACAAGACTGCGGCCAGGGAGTTCTATGCCCGTTATGCCGGCAGTCTGGCAGGCGTCTGTGCCCGCTACATCGCCGATGACGACGACCTGAAGGATGTGTTCCAGAATGCTTTTCTGCACATCTTCTCCCACATTGGCGATTTCGAGTATCGCAAGGAGGGTTCTTTGGAGGCATGGGCCACGAAGGTGGTGGTCAACGAGTCGCTGAAGTTCCTGAGGATGAGCAAGCAGCACGAGTTGCTGCAACCTGACTACGATGTCGTTGATGAATCCGAGGCCGACTTCTCTGTCAGCGACATTCCGCCCGACATCATCCTGCAGATGTTAAACCGTCTGCCCACAGGCTACCGCACAGTGCTGAACCTCTTTGTGTTCGAAGGCAAGAGCCATCAGGAGATAGCCGACCTGCTTGGCATCAAGAAAGCCAGTTCGGCCTCCCAGCTCCATAAGGCCAAACAGATGTTGGCAAAGATGTTGAGAAAGTATAACGACAATAACACCCCACGACGATGAATGAAGAATGGATAAAGGAGATGCAACAGAAGATGGCAGGTTACGAACATCCTGCCCCTGAGTTGCCGTGGGACGAGGTGGATCGTGTGCTCAGTGCCAACAAGTCCAGGAGTGCTCGTCAGCTCTGGCTGAAGCGCTTGGCTGCAGCTGCCGTCCTCCTGCTGATAGCTGGGGTGGGGTATTGGAGTTTCTTAAGCAATGAATCTGAACAGAGCCCTTCAATAACCGCATCGGCAGAAAAACAATCCCACGATGCTTACGAAGAACAGCCTGAGGAACAAGCAGATATGGCACCTGTGACAAGCGATGTAATCTTAAAGAAGACGAGACCTCAACACGCCCTAGTTGCAATGTCCGAGCCAGAAGAAGTCACACCCGCCTCTACGTCAGATACAATTTCATCTTCTGCGTCCACAGAGCAGAAACAGCCCGAAGCCGTTGAGAGGAATGAGAAGTCTTCTGAGAGTCCTCGCCATGTCATCTACCCCTCCGACCTCCGAGATCTCAAGCACTCCGTCAACCGCCTGACGGCCCAGGTCTATATGTCGAGCACGATGACGGGTGGTAGGACAGAGTCATTCCGCCAGCAAGGGATACCTAGTAATATGCGAGAAGTAAGTGCTAATTATCATCACCAACCTGTGCGTTTAGGCCTCTCGCTGCGCTATCGGCTCAATGACCATTGGAGTATTGAAAGTGGACTGTTATACACCTATCTTTCGTCTGACATAACCATTATAGAAGATGGTATTTCCACAGTAACAGAACAACGGCTTAACTATATCGGCCTACCATTGGACGTGAGTTACAACCTATGGAAGAGCCATTACTTTGGATTATACGTCACTGCTGGTAGCACGATAGAAAAGAGCCTCGATGCCAGTCCTTGGCAGTTCTCTGTTAGTGGAGCCGTTGGAGCAGAATACAAGCTAACCAACTTTTTCAGCCTTTATGCTGAGCCAGGCATAGGCTATTACTTCAAGGATGGCAGCAGTACGCCAACCATCTATCAAGACCAGCCCCTAAACTTTAACCTCAGCTTTGGCCTCCGCTTCAATGTGAAATGAGTCGTCGGTTAAAGATTGTTAATAGTAAGCGCTGTCAAGCAAGCTTTTTCTCATTTATGGATTTAGTAGATAGAAGACTACACATGAAGTCTTTAATGGTTTATAAGAAGAATAACGTATTAATCTATTAAAATTACAATTATGAAAAAGGTAACATTCTTAATGAGCGTGCTGCTGACACTTGGATTGTTCTGCGCTTGCAGCAGTGATGATGACATGTCTGGTGTTATTGAAGGGCAATCCTCATTAGAAAACAGCGAAAATGTTGACGTGGCAATGCTTCAAGGCACTACTGATGAGATGGTGGATTTCCAACTGCAAAATGAAGATGGTATTGAGTGCTATGATTTTAATGAGGGTGATAATATCATTTTCAGGTTAGAGTTCAGAAACGATTCTGATGAAGATGCTCAAGTAGCTCGATTTTCTGAAATAATTGGTTGGGATGGTTTTCGTGTGTACTCAATAGAAGGAAAAGATATGGGGACCCCTTGGGATCAAATAGTCACAAATTCCCGGATGTATGATTTTATTGGAGCACATAGCTCTGAGGTAATCCTATGCCCATGGTTTGATATTCCTGCATTGTACTGTAATGGACACGAACATTATTATTCAAACATGTATTATAAAACGGATGAGAAAATGCCACTCCCCAAAGGACAATACTACTCTAGGTTTGAAATTAAGTTTGAGGATAAGGTTATAACCTGTAATCGTAACTTTATTATTCGATAGTATGAAGCGATATTATTTCCTTTGTGTTTTTATTCTTCTATCTGCACTCTGAAGATAATACGATATTAGACTCGTTTGGAAGATAGCCAGCCTGCGACGGGGTGGCAATCTTGTTTTTTTCTGTGAAAAGTTGGTGTTTTGCCATCAAGCTCTACTAAATCAGACGTTTCTTGCAGATTATCAAATGATTAGATGGAAATCAAGTTCTACTAAAGTTCTACTTATCCTCTACTAAAGTTCTACCTAAGTTCTACTAAATA
>CACXVS010000005.1 GCA_902771155.1 uncultured Prevotellaceae bacterium
CATCTCCTCGAAGTGCTCCTCACCGTCTTCCCACTTCTCCTTGTAGTTGATGCAGTAGCAACCTGTGCCCTTCAGCTCCTTCATCGTAGAGCCATCAACCGTGTTGTAGAACGTCACTGTGAAATCTCTCGGATCATTAGGAGCCAGCATCCACTGCAGCATCTGGCTGTTGCCATCGTTCATGGCCTTCACGCGAATAACTACCTTACCACCACGGGGGATACCTGCGATCTGTCCCTCACGATCTGTTGCCTGATCAAACTTGTAATCTATCATCATGACTTCACGAGCCTCGAAATCCTTAACCTGTAAGGTTACCGGTGTTACATTCTCTGCCATAATATAATTCTTTTTAATTAATTACTTGATTTAACTATTTACTTTTTACTATGCCCATTCGTTCTCGTACTTCACTGAGCCGATAGCGAACTCCTTGCAGGTGATGGTAATCTCCTCGAAATGGCCCATCTTGTCTTCCCACTTCTCCTCATAGTTTACACAATAGCCATTCTTGAACTCGATGGTCTTCATAGCCTTACCTGTCTTGGTCTCGAGGAACTCGATACTGCCATCCTTGCCAAGATTACGTTCTACCATCCATGCCAAAAGGTCAGGAGTTCCATCGTTCAAAGCTTTCACACGTACGACGATCTTGCCACCACGAGGGATACCGGCCATCTGTCCTTCTACGTCTGTTGCCTGATCGAACTCATAGGTTACCATGAGGACTTCTCTGTCCTTGTAACCGTCAATTTTCATTGTTACTGGTGTCTTTGCCATAACTTTTTAAATTTAGATTGTTAATACTATAGTTAAATAACCCGCATTGGTTTTTCAATTATTTAAGCACCGGCAAGAGCAGCTTCCTTAGCCTTCTTGTCAGCAGCTACCTTGATGATAAAGTTCTTAGCGGCATAGAACGGAGTCAGCGTCACGTCACAGGTAATCTGCTTGGTAACAGGGTCCTGACGAGGCTCACCGATCTCATAATTCTGGAACAGGTTACCATAGCCCTTATACATATTGAGGAACTCCTGAATTTTCGACTTCAGGTTCTTCGGGCTGTTATACGGATCCCAGTTTTCAAGAGCCACTTCATGAACAAAATTCATCAGTACCTTCTTTACCCAGTCGAACACACGAACAATAGGATACTCCTTCATAGCATCGAGGTCACCGTTATACAGAGTGGTGTTGTTAAATGCCATCACACGGCCTTCACTATAAACCATCGGAATAACCTGATTGTCCATCAGAGCTGCAATCTCAGACTTCAGCAGATCACTCTTCACACCCTTTACACCGTCAAGTGTACCATACTTTTTACCACCGGCACCCTGTGCCATGTTAGCAGTCTCGTCATACAACTTACCGCAGAGGGCAGCTGCCGGTGCGATATAGAAGGCATTGGCATCCTCCTCGTCACTCGACATCTTCTCAGCCTCACGGCCTACGATCCAGTTAGCGGTCATTACCACGTTCATCAGGCACTGGTCGCTATCGCGATAGCCCTCTGTGTTAGCCTGGAGATCATCAAATGAATATTCATCAGCATGGTCGGTAATCAGCATTACCTTGTACTTAAATGCCATCTTGGCCCACTGCAACAGATCCACCTTATCAGTGAATACTGCACCTGGCACACAAACAAGGCTATAGGCATCCTTCAGACTCAAGCGGTCGAAACCGTTACGCAGGATGTTCTCTACCTCATTAGCGAAACCGGAGTCAGCATCAGCGATGTCTTCCTTCAGTACGTTGATGATACGCAGGTTCTTCACTTTATCCGTTCCGCAGGTCTTGAAGAACGAGTCAAGCTGACGGTAGCTGCGCTCAAGATTCTGAGTAGCATAGAGTGCATCGGTGATACCCTGTTTCAGCACGTTTGTATACTTCTCCTCATCCTTCTTACAAGCATCAGCGAAACCGGTAGCACTTTCAATGCTGGTATCGTCCAACAATTCGAGCCAACGCTTGATGTCACGCTTCAGACCGTCACGCTTATCTTTGAAACGCTTGTCTGTCAGGAACACTTGTTTGGCTGCCTTACGAGCCGGGTTCATATTATCTGCATCGGGCATAAAGCCACGAATGGCATTAAATCCACCAAAGGCTTTCAACAATTGGGAGACGTCTTTCTGACCTTCTTTCTCTTGAAGCTCGGCACCTGCCTGTCCGGCGGCCTGGGCTTTCTGCATTTCTACATCTGCCATAATAATTAATTCTTTATTTCCGTTGAATGTTAATAATTTATTTTTCTGTCATAATGCGGAACTCTACGGGTGTCAAGCCGAGCACCTCTACCATCCTGCGCTGCAAAGTGCGCACGGAATTATAGCCTGCCTCGGCACTAACAGCCGCAATGCCATACTCGGGATGCTCCCTGAGCAGATGCAAAGCCCGCATCAGTCGCATATTCTCCAAATAGTCATCAGGCGACTTAAAGATAGTAGAATTACGGAAGAGTCGCATCAGACGGGCCTGCGATACCCCCATTAGTTCTGCCAATTGGGGCGTACCAAACTCACTGGTCACCAACTGAGGCTCCTGCTCCAGACGGTTTTCCAACATAGCCAACAGTTCCGCGTCATCTACGAGGTCTGCCTGCATCTTCATCCGGCGTCCGCGTTCCATTTCAGCCTTTAGCCAATTCACACGCTGTTTGAGCTCATACCAGGCACAGAGTTGTTCACTCATCAGGAGATTACGGCCTAATAGTCGTACATTCTCCATATCCAGACGCTCATTTTCCTGTTGCAAACGGGCTATCTCAGCTTCTAATTCTTCAATCTTTTTCGCCATAATGAAAAATCTGATTACTCTGCGCCCTCCAGTTCACTCAGCATAGACTGCAGCATCTCCTTCAGTTCTGCACGACTACCGGCTTCCTTCAGGATATCACGTAATTTACGGTTCTGCTCAATGCTCTTACGAATCTTCTGGTTGGTATCGATCTTCTCTTTAGTACCAGAGAGGAAAGGACTATTTTGTACCAGACGACCCTTACCGCCCTGTGCCTCAAAGTCGCGCAACTCACCGAACTGCAGCGTCTCATCTACAGAGCCGCCTTCCTCATCGGTAAAACTCACTTCTACTTTCGGCTTAAAGTGTGCAAAGGCATCCTCGATGTTCTGGATATCCTCCACGAACTCAGGATTACCGGCCTCTACGTCTGATGTGTACTGATCAATCATCAGCGTTTTGTTCTGATCGATCAAACTGACTTTCGCACTGCTCTCCTCATCGGGAGCCATGGAGATAAAATTCTCTTTCATTGCCATAATTGTAATGGTTTTAATTGTTATACATAAAGTTAATGACTATTTTTTCTCTTTTTTCTCTTTTTTCTCAGTTTTTTCGGCTTTCTTTTCAGCAGCCTGTGGTTCGTCCTTCTTACCATTGATCACGAACACTGCTTGACCATCCTTGTCTGCTTCAACAAGAATCTTGTCGCCAGGCTTCACCTTACCGGCAATCATCATCTTTGAGATCGGATGACGCAGTTCCTTGCGGATAATACCAAGCACTGGACGGGCACCATATTGCTGGTTATAACCACGCAAGGCGATCTTCTCCCGAGCTTCAGGTGTCAGTGTCAGTTCAATGTTCTGCTCCTCAAGCAGCTTCAGCAAGCCCTTCAGGTGGATGTCGAAGATCTTTGTCACGGTCTTGTCGGTAATCGGTGAGAAGGGCACAATCTCCGTCAGACGGGCCAAGAACTCCGGTCGGAAATAGCCCTGCATAATGTCCATCAACTCGTTGTTTTCAGGGATGATACCACTATTAAACTTGTCCACGATGGTTTGGGCACCGATATTCGAGGTAAAGAGGATAAGAGCATTCGAGAAATCGCCCACACGGCCTAAGCGGTCGTGTAACTTACCTTCGTCAAGGATCTGCAGGAACAAGTCGAACACCGACTTGTGAGCCTTCTCAATTTCATCGAACAGTACTACTGAATATGGATTCTGACGAATCTTATTAACCAGCAGACCACCTTCCTCGTAGCCTACATATCCCGGAGGCGCTCCATAGAGCAGAGCCACGGAGTGCTCTTCCTTGAACTCTGACATATCGAAACGAATCAGTGCACTCTCATCACCGAAGAGGAAGGTTGCAAGAGCCTTGGCCAACTCTGTCTTACCTGTACCGGTCGGACCGAGGAAGAAGAAAGAGCCCATTGGCTGTCCTTTCTTGCTCAGACCTGAACGAGCCTCGTACACAGCATCGAGTACCTTCTTCACAGCATGATCCTGACCGACCACGCGCTTCTTCAATGTTTCCTCGGCACCCATCAGACGATCGCGCTCCTTGGTCTGTACCTTACCAAGAGGAATACCCGTCTGCTTAGCAACAACTGCACTCAGATCGTCGCTCTTCAGTTCTGTACGCTGCTCTACGCTCAGTTCTGTCAACTTATCAAGAATTCCTCCTAAGAAAACTATACGCTCCTGAATGGTAGCAATCTTACTGAAATCGGTATCTGAATCTACTCCAGCCAACAGAATGCAGCTCACCTTGTTAAACAACTCGTAGTTCAACCAGTCGAGTTCTTTCATCAGTCCCTCATCAGCCTTATCCTTACCCTCAGCCGAAGTCTTGATTGCTTCCAGTTTCTCACGCAGGCCTGAGATAATATTACCCGTCAGATCGTTCATTGTCTTTACCTGAGCCATCGTACGATCAATGAGATCGAAGGCAGAGTCGGGCAATGATTTCTCTGTCAGATAACGCTTGGCCAAACGAATAGCATCGCTCATTACCGTTTCATCAACGGTTAACTTGTGATACTCCTCATAAGCAGGGATAGCGCCCTTCAAGATACGAAGTGACAAATCAGCAGTGGGTTCCTCTACCGTGATTTTCTCCAACTTCGAAGTCATCTCCTTATCGGTTTCGATGTTTTTCGTGTATCCGTCGATACTAGAAGTTGCCAACAACTGTAAACGACCCTTGCTCAATTCGTTCTTAAGAATGGTCGAAGCACCAAACAACGAACCTTGCTTGTCGAAGAGTTTATCGATAGCCTCGATTATGAGCACTGCATTCGGCAGATTCTCCACCTCGGTGATCACGTTCTTAAAACGATCTTCCACCTCACCTTTATACTGGGCATCACCACCCAAAGCAGCTGTATCGAGTTCATATGCCACAGCTCCACTTAGGAAACCAGGAACATGGTCGGCAGCCAACTCACGTACAAATCCGTTTACAAGTGATGTCTTACCAACACCAGCCTCACCGGTAATCAGCAGGTTGGCTTTGGTCTTACGGCCTAATATCTCGTAGATTACAGAGATTTCTTTTTCAAAACCAATCACATTCTCGAGATTACCAGCACGGGCAAGGGCGGTCTTATCGACACAGTACTTGGTCAGACTGCCCTTACCACCTGCAGCACTGCCGCCAGTTTTCTTCGTCAGTTCTGCGCCTTCCATATAAGGAGCCTCGACATTGGCACCGCCACCCATCTTTGCACTGATATCCGATGGAGTCAAGGGCAATGTCTTTAACTGATCGAATGAGAAACCCACTCCTGGTGTCACCAAAGAGGCCAGGACACAGACATCTGTGCACTCCTCGAGATCAAATTTCACCTGGTAGTTCTCAGCCTCATCAATCACAGCCTGAGCCTCCTCACTGTAGTCCAAATCACGCATTGGACGAACGGCACGAGGTGCCAACTGCATTTGTACGTCGGCCCAATCTTGTAGATAATAATAATCTTTGTCCAGCTCACTCTCAATGAAATGAACAAGTCCGATTTCCTTGTGGAGGATAGCCTTAAACAAATGTGCCGGATAAATGGCATCACTGCAATACTCCTCTGCGAAGGAATTGGCAATTGATTTTAGTTTAGCATTCATTTTTCTAAAATTTGTTAGTCGTAATAGGTGCAAATGTACGAAAAATAATAAAAAAAACCACCATATTAAATGGTGGCATTGCAATAATTTTACATTCTTTAACACAAAAGGGGTTCTATATCCACATTTTTACCAGTAAGAACATAAAAAATGGTATTTTTCGGACTTTACACTTATTCATCAAAAAACTTAGTATTATCCTCGATAATCACTGAACCGCAAGTGCCTCCTACACCAGCACCGATGATGTTGTTGCAAGGTTTTTCGAGGGGAGGATTACTCCCATTCAATGGTTGCGGGAGGTTTCGATGAGATGTCATAACAGACACGGTTGACACCACGGACCTTGTTAATAATCTCGTTAGAGACTTTTGCCAGGAATTCGTAGGGTAAATGGGCCCAGTCTGCAGTCATTGCATCAGTAGAAGTAACAGCACGGAGAGCCACAGGATGCTCATAGGTACGCTCATCACCCATCACACCCACACTACGCACCGTGGAAAGCAGAACGACACCAGCCTGCCATACCTGGTCGTAAAGTCCCCATTCACGCAGACCTCTGATATAGATATCATCAGCATCTTGCAAGATACGCACTTTTTCGGGAGTAATATCGCCAAGGATACGCACAGCAAGACCAGGTCCTGGGAACGGATGACGGGTAATCAGGTGCTCAGGCATGCCAAGTTGACGCCCTACACGCCTTACCTCATCCTTAAACAACCACTTTAGCGGTTCACATAGTTGTAAGTTCATCTCTTTGGGGAGTCCGCCTACGTTATGATGGCTCTTGATTACCTTACCTGTGATATTCAACGACTCTATACGGTCTGGATAGATCGTGCCCTGAGCCAACCATTTGGCATCGGTAATCTTCTTGGCCTCAGCATTAAAGACCTCCACAAAGTCGCGACCGATGATCTTACGTTTCTGTTCCGGATCGGTCACACCAGCTAAATCACCAAAGAATTTTTCTGACGCATCTACACCAATCACATTTAGTCCGAGCACCTTATAGTCTTCCATTACCTGCGTAAACTCGTTCTTACGCAACATGCCGTGATCAACAAAGATACAAGTGAGATTGTGTCCGATGGCACGATGCAGAAGAACTGCTGATACAGACGAATCAACGCCACCACTCAATCCCAAGATGACACGGTCATTTCCCAACTGCGACTTCAATTCTGCGACAGTAGAATCGACGAATGAAGCGGCACTCCACTCCTGACGGCTTCCACAGATATCGACTACGAAATTCTGTAACAGCAGTTTACCCTGAAGAGTATGATATACTTCTGGATGGAATTGTACCGCCCAGATATCTTTCTGGTTCCAAAAAGCCGCGTTTTTTACATCGGCAGTCGAGCCAATCACCTCAAAACCTTCGGGGATGGCGGTAATGGTGTCACCATGACTCATCCATACTTGCGATCCCCTATCAAATCCCTTAAAAAGAGGGTTGTATAGATTGATTTTCTCAAGATGAGCACGTCCATACTCCCGACTGTCTGCTTTCTCCACCTTCCCGCCGAGGGTATGCGAGATAAATTGTGCTCCATAGCAGATACCCAACACTGGAACCTTACCAACGAACTGCCCCAGATCCACCTTAAAGGCCTCTGGGTCGTGCACCGAATATGGTGAGCCACTGAGGATGACACCGATCACACTCGGATCATCCTTTGGGAACTTATTATAAGGCAAAATCTCGCAGAAGGTATCTAACTCTCGCACCCTACGGCCGATAAGTTGGGTTGTCTGCGAGCCGAAATCCAAAATAACTATCTTCTGTTGCATACTTATATTTGTTTAATCATTGTTTCTGCTTGTTCCAGTGAATCCAGTTTACCAACATCCATCAACTGGAGATCGTTCTGTATCCTTCCCATGAAGGTATACCTGCTACAATATTTCAGGTAGAAATCGATGATACCGAACCGATCGGGCATCTCGTCAAAGAGTGGAAAAATATGAGGACCTATTACATGAATCCCACTGAAAGCCAACTGTCTCTTCTGTTGAGGATCCAGTGCCGGAAACGGACTACGTACCTCACCCGTTGCGATGTTTGTCCATCCCTTGAGGATATTCTCTTCATCGAAAAGCAGATAGCGTTGAGTCTTTCTATGGCTAACGAGTAATAAGGCATCAGCCTGCCCACCTTCACCAATTTCATAAAGTTTACCCACATCGACATTACTCAGAATATCCACATTGTGAATCAGGATGGGTAAATCAGAAACAAAAAGCGGCAACGCCTTCTTGATGCCGCCACCTGTTTCCAACAGACCGTTACTCTCATCCGATATACGGATGTCAATGCCGAAATTATCGTTAGCATTTAGATAATCGACAATCTGTTGGGCGAAATGGTGTACATTTACGACAATCCGCTCGAAACCCGCTGCCTTCAGTTTCATGACGACATGCCACAACAAGGGCTCTCCCCCTACCTTTACTAATGCCTTTGGCATCGTGTCAGTCAGCGGTTTCAGGCGGGTTCCAAGTCCCGCCGCGAAGATCATCGCTTGTTTCATGGGGACAAAGGTACAAAAAACAAACGAAATGCAAAAGGAAATCAGATAATCTTTTGCATTTCGCTCGTATTTAATACCTTAAATCATTATCTCGCTGCTGCAAGTTTTGCGCGTTTTTTCTGCTCCTTCTTGTAGGCCTTCATCTCCACGATAGTGGCAATACCCATCTTAATACGGAACTCCTGACGCGCCAAGCGCATCTGCTCAAGGAAACGCTCACTGGTGTGCAGTCTGGCATAAGCGGCAGAGGCAGCCAAACGGGCAGCATCAACATCGCTCTGCCAGTGGGCTCCGACAATCACACGACTATCACCATACATCAGACCACGGGCCAGAATGGTGTCAGCACGGTCTGGATTAATTTCAGAGAGCAGCAGTGCAGAACTCCAACCCAGCAATGTATGACCAGAGGGATAAGAACCGTTCTTGCGCAGTGAAGGCTCATCGTCGGGAGTCAGGGTCTGTTCGTGGAAGCGCATGAAGGGGCGCTTACGCATATAGTAGCGCTTTGGCAATGTGCAGATACTATCGCAGGTAGCAGTTCCCTCTCGGAGTACCTTATAGATCTCTGGGGTCTCTTCCTTAGAAATCTTCAGACCGAAGGGCTCGCTGAACTCACGGATAATGCAGTCGAGACCATACACAGCATCACGGATGGCGATGTCGGCACGTTCTTTGTCGAGGCGCATTGTCTTGCCCCAGAAATACTGCATGATGTCGTAGGCGAAATGAGCGTCGGTTGTATCAGGAGGTGCCGGGCACCACTTCACCATATCAGGCATCTCACCAGTCGTAAAATAGGCATTAACAGGAGATTTGTCACTTTGTGCCGAAGCACTTACAACAGCCATCATCAGGACAGCAATCATCATTAGTTTTTTCATACTTCTAACTTTTTTACCTTATAAATTATTATTATCAGAATTTCACTTGCAATCTTGTCTCGAGGATGCTTACCTCATTATCTGCAAAACCACTGCGGTTTGTCACCTTTGTATATGATGCACGCACACGCCAAATCATATATTTATTAGGATAATAATTGTAGCAGAGCGCCCAGTCATTCAAGTAACCGCCATAGATGCCGGCACTCGCATCGGAGAGCGAGGTGTAGTTATACTGCAGACAGAGTTCCATGTTCCCGGGATCAGGTGTGGCAATACCGCCGTCGCCCATGTTAGGGGCATAGTTTTTCCCTTTGATAAGTCCACGTAATGTTACGTAAGCGCCACTGCCGGTAAAGTCTTTCTGGTTGTTATCGCGGGTAATCCTGTTCCAGAAGTACTGACCGATCACAGCAAAGCGACCAGAGGAATACATCACTTCAGGCGAGAACTTATACATCGCCTTAGCGTCGGTTACGACAGCCTGCTGCGAATTCACCTTGGCCACACGTGTCGGCCATCGGGTGCTCAGAGTAAACTGCTTGTGATTCTGCTCCTCCTTACTGCTGTAACGGGCCCCCTCGATACCGCCATTGATACCCACCTGGAACATCTTTCCACGTTGTGCGAACGGACGATACAGAAGTCGTGTCATCGCTCCTAAAGCCTCATTGCCCGTCACGTCAGTTGTCTGCTTCATGGCATCGGTCTCCACCACCACACTGGCTGTGGCCAACATTTTATCACCCGAATACTCATACATCAGTCCAATCATACGATCGTTATTAAACACGGCGTTGCTCTGGGGCTCTTCCATCGTCTCCTTGAACGATGAACTGGTACTGCTTTGGAAGCCATACTGATGGATGAAATAGCCACCACGGATGAAGTTCTTCTTATCAAAGTCATATTGTAGCCACACGTCTTTCATGTTCACCTTACCATAGGCATAGCCCATGTCAATCTTGCCTTTCCATTGCCCGTAAGTAAATCCTACACCAACGCGCATGTCGGGGATGCCGACACCACTTTTCAGTTCGTCTTCCTGGTGTTGCGGATTCACATAGGCAGCATCAAAGAGGATACGCCCCGAAGGCTTTACAGTAAGTTTCGGCTCTTCTTGTGCACTAACAGTAGCGGCCATAGCCAGACCCACTGCCAACAAAGTGATCAATCTTTTCATATTCTAGTTGTTTTTTAGTTATTATCACACGTTAATACTCTACAAATTTACGCAAAAATTAAATATAATATATCAAACAACCCACAATATTAACATTTTTTACTTTTTTAGCATTTCCCCTTTTTCCACATTTATTTCGTTTGTTTGAAGGAAAAAGCGTAATTTTGCACCCAAAATATATGTTCTTATGAAGAAATTACACAGAAATAATCTCCTCAAACGTGCCAAGGCCGGTATCGCTCTTATCGTCATAGCCGCAGCGTTGGCACAAGTCATCAACATCGTACAATACATATATACAAGAAAGGCCATTAAGGAGCAAACCACCCAGAAGACCTATCAGGATATGAAAGAGATCCAGCGGGTGATGAACCTGAAGACGACGGTAGAGACTGCTGTGCAGAATGCGATGGGTGATGTGCTGGTAAGCCTTGGCGAGCCCGACAAGTTCTATGGCATCGCCTCTCGTCTGGTATCGCGTAATGAGCATATCGTGGGTAGTGCTATTGCCATGAAGCCAGGTTACTTTCCTCAGAAAGACCGGCTCTATGCCCCTTTCGCCTATCCTGAGTCAAAGGTTGGTCAGCCTCGCACCAAACTCCTGCCCTACGACTATACCGAACAAGAATGGTATATCAATCCTGTCAAGGCCGACTCCGCTATGTGGAGTGAGCCTTATACTAATACCGGTGGCTCTGGTCTGCTCGTCAACACCTTCAGCCAGCCCATTCACAACAGCAAGGGTGATGTCATTGGCGTGCTGACGGCCGACGTTAATTACAAGGAACTTGCCACTAATCAGAACTTCTCCTATGATGCCATTGACAAGGTCAATCTCTGGGGATTCATCATGCAGATCATCGGTCTGCTGCTGGTCATCTATATCGTCTATCGTTATGCCAAGAAGTTCCACGAGGTCAACGAGCTCATCATGACACAGGAGTTGATGGGCAAGGAGTTGCAGATTGCAGGCGATATCCAGTCAGCGATGTTGCCACAAGTATCAGCCGCCGAGAATGCCCGTCACCATATCGACATGCAGACTAAGATACTGCAAGCCCCTGATGTCAGTGCCGACTTCTACGATTATCTCTATGTGGGGCAGTTGGTGGTATTCTGTATCGGCGATGTACCAGGCAGCAATGTCAAGGCCTCACTGATGATGTCTATTACGCGCAGTGCGTTCCGCACCGCCGTATCAGCCAATAGTCATGAACTTGAGCTATCGCCTGCCACCATCATGGGTGCCATGAACAAAGCCCTGTGTTCCATCAACCACAACCAGATGTTCACAACCATCTTCCTAGGTGTTCTGAACTTAGAGAATGCCCGCCTTACCTATTGTTGTGCTGGCAATCCTGCTCCTGTAATCTTGAATCCGGCCTCAGGCGCCAAACTGCTCGACACCCTGCCAAACATCCCCATCGGCATCATGGATGATTTCGAGTTCGAGGAGCAAAAGATCACGCTCATCGACGACTTTATCCTCTTCCTCTATAACGATGGGTTATACGAACTGGAGAACAGCCATCACGATATGTTCGGACAAAAGCGCATGATGACACGCCTCGACAAGTCCGCCCTGGCTGGCGATGACCCACAAAAAGTACTCTCCAAGATGCAAGAAGCCTTGGAGAGTCATAGGGGAACAGCGCAACAGACTGACGATATCACGATGATTGCGCTGAAGATTATCTAAATCTTATGGATTATTCATCTGCCTCCACCAGTCTTCAACATCCTGGTTGTTTTGCACATAGTTGAGGAAATCGGGGTATTTCACCTTTAAGCTCTCACGCTCATCGGGCCATTCGAAGTCTATTTTCACAGCAATCTTACAGGATGGCCTACCCACAGGTGCTGTCAGTTCCAGCCATTTCCACTTATTATCAACTTTCTTATAGACCTCTAACTTGATATCGCTGATAGACGAGAACGAACCTGTCAGGTCAAACTCCACGGGGTCTTTATCGGCATGTGCAAGACCCTTCTTTTCTGCATGAGTATTTACCATAACCCCCTGATCTACGCCAAACATATCATGCACCTCAAGTCTGTCATCGCCATTGACACGGATCTTCAGGGTAGCACCAGCAGCCTGCAAGATACACTTTGCACCCGTTTCAGTCAGTGCCACGTCGAGCACAACATCATTAAAGTCAAAGTCGGTATCATCTTGGTCGCCGTCATGGTCAACGTCGTGCGCATTCAAGTCCTCAGCAATGATACGATGCCATACTAGTGCAGGAGGATCGGGAGGTATTATCTTCTCCGGCCTGATCAGTGTGGGATAATGATCCGGCTCACCCCTACCAGCCTTGATCATAGCTAATAATAATTCATAACCCGGCTTTCCGTCATCGTTTAGTCCGAATACATAAGTCTGAGGAATGTTACCTACTGCCACATCACCGATGAGGGCACTCTGAGTCAGATCATCTTCATTCTTATACCTATTAGTATAGTAGGTGTGAACATTCCCATCAGTGTCCTTATTCCTTACATAAAAACCGAAATGATAAGTTTCCTCCATATACACTGTAAATGTCTTACAATGGATACGATCTGCCCCTCCAGTCCAGATTTTATAGCCGCTATCAGGCTTAGGATTTCGCCATTCACCTCCTTCATCATACCAGTTATATTGGAAGTAGTCAGATACACCGTTATGAATATTCTCGATAAGCGTCACCTCTTTGGCATCCAAATACGTCTCAGTAGCAGGGTCATAATAATAAAGTCCCACTTCGTCAGCCATCGATGTGTTCGAATAAATCAATCGGACATTATGGAAAGGTGCATTCTCGACGAACTCATAGTTTGTCCATTCTGTAGATTTACATTCTTCCCCCTCTGTGAAATACTCCATCACGGTCGAGAAGAAATCCTTTTTAAACTCAGTAGAATAACCCTTCCCCGACTCATCCAAATAGACTCTAGGAGCTTCAGCTCGGGTTTTTGCTCTGGCATTAGCAGCTGTCCTTCCAAAGCCCCAATCTACATGCTCGTTAATAGTTCCCCCTACGTAGGCCAAAAAGTTTCGGTCGTAGAGTTTACGAGCATCCTCCTCTGGCCTGTCCGGGTCATAGGCGTCCGTTTTGTGGCAACTGGTAAATGCCGTGCTGAGCACGACAAGTACCAGACTAAACATCACATACTTTTTCATAACTCTTATTATTTAATTAATATCTGTTCGATCCATACGCATCGTGGTTGCTGGTTTATCGCCATGAGCAGCCTCGTCCTCCTGACGCTTACGCTCGAGCTCATCCTGCTCAGCAAGCCACTTATTATGGGCATCCTCTATCTCCTGTAACTTGGCATTATACAAATTATCACGCTGGGTGTTCCACTGACCTCTTAGTTTATCCAATTCCTTATAAAGTTTCTCTGTATCCTCTTCCGTCTCTAACAGAGTCAATTTCGCAAAATTAGCATTCGACTTGTTTATGGAAGCCTCCATGTAAACCTTACATTCCTCGTAAACTATTTTCACACTCTCTTTCAGTACGTCATAACGGTCGTCGTTCACCTCAGGCATGGTCACATTAAGATATTTCACATCATGCGCTTGTTGATTACCATTCTCATCTACCGTGTCAACCTGCAATGAGTCAACAGCTATCTTAAATTCTGGATGCACAAAGAGAACAGCCTTTTCAATGGCAACCAAATCTTCTTCGTAATTAGGAATCAACATAAAATGATAGTCATCTGGTTTGGCAATCTTAGCACAGTCCTCCAACGGCAAAGCCTCATTTTCTATTAAGGCTTTAACATTCAATAGTGCTCCAGGTTCTGCTTTCACACAGAGATCCATAAAGCGGAATTTCATTTGGCCTACATATTTCGACAGCTTATCACCCAGCTTGTCATACTCCATTATTGTTGCTCTTCTCATAATTTCTATTCTTTTAACTATAAATACAATAAATTATTCCTCTTTCGGAGCGTCTTCCGTCTTCAGCTTTGCACTCAGGCTACCGCCACCTCCACCTGCACCAGCAGCCATGCCGTCGCTGATGTTGGGTGACTTAAAGGCGCTCTTAGCCTCGATGCTGTCACCAGAGACTTTCGGAGCCTTGAGTTCACCTTTGACCTCCGTCTTGTCGTTGATCGTAGTAGCACCAAATACCTCGGTCTTGCTACCACCCACAGCTGCATTGCCACCATCGAGCTGAACCACGGCCTTGCCGTCGCCCTGTTGGGCCTCGAAGGTCTTGTCGGCAAAGAGTCCCATCTCCTCGGATACGGCCTGGATCTTCTTGCTCTTGATGTCCTTCGACTTCGCACCTACGAACATCTTCTCTGACACGAGTGTCATCGAGCTTCCTGCGGCGAGAGCTGAGTCTGCCAGACTTTCCTTATCGACATCCATCGACTTCACATTGACGGCCTTAGCATTCACGCTGAAGCTACCTGTAGCCTTACCCTCTGCATCGGCAGCGAGGAAGTCCATCTTCTCAGAGCGTACAGCAATCTTGCTGTCTTTCGTGAGGGCTTTAGTCTTCAGTTCACCATCAGCCACCTCGTAGTCGAGCGTCTCCATAGAAATCGTCTTCGACTTGATGATGACATCACCCTCTGCTGTATATTCGCCCTTGGTGATCTTACCTTTATCGTCTCGTTCGATATCCTTCGGATTAGTGGTAGCCACCTCCACAGTCTGGGCAATCATGGTAATCTTACTATCTTTCGTCAACTCCTTCTCTTTCGCACCCTTATCGTCCAGCTGATAGTCTATGGCCTCCATATTGATAGTCTTAGAACGTAAGTCGATGTTGCCAACAACCGGCAATTCCTTTCCGTCTTCAGAAGGATTAAAAGAACCCAACGAGATATTTTGGGCATTTACCTTGAAACAACCATTCTCAACAAGTTTACCTGTCTCATCTGACATACGCATATCTACTTTAGGAGAACGTATGCTAACACCTGCCTCTAAGTTTGTATGGAGGTTGCCGTCACCGTCGGCAGTAGCGATATCAATAGATTCTGCCTTAATAGTCATCGAAGCGCCTGTAGTTGTCTGCTTGAATTCATCGCTTGTCTTCAATTCGTCCTTCTCAGTTTCCAACGCCTTTTTCTTGCGGTTAACCTCAGCCAGTTGGGCCACTGAGTGGATAAAGTTGACGGTGGTATTATAAATTGAAGGCATAAGGGAATTCATTTCATCATGAATATCATCAAGATCATCCATACTTAAACGAAGGAGATAGTTATCATTCACATTCAGCGAATCTTGTTTATCTATCAATTTCTTCATCTTTGTAAAGTATTCATCAAGCGATTCCTTCTGACCTTCCACCGTCTTCTTTAAATCCGCAGCCCGTTCTGTCAGTCCCTTTACTTGTCCCTCAATGCTCTCCTTACGGACATCATTGGTGACAGCAGCCTCCAGATTCAGGTTGTTGTCGGCATGAATCCACACACCGCCTTTGCCTGCCGACCTACCGCTTTCCGAGAAAACTCCTTGGGAGTCGCTACTATGCAATACAATACTTCCTGCTTGGGAAACAATCTCCGACATCTCGCAGACAACATCTTCCATACCATCAACACCTGGATCAACAGCAATTTGACGGATACTGGGGGCACGACTAACAATCTGTCCACTCGCCCCGACGCCTTCCATGCTTACGTCGCTACCTTTGATAATGACGTTACCTATACCACCTTGCAGTTCACCACTTTTATCTACATTACCGATGACAATCTCTGGAGCAGAGATAACAATACGGTTTTCATCGTGATAAAACAATCCATTGTCCAGTCGGCTGAAAATATCGTTTTTAATCTGCTGAACTTCGGCCTTCTGTTGGTGAATTTCCTCTAAATCTTTTTCTACGCACTGCTGAAAACTTTCCAGCAATGTCTTCCATTCATCAAATATATAATCCATAGTCCCTATTATTACAATTTCTTTAATGCATTTCTAATTATTTGTGTAGCTCTTTTAACCTTTATATTCTCATCATTACCCTCCAAGTGATCTACAGAATATGCATTCGATACTTCTTGGAAAGATACTTCTGGATTAGCGCCTTGAACAGCAGCATTCACCACATTTAGAGAATTTCCAAGGGAATAGGTTTTTCCATCATATGTAAACAAGACAGAACCACTCTTTGAATTATCCCAAACTTTATTTTCACCGACTACCTTGAATAGTTCAAGAGGATTAATATTATCCCATGCATCCCCTAACGCATCTGAGAATGATTTTGCAAGTGCCAGCTGTTTCTTGTCTTTAAGTTTTGGGAATGATGTAATACCCTCCACATAATTATCCCAGCTATTGCCAGCTCCACCATTCATTATCGCACTTTCAGTTGCCCCCAAAGCAGCAGCGCTGGTATTCCAAGCATCTTTGAACCCTAATTCATGCAACAAGTAGTGAGCAGCAAAACGAGCCAAGGCCTCCCGCGGTTGAGTAAAATCGCTTTCACGAAGTTTATTTTGTAATAACTTTTGATTTTCAGAAAAATCTTTGAAATAAGTGGATTTATCTTTTAATTTCTCCTTCGAGAAAGCTGTAGTCATGGCTTGGGTATAGTCCTTAGGAACACCTAACACATTAAAGCATCCCACTCTTCTAGAAATCTCTGTCCTATTCAAATTTTGTAAACTTAACAATTTACAGATTGACTTGCGCAAATTATTGGCTGCTTTCACTATTTTAGCTTTGTGCTTCCTTCGAGCATTTCGAACAGCATCTCTTTGCTGATCTGTAACATCCCCTGGCTGCTGAAGCTCTAAGCCAAAAAACTGATTTACAGCATGAACGTCAACATCATCCCCATATTCATCATCTTTAAATTCCATATCCGTTTCTGTCAATTTTTTATAAGGAAGAACTGCCCAGAATCTATCCAAGTTTTCATCAAAAGGCTTACAAATCGCAACATTATCATGATTTGCATACCTTTTGGCGTTACTAATAGCAGTATTAAAACTTTCACGCTTGCTTACGCAGTCATTGTAAAAATTCCTATATTCTTTATCAATATCATTAGAAATTGACTTCACCTTACCGATAAGACCTGCCACGCCCCTTGTAAGTCCAAAAAGTCCAAAATAGCCAAGTTGTCCATTTATCTCGTCTTTGGCTTTCTTTCTCATCAAAGCATCAGCAAACTGGCCATCTGTCCCTTGCTTATATCCAGATTGCGGATATTCACATTCATCACCGCCAGTCTCCAGCTTCAGGAAACGATTTGACTTCACGACCGTTGCGCCTTCAATAGGTCGGACAATAATCTCAAACATTTGCCTCAGGATTGACAAATCAATTTGAGTCACCAACTTCTCTGACAGTTTCTTGGCAACAGCAGCAGCTATATCAGTACCAACCTGTGCCACACCACCCATAAAAGTATCCTTCCTAGGTCGCCAGCTACTACCAATGTTGGTACCAGAGACTAGTTCCAGATTATTACCTGCTTCTATCTTCACATTCTTACCCTTGATCTCAATGTCGCCATTTGGTGCAGAAATCGAGATGCCTGTAAAGGCGCTAATAGCCACATCGCCCCAAGGCGACTTTACCGAGACATTACGGCCATCTGTAGAGCCAGAGATGGTATAAACGCCATATTTATCAGTTAATTGGAACCCTCCTTCGAAATTTCTTACCCTTTTTTCGTTTTTATCAGTCTCAAAGATATCTTTACCAGATAAACCTGGGAAGAAGGTTGTCAATAAATCATAGCCAGGAGTTAAAATACCCGCGAGGAATGCCGTCAGTCCGGCTCCTGAGCCATCATCCATACGGAGTGTATGGCCACCAGGTGATGTCAGAACGATATCACGCTCTGCCAATGATCCCGGCACTTTATTACCCTTCATGGCCAATCCACCCACAATATAAGGATTTTCCACATTACCATTAGCAAAGTTCACTATCACTTCATCGCCCTGATAATGCTTACCAAAAATACCATTTGATTTACTGGCGGCACTGGTGGCATAAACCAGCCAAGGTGAAGCACAATCTTCTGCGATATCTTTTGGAGTTGGATTTTCTTCTCGCTCTGTGTCAACACCCTGCCAGGCGAAGTGAATACGAACACGATTCTGGTTCAATGGATCATCGGCATCCCATACTTTAGCCAACTGCGCCCCAGAGGTTCTGATATGACCAGAGGGTAGCATAGTGGGATAGAAATTATTATCTGCATCTACGCCACTCACATCCTTATATCTGCCGACAGCAGTCACCTTAAAATGTAATACTGGTGTCGTATTATCGGGCACTACCCATAGATCATTCGATATAATCACCGAGTTCTTGGTTTCACATTCCACATTAATCACAAGATATTCTTCACCATTGACCTTAATTATCTGACCTAATTTCAGGTCGGGATAGGTAGTGTCAAAGTTCAAACACACACCTTTCTGGATGGCAGCTTGTTCTTTCCTCAGAATGGTGCGATAGTAATCTTCCTTGAACTTTGAATTTATCTCAGTAAACTGGCTGTATCCGAAAGCAGTCTTCTTGTCGAATTCAGTGTTACCATAGTGTTGTGCAAATTCATCTTTATTCTCGTTTGTAAAATATTTTTTACTGGTATTATCATCAACATAGCCATTGTTTCTTTTTTGAACTGCCAGATTATAGAGATTGTCAAAAGTCTGATTACCTATCCATGTGGGAATATTCTTGGTATTCCCAAAAAAAGAAGCTATTGTTTTCATCAGCCATGTATCAAGGCCGTCGTCCAGGCTGCAACCTGGTAGGTTCTTGATTTTACTCGAGTTCTTCTCAATCGGACTCTTCACAATGTTTTCATCATAGGCAGCCTCTGGATCATAAGTATTATCCGTATTGTCTGTCCTCAGATGACTCTTCAGATCGCAATAGTTCAGAGAGTACCACCCTGTCACCTCTTTATCCGGTTTCTGTGTATCGTCGTAGCCTACCTGTAACATGCCGTCCTCGTAGAACAAGAACTCACCCCAGCGGTTGGCTGTTCGCTTCAGCATATCGTATAATGGCTCGTTATACTGCACGAGGTATGGGAAAATGTGCTCGATAGGCTCTTCATTATATTCTGGAGTCTCCTTATTTTTCCATTGATCCTTAGGTTTTTCAGTGGACTTTTTATCATAGGCCAGAACCTTCATTTTGCCGCTGTAGGATAATGACTCCATATTTGCTTCTTTCTCCTTCAAAACGGCCTTCAGGTTTGTCTTCTCTTTTTCCAGCTTATCTTTCTGTTTTATATAAGCTTCATCGGATTTATCTTTGGTTTCAGAGTCCAGTTTGGCAATCGCAGCCTCCTTTACGGCTATTTTCCTTTTCAAGACTTCAATTGTGTCAACGCACCAAGGTTTTATATATTTCTTTACCTCATTAGCTATAACATCCGTTCCAAACCTTTTGCCCACAAAGACGGCACTGCCCTGCGTCAATGCCATTTGATGATCGGGGCTGTAAATACGCAGCATGACGAACATCGAGTCTTTCTTATAGCGTGGCAGGATATCTTCCACATAGAAATCGTCTCCGACAACTTTACCATCTTCTGATTGGAGTGTTACTTTCTTATTCTGAAACAGACTGACTATATAATCCTTGGTAAGAGGATACCAAATAGGTTTATCATCTGAATTTTCATCTGACACTGGGAAAATATTGAGAACAGCTATGATTTCCGTAGGTGCATACATTCTCTTCTTAAAATCGACATTCGTCATGTGCACCTTATAGTTGGTAATGATATCCTTTTTATTTGTAACGTCTCTTCCTTTTAGGAAAACACCCCCAGTTGTCTTTACGCCTTTACCAAAATCAACCTCACCATCAGATTGATTTGATTTTAACGACAAGCAGCCAGTCTCAGCCACCGAATTTTTATCCAGATAGGCCTCGATACCATTTATTTTTAATTCTAATATTGCCATAGTCTAAATAGTTTGTTATTTAATAAATTCACTCTTAAATTCATTATTCTCATCGCGGCCCAAGTAGGTTGCCGAACGGGCCAGGAGAGTTACGTCGAGCTCGATCTGCTGATCCTCACCATTCTTATTCTGAGCCGAGTTGTAGTTCTCTTCCACACTAACCACATAGGCATTGATGATCATGCCGTCTTCATATTCTGACAAGCGCGAAGCAGCATTAAATGTCGGATTAAACAGGAATGAATAGTCAAAGCTGTTGTTAGCAACCAAATTCTGATAGAATATGCGCGAATGAGCCGGTGAATTCACACGGACAGTAAACTTCAAGATTACAGGATTCGTCACACCATAAAGATCACCAGAGGCATTGCGCTTGTGCTCACATTGGTAGTCGAAATGCTGAATAGTCAGGCATTTCTCTTTCAATACGTTCAGGGGATTGTCGGTAAAATTGTCTGCAATCACCACTGCTTTCAGTTCATTAGAATAGAGTGTTGCCATAATTATATCCGATAAAAATTAACGCCATCAATATTCATATTCTCGGCACTGATAGACAGTCTCAAGAGTCTGCGCCTTGAAACGTCGATATCATAAAACTCGGAGAGCGAGAAGCACTGGGCATCCTCGAAATAGAGAATCTGGGCGTCGGTATCGTCCAACTTGGCCTCATTGGCCAGGCTAATAAAAAGACGCCCACTCATGGTACCTTGATTGGAAAACCACTCAAACAGGCTGAGATCGGTTTTACCAGGGGCCACCACAACAACTTCCAGCCGCTCACAACGGGCCGCCCCAGAGGGACAGAAACTATTGTAAGAGCGGTTAAACACCAATCGGCAATCAGACACCAAGTACTGTTTGGAGTAGCGCTTGATGCTGTTGTCGCCGAATTCTAATACTGCTGTTAATGCCATATCTGTTTTAAATTTATAAATTACTGGTGCAAATGTACGACATTTCTCAGGCTTATCACAAGTATTATGTCGTATTTCGTATCAAGTTGTTGCGACAAACTGTTGCTTATGCGTCAAAACAGGCTCAACCCCACTAAATTTGTCGCGACCCGAGCGTCTGATTGATGCCTTGTTCGCGATGGCAGATGCGCACCTCGATGCCAAACTTCTCGTGGATATGTTCGGCCAGATGTTGGGCAGAATAGACACTGCGATGCTGACCGCCCGTACAGCCGAAAGAGAACATCAGCGAGGTAAATCCACGCTGGATGTATCGGCGCACATGGGCATCGGCCAGTTTATACACGCTGTCGAGGAAGGTGAGTATCTCACCATCATCCTCCAGGAATCGGATGACGGGTTCGTCAAGACCCGTCAGTTTCTTATAGGGTTCGTAGCGCCCGGGGTTATGGGTACTGCGACAATCGAATACATAGCCTCCCCCATTGCCACTCTCATCCTCGGGGATACCTTTGCCGTAAGAGAAGCTGAACACCCTGACCACCAGCGGACCCTGTGCATCGTATTTCGAGAAAGTAGCCGGTCCGTCTTGTGGATGGGCTTTGTAAGGGTTCTGATCGGTGGTCTTATAACCGTCAGCACGCTTGGCCGTGGCCTCAACCTGCTGGAACTGCGGCATCTCTGTCAATTGCCGCAAGATATCCATCAAATAAGGATAATGGAATACGGTGGAACTCGCCAGTATCTCCCGCAGATTCTGGATAGCAGGTGGTATGCTCTCGATAAAATGCTTCTTCTGCTCGAAATAACCGCGGAAGCCGTAGGCGCCCAGTACCTGCAACGTGCGGAACAACACGAACAGCGACAGGCGGTTGACGAAATGCCGCACGGGCGGGACCTCAATATAGTTCTTCAGTGAGTTGTAGTATTCATACACCAGTTCACGGCGCAACTTATGGGGATATTTGGCTGATGCTTGCCATAGAAAGGAGGCCAGATCATAATAATAAGGTCCCTTGCGCCCACCCTGATAGTCGATGAACCAAGGATTACCGTCGTGATCGAGCATCACGTTACGTGCCTGGAAGTCGCGATACAGGAAACAGTCGCCGATACCGTAGCTGTCGTTGGTCAGATCCTTGGCGAACAGACGGAAGTCGGCCTCAAGCTTCAACTCATGGAAGTCGAGCTCAGTAGCCTTCAGGAAACAGTACTTGAAGTAGTTGAGGTCGAAGAGCACACTATCCACATTAAACTCTGCCTGGGGATAGCAATTGGCAAAATCGAGCTCACGAGCACCACGGATCTGGATGTTGGGCAATTCACGGATAGTACGCTTCAGCAGTTCCTGCTCTTTCAGGGTATAACGTCCACCGGCCTCTCGTCCGCCACGGATGGCATCAAAGAGCGATGTGGAGCCGAGATCGGTCTGCAGGTAACGCAGCTGATCATCACTCGTAGCCAGAATCTTGGGTACGGGGAGTTGCAACTGAGCGAAGTGCTCCGTGAGATAGATAAAGGCATGGTCCTCGTCACGGCTCGTGCCTACGACACCAACCACACTCAGACCGTCCGAATCAGTCAGACGGTAGTAAGTTCGGTTGCTGCCTCCACCCGGAATCTGCTGAACATGAGCCGGCTCAGCACTCTTCCATTGCCGATAGAGATCCAATAGTTTTTGCATACCGTTGCAAAGGTAAGCAATTTTTTTGGAAATAAGAAGAAAAAGGGCAAAAAAATAACCGGCAGCCTTTCGACTACCGGTTATGAATGGGTTTTGGATTACATCATACCGCCCATGCCTGGGGCACCGCCCATCGGCATGGCAGGCTCCTTCTCGGGCTTGTCAACGATCAGGCACTCGGTGGTCAGGAACATTCCGGCGATGCTGGCAGCGTTCTCCAGAGCCACACGTGCCACCTTGGCAGGATCGATCACACCGGCCTCACGCAGGTCCTCATAGACATCGGTACGGGCATTGAAACCAAAGTCGCCCTTACCCTCACGGACCTTCTGAACGACCACGGCACCCTCCTGACCGCCATTGACGGCAATCTGGCGCAGTGGTTCCTCGATAGCACGGCAGATGATGTTGATACCGGTCTGCTCGTCGGCGTTGTCACCCTTCAGGCTGGCCAGAGCCTCCTGAGCGCGAATGTAAGTGGTACCACCACCGGCCACCACACCTTCCTCGATAGCGGCACGGGTAGCACAGAGGGCATCGTCAACACGGTCCTTCTTCTCCTTCATCTCCACCTCAGAGTTAGCACCGACATAGAGCACGGCAACACCTCCGGCCAACTTGGCCAGGCGCTCCTGCAGTTTCTCCTTGTCGTATGAAGAGGTGGTCACCTCGATCTCCTTCTTGATCTGGGCAATACGGTCCTGAATGGCCTGCTTCTCGCCGGCACCGTTCACGATGGTCGTGTTGTCCTTCGACACCGTCACCTTGTCACAAGTACCCAGCATCTCGAGCGTAGCTTGCTCCAGCTTCAGGCCTTTCTCCTCGCTGATTACCACACCACCTGTCAGAGTGGCAATATCCTCGAGCATAGCCTTACGACGGTCGCCAAAGCCAGGAGCCTTCACGGCACAGATCTTCAGACCGCCACGCAGACGGTTCACAACCAGTGTGGTCAAAGCCTCACTGTCCACATCCTCAGCAATCACCAGCAAGGGGCGTCCGCTCTCGGCTGCAGGCTGCAGGATGGGAAGGAAGTCCTTGATGTTCGATATTTTCTTGTCGTAGATAAGGATATAAGGATTCTCCATCACACACTCCATCTTCTCACTATCGGTAATGAAGTAAGCTGAGAGGTAACCACGGTCGAACTGCATACCCTCGACAACACCAATGTGCGTGTCACGGCTCTTCGACTCCTCGATGGTGATCACACCGTCCTTGCTTACCTTGCGCATGGCCTCAGCCAGCAGTTCACCGATCTCCTTATCGTTGTTGGCACTGACGGTAGCCACCTGCTCAATCTTGTCGTAGTTGTCGCCTACCAGCTCAGCACTCTTGGCAATGTGCTCGGTCACAGCTTTCACTGCCTTGTCGATACCACGCTTCAAGTCCATGGGATTGGCACCGGCGGTCACATTCTTCAGTCCCTCGCTGACGATAGCCTGAGCCAGAATAGTTGCAGTGGTCGTACCGTCACCGGCATCGTCGCCAGTCTTTGAGGCTACGCTCTTAACAAGTTGAGCACCAGTATTTTCAAACTTGTCTTCGAGTTCAATCTCCTTAGCAACAGTCACACCGTCCTTGGTAATCTGCGGAGCACCAAATTTCTTCTCGATAACCACATTGCGGCCCTTCGGACCGAGCGTCACCTTCACTGCATTAGCCAACTGGTCAACACCCTGCTTCATAGCATCGCGGGCGTCAATATTGAATTTAATATCCTTTGCCATAATACTTCAATTTTTCAATCCTTCAATTCTTCAATTTTACTTCTCAATTACTGCGAGTACGTCGCTCTGGCGCATCATCAGATACTTCACACCCTCGAACTCGAGTTCCGTGCCACTGTACTTACCGTAAAGCACCTCGTCGCCCTCTTTCAGGATCATCGTCTCATCCTTGGTTCCCTGGCCAACGGCCTTAATGGTTCCGTGGAGGGGTTTTTCCTTGGCAGTATCAGGAATGATGATACCACCGATCTTTTCTTCTGCCGGTGCGGGCAATACCAGCACGCGGTCTGCTAATGGTTTAATGTTCATAATACTTATTTTTAATGTTTATACCTTTTTTATATAGTGGAACAGTCTTTTGACCGCTTCGCATTCTGATCTGCCAAAACCGTGCCAATTGCCAAGTATATGCCAACTTGTCAGCAGTTACTGACATCATTTGCGTCTTAGCGTCTTAGCGTTTCATTTGATATTTTGAGTTTCGACGAAATTTATTATAGTAGTATTATATAATTTATATATATTATAATATATATAAATTTAATATATAAATATAAGAACCTCCATTGCGTCGCATTTCATTTTCCTAATGAAACGCTAAGACGCAAAGACGCTATTAGCGATTTAGCCAAATTTTAACATTTGAAACAAATCGAAAAAAAACTCTCGAAAAAATTGGAGGGTAATTGAAAATTTTGTACCTTTGCACTGTCGTTAAGAGAAAAAGGATTCGCGCCCAAACTTAGAAAAATTATTTTTCTAGTGCACAAAAAATTTTTTCCTAATTAGGGCGCAAAAAATTGGACTCAAAAACGGCAAACACGAGGCACCTAACCAATTATAAATCAATTAATAAAAAACATTACAAAACAATGAAACATGAAATAAAAGCAAGTTGCCTAATTTTATACTTTTGCAAAGATTTTGTGACTTTTATAGTTCGGATTGAAAAAAAAGTCATAACTTTGTAGGCGATTATAAACTAATTAAGGTATGAAACAATTCTTTAAAATGGTATTTGCCACCATCTGTGGTATCGTTATCTTTTTGCTGATAACCGGTTTCTTCCTGGTTATCTCGTTAGTAGGAATGCTGGCCAGCGATTCAGCATCAACCAAAGTCAAGGAAAACTCTGTGTTTGTTATCAAAATGAACGGCATTGTTTCGGAGCGTTCAGAAGAAGATTCACCTTTGAACGGTCTTCTGGGGGCAAGTGAACTGAGCAATATGGGTCTTGACGATCTGATTGCCAGTATCCGCAAAGCCAAAAGTAACGATGACATCAAGGGCATCTACCTGGAAGGTGGCATCCTCAGTTTCGATGCGCCCGCTTCTGCCCAGCAGTTGCGCGACGCCCTGAAGGACTTCAAGCAGAGCGGCAAATGGATTGTGGCTTATGCCGACCAGTACTACCAGGCAGCTTATTACGTGGCTTCTGTGGCCGACAATATCTATCTGAACGACCACGGTATGATCAACTTTACAGGTCTTGGCGGCAAAGGCGAATACTACAAAGGATTGTACGACAAACTGGGTATCAAGTACCAGGTGGCCAAGGTGGGTAAATACAAGAGTTATGTGGAAAGCAACACACTGACGGGCATGAGCGAGTACGACCGTGAGCAGCGCACCGCCTATCTCACCGGCATCTGGAACTACTGGCTGAAGGATATCGCTGAGTCTCGCAAGGTCAAGGCTGAAAGTCTGAACCAGTTGGCCAACGATAGCATCATGGCTTTTGCCGACACGAAGGACTATGTCACAGCCAAACTCATCGACAAGGTGCTCTTCCCCGAGGAGATCAAGGCAGAGATTAAGAGTCGCCTGAAACTTGACAAGGACGACGACATCCAGCAGCTGACACTCTCAGACATGCTCAACGTAAAGTCGGACAAGAAGGACGACGGCGATAAGGTGGCTGTTTACTATGCGTACGGTAACATCGTTGATAGCGAAACCATGAACCTGCTGAGCGGTGGCGGTCACAGTATTGTAGGCAAGAACACGGCCGAGGACTTACGCAAACTTGCCGAGGACGACGATGTGAAAGCCGTTGTCTTCCGTGTCAACTCTGGTGGTGGTAGTGCTGTAGCCTCCGAGCAGATCCGCCACGCCATTAAAGTGCTCAAGGCCAAGAAGCCCGTCGTGGTGTCAATGGGCGGCGCAGCAGCATCAGGCGGCTACTGGATCAGTTCACCAGCCAACTACATCGTTGCCGAGCCGACCACCATCACTGGTAGCATCGGTATCTTCGGACTGATTCCCAACTTCAGCGGACTCGTAACCGACAAACTCGGTGTCACCTTCGACGGTGTTACCACCAACAAGTTTACCGACTATGAGACAGACCTTATCCTTGGAAAGGATAATGCCGAGATCATGAAGTACATGCAGACCTATGTCGACCATGGCTATCAGCAGTTCCTCGACATCGTGTCGGAGGGGCGCGGCATGAAGCCCGCACAGGTTGACTCCATCGCCCAAGGGCGCGTATGGCTGGCAAGCGATGCCCTGAAGATAAAACTGGTGGACCAACTCGGCAGTCTCGACGATGCCGTTAAGAAGGCAGCCGAACTGGCCAAGCTCAAGGAGTACTACACCGAGACTTACCCCGGCAAGGGCAGTTGGCTCGATACCTTCATGCCGAAGGAGAACAGGGGGACTTATCTCGACGGTAAGTTGCAGGAAGAGCTGAAGGTATTCCTCGGCGATCTCTACGAGCCGCTGATGGAAATTCGCCAGACCGTCAAGGACGGCAGCCATATGCAGGCCAGGATACTCGATGACATCAGAGTGAAGTAAATCGTGGAAGGCGACCTTATCTATATTAATAGGAAACTGCGGCCACTGAGCTGGCTATACGGACTGGGCGTCGGATTCAGGAACATGCTCTTTGAGATGGGCATCTTAAAGAGCCGTTCCTTTCATGTCCCCGTAATCTCAGTAGGCAATATCACTGTAGGCGGCACAGGCAAGACGCCCCACGTGGAGTATCTTATCCGCCTGTTGAAGGACGTGTCGAAGGTGGCCGTACTCAGCCGGGGGTACAAGCGCAAGAGCCATGGATTTGTGATTGCCGACGCCAACACCACCATGCGTGACATCGGCGACGAGCCCTTCCAGATAAAGCAGAAGTTCCCCCACATCACCGTGGCAGTAGATAAGAAGCGAACCAGAGGCATCGACAAACTTATCAGCGGCAAATATGTTGAGGGCATCGATGTCGTCCTGCTCGACGATGCCTTCCAACATCGCTACGTCAAACCGGGCATCAACATCCTGCTCGTCGATTACCACCGTCTGGTCATCTATGATGAGCTGCTGCCCTCGGGCCGACTCCGCGAGCCGGTCAAGAGTAAGGACAGGGCCGACATCGTGATCGTCACTAAATGTCCCACCGACTTAAAGCCGATGGAGTTCCGTGTCATCACCAAGGCCATGAGACTATACCCTTATCAGCAACTGTTCTTCTCAACCCACGAGTACGACGATCTCAAGCCCCTCTTCCCGGAGGAGTCTGAGAAGCCCGTTTCCCTCGATTCACTCAAAGGAAAGAACATCCTCTTGTTAACAGGTATCGCCTCACCCGAGCAGATGCTGCAGGACCTGCAGACTTATACGGACCATATCCAGCCCCTGTCGTTCAGCGATCACCATAATTTCAAGAAGAAAGACATTGAGTGCATCAACGAGGCCTTCGAGGCCCTCCCCTCGCCCAAGTTGATCATCACGACCGAGAAAGACGCCTCGCGCCTCTCAATCACGGAAGGTTTGAGCAGTGAGGTCAGGCAGAGACTCTACGTGCTGCCCATCCACATTAAGCTGCTACTGGACCAGGAAGACTTATTCAACAAAAAGATCTTAGACTATGTACGAAAGGATACAAGAAACAGCATCATGGCTAAAGGCAAGAATGACCACATTCCCAACTACAGCAATAGTGTTGGGAACAGGCCTCGGACAATTAGCTTCAGAAATAACTGACACCTACGAATTCGAATATCACGACATTCCCAACTTCCCCGTTTCCACGGTTGAGGGCCATTCGGGAAAACTCATCTTCGGCAAGCTTGGCGGTGTGGATATCATGGCCATGCAGGGGCGTTTCCATTTCTACGAGGGTTACTCGATGAAGGAGGTCACCTTCCCTGTGCGCGTCATGTATGAACTGGGCATCAAAACGCTCTTCGTCTCGAATGCATCTGGCGGCATGAACCCGGCATTCAAGATTGGCGACCTGATGATCATCACCGACCACATCAATTTCTTCCCCGAGCACCCCCTGCGCGGCAAGAACTTCCCCACAGGCCCTCGTTTCCCTGACATGCACGAGCCTTACGACCTGTCGTTAGTGGCACTGGCCGATCAGATTGCAGCAGAGAAAGGCATCACCGTGCAGCATGGTGTCTATGTCGGAGTACAAGGTCCTACCTTCGAGACACCTGCGGAGTATCGGATGTACCATCTGCTGGGTGGCGATGCCGTCGGCATGTCAACCGTGCCCGAAGTCATTGTGGCCCACCATTGTGGCATCAGGACTTTCGGCATCTCGGTGATTACCGATCTGGGGGGCTTCGACGAGCCCGTCGAGGTGAGCCACGAAGAGGTACAGCAAGCCGCCAATGCCGCCCAACCCCTGATGACGGAGATCATGCGAGAAATGATAAAACGTACTAATTAATCAATGGAAATAGCAAAACTGGGTGAGTTCGGTCTGATCGACCGTCTCACAAAAGACATAGAGATCAAGAACGAGAGTACCAAATATGGTGTTGGCGACGATTGTGCCGTGCTCTCCTACCCGGATAAGGAAGTGCTCGTCACCACCGATCTGCTTATGGAGGGTGTACATTTCGACCTCACCTATATCGACCTGAAGCACCTCGGCTATAAGAGTGCAATGGTGAACATCAGCGATGTGTTTGCCATGAACGGCACGCCCCGTCAAATCACGGTGTCACTGGCTATCAGCAAACGGTTCACGGTCGAGGACATGGAGGAGTTCTATGCCGGACTCCGTTTGGCCTGCGACAAGTGGAACGTCGATATCGTCGGCGGCGATACCACCTCCAGCTATACAGGTCTGGCCATCTCCATCACCTGCATCGGCGAAGCCCGTAAAGAGGATGTCGTCTATCGCAACGGTGCTAAGGATACCGACCTCATCTGCGTCAGTGGCGACCTCGGTGCAGCCTATATGGGTCTGCAACTCCTGGAGCGCGAGAAGAGCGTGTACTATGGTCAGGTCAACGACCTCCAGAAGAAAATCGCCGAAGCCAAGGCCGCTGGTGACGAGAAGAGACTCTCATCACTCCAGTCCCAACTCTCAACGTTCATCTTCCAGCCCGATTTCAGTGGCAAGGAATACCTGTTGCAACGCCAACTCCAGACCGAGGCCCGCGGCGACATCATCCAGAAGTTGCGCGAGGCGGGCATCCGTCCCACCGCCATGATGGACATCAGCGACGGTCTCTCCTCCGAACTGCTCCACATCTGCAAGCAGTCGGGTGTCGGTTGCCGCATCTTCGAGAAGAATATCCCCATCGACTACCAGACGGCGGTCATGGCCGAAGAACTGAACATGAACGTCACCACCTGCGCCCTCAACGGCGGCGAAGACTATGAGTTGCTGTTTACCGTTCCCATCGGCGATCATGAGAAAATCGAGCAAATCGAGGGGGTCAAACTCATCGGGCACATCACTGACGAGAAATTCGGCAAAGTGCTCGTAACCCGTGACAATCAGGAGTTTGAGCTCAAAGCGCAGGGGTGGAATCCTCTGTCATAAAAAACTTTTTTCTAAAAAAGTCAGGCAAATATTTGGTAGGTTCAAAAAAAGTTAGTACCTTTGCACCCGCAAAACGAAAGGAATTGCAAATTGACATGATGGTGCCTTAGCTCAGTTGGTAGAGCATCGGACTGAAAATCCGTGTGTCCCCGGTTCGATTCCTGGAGGTACCACTCCTCCTTTCATTAGCGTTATGGCGGCCGGGTTTCTTTTTATAACCTAAACAAACAGCATTATGGGAATAGTCATTGGTATCGATGTAGGTATTTCTACTACAAAGATTGTTGGCATTAAAGACGGGAAGGTGTCAGCCCCAATCCGTATTACGGCTACCGACCCCGTCACCTCACTCTATGGCGCATTCGGCAAGTATCTTCACGACAACAACATCAGTCTGAAGGATGTAGAGCAGGTCATGTTGACTGGCGTCGGATCAGCCTATATCGACGAGCCCGTCTATGGATTGCCAACGGGCAAGACCGATGAGTTTATTGCCGACGGACTAGGAGCCCGCTTTGAGAGCGGACTGAACAAAGCCATGGTCGTGTCGATGGGAACGGGAACCAGTTTTGTGCAGTGCTGTGGCGACGACATCCGCCATATCGGAGGTATCGGTATTGGCGGCGGTACGCTGCAAGGACTTGCCCGTGTGATGCTGAACACCCGTGATCCGAAGCAGATTCAGAGTCTTGCCATGCGGGGAAACATCCACAACATCAATCTGCTGATTGGCGACATTACCACCCATCCGCTGCCAGGTCTGCCTATGGATGCCACAGCCTCACTCTTCTCAAAGGCACAATACGACGCTCCAAAGGAAGACATTGCCTTAGGCATCATTGTCATGGTGCTGCAGTCCATCGGCTCAGCTGCCATCTTGTCTGCCCTGAACACAGGCATCAAGGACTTCGTGCTGATTGGCAATCTCACACTCTACCCGCAATGCAGAGAGGTCTATCCCATGCTGGAGAAGTTATACAACGTACATTTCCACATTCCCAAATACTCAGAATTCTGTACCGCCATTGGTGCGGCCCTCGACTACACCATCAACAAGGAGAAATAAGAATCGTGTAATATCTCCCTGGGGTTATTCATCCATCTGATCCAAGCGCATGCCTTTGGTGTAGTCAACGTACTCACCGTTGCCAGTTTCATCTTGTTGGGTGAGATAACGCTGGTAGCCATCTTCTATCTCGGAGAGTTTCGAACTCAATAGTTCGTCGGCTTGTTTTTTGGCTTCGTCATAGATGCTCTTAAAGCCTGTTTTAGCCTCATTGACTTCCACGGCATTCATCTGCGAGAGAGCTTCGACAATCTTTTCCTGTTGCTTGGCATAACAGGCATCCAAATTTGCCACACACTCTTTGTGGAAGGCCTTGGAGGTGTCAATAAGCAGGTCGCGACGTTCCTTATCGACCTCGGGCATCGTATAGATGATATGAGTCACTTCCTCGTCATTGGAATTCTTGTCGGTCTTCGTTTCCATCTTAAACTCTGGATGCATGTTGAAGACACCGTCAATAATAGCCTGGAGATTATTTTGATTCTTAGGATAGACATCGAAGGTATAGGCATCAGGTTTGGTGGCATAAGCCACTTCCTCGAAATTATACTCCGTACCAGACAAAACGACCGTAACAGGCAACATGGCCGTAGGCTCTGCCTTCACACAATAGTTGGTCAACTGATAATTAAACATCATCAGGTAGCCATTCACTTTCTTCTGGAACTCAGTCAGTTCGATTGCTATAAAATTATTCATAACTGTTTTGCTAATTTACCTTTTTACTCTTGCGGGACATCTTCGGCCTTTAACTTGGCACTCAGGCTACCGCCGCCGCCAGGTGCGCCTGCGGCCATTCCGTCCTGAATATTCGGCGACTTGAAGGCAGTCTTGACCTCCACACTGTCAATGGTGGCTTTCGGAGCCTTCAGTTCACCCTTGACCTCGGTATTGGCGTTGACGGTTGTCTGGCCATAGACTTGCGTCTTGGTGCCACCAACAGCAGCATTACCGTCGGCCAACTGCACTACAGCCTTACCGTCGCCCTGCTGAGCCTCAAGTGTGTTGTCGGCAAAGATACCGACCTCCTCTGAGGCTGCCTGCACTTTCTTACTCTTGACAGACTTCGACTTGGCACCAACGAACATCTTCTCTGAGACGAGGACCATCGTACTACCCTGGGAGAGTGCCGTATCGGCATGACTATCCTTATCGACATCCATCGACTTCACGCTGACAGCCTTGGCGTTGACATTCACGCTGCCAGTAGCCTTACCCTCAGTGTCGGTGGCCGAGAAGTCCATCTTTTCTGCACGCACAGAGACCTTTCCTTCGGCAGTGAGGGCCTTCTCCTTAGCTTCGCCGTTTTCGATATCGGTATCTGTACTCTCTACCATAACGGTCTTTGAACGTACGATGACATCACCCTCTGAAGTGTAGTTTGCCTTGGTGAGTTTACCTTCCTCATCCACTTCCACATTGGCAGAGCCTTCAGTGCTTACCTCGACAGTCTTAGCACGGAGTTTGATCTTACTGTCGGCCGTTAGCTGTTTTTCTTTCAGTTTCTTATCGGCCATCTCGTAATCGACGCCCTCGATGGTAATATTCTTGGACCTCAGCATGAAGTCGCCCTCGGCAGCATAGGTAGCCTTAACAATAGCGTCTTCACCATCACGCTCCATATCTGCCATGCCGGCTGTAACCACCTCTACATTCTTTGCCTGAATACGAACTTGTCCTTTCTCCTTTAGTTTTCCGTCGTACTCCACGGATGATATGCCGACACTATTAGCCATCATCGTGATGCCTGAGCTCTTATTGTCACGCAAATTGTTTTCGCCATCGGCCGATACCAGAGAGATATTTTCACCTGTAATGTTAACTTTGGCACCAGTGGTATTCTGCTTAAAGTCATCGCCCTTCACGATCTTCGACTTCTCGTCTTTAAAGCACTTAATCTGGCGATTGGTCTCAGCCAAGAGCGAGAGCACCTCAGCATAGGCATAGGTCTGTTCTGTAAGAGCTGTTGAACAGGCTTCGATCTGCTCACTCAGCTCCTTAATATCAGCGTAGTTACTGCGCACATCATCTACGTCGGCGGCCAGTTTCTCTTTGTCTTTCAAAAGCTGCTCCAACTCCTTTGACAGTTCTTTGAAGGAGCTCTTACAGTCGGAGGCCTGTTCCTTGAGGTTCTTCTGCTGTTCCTCCTTGCCTTTGATGATGACATCGAGTTGGGTTTCACGACTCTCTGCCGTCATTGCAGCGTGGATATCGATAGTCTTGTCAGCATGAATGCGGACACCACTGCCACCAGATGGCTCAGCGGGGGCAGAGAAAGAGCCCTCAACATCATCACTTTGGATGGTGATGTTACGTGCCTGACTGACCACCTCGGAGACTGAACTCACAACATGTTCATTTCCGTCAATACCAGGATCTTCGGCAATCTGTTGAATACTTGGAGCGCGAAATACCAGCTGTCCGGAATCTCCGGCACCTTGTAATCCAACATTAGCGCCCCTGACAACAACGGAGGAGCCTCCTGCAAGGAGGTTACCACTGCGATCAACGTGTCCGATAATGATCTCTGGTGCAGAGAGTACCAGCCGCTGCTCATCGTAGATATAGCGACCTTTCTTAATCTCTGCAACCAAATTGAGTTGCATCTGCTGTATCTGCGCTTTACACTTTCGCATTTCTTCCAAGTCTTTCTCAACGCTGCTCTCAAACGCAGAAAGTCTTTTTTCCCATTCTCTGAATATATAATCCATCATTAACCTCCTATCTTATTTTATACCCATAAGCACTTTCTTAAGATGTTGCATCGTTCCGATATTAGAATCGCTCTCCTCGTGCAAGCCCTCTCCCTGGAAATTGAGCGTGGAGCCCTCATTATCAGAGAACAGAATCTGACCTTCGGCCTTGTCGGACCAGATGTCTTTGTCGAAGGGAGCAAAGTTGCTCTTGAATTTATCGACAAACTTGTTATACGTATTCTCCATCAGCGTCCTCCAGAACTTATGCTTCTGCCAGTAGTGATCCATGTTGAGAATCTGACGTTTCCAGTAGTACTCTTGCCTGAAGGTACTGGTGGTCAGAATATAATTAAGATCGTAGCCTGTCTCAATGTACTTGAATGTTTTATTGGCACTTGAGTTGGCCACATGCCAGATGAAAGCAAGGATGAGCTTGCGCTTGAATACCATGCTGTCGCCACCCGTGACCAAGGTGTTGGCACCCATTTCATAGGAGATTTCGTCATTAAACAGAAAACCTTTAGTATAGTAGAAATCCTTCCACGTTTTGACGGGATTCCCCCTCAGGACTGTTTTCTTGAAATCCTTAAACGCTGCTATCAGCATCGCCAACATAGAAACGCCCAAGACATCTGAACCGACATACTTGTCCTCGATATCACTGAACAGTTCATCAAACGACTCCGCCGTCTTTCTCATTTTGATCATTGCTCTTCCGTATGCCTCTGCTGCTTTTGTAAGATCAGCGTATGCTTCATTGATGTGAGGTAATATACTATCCTTATACTTACCTTTGAAATCTTCTGGACTGAAGACGTTCTTAATCGGCTGATTCCAATCATAGAAAAGCGTAAAGATATCCGGATCTTTCTTGTCTTTCAGATATTTCACTGCCAGTGCTTCGTATGCCCTCCTCATCTTGGTGCCGTAACGCCAGCAAAGTGCGAAGTCCTGATAGTATTTATCGATGACGCTGCAGATTGTATTAACGTAGAACAGAATGGTCTTATAGAACTCCTCTGACGTTTCCTTCTTCGTCGTAACCGTGTCAGCATAGCGGTCACGCTTGATGGTTGCATTACCATTGCCAGCCTCCAGTTTCAGATAGCGCTTCGACTTGAGTAGCAGGGTACCGTCAACGGGACGTGCAAACACCTCGACAACGTGACGGATCAGCGAGAAATCGACGACAGCCTCAATGAAATCAGGGGCGACACCTGCTTCAAGAATGGCTCCGACTATACCCACTGCCATCTTACCCCTCTGGGTCCACTTGCCTTCTGGATCACCGATATCCGGATCGGCGATATTCTTGCCTGAAAGCATGGTAATCTTGTTACCAGCCTCGAGTGTGATATTCTTACCCTTGATAGCGATATTACCATTGGGCGCACTGATGGTGATACCAGAGAAAGCATTGACACTTACCGTACCGAAAGGCGATCTGATATCGATGCTGCGTTTCTGGCTCTTCATCTCAATCTCGTACAGACCGTAACGGTCACCGATGTGGATACCACCATTCAGATCCTTATAATTCTCACCCATGCCGTTCAAAGTACTCAGACCTGGTAAAACAGAGGCATAGAATCCCATACCCGGTGATATGACATTGGAGATGAAACTGGCGCCACCAGGGGGATCGGTAAAGGTAATATGATGACCATTAGGCGACATCATAGACATGGAGATGTTTTTCCATTGTATTTCAGGAGCAGCCTTGCGATACAGGCCTTCATCAGGCGTCAATGTATTCTTCGAGAATAGACTACCTACTACATAAGGTCGCTCAACGTTATCATTATCGAAGTTCACCAGAACCTCATCGCCTACTCGTGGTCGGAAGAACGTACCGCCGCCTGGGGTGGCCATCGGGGTGGCAACCCGGATCCATGGCGTAGACATGCTTAGGGCCTCCTTGTCGATATATTCCTTAACCTTATCTTTTTGCGATTCCCTGTCTTTGACGAGTTTTTTAACATTTGTCATTTTCTGTTGGTGATCCTTATAATCTTTTTGTGACTGATTATAGGCTCGTTTCTTCCTGACAATGACTGTGTTATCGGTCTCTATGTCCAGATAACCCTCATCTACGCCTTTCTTCTCATCGTGCTCTTTGGCGGCAGCAATCAGCTCTTCATCCTCCGCTTCGAGTTGCTCGATTTCCTTCCGCTTGTCGGCTATCTTAGCATCAATGGCCTTAATCTCAGCCGCCATGGTGTCACGCTTATACATCTCCAACTCCACTTGCTTCAGTTCCTTTTCTGACTGGGATTCAGGATCATACTTCATCGCCTTAATATCAGTTTCCAACTTCACCAATTGTGGATCTTTCTCAGCACGTGATGCCTCCAGTTCCTGGATTTCCTTCTCCAGACCATCTCGCTTCAGGGCCTGCTCACCGAGCATTTCCTGTCGTTGCTCTTTAGTGGCATTGACATATTTCTTCAGCCTTTTCAACTGAGACTCCAAAGCCAATATACGACCAGGTAACAGAAGTCCTTCTTCTTCCAATCTGTCTTTTTCGCCATTGGCTTCAGCCAGTTGCTGTTCCAGATAGGCCATCTGCGAAGGAAGGGCACTACCCAGAGCTTGCCATGGGTAAGCCACACGTACTCGGCCTTGGAACTTCGGATCGACATTGGCCGTGACAAACGCAACCTGCGGGCCAGCCTTTCTTATCACGGGCACAGGTTGTACAGGCGGAATGAATTTCTCCTTGTTATCATCGTCAGCATCCATGTAGGCCGGTATCGCATAAATCTTCTGAGATCGCGTACCATTATAGGTGTCAGAAGCTGCGGTATCGTACTTGTCGTAGTTATAGTCCCAAACCTCTTCAGAAACCTGTACCATCTGAATCACCACATAGCTACCTTTTAAGCCCTCGACCTTGATCTTCTGGCCCAGTTTTACGTTCGCATAGTCAGTGCCCATGTTAATACAGATAATCTGGCGCTGCTGCTCACTTTCGTGTTTATGGATATCATTGTAATACTTGAGCGTTGTCCAACCCTCTTCCTTCAACGAAGAGAACTGTACCACCTTGTTCTTGTCGTATTGCTCCACGATTCCGTCATATGGATCCAGATATGCCTTCTGACCTTCTGCGTTAGTGGTACCCTTTTGAAACACGCTCTTAAGATCCATGGCACCTTCAGCCACAAAAAATAACTTGCCGATATTTGCACCAATGCCTGCTCCTCCATCCGTCTCGTTTCCAAGTATCATCTTGAGGAACGGGAACACCCTGGCCATCGCATTCTGACTCTTAGTGCCGTCCAAATAGGTCTCGCGCCCCACGTCAGAGAACTTATCTTTCACGAGCGGGAAAAAATACTCATCGTTGGCCAGTTCAGCATTGCTTGACGTATGATTCCGGAATGCATCCTCCGGGTAACCCGTCTTCTGCTTGTCAATGACGCTCTGGTTCAGATGCTTTACCTCCCCAAAATCATCTTTGACACTATCACGGGCATAGGCCTCAATAGACAGAGGTCCTGCCGAAATATTCGGTTTGGTGACAGACTCAAAGTCATTGATCACGACAGGTTCGCCTGTATTGGCCAGACCTAGTGTCAGTGCACCGTCCTCGAAATAAAGGAACTCGCCGCAACGGTTAGCAGTACGCACGAGGAAATCATAGAATGACTCATTATACTGCACCAGATAAGGCTGGATGAACTCCGACGGAATGGAGGCTGTAGTTTTCTTGCCATCTTTATCGGTAAAGGAAACATCCTCATTGTATTTCAGGAATCTCAATCCCCTGATATTGGTTTTAATTAAGGGTGTCTCCCCATCTGTTTCCTTTCCGAAGGTAATGCTCTCAGGCTTCAGAATACCCGATCCGAGTTTGCGGGCCACATAGGCTTTACAGTATTTATTAAGCGTCATCAACTTGTCCATGCTGAAGATGTTCAGTTTAACGTACATCTTCATGCCGTTACTATCGCGTCTCAGCTGTGGGTCAAGTTCGTACACATAACATTTCTCGGCTACGGTATAAGTGTTACCAGTGTCGGTGGTGGTTTCTTGTTGCTTTTTTACATGGGCAATCTCCAACTTAACCTCTCTTTTGAAGAACATCGCCGTTACTGCTTCAAACGATGGCGCCTTCAACTCCTCACCACCCGCACGATCAGTAGTTTTCATCATGAAATCCAGTTCAGCCTCAATCTCTGTAGGCTGATAGATTTTCTTGTTCACCTTCACGCCGTGTAATGTGACGTAGTATGAAACATTTTCCGCCTTATCTTCAAATAGTTTGCGGACGCCCTGTTCCAATACCAGATCTTCTTTCGGCTCCGAAGTCGAGATGACCTTGCCTAAGGTAAGGGTATAGACAAAATGGGCTATCTTAGTTATTCCCGTTTGATTGTCGTTATCCATATGACAATAGATTATTTTAGATTATTGTAATGTTCATACGAATTGGAACATATTGACAAAACCAGTTGCTTCAAAGACCTCCATGAGGGTTTTGTTGGCACCTTTGATGATAACATCGCACCCATTAGGCTTGACGGTTCTCAGTAACACGAAGAACAATCGCAGACCACTTGAGGCGATATAATCCAATTTAGTACAGTCAAGGGTGATCTCGGTATTCTCGAGTTCATAGAGAGGTTCCAACTCCGTTCCCACCTGCTCGGCAATGTAGGAATCCAGCATACCTTCAAAAGTAACAAGGGCCTTACCCTTAGATTGTTCAATTGTTGTCTTCATTGTTGTCAAAATTTCTAAAGTTTATTATTTTAAATACACTACCATCATGGTCAGATCGTCGTTAGCTTCAGCACCATCTCGGTACTGCTTCACACGATCAACCAGTAATTCTATTGCCTGACGGGCATTCTCAATTTTCGTATTTCTGAGAAGGTCAAGCATACGCTCATTACCAAACTGCTGCCGCTCCTTATTTTCAGCCTCATTGAGACCGTCGGAATAAATAAACATCGGCCTGCCTTTTATGCTCTCGATCTCTTCACCCTTAAACTGGAAGCCCGGAATAAGTCCAATAGGAACATTAGAAATAACCTTAAGGAAATCACAATTGTTGTCACCACCAATGACGGGGGCATTATGGCCAGCATTGCAGAAATCGAGATGACCTGTGGTGAGGTTGAGCAGACCTAGGAAGAACGTAACAAACATGCCTTTCTTATTGTCATCGCCCGACAATGCGTCGTTGATGCGAGCGACAATCTCAGCAGGCATCATACTCTGGGCTGCCAGGGTACGGAATAGCCGTGTGGCTTGTGCCATAAACAGCGAGGCGGGTACACCTTTACCCGAGACATCGCCTACACAGAAGTAGAGGTTGTCGCCCTGAAGGAGATAGCCATACAGGTCACCACCCACTTCTTTGGCTGGCTCCATCATGGCATACATATCGAGTCCATCATATTTAGGGAACTTGGCTGGCACCATCGACATTTGTATGTCATGGGCTATACGGAGTTCACTCTCGATACGTTCTTTCTGACTGGTGGTATCTTTCAGCTCATCGATATAACCCACCAAGGAGTGTTGCATGAATTCAAACGAGTCGCGCAGTTCCGATATCTCATCGTGATGCTTGAATGTGGGTAGCTGCGTGTCAAAGTTGCCATGCGCCACCTCGCGAGCAGAATTGGAAAGATAGCTCAGCGGTTGAATGGAACGCCGGATGCTACGTCTCATGAAAAAGAAAATGGCAATGCCACCAATGGTCATAAAAAACAAGATGAAGACGGCAAGGATATAGCCATTAAGAAAGACAAGACCTTCGTGTTGAGCCACTACAAGAGTCCAACCTGTATTGGCTATCCGCTTAGAACTAATACCGTAGGAGGTATCTTTTATCATTGTTTCCTCAAAAAGTATGCTGTCTTTCTCCAATATGGTCTCGAGCGATTTTTCATCAAAGGTTTCAGAACCAGCAATTTTCTTACCCTTTTTGTCGATAAGTTGTATGAAAAAAAACACATCGTCATCATCAGGATCGTCCGGATCATTCTCTACGTCTTCTATTTTCTTGACCTTATCCTCTACAAGATTAATGCTCTTCTCAAGTGCTCCGAGATGAATATCAAGGACATATACACCCACCTTTCGGTCATGACGATCAAAGATGGGCATCACATAGAAACATGTCATGCCGTCTCCACCATTTTTGTCAGGAATCACATCCGACAAGTAGCCCTTTCCTCTCTCCAAGTTCAGTCCATTGGTGTACCACTCCTGATGAAAGTAGTCATTCTGTTCCGAACCTCTTTGCTGCCGCTCGACATGCGTGCTGTCAATCATCCTCACGTATGGTTCGAACCATCGGCCCTCGCTGGGATAATAGTCAGGAACGAAAGCAACAGCGCATCCCACATAACGTTTATTCAATCGCAGTTCATGTTCCAAGGCGCCATAAACCTTCTCTGGGTTGTCCAGATTGTCCTCAATTTCCGCCACATTATTTGTCGCACAGAACTCCAGAATCTTCAACATAGATTCCATCTGACCACCCACCTCTTCAATCAAATGCTGTCCGCGAACTTGGCTCTCTAATTCCGATAGAGTAAAGTTGGAGAATAAGATAGCTCCAATAATCAGCAAATTAAAGCCCGCCATGATCAAGATGACGTGCCAGGTGAGACGACGTGCTAACTTAATTCTACTCATTCTATCTATTTGGTGCCACCGCCAAGGGCAATATAGAGTGATATAATGGCCTGAGCACCATTGTACATATTATAGGCTTCACTAAGTTGGGCAGAAAGTAGCGACTCCTGAGCAGTAAGCACCTCGAGGTAACTGGCCTTGCCGTTGTCCATCAGTTCATGGGTACCATAGTAAGCCTCGTGGAGCACTTGTACCTGACGATGATAGTACGAATGCTTGTCACGAGCAGCCTGACAGTCGGCCATAGCCTCGTTGACCTGATTGCCGGCATCGATGACAGTCTGCACATATTTTTTCTTCAGATCTTCCTCGGTCAGTTGGGCAATCTTCTTGTTGGCTGTCAGACGACCACGGGCGAAGATAGGCTGTGTGAGCGAGCCAACTAAACTGAGAAGCAGTTTGCCTGGATCGATGACAATACCACCGGCAGAATTAGTCCAGCCAGCCATACCATCGAGTGTAATGTTGGGGAAGAAAGCGGCACGGGCAGCCTGGGTGTTATAGAAAGCCTCCTCCATCGCGTGATTGGCCATGCGGATGTCGGGACGCAGTTCGAGCATCGAGGCGGGGATGCCAACTTTCAAATACTGTGTATCAAACATTCGTTCGTCGACTTCACCTTGTGCATCAGGATGATACAAGGGTTCAATGCCCCATTTCCGACGCTCAATATGCTGTGGCGCAACTGCCAGCAATCGACAGATAGCATTCTCAACAGAACGGATGTTTCGACGGGTGTCGACGATTTGTGTCTTGACGTTGAGATAGGAGGACTCCATCTGGTTGACGGCTGTGCTATAAGCCTTACCGTTCTCCCAGAGCGACTTCTGCGTCTCAAGAGAGGCATTCCAAAGACTATCGGTCTGGATGAGAATTTCCAACTGACGGTCGAGCACCTGAAGCAGATAATACTGCTGGGCAGTGGTGGAAATGAGGTTGGCGCGAATGGCCTCTTCCCCCATCTGAGCCTGAAGGAGCACAGCATTGGCTGCGCGCTTCTTGTTGGTAATCGATCCGAAGAGATCAATATCCATTGACAGTTGCAGAGGCAGGTTATAGGTCTTCGACCAAGGGTTGTCATCAAACTTGGCAAGGGTGCCCTGTGGAGTGAAATAGAGTGACGGCAGATAGGCCAGACGAGCGGTCTTTAAAGAGGCCTCGCTCTTCTCCACGGCGATGCGGGCAGAGTTCAGGTCTGTGTTGTTGGCCAACACCTGTTCGATGAGTTGCTGAAGCAGGGGATCGGCGAAGAACTCGCGCCACGACAACTGAGCAATGGAAGCACCATCAGTGGCTGCAGTAATGTCCTCCGATGTTCCGAAGGCGTTGGCTGGAGCCTCAGTCTTTTGCTCATACTTATTGTATAGGCCGCAACCCGTGAGCATGAGACTCACGGCAGCGACTGTAATGATTTTCTTATATGTCATATTTTCTTAACTCTTAACACTTAATTCTTAACTTCTACCTCTTTTCCCCCTTGGAACCGCTCGTGCAGTCTCTGGAACACAATGAAGAAAGCTGGCACGACAAAGAGCAAAGCTATGGTGCCGATGCTCATACCACCAATAACACCGAGGGCAAGGGCACGGTTACCATTGGCACCGGCTCCGCCCTCAATCACGAGGGGAATCATACCGATAATCATCGTGGCGACTGTCATCAGGATGGGGCGCAAACGTTCCTTACATGCAGCAAAGGCAGCATCGACGATGCTCATGCCCTGTGCACGGCGCTCCGATGCGAACTCGGTAATCAAGATAGCCGTCTTTGAGAGCAGACCAATCAGCATGATGACACCCGTCTGCAAGTAAATGTTGTTATCCATACCAGGCAGTCCCTGCGTATAGCCAAGGTAAGCAAACACAAAGGCACCCATCAGTCCGAACGGCACACTGAACAGCACGGCCCACGGGGTGAACCATGAGTTGTAAAGTGAAGCCAGGATGAGGTAAATCAGAATGGCGCAGATGATGTAGATGACAGCAGTAGCATTAGAGCCGGAAGCCTCCTCCAACTCACGCGACATACCGCTATACTCGAATGTGGCGGTAGAAGGCATCTCTTCCTTGAACACCTCAGCAATGACCTTGTGAGCATCACCCTCGGTATAGCCACTACCAGGTTTCACGATACAAGTGATGCTCTGGAACAAGTTGAAGTGCTCGATATTGGCTGGACCGACTATTTCCTTCAGACTGACGAATTCAGCGATAGGTGCCATCTTTCCATCTCTCACCTGCACAAAGATATTATGCAGTGACTGCGGATCGAGGCGGTATTCGGGTGAGGCAGCTGCCATGATGCGGTAAACCTTACCAAACTGGTTAAAGTTTCCGATATATGCTCCACCGCAGAAAGAGCCAAGCGTATTGAGCACGTCAGCTGGTGAAACACCGGCACGATCGCATTGGGCTGCATCGACATCAACCTGATACTTCGGGAAGCGCTCTGAGTAAGTTGACATAGCAGAGGCAATCTCTGGACGCTCAGACAGTTTGGCCAGGAAATGCTCGGTATGCTTGGCAAACTCCGACAGGTTGCCATCGGTGGGATCCTCAACCATCAGCATCACGTCATTACTGGTACCATAGCCAGGAATCTGTGGCATCTCGAAAGGAATCACCACCAAGTTTTTGATGTCTTGGCAGTCAAAGTAGAAACGGTACATGACAAGGGTTAGCAGATGGTTCATGCCCGGACGTTCGTCCCAGTTCTTCAGACGCACAACCATCGTTCCGTAATTAGAACCGGCACCCGATATCATACCATAGCCACATACAACAGCGAAGCTCTCCAATTCGGGAATCTTCTTCACCTTAGCCTCCACCTTCTTCACCATCTCACGGGTTTGCTTCAGCGTGGAACCTTCCGGTGCTTGTAACTCGACGAGGAACACGCCCTGGTCTTCCTGTGGCACGAGACCCGATGGCAGACTCTTCATGAAGAACACTAGCAGCACGGCAGCCAGTGCCAACAAGCTCCATGCCAGAATGGGGCGTTTGATGAATTTCTGTACACTCTTGCTATATTTGTTGTAGATGGCGTTGTAACTCACCGTGTATGCTTTCTTCGTGTAGTATGTCAATCCCTTGCCTTCAGACTTGCCTTCAGTCACACGCATCATGATGGCACAGAGGGCAGGACAGAGCGTCAAGGCCGATATACACGACAGACCGACGGAGGAAGCAATGGTCACACCAAACTGGGTAAAGAATGTACCGGAGGTGCCTGGCATAAACGTAACAGGGATAAACACAGCCATGAATACCAAGGTACACGATACGACTGCTACCGATACTTCACTCATGGCCTGGCGTGTAGCTTCACGGGCGTCACTGATACCATTTTCCATCTTCGCCATGACAGCTTCGACCACCACAATGGCATCGTCCACCACCGTACCTATTGCCAACACGAGGGCGAATAGCGTCAGAATGTTGAGCGAGAAGCCTGCCAACGAGACGATGGCAAAAGTGCCCAGTAGCGACACGATAATCGATATAGAGGGAATGATGGTAGCCTTGAAGTTCTGCAAGAAGAAGAACACGACGAGCACCACGAGAGTAATGGCGATGACGAGCGTCTCGACAACGTTGTGGATGGCGGCAAACAAGAAGTCGTCACTGGTCATCATAGTCACAAACTCCAGACCGGCAGGCATCGTTGATTTCAATTCCTCAAACGTCTTGTTGATACGGGCATTTACCTCAGTGGCGTTGGCGCCTGGAGCAGCAAATACCATAAAGAGGGCGCCAGGGCGGTCCATGATATTCGAGGTGAAGTTGTAACTCATGGCACCAATCTTCACCTCAGCCACATCGCTCAGGTGCAAAATTCCACCGCCGCTGGTGCGCAATACAATATCATTGAACTCCTCGACACTCTTCAGTGTGCCCTTGTACTGCATGGAGTACTGATAGGAGTTACCCGACTGTTCACCCAGCGATCCCACAGCTGCCACAAAGCTCTGTCCACCGATAGCTGCAAAGATTTCATTGGGGGTCAGACCGTACTGGGCCATCACGTCAGGCTTTAACCATATGCGTAGGGCATAGGTGTTACCCATGCTTTGCACATTACCCACACCTGTAATACGCATCAGACGCGGCTTGACGTTGATATCGACATAGTTCGATACGAAGTCCTCGTCATATTTGCCGTCGGAACTCCTCACAGCAAAAATCTGCAGGATGTTATTCTGACGTTTCTCTACCGTCACACCGATCTTATTCACGTCGGCTGGCAGCAAGGCCTGAGCACGGGTTACGCGGTTCTGTACGTTCACTGTCGCCATGTCGGGGTCGGTACCCTGCTTGAAATAGACAGAGATCTCCACATCACCGTTAGAGGATGCCTTAGAGGTTATATAAGTCATGTCAGGCACACCATTGATGGCCTCTTCCAAAGGCTGGATAACCGACTTCATCACCGTGTTCTCGTCAGCACCAGAATAACTGGTAGAGACCGACACCGTTGGCGGTGCAATATCCGGATACTGCTCAACTGGTAGTGAATTCATTGAGAGGTAGCCCACCAGCGCAATCACAATCGAGATGGCGCAAGCCATCACATATTTATTAATAAAAATATTGTTCTTCATAATGCGGAAGCAAAATTATCACTCTTCATTATTCACTCTTCTCTTCCTTTGGGAACAACACCTTTTGTCCTTCCGTCACGTTATTGGCACCAGTAGTCACAATCTGGTCACCCACATTCAGACCACTGGTCACGATGAAGTCCTTACCGTTGCTGGTATCTTCTGTTGTCACGTCGATAGCAGTAGCCGTACTGTCGGCCTTCACCTTATAGACAATCGTCTTGTCCTGCATACGAACCACAGCATTCTGAGGAATGACAATCACATCCTTCTCAGCAAAAGGCATGACGATGGTGCCCTGAATGCCAGAGTACAGATGACCGTCGGGGTTGGGGAACGACACCTTACTTGTCAGCGAACCTGTTGATGAATTGACGACACCTGTCAGACTGACGACGCGGCCCTTATGCGGGTACTCCGTACCATTCTTCATCACAAATGTTGCCTCGGGCAGATTGGCGATATACTTATTTATGTCGTCTGCCTTCATGCCATACTGCACCATGGCCTCGATGATAGCCTCTGTTACGGAGAACTCTGCAAACATCGTCGTGTTGCCACTCAGCATGGTCAGTTCTGTCATCGGAGAAACCTGGTCGCCAGTGCGTACAGGAATCTCGCCAATAACGCCCGATACAGGAGCCGTGATGGTGCAGAAGCCGAGGTTTACCTTCGCACGATTCACTGCTGCACGAGCCTGAGCCACTGAGGCCTGAGCCTGCTTATATGAATTCTCCGAGTTGTTCAGCATGTAACTGCTCACGATCTTCTTTTCAAACAAGTTCTTATTCGACTCGTATTCCAGTTTGGCTGAGTTTTCCTGAGCCAGTGCTGCCTGCAGATTGGCCTGTGCAGCCTCCAGTTCCAACTGGGCGTTGCGGGAGTCAATGATAAAGAGCGTTGTTCCTTTCTTCACCTGTTGACCCTCACTGACGGCTATTTTCATTAATTGTCCGCTTACCTGTGGGGTAATGGTTACATCGTTCTGGCCTTTCATCTTGGCACTGAACTTGTAAGGAATGTCAATGTCTGATTTCTTAATTGTCATCGTCTCATACGATGTAAGTTCTTGTTTGGGCATATCAACACCACAGGAAATCAGTCCACCGACTACTGAGCTGAGCACAATAACCCAAACCGTTACATTCATTCTTTTCATGTTAGGTAATATTTTAGTTAATAAATTCCAAATACGGCTACAAAGATAAATAATTTCTTTGAATTAATACAAAAAAAATGATATTTTTTTATCTGACCGTTGGATTAAGGTTACGACGCAGGAAAAAAGACTTCGTGGCGAAGAAATAACAGGCCACACCGGCAGCGTTCACCACGACCACTGTCCAAAAGGCTGCGCCATAGCCAATCAGTTCTGCAACGACACCACCCACAAGGATGCCAAGCCCCATACCGATGTCCCACGAAATGAGGATCGTGGAGTTGGCCGTACCACGCTGGTTGTTGCGGGCCACATTGATAGTCATATTCTGGAAGGCGGGCCACAAGTGACCATTACCAAGACCAATCAGCAATGCCGAACCATAATAACCTACCATGATAGCCGTATGGTTATCCGGGAAGAATGATGGCATAAAGATAAACAAGGTATAGCCCACAAGTGATATCACCATACCCTCGCCTGCATTATGAGTCACCCTACCCTTACGCAGGGCTTTGCTGCCCTGTAGTCGCGAGAGCATCAGTCCTATGGAACAAAGCATGAAATAAGTGCCCGTACCTCCCATCACCCCCATCTCTTCCTTGCCATAGATAGCGAGATAGTTGCTGAGTACGCCAAAACTGAACCCGAAGGCTATCATATTGACCCCTATCAGCCAGCCACTCACCAGGAAGAAACGGTCCCACGAGAGTTTCGACTTGTTACGAACCGTCTCCTTTTCCGAGAACGTCACTGTAGCATCAGTCATCCACCCGCCACAAGCCACAATGAGCGCCAACCAGAACAGAAATTCAAAACTGTTGGTCAGCTGATAGATAAAGATGCCGATGGTGGGTGCCAGTGCCATGGCCAGATTATTGCTAAGCCCGTAATAGCCGATGCCCTCCGTTCGTCGGCTTGAAGGTAGTACGTCGATAGCCGCGGTCGCGTTGGCCGTTGTCAGCACACCAAAAGGGGCGCCATGCAGTGTCCTGACAATCATGAACAACAGTAATGTCGAAGCAGCCAGATAGCCTGCAAAAAAGATGGAAAAAGCAGCGAAGGCACACATGAGCACCGTCTTACGAGGGAAGGAATCAACCATATACCCCCCAAACGGACGAATCAGCAGGGCCGTGATGGTATAACCGGAGAGAACCAGTCCTATCACGTCTTTCGTTGCATGAAAGTGCTCACTCAGGTAGAGTGGCAACAATGGTGTGAGGATATAGAAGGCGAAGAACAGTGAGAAGTTCGCTGTCATCACCTTACAATAGTTTCTATTCCAAAGCCTTTCCATCGTCTGTTAGTGGAACCTCGAGAAATAGCGCTCACGCAAGGCCAGACTGACGGGGTTTCCTGTCAGGGTTACCGTCTGCTGTAAACGGATATCTGTTGATGAGGCACCCACTTTCACGACGTAATCACCGGGCTGTATGTTCCAACGGCGCTCACCTTCGTGGCTGTAGTAACCAAACTGCTCGTCATCCAGTCTAGCATTAACGGTCTTGCCCTCTCCGGGCTTCAGCGACACTCGGGTAAAGCCCTGAAGCTGAATGGGGCGTAATGGCTGATCGGTACTTGTGGGCGACACATAGATCTGTACAATCTCGTCAGCAGCCATCTGGCCAGTGTTCTTTACCTCAAAAGTCAGGTTCACGCCCTGCTCTGTCACCTCGGTCTTCAGGTTGCTATAAGCAAACGTCGTATAGGTCAGTCCGTACCCGAAAGGCCATGCCACACGGGAATCCTTCTCTAAAGAACGGTTATAGCAGATGGGCTCATAGACCTCGGTGTTGGGATAGCTGACGGAGAGTTTTGCCGATGGCGACACCTTGCCATAGAGGATATCGGCCACGGCACGACCTCCTTCCTCGCCCGGATACCACGCCTGGATCACAGCTGCGCACTTCTCTGCCAGATCGGAAATCACCTGGGCACGACCACCAAACACGACCAGCACCACGGACTTGCCCGTCTTGATGAGTTCCTCCACAAACTGCTCCTGTCGGCCAGGCAAGCGAAGACCTTCTCGATCGCGGTTCTCACCGCAGAGCATCACATTCTCACCCATGGCAGCCACGATCACATCGGCTTGCTTTGCCATCCTCAAAGCCTCGGCCTTATCGGCTTTCTCGCCCGAATCCACCTTCCGATGCAGTAACTCAAACTCCCAGGCACGTGCATCGCCCAGTTCGCTGAACTTCGTCTCAATCTTCTCTGTCCAGTCACACCCGCGCGAGTACATCAGATTCACACCTTCGGGCTTACTTTTGGTCATACCCTCCAGCAAGTTCACGATATGCGGGTTGTCCTGTACGTTCTCCATCCTCTTCCAGAAATACGACATGGCCGGATAGGTATAGTCGCCACACATGGCCCAGAACGAGTTGGCATTGGGTCCTGTGAGAAGGATGTTCCTGGCCTCCTTCAGCGGTAGCACGCCATTGTTCTCCAACAACACCACCGACTGCGTGGCGATATCGTAAGCCGTCTGTCGCTCCTCGGGGGTGTCGAGAATGATCTTCTCGGTGGTGTAGAGATAGGCATCCTTATCAAAGAGTCCGGCACGGAATTTAAACCTGAGCACATCCTTCACAGCCCGTTCCAAAACTTCGGCTTTCACCAGTCCTTCGTCGATGGCCTGTTGCAGGTTCTTATAGTCGGCACCATGGGGGAAATCCACATCATTACCCCCATTGATGGCCGCAGCAGCCTTCTGTACCGACGACTCCAGGTTCGGGATCTGGTCGATGGCCGTATAGTCGCTCACCACCATTCCGTCGAAGCCCAGGTAACCGCGCAGAATGTCATTCAATATCTCGTCGTTAGCCACGCACCTCGTGCCATGCACATCATGATAGCCAGGCATCACGCACTTGCTGCCCGCCAGTCGGATCATCGTCTCATGAGGCAACAATATCTCTTCCATCAGCTCTTTCTCTTCTGCATCGCCACCACCGCCATAGCCGAGGTAGTGCTTCGAACAGGCGCCCACGCCCTGTTTCAGGTCGTCTTGCTGCAGACCTTTCACAAAGGCCACGCCCATCACAGCCGACAGATAGCCGTCCTCACCATACGACTCCTCCAGGCGGTTGAACGAGGGCGTACGACAAACATCGACCATCGGCGAGAGTGCCAGTACACCACCCATGCGGCGCAACTGCGTGCTTGTATGCCGTGTCTTCAGTTCAGCCAGTTCGGCATTAAACGAGCAGGCCTGTCCTATCTGCTGTGGATAGATGGTGCTCCCCAGCGTGTTCACACCCGTCAACACCTCCTCATGGCAAAGGGCGGGAATGCCGTTGGGCGTATGCTTCATCAGCCAGTCCTGAATGGCCACCACCCGGTCGCGAATCACATTGGGATCCCGAGGCTGCTGCATGCAGAACTGTGAGAAATGACCAATGCCATAGGGTATGAGTTCGCGGCATTTAGCCGTGTCGAGCTGCCCCTGCTCGTCGAAGAGTTCGTCCATATACATGCTCCTCAACTGGGCGATCCGCTCTTCTTGCGACATCTTGCTGTAAAGTTCGTCAACTTGCTGTTCCATATCAATACTTGAATTACATCCTGCCAGGAGCATGACTACCACCACGCCAAAGAGGATCGACAATGTTTTTCTTATTTGCATTTCCATCACGTTTAATTTTCTGCAAAGATACAAAAAAAAAGTGACTTTCAGAAACCTCACATGTTAATGTTCTATAATTTAACATTTGCCTCGTTATACTTTCCGTGTTCTGGTACGTCAAAAAGAGTGATAATTATCAACTGTATGAAACGAACTATTTTATTATCTACGATGGCCTTGCTGTTCGCCTTGGGCGGCATGGCACAAACTAATGATGCCCAGATGGTGGTGAGCACCGAGTCTGGACTGGTGAAAGGTTTCGATCATGAGGGATCGATAGGTTTTCTCGGCATTCCCTATGCCAAGGTAGAGCGGTTCATGCCGCCACTGCCCGTGGCCAAGTGGGACACCGTCCGCGTGTGCGACCATTGGGGTCCGCAGGCCATGCAAAATACCTGGGGCAAGCAGATGAGCGAGGCAGAGATGTCGGAAAAGAACTCATGCGTGTTGAATGTATGGACCACCGACACGAAGGTCTCCAAGCCCGTTATGGTATGGCTCCACGGTGGCGGTTTCGACTCAGGTACATCGGCTTGGGATCCCGGCATGAAACTGGCTCAGCACGATGTGGTCGTGGTCAGTGTCAACCACCGTCTCAACATCCTCGGTTTCCTCGATCTGTCTGCCTGCAGCGACAAATATAAATACTCAGGCAATGTGGGTATGCTCGACATTGTCCAGGCTCTGAAGTGGGTTCAGAAGAATATCCGCCAGTTTGGCGGCGACCCCTCGAATGTCACCATCTTCGGAGAGTCGGGCGGTGGCGGCAAGGTGGGCACCCTGCTCTGCATGCCTCCAGCCCAGGGACTGTTCCACAAGGCCATCATCATGAGCGGAACCATCCTCAACGTCAACACCAAGCAGATGACTGAAGAGCTCGGAAAGGCCGTACTGAAAGAACTCAACATCGACGTCAAGGATATCGACCGCATCAAGGACGTACCCTACGAGGAGCTCTATGCTGCCGGTCAGCGCGCCATGGCTGCCAGTATCGGCACCCGCAAGCCTGGCACACCCATGATGTGGGGCTTCGGACCTACCCCCGATGGAGAAGTACTGCTCCAGCAACCCTTCCAAAACGGCTTTGCCAAGATCTCAGACAATATCCCCATCATGATCGGTACCACCTTCAACGAGCTCCAGCCTCTGCGCTACGACAAGGAGATCACCCTCGACGAGGCCCGACGCGAACTCATGAAGACCTTCGGTTGGGACACGCAGGCTTACATCAAGGCCTTTGCCGAAGCATGGCCCGACTACACACCGCAGGATCTGCTCAGCATCGACTGGCTGTTCCGTCCGAAGACCATCATCACTGCCGACGAGATCGCAGAGACGCGCCAGGCACCCACCTATATGTATATGTTCACCCAGCGTTCGAAGGCCAACAACGCCAGTGTCCACGGAGCCGAACTGAAGTACTGCTTCGACAATCTCAGGGATGTAGGCGGTCCAGAATACCCCAACATCGGTCTGGCCGACGCCATGAGCACCATCTGGGCACGTTTCGCCAAAGTGGGCAATCCCAACGTATCATGGTTGCCCGACGTGTGGCATCCCTACACGAAGGAAAACGGCGAACTGTTCGAGTTTGGCGAGAAACTGCAGTTCCATCACAACCACGACCGTCGTCTGGCCGAGATTATCAACAAGCACTGCTTCCAGCAGCTCGACGAGTTCCGCGATCGTCAGGCCAGCCGTCAGCTCAAGGTGGGCGATGTCACCATGACCATCTACCCCACGAAGGGCGCCAAGATCATGTCACTCAAGTACAAGGACCAGGAGACCATCTCCCAGCTGACCATGCCCGAGGCCTTTGGTTCCACCTTCTGGACCAGTCCTCAGAAAGAGTGGAACTGGCCCCCTGTGACCGAGTTCGACAAGGGTAACTACGAGGTAGAAGAGCGCGATGGCCACCTCGTCATGACCAGTCCCGTCAACGAGCGCCTAGGTCTTCGTGTGCGCAAGGACTTCAGCACCGATGCCAAGGCAGGCGCCATCGTCGTCACCTACTCCATCATCAACGAAGGTGCTCAGGAGCGCAAGGTAGCCCCCTGGGAGATCACACGTGTATTCAACGATGGCGGTCTCATCTTCTTCGACGCCCCCCTCGATGGCATCACCCCCGCAGGGCTCATGAACTTCAAGGCTGAACACGGTGCCGTGTGGTACAAAACCGACGAGACCAACGAGAATCGCAAGATCAATGCCGACGGCAAGGGGTGGCTGGCCTATGCCAACAAAGGGTTGTTACTCGTTAAGCGTTTCCAGGACTTGAAGCCGGGCGAACCTGCCCCCGACGAGGCTGAGGTGCAGATCTACGTGAACCGTGGTAAGGCCCATATCGAACTGGAGAGTCAGGGCGCCTACACTACCCTGAAACCCCAAGAGCGCCTCGACTGGACTGTCCGCTGGTACCTCCTCCCCTACGAGGGCGAGGCCCTACCCTCCAAGCAACTCCTCAACAAGATCCCAACTCGTTAAGCAACTGCATAAGAGAGCTTCCCATCGCGGGAAGCTTTCTTTATGGCTGCAAATGTAATGTACCATTGTACCATTTGGTTTTTCGATAGTGTACAAAAGAACAATCTAAGATTTATACTTTATATTATATATATATAGTCAACTTTTTCAGGCTGATATTCAAATTTCCTAATGGTACAATGGTACAATCTAATTTAATGTGTAAAATGCAGATTTTAACACTTCAAAAGTTTTTTGGAAATAGCTTGCATATATGCTGAATTTTTTGTACCTTTGCAGTGTTGAATGAGAGAGGTGGAGAAATCTAGTGTTATTGAAAAAAATTGCGGGAATTAATAGTAGCAATTGCAAGGATTGATAGCAAAACGATTTTTAATTAATGAGCCCAAGCAAGGCCATCTCATGAGAGGATAAGAAAACCTATAATTTATTTTACACTAAACACTAATCATTAAACACTAAACAAGTATGGCAATTAAAGATATTGCACAGCGTCGAGTGCTGAAGATCACTGGCATTTGACGCAACGGTAGGGGGGATTGACGGAATAGGGATCGATTTCATCGCGTGTAAGGCGGAATACTTCGTGGCCGTCGGCATCGTACTCACTGACGAGGCGATTGCAGTTGTTAACCTCCACACTCCACCCCCAACCTACGACAAAGCCCTGAGAACCAAAATCGTCGAAGGCGCCACAGGCCTGGGTGAAATAAGCTGACTGATTGTAGAGTAGATCGCCGCCTTCTAACACCTGAATACCGGTATCAGAGTCGTGAACCTTCAGACGGAGCATGTGGGTAAGTTGGGGATCGTGGGCATTGCCATTGTCGAAGATAGTGAGATAGTCGCCACCAGACTGCTGATGCCATCGGGCGTAGTGCTGACCTGAGAACTGCTGCGCCTGAGGTCGGGTAGCATCCTCACCACTGAGGCGCCAGACGATGCCGCCCTGCTGACGGTCGATCTTGATGACCGAACTGACGGCGCGCAAGGAGACGAGCCAGTTGCCATCTGGAAGCACGTCGATGGCATTGAAGTGGACATAGTCGTAGCTGGTGTCGAACACAGGACTACCCCACTCCAACATGTCGGGGAAGTCGGAGCTCCACCAGTCGAACACCACCTTTCCGTCTTCTACCTCCTGCAGATAGGCCACGGCACGCATGGTGCCACCCACCTCGCGCTCGACGTAAGAGGCAGAGGCTATCCAATGGGTGGGCGAGAAGAAATAAAAGTCGTGCCCATCGAGGGGCGCTCCTTCGGGCAGACAGCCATCGAGACTGCCGAGGGCGTGGATGGTATCGACGGGGAGGTAATGGTCGTCCATCACGATGCGCATACCAGGCACATAACCCGTAGTGGCGCGATCGGCAAACGCTGGGTCGGGAGCGTGATAGCTATAGTAGGTCTTGCCATCGAAGACGAGCTTCTTGAAGTCCCAACAGCCCAACTCCTGGAAGGTGCCGTTAACCCCTGTGGGATCGAAACGGTAATACAGCAGACGACCATCGTTATCGACCTTCATGACCAAAGGCTGGTAGATATACGAGAGATAGAAGTGGCCCGGTATCTGGCCCTGCCCCCATACGTTGTACTTGGGAGCGCCTTCGGGGAAGGTGTTGATGAGGAAAGAGCCCTGCTGCGAGGAGGTGGTGTATTCCACCTTGAGTTGACCGTCCTGGGGAATGCCAGAGGACAGATGGCACGAGCAGGCCCCATCCTTAACAGACTGGCCATCGATAGTGATGGAACTGAAATCAGAGGCGTTGAGCACCTTGATATCAACGGGGTACTCGGCTGTGAGCGCCCGCAGACTCAGGGGCTTGTCGGCAGGCAGCGACACCTCGTAGCGTTCGCCCATCACCTCGAGGCTCATCGTCGAGGGGATGGGTGCGCCAGGGTTGTCGGAGGTGCCGAAGACACACGACGACAACGCCATCGGCAGGAGCGCCAGAGCGATGTACTTTAGTTTCTTAGATAACATGCAAGCCAAGGAATACCATAAGACCGTTCATCAGGATCCAGAAGATGGCGAAAGGCATCGTCTTGCGCATGATGTCGCCATCCTGACCCTCCATATCACAGGCGGCAGTGGCAATGGCAATGGACTGGGGCGAGAGCAGTTTTCCACCCTCAGAACCGGCACAGTTGGCAGCGGCCAGCCAGTTGGTCTCGTTACCTGTAACACCGAAGAACGTGCCCTGATGCACCAGATTAAGGTCGGCAGCAGCGGTGGCCTGCAACTTACCGAAGAGAATATTGGCATTGGTGGCCGAGCCGGTAACGAAGGTGCCGATAGAACCAATGAGGGGAGCAAAGAACGGGAAGGCAGAACCGGTGAGCAGCACAAGGCCCTTGGCGATGTCGTTGGTCATACCGGTATTGTTCATCAGCATGGCCATAGCCACGAGACAGCAGATGGTGACGACTGTCTTCTGCAGATTAATAGTGGTCTTGCCGAGCAGTTTCATCAGACTACCAAAGCTCATGCCCTGGATAAGTCCACCGATGACGGCACCGAGGAAGATCATCAGACCGGCATTGGAGAGCCAGCCGAACTTAAACGTATTGCCAATGACAGGCATGTCGAACTTGGTGACAAGCGAACTGTTGAGCAACTCATTGATGGGGGGCACAATCTTGCTCGAGATGAGGATGAAGAAGATGATAAGGCCATAGACGCTCCAGGCCTTCAGGGTCTTAGCCAGACCGAATTTCTTATGTTCGACCTGCACGGTATCAGCGGCACTCTCTTTCCTGATGAACAGCTTGTTGTAGATGAGCATGGCGATGATGGCAGCCACGGAGCCGAGGATGGCAGGCGTCTCGGGACCAATCCAGTGGGCACAGCAGAACTGCACGATGATGGAGAACGTACCCACGAAGAGGGCGATGCAGATGTTCTTCACAATCTTGGTGCGATCGGTCATCATGAGGATGAGGAACGGGGTGATGAAGAACATGAGCGAGAGCTGTAATATAATAAAGGTGGCAACCTCGCAGAGCTCCTCGGGCGTGGCCACACCACTGGCAGCTACCTGATTGGCCAGCGTGGTGGCAGGCAGACCGACGGCGCCAAAGCCTACGGCTACCGTGTTGGCTACCAGACAGATAACAGCCGAGAACATGGGCTTGAAGCCCAGTCCGATAAGGATGGCTGCAGGGATGGCTACTGCCGTACCGAAACCAGCCATACCATCGAGCACACCTCCGAGGCCCCACGTCAGAAGCAGTACGAGCAGACCCTTGTCGGAGGTCATTTGGATAAACTGCGTCTTGATGGTCTCGATCTCCTTCGTCTCACAAAGGATATTGTAGCTGAAGATGGCGCAGATGATAATCAGGATGATGGGGAAACAGGCCTTGAGGAAACCCTCGACCACCGACCAAAGGGTGATGCCATAGATAGACACACCGGCATACTTCTCGGGCACAATACCCATGGCGGGGGCAGCAAACAGGGCCAGAATGATTGTTACGACAAGAGTGATCACGGCACTCTTATAACCAGACACTTTGAAGCCCATCATGAGGACAATGAGCAACAGAATAGGAATGACTGATACTAATGCTGACATAGGTTGTTAGTTATTTATTATTATACAAGTTTTTGTCTACAAAACAGAATTTGAGGCCAAATATACAAACTTTTCGCGAATTATCCAAATAATTTCGAATTTTTTTATTATCTTTGTGCCCAAAGTGATAACTAAATAACAACGACCTATGATTGAACAATTCCTTTCCGACCTCAGACAGTTCCTTCCGTCTGACCGTATTTACACCGACGAGCTCCGCACCCTGGGCTGGGGAACAGATGCCAGTTTCTACCGACAGATTCCGAAAGTGGTAATCCGTAGCGATGGCGAGGAGGAGATATCAAAGATTGTGAAGACCTGCCAGAAACACAAGCTGCCCTTTACCTTCAGAGCTGCCGGTACATCGCTCTCGGGACAGAGTTGTACCGACTCGGTGCTGATCGTAGCCGGCAAGCACTGGGAGAAGTACGAAATAGGCGAGAACCAGGATACCATCCGCCTTCAACCCGGTATCGTGGGGGCTCGCGTGAACGAGATCCTGAAGCCTTACGGGCGCGTATTCCCACCCGACCCTGCATCGATAGGATCGGCCATGGTGGGTGGTATTGTCATCAACAATGCATCGGGCATGAACTGCGGTGTTCATGCTAACAGTGACCGTATGATGGTATCAGCCCGCATCATCTTGACCGATGGAACGGTACTGGATACGGGCTCGACAGAGAGCCGCGAGGCCTTCAAAAAAAGCCATCCGGAGTTTCTGAAGAAGATTGAGGACCTACGCGACAAGGTGAGAGCCGACGAAGAACTGGCCTCGCGCATACGTACCAAATATAGTATTAAGAACGTAACGGGACTGAACCTCCGTCCACTTATAGCCTACGACGATCCCTTCGATATCATCGCCCACTCGATGGTGGGTTCGGAGGGTACGTTAGCCTTCCTCTCGGAGGTGACGATGAAGACGCTCTTCGACTACAAGTACAAGGCCTCGGCGATGGTTTACTTCCTCACGATGAAGGAAAGTTGCGAGGCGGTGGTGGCCATGAAGAAGCTGAAGGCTGGCGAGGAGGATCTGAAGATGAGTGCCGAGAACCTGGCAGTGAAGAGTGCCGAGATGCTCGACTATATGTCGCTGAACTCGGTGGACGACCCTGTGTTCCTGCAATACAAGAAGGATGTGGATGCTGGCAAGATCGAAGGTGTAGAGCCAGGCGACTACCACAACCTGACGGCTATCCTTACCGAGACGAAGGGTGTCACTCATGAACAACTGCTGGAGAAGATTGAGATGATCAAGGCTTGTCTGGGACAGTTTAAGCTCTACATCCCAGCCGTGTTTACGGAGGATCCTAAGGTGTATGGCAAGTACTGGGCCATCCGAAGCGGTATCTTCCCCAGTGTGGGAGGTACGCGCCCCATCGGCACTTCATGCCTGATTGAGGATGTGGCATTCCCCATCGAGAGTCTGCCCGAGGCAACAGTGAAGCTGCAGAAGCTGATTGCCGACCACGGCTACGACGATGCCTGTATCTACGGGCATGCCTTCGAAGGCAACTACCACTTCATCCTGAACCAGAGTTTTGCCGATGAGCATGAGGTGGCCCGCTATGCCGAGATGATGCGCGACGTGGCCAAACTGGTCGTAGAGGATTACGACGGTTCGTTGAAGGCGGAACACGGCACGGGTCGCAACATGGCACCCTTCGTGAAGTACGAGTGGGGCGACAAGGCCTACGAGGCCATGAAGGAGCTGAAGGCTATCTTCGACCCGGAGGGCTTGCTGAACCAGGGGGTGATCTTCAACGACGATCCGGAGTGCTTCATCAAGTGTCTGAAGCCCCTACCTGTGCTCGACTACGACTTCAAGAGCGTACCCGATGGCGGTCACTATCTGATGGATCCCAAACTCTCGACAGCCAAGGAAACCATCGAACAGGTGAAGCGCGCCAACAAATGTATCGAGTGTGGCTTCTGCGAAGTAAACTGTATGTCGTGCGGACTGACACTCTCGTCGAGAATGCGTATTGCCGTACAGCGAGAGATCAGGGAGTTGGAGGCTACCGGCAAGGATCCCAAGCGCGCTGCTACACTTCGCAAGCTATATAAATACTACGGCGACCAGACATGTGCTACCGACGGACTATGCTCAACCTCGTGCCCGATGAAAATCAATACGGGCGAGCTGACACATCTGATCAGGCAAATGGACATGAACAACTCGACTTTGGGATATCAGGTGGGCGAGTTTGCTGCCAACCACATGGCAGGCATCAAGAGCGGCTTGCGCGTGGTGCTCGACGTGGCACATGCGGCTCACGTCACCCTGGGTCCGAAGCTGATGACCACCGTATGTCGTACGATGAACAAGATGGGCATGCCACTGTGGACCACTGCCATGCCCAAGAAGCATCGCCAACCCAAGAAATCCGACCTCACACAGTTCATCATCGAGAAGTCAATTCCTCAAAAGGAAGAACATCACAGTGACCTGAAGGTAGTGTATTTCCCCAGCTGCATCAATCAGACGATGGGACAATCGAAGCAAGGCGGCAAGAAGCACGACCTGGTGGACGAGGTGATCCAGCTGATGGCTAAGGCTGGCTATGAGGTCATCTTCCCAGAAGGCATGGAGAAGATGTGTTGCGGACAGATCTGGGAGTCGAAGGGCATGCTCGACATAGCCGACCGCAAGAGTGCCGAACTGGAAAAAGCGCTATGGAAAACCTCTGAGGAGGGCAAGTATCCCGTGCTATGTGCCCAGAGTCCATGTCTGCACCGGATGAAAAAGGTCATGGGTGAGCGAGAGAAGATCGATGCTTGCATCGACTCTGCCGAGCATGAAGGAACTCGCCCAGAGGGCAAGGTGATGCACAAGATGAAGCTCTACGAACCAGCCGAATTTATCATGGAATATCTCGTGCCTCGCCTGGACTTCCACCCAATAGATCGTGCGATAGCCCTTCACATCACTTGTTCTACGCGTCAGATGGGTGTAGCCGACGACCTCATCGCTCTGGCTAAGCTATGCTCTACAAAGGTATTCCTGCCTGAGGGCGTGGGCTGTTGCGGCTTTGCTGGCGACAGGGGCTTCACATTCCCTGAGCTCAACAAATATGGTCTGCGCAAACTCCGTCCGCAGATTGAGGCCAACCACATTGAGGTGGGATACTCAAACAGTCGCACTTGCGAGATAGGACTTGAAACGAATACAGGTATCCCCTACATGAGCATCGTCTATCTGGTGAATGAGTGCACCACCAGCAAAAAGGACTAAACGGAGAAAATGGTATAAGAGAGAGGTGTCACCCTGATGGATGACACCTCTCTTTAGTTGCGGAGGCAGGATTCGAACGTGCGACCTCCAGGTTATGAGCCTGGCGAGCTACCAACTGCTCCACTCCGCGATTTTTCGAAAGCGGGTGCAAAGGTACGACTATTTTTTGAGATAACCAAATAATTGGGCGATTTTTTTATTTTTTCTCACTTTTCATTCATTTTTTTGCCGTTTTTCTTGCACATTTCAAATAAAACGTGTAATTTTGCACACACTAATCGCAATGTGCAATTTTAAACGGTAAAGGAGGAAGCAGATATGTCCGTATCGAAAACAAGACAAAAACTAGTAGATGTTGCACGCCAGCTGTTCGCCAAGAATGGTCTGGAAAATACTACAATGAACGACATTGCCCTGCAGTCAGGGAAAGGGCGTCGTACACTCTACACCTACTTCAAATCGAAAGAGGAAATCTACGTAGCAGTGATCGAAGGAGAGTTGGAGCGCCTGAGTGACAAACTCGACGAGGTAGCCGCACGCAGGATCCGTCCGCAAGACAAGATTATCGAGCTGATCTATACCCACCTGAGCATGATTCGTGAAACGGTGGTACGTAATGGTAACCTGAGAGCCGAGTTTTTCCGTAACATCTGGATGGTGGAGAAGGTGCGCAAGCATTTCGACGACGCAGAGATCGAACTGTTCCGTAAGGTTTATACCGAAGGAAAGGAGGACGGTGAGTTTGACATCGACAACGTGGATCTTGTGGCCGACATTACCCACTATTGTATCAAGGGACTGGAAGTGCCATATATCTATGGACGTATCGCTCACGGGATGAAGGAGGAAGACACCAAGCCACAAGTGGCGAAAGTGGTGTATGGTGCATTGGGAAAATTTCAACGTAATAAATAATATCAAACAAGAAAATTATGGGATTATTAGAAGGTAAGACAGCACTGATTACAGGTGCTGCACGCGGTATCGGAAAGGCTATCGCACTGAAGTATGCCTCTGAAGGCGCTAACATCGCATTCACCGATCTTGAGGTGAATTTGGAGACAGAGAAGGAAATCGCCGCACTCGGTGTGAAGGCCAAGAGCTATGCCTCTAACGCTGCTGACTTCGCTCAGACTGAGGAGGTGGTGAAGGCTGTGAAGGAGGAGTTTGGCTCTATCGATATTTTGGTTAACAACGCCGGTATCACCAAAGACGGACTGATGCTGCGTATGACAGAACAGCAGTGGGACGCCGTGATTGCCGTAAACCTGAAGTCGGCATTCAACTTTATCCACGCCTGTGTGCCCATCATGATGCGTCAGCGTGGCGGTTCAATAATCAACATGGCTTCCGTGGTAGGTGTGCATGGTAATGCTGGTCAGGCCAACTATGCCGCCTCGAAGGCAGGACTGATTGCACTTGCAAAAAGTATCGGTCAGGAGATGGGGCCCAAGGGCATCCGTGCCAACGCTATTGCCCCTGGCTTCATCGATACAGCTATGACTCAGGCTCTGCCTGATGAGGTTCGCAAGGAGTGGATCAACAAGATTCCTCTGCGCCGTGGTGGACAGGTGGAGGATATCGCCAATGTTGCTACCTTCCTTGCCTCTGACCTCTCAAGCTATGTCAGCGGTCAGGTGATCCAGGTTGATGGCGGCATGAACATGTAAAAGCCTCACCCCAAAACCCCTCTCCAAAAGGAAAGGGGCTTTTGAATTATGAAAGTCATCTACGAGGACAACCATATCATCATAGTCAACAAACAGAGCGGGGAGATCGTACAGGGCGATAAGACTGGCGATCGCCCCCTTTCTGATATTGTCAAGGACTACATCAAGGAAAAGTATGCGAAACCTGGAGCTGTATTTCTTGGGGTGGCGCATCGCCTGGATCGTCCTGTAAGCGGTCTCGTGGTCTTTGCCCGTACCTCCAAAGCATTATCTAGACTGAACAAGATGTTTGCCGAGGGCGAGGTACACAAGACCTATTGGGCCATTGTAAAAAACACCCCCAGTCAACCTGAGGCGACGCTTACGCACTGGCTTGTGCGCAATGAGAAACAAAACAAATCGTATGCCTACACAAGCGAAAAGCCCCACTCTAAAAAAGCCATGCTGAAATACAAGGTGATAGGCCGCTCCGACCATTACACCTTATTAGAAATACAACTGATGACGGGGCGCCACCACCAGATTCGTTGCCAATTGGCAGCGATGGGTTGTCCCATAAAAGGCGACCTGAAATACGGAGCTCCGCGTTCAAACCCTGATGGAAGCATCTCATTGATGTCACGACGGGTGGAGTTCATCCATCCGGTATCCAAAGAACTGATCGTCGCAGAGGCTCCCCTCCCCGACGACCCACTATGGCAGGCCATAGCTCCCTAGAACTTATACAGCCACACGACGTTTGCGATAGAGGTGGGCCAGATATAGGCAACCGGCCAACGCTGCAGCCACCACCGCAATGGGCAATACCAGCGAGGCTTCACCACCTTGTGAGGCATTGTCGAGAATCAGCTGCGACTGGGCAACACTATCGACAAGGGCATCCTTGGTAGCATTGATCGAGTCACGAACTGTGTCAACAGTATCAATAATCACCGGTTTGATTTCCCTGATTCGACGAGCATGCCCTGAGGGATCAACAGGAAGAACATCTAACAAAAACATAACTAACAATAATTAAATTAAATATTTAAAACCAAATAAATCAGTTGAAACAAGAGACCTGTCAGAAAACTGACAGCATTACACAACACACTATACACAAGCGACTGATGCCAGTCATTAACCAACCATGCATACCAGAGCGCTTCGATCAGTACCACTAACAGTTCGCCTACCACCACCGTTGCCCATCCACTGGAAACATAAACGGCGAAGAGGTTCAGAGGCACATTCGTCAGGACGTTCACTACGACAGAGCCCCAGAGCACTTTTCTACGGCGTTCACCCAGATAGAGCAACATGCACCATTCGATGACGATTGTGACCACCAACGGCCAGAGTAGTCTCATGATCATCTCACATCCTCCTCCTTACATATACACAGCCAACAGATAGCCTGGTAGCAATGCCGCTGCCAAGAGTCCGAAAGCCATACCCTCACGTCGGGGAAGCAAGACGTTGGCCAGATAGAGTGTGATAGGCATCGTGCAGTTCATCAAGAACACACCCAACAAGAGCACGCCCTCATACTCTCCCCTGAAAAGGAAGCATAGTGCCACACCTGCCAGAATCACCATCATCGACCAGAGAATACCTATATAGCGGGCTATCCAGCCTCCCGCCATCTTACCCAGCATCGACGAGACTGCAATCCACAGAATAAGTTCCTCTGTCTTAGATATGCCACCTGAGAACAACTCATTGGCAAAAGAGCGATAGCACACAAACAGCATCAAGGCTACTACCAGTGTCCATATCCGCACTGGAGTGAACCAGTTGGAACGTAGTCGGATATCAGAAACGGGCTTCGCCAAGCCATCATCATGATAGACATAGGCAATGGCCAAACCCACGTAAAGCAGCAGCAGACCATAGAGCAACGGCCACGAGCGGAAAACCAAACCAACGGCCAATCCCATTACACCTGTAGAGACAAACACACCCAAAGCGCGGATGTCGTTGCCAGTCTTCACCACAGCCTGCTTGCCTCCCCACACGTGGAAGAGCGAATTGCCTGTCCCTAAAAGTACAGCAACAGAAATGATAAGACACTCAGCAAGACCTTGTTCCATCAGAGTCAGCGAGCTAACTACCAATATCGGTATCAGCGATGCCAGTGCTACAGCCAGTGTCATAAGCAATGCCGACCACATCAATAACCAGTGGCGACGCCCCATGCGGTCGGCCAACAATCCTGAGAGTGGCTGAGACATAAACGCCAATACATTATAGAGCAAGATGGCACCCATACCCATCCGGTCGCCATAAGACCCGAAGGTATTACCGTAGATCCCGACTATCAGGAACATACTGCAGATGCACATCCCATCGATCAGGAAATGCTGTACACTGCTGATGCCTATCGGCCAAACGTTCTGCATCCTCTGTTGTAAGTTTGTTGCAAAAGTACAAACTAATTCTCAAACAGCCAATAAAATCGAAGCAAAATAACAACAAAATAGGTAAATCTTTTGCCATTCCGTCAGAAATGTGTACTTTTGCAGTGTCATTCGCAAAAACGATGAAGAAAGTTTTGAAGTGGATTGGGATTGCGGTGTTGACACCCATTCTGCTTTTCATCATACTCACCGTGCTGCTCTATCTGCCGCCAGTACAAAACTGGATGGTACAGAAAGTGGCTTCTATCGCCTCTGAAAAGACAGGCATGGAGATCACTGTAGAGCACGTCAGTCTGGAGTTTCCGCTCGACTTAGGCATCGAGGGTTTACGTGCCATCAAACAAAACGACAGTATTCCTGAAACCAACGATACTATTGCCGACGTGCGCAAACTTGTAGCCGATGTCAGACTATGGCCTTTGCTGAAGAAACGCGTGGTCATCGACGATCTCTCTCTCCATCAAGCCAAAATCAACACCAATGGTTTTATCAGCGATTTGCGCATCAAAGGCGAACTCGACGAACTATGGCTACAATCGAAAGGCATTGACCTCGATAAAGAAACGGTCGAAGTGAATGGGGCCCGACTCTCCGACGCTCGTCTCGATATTGCACTAAGCGATACGGCTGCAGTAGATACGACTACTTCGGAAGTAAAGTGGAAGATCAATGCCGACAGCCTCAGCATCGCACAAACAGACATCATGCTCCACTTGCCTGGCGACAACCTCAATGTAAGGGCATTTATGGGCCATGCCGTAGCTCGAGGAGCCATTGTGGATCTCGGCACGAGCACCTACAATGTGGAGAGCCTGGATTGGAGCGAAGGTAAACTGGCCTACGACAACAAAGTAGAACCCGAGGCCAAAGGACTCGACTACAACCACATCGCCCTCAGCGATATACGTTTGGGTATCGACTCCATCAGCTACTCCCCACAAGGTACCTCGCTATTTGTACGACAAGTAGCACTAAAAGAGAAAAGCGGACTTGAGATTACTGAACTGACTGGTGGTGTGAAACTCGACTCTGCCTTCAACAATGTGAAGTTGCCTGCTTTCAAGTTGCGTACCCCAGACTCTGACATCATGGCCGAAGCCGATATTGATTTCAACATTGCCGACGACCTGAATCCAGGCAAGATGAAACTACGAATGAACGCCCAACTGGGCAAGCAGGATCTGATGCGATTTATGGGTGACCTGCCACAGAAGTTTATCGAACGTTATCCAAACCATCCGTTGGCCATTAAGGGATCGGTGAATGGCAATATGAAACAACTGGAATTTACCGGTCTCGACATCAACCTGCCCACTGCCCTACACCTGAATGCCGACGGTACAGCAGAGAATATCACAGATATGCGCCAACTGAAGGCCGATGTCAAGTTCAGTGGCAAGACACAGGACATGAACTTTGTGACGGCACTCATGGATCCTGGTCTGACAAAGAATTACCGTATTCCAAATGGTATAACACTCGAAGGCACGTTGAAGGCCAATGGTCCCCGTTATGCCACCAACATGATGTTGCACGAGGGCACTGGCAGCGTCAGGCTGATAGGCGATGCCACCATTCCAATGAATGCAAAAGGGGACATGGTGGTCGACAACATTAGCTACGATGCAGACATCAACATCAGCAATTTAAATCTGCATCACTTCATGCCCAACGACTCACTCTACAACGTCTCTGCAAGTATCAAGGCTAAAGGCTATGGTATCGACTTCCTCAATAGCCGAAGTCACTTGTCGGCCGATGCCACCATCCATCAGTTTGAATATGGCCAATGGAACCTGACAGACATCACGGCACAAGCCATGCTGAAGGAAGGACGCGGGCATGTTAGCGCCACTGGGCATAATGAACTCTTCGACGGTACCGTGGGCATCGATGCCGAACTCAGCACCAAGGAAATCGAGGCCAATGTCTGTCCTGATCTCGTCAAGGTCGATCTCTATAGGATGCGTTTGGTGGATAAGCCCCTCACCATTGGTATGAGTGGCGATATCAATGTGTATTCCGATATGAAGCAGACTCACCACGTCAGTGGATTGCTGACTGGTCTCTACATCAACGACGGCAAGAAAGACTACTATCCCGAGAAGATTGGCCTACTGCTGAAGACCAACCCCGATACAACCTATGTCAGAGCACAGAGTGGCGACTTCATCGTCAAAGTGGATGCCAGCGGAGGCTATGAAAAAGTACTTAACCAACTGACCACCCTTACCGACTCCATCATGGCGCAATACGAGCAGAACATTATCGACCAACCTGCCATCAGAAACATGTTGCCCACCATGAAACTGCATGTGGAGAGTAAACGCGACAACCCTATTGCCGACCTCTTAAGGATACGTAACATTGGTTTCAAAGAACTATTGCTCGACATAGCCACCTCGCCAGAGACAGGCATCAACGGACAAAGTCATCTCTACTCGCTCAACTACGATAGCACGCGTATCGACACCCTCCGCCTGAATCTTACCCAAAGGGGTGAGCGTTTAAGCTATCAGGCTCAGATACGCAACAACAAGAAGAATCCACAATTCGTGTTCAACGCCCTCATCGACGGCCACTTCCACGAGCATGGTGCCCTCGCGGGTCTGCGCTACTACGACGATAAAGAAAAACTCGGTGTACGTATTGGTGCCACGGCTGAGATGGAGCCCGACGGCATCCGTCTCAAGCTCATGCCTGATCGTCCCACCATCGGCTACAAGGAGTTCAACCTCAACAAGGATAATTTCGTCTTTCTCCCCAAAGGCAAGAAGATTCAGGCTAAGATCGACCTGATATCCGACGATAAGACAGGTCTGAAAATCTATACGGAGAATCAGGATTCCACCATGCTGCAAGACCTCACCGTGAGTGTGCACCAGCTCGATCTGGGCGAAGTCACCTCCGTACTCCCCTACCTCCCCAAGATTACCGGTAAGCTGAATGGCGACTACCACATCATGCAGGATCTGAACGAACAGTTCTCCGTCGCCTCTGATATGGGTGTGCAGAACATGACCTACGAAGGCTCGCCCATCGGCAATATCAGTACGGAAATGGTGTATCTCATGAAGGAAGACGACACCCACGCTGTCGAGGCGCGCCTGATGCTCGACGACGAGGAGATTGGCATGCTCAGCGGCTATTACCAGAACAAGAAATCCACAGGTACGGATGAGGGCGTTATCGACGCCACGTTCACGATGACGCGCATGCCCCTCCACTTAGCCAACGGTATGGTGCCTGATCAGATTATCGGTCTGGAGGGCTATGGCGAAGGCGAACTGAGAATCGAGGGCACCACCAAGCACCCCAACGTGAATGGTGAGATCTACGTCGATTCTGCCTATCTCGTCAGTATCCCCTACGGCATCCGCATGCGCTTCGACAACGACCCTGTGCGCATCGTGGGTAGCCACCTCCTGCTCGAGAACTTCGGACTCTACGCCTATAACGACGAACCTCTCAACATGATGGGCGACATCGACTTCAGCAATCTCGATCGCGTCAACATCGACATGCGCATGCGAGCCCGTAACCTATTGCTTATCAACTCCAAGCAAGAGGCCAAGAGCATCGCCTTCGGCAAGGCCTACGTCAATTTCTTCGCCCGTCTGCAAGGACCGTTGGAAATGATGAACATGCGAGGACGTCTCGACGTGCTTGGCACCACCGATATGACCTACATGTTGCTCGACTCTCCCCTCTCAGCTGATAACCGTCTGAATGAACTTGTGAAGTTTACCGACTTTACCGATTCCACCCAGACCGTGATCTCTCGCCCCATGCCGAGTGGTCTCAATGCCGACCTCACGATCAGCGTGTCAGAAGGTGCCCACATCGTTTGCGACCTCAATGCCGAGGAGACCAACTATGTGGACCTCATGGGTGGTGGCGACTTGCGCCTGAGATATGGCATAGAAGGCATCAACCTCACTGGTCGCTATACGGTCACCAATGGCGAGATGAAGTACTCCCTGCCCGTCATTCCGCTGAAGACCTTCACCATCAAGGAGGGTAGTTATGTGGAGTTTACGGGCGATGCGATGAACCCCAAGCTCAACATCACCGCTACCGAGCGCACCAAGGCCTCTGTGAACGACGAGGGTGGTGCGAGTCGTGTTGTGGTCTTCAACTGTGGTGTGGTTATTACTAAGACGCTCAACGACATGGGGCTGGAATTTATCATCGACGCACCTGAAGACAACAACGTAAGCAGTGAGTTGGCCACCATGTCTGCCGAACAACGAGGTAAGATTGCTGTCACCATGCTCACCACGGGTATGTATCTAACCGATGGCAATACAGGCGGTTTCACAATGAACTCTGCCCTCAGTTCGTTCCTGCAAAGTGAGATCAACAACATCGCAGGCTCTGCCCTGAAATCACTCGACCTAAGCATTGGTATTGACAACACTACCGATGCCAGTGGTGCCATGCATACCGACTACTCGTTCAAGTTTGCCAAACGCTTCCTCAACAACCGTCTGAGGGTGGAGATCGGTGGTAAGGTTTCATCAGGCAGCAATGTCTATGCTGGAGGACAGAGCAACTCGTTCTTCGACAATGTCTCGATGGAGTATCGCCTCAACCAAAATGCCACGCAGAATGTGAAGGTCTTCTTCCAACAGAACGTATACGACTGGCTCGAGGGTTACACCAGCATGTATGGTGTAGGTTTCGTATGGCGCCGCAAGCTCGACAATTTCTGGGACATCTTCCGCTTCTGGAGGAAAGAGCAGCAACCCATGCCCATGCGCCCCATGCAGCCCAGAACAACCCCTGCCCTGCAACGCGACAGCATCAGGACAGACAGTATCAAAACCGACTCAATTCCGACGACTCATGAAACGAAATAGCATCCTATACATATTGGCGACATTGCTCCTGGTTTCTTGTTCGATGACGAAGGGCATACCCGAAGACGATCAGTTGTTTACGGGTCTGAAGAAGACGGTCTATAGCGACGAGAAGGAATACGACAACGAAGCCTACAACGACCACCTCACCGCCACCAAAGAGGAGTTGGAGGCCGCTCTCGCCACCGTTCCCAACGGTTCGCTCTTTGGCAGCAGCTACTACACCGCGCCCTGGTCGTGGCACCTCTGGGTCTATAATAAATACTCAGGCAAGGAGTCACGCTTTGCCAAGTGGATGACGAAATCGTTTGGCAAACCCCCAGTACTCATGAGCAAGGTCAATCCGGCCCTGCGTGCCTCCGTCGCCCGTTCTGTGCTCCAGAACAACGGCTACTTCCGGGGCGATGTCACCTACGAGCTCGTGCCCCAGAAGAATCCTCAAAAGACCAAGATCAGATATACCGTCCGTCTCGACTCCCTCTTCACGCTCGACAGCGTGGCCTATACCAACTTCACGCCACCCTTGCAGACGCTCCTCGACTCTACCCTTACCGAGTCGCAGATCCGCAAGGGCGATGCCTTCAGCGTGGGCTCGCTCGATGGGGAACGTAGTCGGGTGAGCACCCTCTTCCGCAACAACGGCTACTACTATTACAACAGCAGCTACGCCTCTTATCTGGCCGATACCTTCCTGGTGGACAACAAGGCCCAGTTGCGCTTCCAGCTGGCCGACGGTCTCCCCGACGAGGCCCTCCGCAAGTGGTACATCGGCAATATCAATGTCCAGTTCCGCAAGTCGGCACGCGAACAGCTCACCGATAGCACCCGTCGTCGCCATCTTACCATCTATTTCAATGGTAAGAAGCCCCCCATCCGTCCGAGCATCATCCTCAAGGATCTGAAGTTGCGCCCACGCCAGCTTTTCAGCTACGACAACTACCTCGAATCTGCCAGCAAGATCAACTCTACGGGCGTGTTCTCATCTACCGATTTCCAGTTTACACCCCGTGCGGGTACTGATACCCTTGATGTGCGCTTGAACTGTGTGCTCGACAAACCATATGACTTCTATTTCGAGTGCAATGCCATTGGTCGCAGCAATGGGCGCTATGGTCCTGAGGCCAAGATCGGTTTCACACGTCGCAACCTTTTCCACGGTGGCGAGAAGCTCGATATCAACGCCCACGGTTCTTACGAGTGGCAACGCGGTGGAGGCCACAACAGCTCCACCTTCCAGTATGGTGCTGATGTCGGCATCGAGTTCCCACGCATCATCGCACCATTCTATAATAGTGATCGCGTTCGCAGGGATAAGGATAGCCGTCGCATCCGTCGCCGTCGTTTCTACTCCACCCCATCTACCATCGCCAAGGTCTCTACCGACATTGTGCGCCGTCCTGAATATTACAAGATGCACGTCGTCTCGGGCGAGTGGACCTACCGTTGGCAAACCTCTGCCACCAGCCAGCACGAATTCTCGCCCCTCACGGTGAAGTACCAGTATAAGAACACCACCACCGAAAAGTACGACTCGCTGGTCGAAAAGTATTCCTATCTCGAACGTACTATGGGCGATTACTTCATCCCCAAGATGCGCTACACCTATACCTACACGAGTCCTGCCACGTTGCGCAACCCCATCCGTTGGGAGACCACCTTCGAGGAGTCGGGCAACGTCCTCTCGCTCTACGACCGTCTTCGTGGCAAGCCGTTCGATCAGATGTATAAGGAGATGTACAAGACGCCCTACTCCCAGTACCTGCGCTTAGAGACCGACTTCACCAAGACGTGGAGCGTCGGCATGGAGTCGAGTCTGGTGGGTCACGTCAATGCCGGCATCATCTGGAGCTACGGCAACAGCTACGAGGCGCCCCTTACCGAACAGTTCTATGTGGGTGGTGCCAACAGCATCCGTGCCTTCATGGTGCGCGACATCGGCCCTGGTTCCTTCTCCGACTTAGGCATACAAGACAAGCAGCTCTTCTACCTCATGCGCAATGGCGACATGAAGCTGGTGATGAACCTCGAATACCGTGCGCCCCTCTTTGGCAACCTCAAGGGCGCCATCTTCCTCGATGCCGGTAACGTGTGGCGCCTTCGCCCGTTTGATATCGGAACTGAAGAAGAATGGGTCGGCTTGGACTTTATCGACGAAGACGGTGAAGAATACACCGGTGAGGAAGCTTACTACGCCTTGCGCAAATGGACAGACGGCATGACCTTCAAGGCCTCGCGCTTCTTCAATGACATCGCCCTCGGCACGGGTGTGGGCTTGCGTTACGACATGGGCTTCCTCGTGGTTCGTCTCGACTGGGGTATCGCCCTCCACATCCCTTGCGACAATGGCGTCTCAGGCTATTTCTTCAACGTCAAGCGCTTCAAGGACCTCCACACGCTCAACTTCGCCATCGGTTATCCGTTCTAAGGAGTTAAAGGAGGTTAAAGGAGTGCCTAATCCATTTCTTTTTTGTACTTTTGCACGCAAATTTTACAAATTCTAATATAATTAGCTTATGAAACCAACGCTTTTCCTGCTCGCAGCAGGTATGGGAAGCCGCTACGGCGGTCTGAAACAGCTCGACGGTCTGGGCCCCAACGGAGAGACCATCATGGACTACAGTATTTATGATGCCATCCAGGCAGGCTTCGGCAAGATTGTCTGGGTCATCCGTAAGGACTTCGAAGAGCAGTTCCGCACGCAGATCCTCTCCAAGTACGAAGGTCATATCCCCTGCGAACTCTGTTTCCAGGGTCTCGACGCCCTGCCCGAAGGCTTCAGCGTGCCCGAAGGTCGTGTCAAGCCCTGGGGCACCAACCACGCCGTGCTCATGGGTAAGGACGTCATCAAGGAGCCGTTCTGCGTCATCAATTGCGACGACTTCTATAACCGCGATGCCTTTATGGTCATCGGCAAGTTCCTCTCCGAGCTGCCCGAGGGCGCCAAGAACCAGTACGCTATGGTGGGCTTCCGCGTAGGCAATACGCTCTCCGAGAACGGTACCGTAGCCCGTGGCATCTGCTCGAAGAACGACAAGGGCCACCTCACCACCGTGGTAGAGCGCACGGAGATCGTACGTTGTGCAGCCGACGGCAGCAATGCCGGAGCCGCTTCCGAGCCCATCCGCTATAAGGACGAGCAGGGCCAGTGGGTAGAGGTTGCCGACAACACCCCCGTCTCCATGAACATGTGGGGCTTCACCCCCGACTACTTTGACTACTCTGAGGCCGAGTTCAAGCAGTTCCTCAGCGATCCGAAGAACATGGAGAACCTCAAGGCCGAGTTCTTCATCCCCTTGATGGTCAACAAGCTCATCACCGAGGGCACAGCCACCGTCGAGGTGCTCGACACCACGTCGAAGTGGTTTGGCGTCACCTATGCTGCCGATCGCGACTCCACCGTAGCCCGCATCCAGCAGCTCGTCGATGAAGGTGTTTACCCCAACAAGCTCTTTTAAATGGACATCAACATCTTGACCGAAGACCAGGTGGCCCAGCTGAGCCACCTGATTTCGGATGCGCAGACCATTCTCATCACCTGCCACAAGAGTCCCGACGGCGACGCCCTCGGCTCTTCTTTAGGCTGGGCTGAATATCTGCGCTCGCTGGGCAAGGAGCCCGTGGTCATCGTGCCCGATCAGTATCCCGACTTCCTGTTGTGGATGCCCAACACCGAGAAGATCGTGCGCTACGACAAGCACCGCGAGAAGTGCGACATGCTGTTCAAGATAGCCGACCTCGTGTTCTGCCTCGACTACAACACGCCCAGCCGCGTAGAGGATATGGAGCAGGCCCTGGTCTCTTCGCCGGCCGCCCGCGTGCTCATCGACCACCATCCCAATCCTGATGTGCCCGCTGTCCTCACCATCTCCCACCCCGAAGCCTCGAGCACCAGCGAACTCGTGTTCCGCATCGTCTGGCAGATGGGCGCCTTCCCCCGGCTCAGCAAGCAGTTTGCGGCCCCCGTCTATTGTGGCATGATGACCGATACGGGCGGCTTCACGTTCAACTCGTCCAACCCTGAGATCTATTTCATCATCAGCGAGTTGCTCACCACCCGCATCGACAAGGACCGCATCTATCGCAATGTCTATCACAACTACTCCGAGGACCGCATCCACCTGATGGGCTATGTCATGTACGAGAAACTTGTCTATCTGCCTGAGTTCCATGCGGCCTTCTATACGCTCACCAAAGACGAGCAACGTCGATTCCATTTCATCAAGGGTGATGCCGAAGGTCTGGTCAACATTCCTCAACAGATCAAGGGTCTCAAACTCTCCATTTCGTTACGTGAAGATTCCGACAAAGAGAACCTCGTATGGGTTAGTCTGCGCTCTGTCGACGACTTTCCTTGTAACCTCATGGCCCAGGAGTTTTTCAATGGTGGTGGGCACCTCAATGCTTCTGGTGGTCGTCTGAACACAACGATGGAAGAGGCCGTCGAAATTGTGAAACAGGCCATTATTGCCTATGCCGACAAACTCAAGTAGTGATAAAAAGTTAAATAATACCCAATTCTTAATTCTCAATTCTCAATTTTCAATTAATCTTCGTACTTTTGCACCGTCAAATGATATCAAGATGAAGAGATTCCTATTCATAATGATAGCCACCGTAGTCGTTCTTGCCAGTTGTAACGATTACGAGACCTATGGCGATAAAAAGGAGAAAGAGCGCAACGCCATTTCAAAGTTCATCTCCGACTCCTCTATCTACGTCATCTCCGAAGAACAGTTTATCCAACAGGGCATGACCACTAATCTTGAGAACAACGAATTCGTCAAGTTCGATAAGAACGGTGTTTATATGCAGATTGTGCGCCCAGGTTGCGGTTCGATGCTCCTCGACGGTCAGAAGTGTAACCTCGTGTGCCGTTTCTCTGAGTTCAACCTTCTGGTTGACTCTGTAGATGCGCGTAACAACACGGCAGCCTATGCTGCTATGCCCGATATCATGTATGTATCTCGTACAGGCAGCAACTTCACGGCAGCCTTCCTGAGTGGTGTCATGTACCAACGTTACACGGCATCTGTCCCCCCGGGCTGGCTTGTGCCCCTCTCATATATCAAGGTGGGCCGTCCTCAGGCTGAAAACGAGGATTGCGCCAAAGTGCGCCTTATCGTGCCTCACACGCAGGGTCATGCCAATGCATCCAGTTACGTTACCCCTTATTATTACGAGATAACGTACATGAAAGAGTAATAACGATTTTATTATACACAAACTCATGACACTCATTAAATCCATTTCCGGTATCCGTGGCACCATCGGAGGCCCCACGGGCAATACACTGAACCCACTGGATATCGTTAAGTTTACCACCGCCTACGCTAAATTCATCGGTGGCAAAAAGATAGTAGTAGGCCGCGATGGCCGTATTTCCGGTCCTATGGTGCGCGATGTTGTCTGCGGCACGCTCACTGGTATGGGTTACGATGTGATCGACATCGGTCTTGCTACAACGCCAACCACCGAGTTAGCTGTCCGGATGTCGGGTGCTGATGGTGGCATCATCATCACAGCCTCCCACAATCCGCGCCAGTGGAACGCTTTGAAGTTACTCAACCGCGAGGGTGAATTCCTGACAGCAGCTGATGGTGCAGAAGTACTTCGCATCGCAGATAGTGAAGACTTCAACTACGCTGAGGTCGATCACCTGGGCAAGGTTATCATCGACGACACTTTCAACCGTCGCCACATCGACTCAGTGCTTTCTTTGAAACTCGTCGATGTCGAATCCATCCGCCAACGCAAGTTCCGCGTCTGTGCCGATACCATCAACTCCGTGGGTGGCATCATCCTCCCAGAATTGTTTCAGGCACTGGGTGTCGAATACACCATTCTTAATGGCGAGTGTACAGGTGACTTCGCCCACAACCCAGAGCCTCTTGAGAAGAATCTTCAGGGCATCATGGATAAGATGAAGAAAGGTGGTTACGATCTTGGTATCGTTGTTGATCCCGATGTCGATCGCCTCGCCTTTATCTGCGAAGACGGCACCATGTTTGGCGAGGAATACACCCTTGTATCCGTAGCCGATTACGTACTCAGTCACACAGCTGGAAATACTGTTTCTAATTTAAGTAGTACGCGTGCCCTTCGTGATGTGACAGAGAAACACGGTGGTCAATACACTGCAGCTGCAGTAGGTGAGGTCAACGTCACCACCAAGATGAAAGAGGTGGGTGCCGTCATCGGAGGCGAAGGCAATGGTGGTGTCATCTATCCTGAGAGCCACTACGGCCGCGATGCCCTCGTAGGCATCGCCCTGTTCCTCTCCTCACTCGCCCAGAAAGGCTGCACCGTCAGTGAACTGCGCAAGACGTTCCCCGACTATCAGATAGCCAAGAACCGCATCGACCTTACCCCCGGCACCGATGTTGATGCCATTCTCGTCAAGGTCAAGCAGATGTTCGCGAACGACAACAGCGCCAAGGTCAACGATATCGACGGCGTGAAGATCGACTTCCCCGACCGTTGGGTTCACCTGCGCAAGTCCAACACTGAGCCTATCATCCGTGTCTATAGTGAAGCACAGACGATGGCCCAGGCCGACGACCTCGGCAAGCAACTCATGCAAGTTGTTTACGACATGCAATAAACAAATGTCCCCGCTCCAACGAGCGGGGATATTTGTCATTGGTATGAACGCCACGTTGGCGGCATACTTCTAATCTTTATGTTTACCCCCCTGTGATCTTGATACTTAGGTGATTGGCATGCCTCAGCTACGGGTGTAAAGTCCGTCCCGTCGGACTGGGAGTCCGCTCGTTACGGACTGGGAGTCCGAACACGACGGACTGAAAGATTTCTTAGAACTTGAATTTGTAACCCAGACCGAGCAGGTGGATATTAGGCTCGTTGTCATCATCGTCGTTATTGACGTTCTGATAGCGGTAGAAGAAGCCGACGGCATGCTGGCTGGAGAGTTTCCAGTCGAGACCGGCAGTATAGCGAACCTTCTGAAGGCTCCAGGCATTGAAAAGCTCGACACTAGCATAAGGCGTAACAGCAAGACCTTTCTTGTCGTACTCCACCTGCAGACGACTGCGAAGCACATTCTTGCCCTTGCCGTTATAGACCTTCTCCTTGCCATCATAGGCCTGATCGAGGTAGCTCCAACGCTCACTGACGGTATGTTCAGGGCAATAGGTATATTGCCAGCGCTCACGCAAAGAGAAACGGAAGTCGCCAAAGAGCTTCTTGTCGAACGTTAAAGAGATGTTGAAGCGATGACGAGGTGCCCAGTAGCAGGCACACTTCTTGGGATCGCCCTCATTGGCATCACCATCGAGCACAGCATCGTCGGTGGCCTCGAAATAAGAGGTCTTCTCGTTGTTGTCGTAGAGCAGGGTGTAACCAGCTGAGGCCTTGAGCCACTTGGTCAACTTATAGTCGGCACTGAGGCCAACGGCCCAACGGTCACTCTTCTTGGTGTTGTCGCGGGTACGATACTCCCCTTCAAGACTGACACTGAACTGCTTGTTGACCTTCTTCTGGGCCTCGAGGGTGAAATCAATTCCAAAATCATCACTCTGAGCACTTGCACCCAAAGGAAGGACTGTTATAATGCAAAGCGCAAAAAACTTTTTTAAATCCATTTTCAATCTTCAATTTTCAATCCTCTAAAACTCTTTGAGTTGATCTTTTGAGAGCTTAAGATTGTTGCCTACGGTAGTCGTTTCACCCTCGTAGGTGACACGGATCATTGCCATATCGCGCAAGAAGTCGATGGAGCCGACATCAACCTTGACAACCTTGACACCCAAGCGCTTCTCGAGGTCGGCAACGAGCTCATCGTGACGTGCAGGCGTAATAAGCTCGATGCGGTCGTACTGAATGAGACGCGTGGGATGCGTCTTAAGACGAAGCTCACAGACAGCTACAGCTAGGATGATGATGAGATTGGTAACGATAACCTCAAAATAAGGTAGGTTGACAGAGACTGCATTAACCAGCGAGAGGGCGATGATGACAAAGAGATAGGTCATCTCACGAACGGGCATGGTATCTGTGCGATAACGCATGATGGAGAAGATACCAAAGAGACCGATACCCACACCCATCGATGTTTTGCCCTTCATATCCTCAAGCACGAATATCATGAAGAAGACAATAAAGAAGATGGCAACAGAAATGAGCATAAAGGTGAAATAGAAGTCGCGACGTCGACTCTTCTGGTAATACAGACGGTCGATGATGAACCAGGTGGCGAGCACGTTGATGAGCAGGCGGATGAACATCATCATAAAGTCGGAAGATAATTCAAAAAATTCCATATCGTTTCTTTTGTTTTTAAATATATTCTTTTTTTATCCTTTTATCTTTTTCTCAATACTATGCAGACGAGGTTTGATGCGATTATGCCGCAAGCCACTGTTAGTAAGGGCAGAGCCAATAACGTATTTTGAGAACCCGTGGGGGAAGATGCGCAACTGGAGTAGCTTGCTTAGGATGGGCGAAGGCTGAAGACCGTCGCGCTTAAGTTCGATAATGACAATGTCACCCATATCGCGATCGATACCAGTGGCAATGTTATGGAAACGCAGATGGGTATCGATAGTGAGACGCTCGGTCTTGCCCTGATTGACAAGGGTGATGCGGTCGAAGCGGTTCTCAATCTGCTCAGTCAACGACTCAGGGGCATAGCGCAAATGCTCGCGAAGGAAGTCATCGTAAACTATGTATTGCTCGTCCTGACGCTCAAAACGGATGGTATGGTCGGGATGGAGGGCATCGAAGCCTTCCATCGTCATACGCTTTTTCTTGGTGCGCCCGTGGTTGTTCTTGGTCTTCACCTCGAGGAAGTTGAGCCCTGCATCAACGTAAGAACGGATGCGCAACTTCTGGCGCACCAGATGGCCCGCCGCGTGACGATTATACATGGCACAATCAGGGGTATCGAAATAGAGGGTGTAATAAGGTGAGATGCGCAGACCACCCGTCTCCTGCACGTAATAGTCGGATCGTGCAATCTCGAGGAGCTGTTTAAGCACAGGCACCGTAGTCACGAATTTGGTGTCGATGCGATTCATCAGCCGGATGTCTTTCATCTCCTCCAGCGTGATGGGTTTATAGTCGTTAAGTATTTCTTGCAGTGTCATACGGAAGGTTTAGCGGAGGGTGAGCTCTACGGGACAGTGGTCGGAACCCATAATATCGGTATGGATCTTTGCATCGTCGAGACGGTCGCGCAGACGATCGGAGATGACAAAGTAGTCGATGCGCCAACCTGCATTCTTCTCGCGTGCATGGAAACGGTACGACCACCACGAGTATTTCACCTCTTCGGGATATTTGTAGCGGAATGTATCAGTAAACCCACAGGCCAACAAGTCGCTGAACTGCTCACGCTCCTCATCGGTGAAGCCCGCATTGCGACGATTGGACTTGGGATTCTTGATATCGATCTCCTCGTGGGCTACATTGAGGTCGCCACAGAGGATGACCGGTTTCTGCTGGTCGAGCTTCTTGAGATAACCGCGGAAGGCATCTTCCCATGACATGCGATACTCCAGGCGCTTCAGACCATCCTGAGAGTTTGGAGTATAGCAGCATACAAGATAGAAGTCGGGCATCTCAAGCGTAACGACGCGCCCTTCGTGATCATGCAGATCTACACCGATGCCATAATTGACGCTGAGGGGTTGATGACGGGTAAAGATAGCGGTACCAGAATAACCCTTCTTCTCGGCATAGTTCCAGTAACTCTGGTAACCCTCGAAGGCCAGGTCGAGCTGACCTGCCTGCATCTTTGTTTCCTGAAGACAGAAGAAATCAGCATCGAGCGACTTGAAAATATCGCTGAAGCCCTTACCCTCGCAGGCACGAAGACCGTTGACATTCCAACTAATAAACTTCATCGTTCATCTAATTTGTCCGCAAAGGTACGAATAAAACCGCACATTACGTAGATAAGACATAAAAAAAACTGTAAAATCGATATTATATTCAATAAAATGCGTACTTTTGCCAACGAAATCGATTTTAAGCCAATGCTAAAGACGCTTACCAAACAGATCAGAGGCTATCAGACCGCCACCATCCTCACCCCCGTGTGGACGGCACTGGAGGTGTTGATGGACGTGCTGATACCTTACGTGACGGCCTCGCTTATAGACAAGGGCATCAATGCAGGCGACATGCGGAACGTGTATTATTACGGCACCATCATGCTAGGAATGGCACTGATGAGCATGGTGTTTGGCATACTCGGGGGACGCTGCTCGGCCTACGCATCGACAGGCTTTGCCGCCAACCTGCGCTCGGCGATGTATCGCAATATCCAGCGACTGGCCTTCTCTGATATCGACAAATATGCCATATCGGGACTAATCACCCGTATGACCACTGATGTAAACTCGCTACAAAGTGCGTTCCAGCAGATACTGGGAATCAGCGTGAGGGCCCCTTTCAAACTGATGCTTTCAATACTGATGTGCCTAGTCATCGATGCCCGGCTGTCGCTGGTGTTCCTCGTGGCACTGGTGATACTGAGCTTCTCGCTTTACCATATCATTTCGAGGGTTGCCCGTCTGTTCCAACAGGTGTTTGTGAAGTACGACGAATTGAACCTGAGTGTGCAGGAGAACATTACGGGAATCAGACTGGTTAAGGCTTTTGTGCGCGAAGACTATGAGAACAAGAAATTTGCAGGAGCCGCAGAGAATCTCTATAAATTATATGTACGCGCGGAGAGTCTGATGGCATGGAACCACCCCATTATGAACATGGTGGTGTATGGCTGTATCATCGCCCTGTCGTGGTTGGGGGCCCACTATATCGTGGAAGGAACACTGACTACTGGTGAACTGACCTCGCTGTTCAGTTACGTGATGTCGATACTGATGTCGCTGATGATGCTCTCAATGATATTCGTGACACTCACACAGAGTGCCGCCTCAGCCAAGCGTGTGTCAGAGATTATTGAGGAGGAACCCGACATTGTGAATCCCGAAAAGCCCGTCTATGAGATCGCTGACGGTAGCGTAGCATTCCGAGGCGTACGCTTCGACTATGTACGCCAGACACCAGGCAAGAGCCGTCGCTCGGCACTCTATAACGTGAGTTTCGTCATCAAGAGTGGTGAGACCATCGGCGTCATCGGTGGTACTGGCTCAGGTAAATCGTCGCTCGTCAATCTGATTTCACGCCTCTACGACGTCACGCAAGGCGAAGTGATGGTAGGAGGACGTAATGTAAAGGAATATGACCTGACGACACTCAGAAACGACGTCAGTGTGGTGCTACAGAACAATATCCTCTTCTCAGGTTCAATCCTCGACAATCTGCGCTGGGGTAACCCTGAAGCAACGGAGGAGGACTGTAAGGAGGCATGCCATCTGGCTTGTGCCGACGAGTTTATAGAGCAAATGCCCGAAGGTTACAACACACACATCGAACAGGGTGGCACAAACGTGAGCGGAGGTCAGAAACAACGTCTCTGCATCGCTCGCGCCTTACTGAAGCAACCCAAGATTCTGGTGCTCGACGACTCGACATCGGCCTGCGACACGGCGACAGATGCCAAGATCAGGGAAGCTATCCACACTCAATTGCCCGAGATGACAAAGATCATCATCGCCCAACGCATACTCAGTGTAAAAGACTGCGACCGCATACTAGTGATGGACAACGGGGTGGTAACGGGATTCGACACCCACGAGAACCTGTTGAAGACAAACCAGCTCTATCAGGAGATTTATGCCATACAGAAGGCGGATAAGGGCGACTTTGATGCCCCGAAAGGAGGTGCTGCATGAGACAACCTAACTTCGGAGGACCAAGAGCCCCAAGGGCACAAGCCGGATTTCAGAAGGTTGACAAGCAGCAGCGGGCCATCCTTCTGCGGATGTTCTCCTTTGTCATGCAGCACTACAGGTGGGCCATCGTGGTGGTTCTGGCCTGTGTGTTCATCTCCTCAATCACCTCACTCATCTCCTCGCTGTTTACCAAGACGCTTATCGACGACTATATCGTACCCCTGACGCAGGTGAACAATCCCGAGTACCAGTCTTTGGCGCAGACGTTGTTCAAACTGGGACTCATACTCTTCTTCGGTACGGTGTGCTCTTATACCTATAACCGTTTGATGATCCACATCAGTCAAGGCACAATGCTACGTCTGAGAAAAACCATCTTCGAGAAGATGCAACATCTGCCGATAAGCTATTTCGACCAGCGTTCGCATGGCGATATCATGTCTGTCTATACCAACGATGTTGATTCGCTACGCCAGATGATATCCACAGCTATGGCCCAAGTGTTCTCATCGGTTATCACCATCGTGGCCACCTTCACGTCGATGATTGTGATGAGTATCCCACTAACGGTGGTGAGTGTAGCTATGGCTGTCGTGATGGCTGTTAGCACCACCAAACTGGGAAAGCGCTCACGTAACTACTTCCGTACCCAACAGCAACGACTGGCCAATGTCAACGGATTCATCGAGGAGATGCTGACAGGTCAGAAGGTAGTGAAGATATTCTGCCACGAGGAAAAGGCCATCAACAAGTTTGAGGATATCAACGAACAACTGCGTGCTTCGGCCTGCAATGCCAACCGTATCGCCAATATCGTGATGCCCGTGAATGGTGGCATCAGCAATTTCGGTTTCGTGCTGCTCGCAGTGGTAGGTGCCACACTAGCCATTAACCCTTCCATCGCTATGGTATCACTGGGAACAGTGGTGGCCTTCCTGCAGCTGAACAAGAGTTTTACAAGACCTATCTCACAGGTGAGTCAGCAAATCAACTCCGTACTCAATGCCTCCGTGGGAGCCGAGCGCGTGTTTGCCTTAGGCGATGCTGAGCCTGAGGTGGATGAAGGTAAGGTCGTTTTGGAGGACCCGAAGGGTGACGTGGATTTCACAGACGTTGACTTCGGCTATACCCCAGAGAAACAAGTGCTCTTCGACATAGACATCAATACCAACCCTGGGCAGAAGATTGCCTTTGTGGGAGGGACTGGTGCCGGCAAGACCACTATTATCAATCTCATCAACCGTTTCTACGAGATTCAGGGAGGTCGTATTCTCTACGACGGCATTCCCATTACCGACATCTCGAAGAAGTCGTTGCGTCAGGGTATGAGCATCGTGCTGCAGGAGACACACCTCTTTACGGGTAGCGTGCTCGACAATATCCGCTATGGCAAACTGAACGCTACCGACGAGGAGTGTATGCAGGCGGCACGCTTAGTGGGTGCCGATGACTTTATCCGCCGACTTCCTCACAGTTACCAGACCATTCTCAATGGTGATGGTGGCAACCTGTCACAAGGTGAACGCCAACTGTTGGCGATTGCGAGAGCCGCAGTATCCAATCCTCCAGTGCTGATTCTCGACGAGGCTACGAGTAGCATCGACACCCGTACGGAACAACTGGTACAACAAGGCATGGACTCACTGATGAAGGGACGAACTACCTTTGTCATCGCCCACCGCCTAAGTACGGTGCGCAATGCCGATCAGATCATCGTACTCGATCATGGCCGCATCATCGAACAAGGCACTCACGATCAACTCCTCACCCTTCGGGGACGCTATTATATGCTTTACACCGGTAACGAACTGACTGCCTGACAATTCATATAAACCATGAAGAAATTAACTATTATCTTAACTATCATCTTGCTGCCATCATTTATAATGGCTGCCAATTGGAATGATGTGAATCGTGACGATATCATCGACGATAATGATATCAAGGCAATAAGAGACTACATCATTGGGAATCCTTCTACAGATTATGACTATGAAAAGGCCGATTTAAATAAAGACGGAATCATCAATGTAGCCGATTTGGTTATTTTAATCGGAGTAGGGTCAGAAGTGCCTTCTGAAGATATTCTTAACGGCTATGTAGAACTATCACAGATGCCCAATGCCGTTAACTATCTGCCAGAACCTGTCGGACAGGATGATCCCCGATTCATTGATGACAGGATACAATGGGAATGGGGCAAGACACAGCGTACCACAGAACGCGCCATACAAGCCAAGAAACACGCTCTTAGAGGATCTTATGCCGTACACTCCATGATGGCGGGGGTTCTCGGTCTTAACGCCATTACTTATGAGATAGCACCAGCCCTGTCGAAATTATTGGACAAAGCATACTGGACGGGGTGGCACAGTGCAACAACAGCCAAGTCGTTTTACAAGCGTCCTCGTCCATTTGCATTTATGGGGGAAGAGGCATGGATTGCCGCCGATAAGGAGGATGACACTGGTTCCTTCGTTTCTGCTACCACCGCTGGTTGTTGGGCCGCAGCTCTCATCTTAGCGGAGATGTGGCCACCTCGGCAGGAAAGTATTCTGCGACAGGCTTTCCTATTCGGCGAAGATCGTGTAATCAGCGGTTCTAATTTCCAAAGCGATGTCAATGGGGGTTATCTCAGTGGATCTGCCTCTGTAGCCCAGGCTCATAACAACGAGCTCTTGAAGAATGACATCCTGACTGCACGTGATGAATACAGGCAATTACTTGGAATGCCTGCCGACTATGATGCCGTAGCCAACTCAGCCATTCCATTAGGCTATTATATACTTAACCCTCCCGTTAACAACGACAGTTACCGCTACGAGGCCGATCTTGAACACTACAGATATGCCAAGACCTTACGCGACACACCACGTGTAGAACAGGCTATAGCCGACGGTAATGAAAGTGCGGATTATATGTTCCATGTCTATAGTGAAGTTCTTGGCATAGATATCTCGCCTGATAATACCCCTAATATCTGCAAGCTTATAGAAGATGTCCAAACCGCAAGTATTGACATTACGAATAGAGTCAAATGGGCATTTTACCGCCCACGTCCTTTTGAAGAATTGGAAGAGCCTACGGCTATGCCAGAAGAAGAGATAAAGTACAGAGGCTCTTCCAGTTACCCCTCTGGTCACACAAGTTTTGCCTGGTCCGTAGCATTGGTCTTGGCCGAGGTCATCCCTGCCTATCAAGATCAGATTCTGCGCCGTGGTTACGACTTTGGCTATAATCGCCTCGTCTCCGGCTATCACTGGAGTACAGACATCGAGGCAGCCCGGATACTGGCCTCTATCAACGTGGCATATCTGCATAACAGCAATTCCTTCTGTTATCAGATTACCCAAGCCAGAACAGACTACCTAAACTGTCTGAATAAACAGGAATAACAAAACGACATCAGAACTTTGCCATCTTGATGGCGACTATGGCGCACTCATCGCCCTTATTGCCGTGCTTGCCACCTGCACGGTCCTTGGCCTGTTGCAGATCGTTGGTCGTAAGAAGACCATAGATAACAGGAATATTGCTGGTGGCATTCATGCGGGCAACACCCTCTGTGACTCCTTGACAGATATAGTCGAAATGGGGTGTCTCACCACGAATCACACAACCCAGAATAATCACTGCATCATAGCCGTCGTTAAGTGTCATCTGGTGGGCACCATAGATCAGCTCAAAGGAACCGGGGACGGTCTTCACATGGATATTCTCAGGCAGAGCGCCGTGTTTCTCCAAGGTGGAGACACAACCTTCGAGCAGAGCGCCGGTTATCTCGGGATTCCACTCTGCCACGACCACGCCAAAGATCATGTTCGAAGCATCAGGAACCTTCGAAAAGTCGTAGTCACTGAGGTTATGGAGTGCTGTAGCCATCTTATTTTGCAGAAACGCGCTCGATATACTCGTCGATACGAGAGTACATCATGGAATTGAAGTACTTCTCCTTCACCTGCTGATAGAGCTTCAGAGCCTCGTCGGCCTTACCCTGACTCTCGAGGATCTCACCGGCCTGTACGAGGAAGGTGGGCGACAGAGAGTTGTTATCGGCTTTCTCGGCAGCCTTCTTCAAATGAGATACAGCCTTGTCGAGCTGGTTAAGATGGGCATAGACATTGCCAAGTGCACCCTCAGCCACAGGAGTGATCATCTGGTCGTCGGCACCGTCATATTTCTCGAGATACTTTGCAGCCTCATCCCACTTGCCAAGCTGGGCATTGCAGAGTCCGGCATAGAGGTTTGCCAGATTACCGGCATCTGTGCTACTGAATTCGTCGGCCAGTTTGGCAAAGCCCTTGAAACCTGTGCTGTCGCCAGAAAGAGCCTGCTGGAAAAGGCCCTGTGCAAAATACTCCTGACCCTTAGCAATAGCCGTGCTGGCCTTCTGCTCATTGGGCTCAGAGATATAAGTCTTGTAAAGTACTGCACCACCGATGATGACGACGATTGCCACCACGGCAGCAATGATGGCCTTCTTATACTTCAAGAATAAGGCCTCGCTCTTGTTCAGGGACTCCTCCATAGTGGGAGTTGCCTGCTGTTGTTTGTTTGTTGCCATTATATTTTTTGTATTAATTTTCAAAAATCGGGTGCAAAGTTACAATAAAAAAGTGAAAAACAAAAAGATTATAAGAAAAAATCCGTATCTTTGCATCATGATTCTCGAAAAGTTGTCGCTTCTTAACTATAAGAACATCCCATCCGCCACACTGGAACTGTCGCCAAAGATCAATTGTCTGATAGGCCAGAACGGTGTGGGTAAGACGAATGTGCTCGACGCCATATACTTCCTCTCATTCTGTCATTCTGCCAACAATCCCATTGATTCCCAGGTGATTCGCCACGGTCAGGAATTCCTGGTCATTGAGGGCACCTATTCAGAGGATCTGGACATCTATTGCGGTATGAAACGTGGCACAAAAAAGCATTTCAAGCGTAACAAAAAGGAGTACAAACGGCTGTCGGAACACATCGGCTTGATACCGCTGGTGATGGTTTCACCCTCTGACACACTGCTCATTGAGGGTGGCAGCGAAGAGCGCAGACGGCTGATGGACGTGGTCATCTCACAGTACGACCGCAATTACATAGAATCCATTAACCGCTATAATAAAGCCCTGCAACAGCGTAACACCATGTTGAAACAGGAAGAGGAGCCCGACCTGGAGGTGATGGCACTGTGGGAAGAGCAGATGGCTATCGAGGGAGAGCGCATCTACAAGCGGAGAGAAGCATTTGTGAAGGAACTGGTGCCCATTTTCCAGAACTACTATGAACAGATTTCTGGCAACAGGGAACAGGTGGCCATTGAGTATGTATCGCATTGTCAGCGCGGGCCTTTGTTGGAGGTCATCCAACGAGACAGAGCGAAAGACCGCATTATGGGATTCTCTCTGCATGGAGTGCATAAAGACGACCTGATATTCTCGCTAGGAGGTCATCCGATGAAGCGGGAGGGTAGTCAGGGCCAGCACAAAACCTTTGTGATCTCACTGAAACTGGCACAGTTTGATTTCCTGCGCCGTACGAACAACCGCACCACTCCCCTCTTGTTGCTCGATGACATCTTCGACAAGTTAGACGCTGAGCGTGTAGAGCAGATAGTCAGACTGGTGGCGGGCGACGAGTTCGGACAGATCTTCATTACCGACACCAACCGCGAGCACCTGGACAGCATACTTAGCCGCTCTTCGCACGACTATAAGATATTCCATGTAGAAAACGGAGAAATTAATGTTTAAAAGGGACGTACAACAGATTAAGGATCTGATTATGCGCAACTTGCGCGTTCAGGGATTAGAGACGCCATTATTACAGAAGCGGCTCATCGACGAGTGGCCCACAGTCATGGGTGAGGCAATAGCCAAGTATACCGAGGGACTATATATCCGCAACCAGACGCTGTTTGTGCACCTGACCATTCCTGCATTAAGGGCAGAGTTATCTATGCAAAAAAAGGAGATCGTGAAAAAGTTGAATGAACAAGTAGGTAGTCAGGTGATTGCCGACATCCGTTTCAATTAGACCACGACATCCACAATGACATCATGTGCCTCAAAAGGAACCGATTCCACCTTTTGAAAATCGAAACAAACGCCTATCTTCCTGACTGCTGGCAGAGATTGTAGGAAACGATCGTAATAGCCTTTTCCTCTGCCCAGACGATGACCTTCAGCATCGAAGGCTACACCAGGAATCAGGGCTACCTCTATCTGTTCATAGTCGGTAAAGGGTTCTCCGACAGGTTCCATGATATGAAAAGCACCCTCACGCAAATCAGCGACCGACTGATAGCGACGCAGTTCCATTGTTTCGTCGTCGAGCACCTTGGGCAACAAAACTGTTTTCCCCGCTGCCACCAGTTCGTCGATCAACTGATGCGTGCAGACTTCATCAGAAAGGGAATAGTAAGCCATAACGACGGAAACCCCATCCAAAAGAGGGCTCAAACGATTCAAAACAGGAAGCGACAGCTGCCCCAGTTGGACTAGAGCTAACTGTCGTTTCTGTTGTCTGATTAACTGTCGCAATTCGGCCTTATGCATAGGCAATGAAAGACTTCGAAGCCTTCAGGCTACGGCTATCAAAAGCCATAGCCACCTTGCGGCCTTCTGCTGGCTGGGGTGTCTCGTTCTTTGGGAAAGCCGCATTATTACGGAACAAGCGGAGCGTTTCTATGATGGCAGGATCATCGCTATTGAGGTATTCGGTCCATGCCTGTTCATTGAGGATGTTATAAATAATACGGCTGTTAACATAACGCTCCAACAGCTTATGCGACTTCTGAATCATGAGGTTACGACGTTTCAGTCCGTTCTTATCGGCAAAAACGACGAACTTTTCCACCGTATTCTGACCTTTCAGATAGCGCTCCATCTCCCATACATCGGTAAAACTGCTCAGTTTGGCACGATTCTCATCGGTGTAATTATAAGCAAACTGCAAGATAAGTCCCGACATGGAGGCTTCCTTATAATAAGAGGTCATACCGATAGTATCTTCAGGAATAAAGATGTCGGGCGTAATTCCGCCACCACCATAGACCGTACGCCCATTATTGGTGTGATAGGCCGGACCTGTATGTTTAATACTGTCCTGAGAGAAGAACTCACCATGCTGATAACGTTGCATCCAGTCGCCTTCATAGTCGTTCCCGTCTGCATAAGGTTTCTGGATACAACGACCAGAAGGAGTATAATAGCGGGCAATGGTCAGACGGATCATCGAGTGGTCGGTAAACTCCATGGGTTTCTGTACAAGTCCCTTGCCAAACGAGCGACGACCTACGATGGTACCACGGTCATTGTCCTGAATGGCGCCTGCCAGAATCTCGGAGGCAGAGGCTGAAGCCTCATCAACAAGGATCACGAGCGGAATCTGCTGATAAGAGCCTCGTCCGTCAGCACGATACTCCTGACGGGGATAACGACGGCCTTCTGTATAGACGATGAGCTGACCTTTCGACAGGAACTCATTGGCAATCTGCACTGCCGACTCCAGATAACCACCCGTATTGCTGCGCAGGTCGATAACCAGATTGGAGAATCCTTTCTGGGAGAGTTTGGCAAGGGCAATCAGCAGCTCGGGATAGGTATTCTCCCCAAAATTGCGTATCTTGATATAACCACTTTCTTCGTCGAGCATATAACTGGCTGTGACACTCTTCGTGGGAATTTCTCCACGCGTAACGGTAATATGCTGGATTTTCTTTTCACCATAGCGGAGCACACCTAACTTCACCTTGGTGTCCTTCGGACCTTTCAGACGATGCATGGCCTCCTCGTTGGTTACTTTCTTGCCTACAAAGACAGAGTCGTCAACCTCCACAATCTTATCACCCGCCAACACGCCGGCCCTTTCTGCAGGACCGTTGCTGATGACATTCTGCACACGAATCGTATCCTGACGGATCACAAACTCAATGCCAATACCCGAGAAAGAGCCCCGCAGATCGTCGTTGGCAATCTCTCCCTCACGGGCCGTAATATATACCGAGTGAGGATCGAGCTCGCTCAGGATCTGGGGCATCGCCTTCTCCACAAGGTCGTTGACATTCACCGTATCGACATACTGGTCGTCGATGATGTGGAGCAGGTTGTTGAGCTTATTGCCGCTTGTATTGATGATGCTCAGACGATTACCTGAAAAATGATTGGCATAGAAAGAACCTATCAAGATTCCGATGACAACTGAAATGGCCATCCAAAGCGGCGTAAAACGATAATTCTTTCCTTTACTCATAGTGTTTCTGTGTTTGAATTGACATCCATGTAAACCACTTCAATACCAGCACGCTCTAAGAGGTCTATACCATCGGTAAGACGGTATTTTTCACCATAGACCACTCGTTTGATGCCAGCCTGTATAATCAGTTTTGCACACTCTATGCAGGGTGAAGCGGTGATATAGATAGTAGCGCCATCGCTGTTGTTATTGCTGCGTGCAAGTTTGGTCAGGGCGTTGGCCTCAGCATGGAGCACATAGGGTTTGGTGACGTTATTCTCATCCTCACAGATATTCTCAAAGCCACTGGGCGTCCCATTATATCCGTCGCTGATAATCATCTGATCCTTCACCACAATAGCACCAACCTGTCGGCGCTTGCAGTATGAGTTCTCTGCCCAGATACGCGCCATCCTCAGATAGCGCGAATCCAGTTTCTGTTGCTTAATGTTTGATTCCATTTCTCTTTAACAATGCGTCAATGGTGGGTTCTCCACCCTTGAACCGTTTATATAGTTCCATCGGATTCTCCGTGCCTCCTTTCGAGAGGATATTATCGCGAAAGCGCTGAGCCGTCGCCTGATTAAAGACGCCTTCCTTCTTGAATACAGCGAAGGCATCGGCATCGAGCACCTCTGCCCACTTATAGCTGTAATAACCTGCGGCATAACCACCTGCCATGATATGTGAGAACTGTACCGTCATACAGGTATCAGGCAATTGAGGCAAGACCATCGCCTTCTCCCAGGCTTTCTTCTCGAAGGGGATGATATTGTCGGTAAACTCGTCTTTCTTCGTATAATAGGCCATGTCGAGGAGTCCAAAACTGACCTGTCGCATACAGGCATAGGCCACATTGAAATTACGGCTCTTCACGATACGGTCGATAAGTTCGTCGGGCAAAGGCTCACCCGTCTGGTAATGGAAGGCGAAAGTACGTAAGAACTCCTTCTCGACGGCGAAATTCTCCATAAACTGCGAAGGCAATTCAACGAAGTCCCACCACACATTGGTACCACTGAGGCTCTCAAAACGGGTGTTGGCAAACATACCATGTAGTGAATGACCAAACTCATGGAGGAAAGTCTCCACCTCGCCCAGTGTCAACAAGGCCGGTTTCTCTGCCGTGGGTTTTGTGAGGTTCATCACCACACTGACATGCGGACGTACATTCTTGCTGTTCTCCAGACTGAACGGTTTTTTCGTATCAATACGTTCCATCCACTGACCCTGATATTCCGTCATCCAAGCCCCACCCTGTTTGCCTTTACGTGGATGGAAATCGGCATAGAAAACTGCAAGAAACGAGCCGTCCTTATCAAACACCTCGTAGGCTTTCACATCGGGATGATAGACTGGGATATCCTTGTTCTCCTTGAACGTAATGCCGTAGAGGCGATTGGCCAGTCCGAATACGCCTTCGATCACCTTTGAGAGTTCGAAGTAAGGGCGCAACATCTCTGCATCGATATTGTATTTCTCGAGTTGCAGCTTGTGGGAGTAGAAAGAGAAGTCCCACGGTTCCAGTTTGAAATCCTTGCCCTCCAGCTTCCGTGCCATTCTCTCGATGGCCTTGACTTCCTGATGAGCTGTAGGCTTATAGGCGTCGATGAGATCGTTGAGCAATTGATAGACATGTCGCACATTCCCTGCCATACGGTGCTTCAGCACATAGTCGGCATAGGTCTTATAACCGAGCAGCTGAGCCATCTCACGACGCAGGTTGATGAGTCGCTTGCAGATCTCGATATTGTTCTCCGTATTGTCGTGCGTACACTCTGTATTCTTGGCCATATACAACTGCTTGCGGAGCTCGCGCTGGGTGCTATAGGTCATAAAAGGCGAATAGGAAGGGAAGTCGAGCGTAAATACCCACCCTTCCTTCTCCTGTTCCTTCGCAGCGAGAGCAGCCGCTTCGCGGGCTGTTTCAGGCAGACCGTCGAGCTGTGCCTCGTCTGTAATATGCAGGGTAAAGGCTTTGTTCTCTTTCAACAGGTTCTGCGAGAACTGCAGACCCAGCATCGAAGCCTCCTCCGTGAGCTGGCGCAGACGCTCTTTACCGGCGACATCGAGCAAGGCACCACTGCGCACAAAACCATCGTAGCAGTTGTCGAGCAGCATCTTCTCCTCTGCCGTCAGCTTTCGATGGTGGCGATGCACGTATTTGATGCGCTCAAAAAGTTTCTCATTGAGACGAATATCGTTGGCATGCTTCGTCAGTATCGGACTCATCTTCTGGGCCAGGGCATCCATCTCGTCGTTGGTCTCTGCCGACAACAGGTTGAAGAACACGGTGGACACACGACTCAGCAAGTCGTAATAACCATTGTCGTCCTTCTCGTCATCAACATTAATGATGGTATTGTCGAAAGTGGGCCTCTCAGGATTATTGACTATCTTGTCGATCTGCTCATCGTCACGCCTGATACCCTCCAGCATCGCTTCCTCATAGTCCTCCAGACGGATACGGTCAAAGGGGGCTACGTCGTGGGGCGTGTTATATGGCAGAAAAAACGGATTCTTTCTCTCTTGTTGCTCGTTCATCATAACTGTTACTAACTTATTTGGTATGCAAAAGTACAAAAAAAAGCGAGACCCACATCAATCTGTAGTATTTTTTATAATAATTTACATCAACAACCGCTCTAACTGGGGGACTTCCACCCGTCCACGATGCAATTCCACCAGCCCCTCTGCCTGCAAACGGTTCAGTACACGCGATACATTCAGACGACTGTCGTTCAACTCCTCGGCCAGTTTCTCCATCAGGATATAGAATGTCTTCTGCCCTGCCGGATAGATGCAGTGCTGCGTCAGGAATCGTACCACCCGGTCTCTCAGTGTCAGCGGACAGCGTCGCCAAGTCTGGTGGATATGTTTCTGGGTCTGGGTAGCGAACTGATTGACCAGATTCAGCCGAAATACCAGGAAGTCTTCCAGCAGGCGCAACATCTCCTCCTTTGCAATCGTCAGGAGGTTGACATCCGTAAGAGCGATGAAATTATGGGTATATGACTGGTAATAGCCAAAGATGGCCTCCTGCTGCAGGATATATGGTGCAGATACCTGTTCCACCACCATATAACGGTGCTCGTCGCCATAGGTTTCCACCTTCACAGCACCATTAATCAGGAAACAGAGCTGGGTACAGGCCTCACCAATGCGTATGATGGGTTTACCTGCATTTACCTTCACAAAGCCGAAGCGGATATGTCCAGCGATGATCTCCAAGTCGTCACGACTCATCCCCTGGAAGAGGGGGAACTGGAGCAACTGGTCATATATCCTCAAGGTAGGCATCAGTGAGCAATCTTGTCTTTTAGGGACGGGGAGAACCAAACGGCATTCTTCCCTTGTCCGTCGTCATAAATAAAGTAAGCCATCAGTTCCGGATGGCGCTCCAGTATTTTCTTCGCACCGTCGAGTCCCAACACCATAAACGAGGTGGCATAGGCATCGGCCTGTGCACAGGTCTTGGCCAACACTGTGGCCGAGAGGATGTTGTGCTGTACGGGATAACCCGTCTTCGGATCGATGGTATGTGCGTATTTCTTTCCGTTCTTATAATAGAATCTGCGATAGTTGCCACTGGTAGCCATAGCGATATCTGTCACATTCAATACGGTCTGCAACTCGTGTGACACGTTCAGTGAATCGTCATCAGGCTTGATAACACCCACCTTCCAGGGCAAACGATCCGGATTCACCCCTTTAGTAACAATCTCTCCACCCACTTCTACCATATAATTATTCACGCCCCTACTGCGAAGGAAACGGGCCACGACGTCAGTACCATAACCCTTGGCAATGGCCGAACAGTCGAGCATCATACGCGGATCCTGCTTATGAATCTTCCCATTTACCACCGAAACCTTCTGGTATCCGATGATCCGACGAAGACTATCTACCTGCTGAGTTGTCGGTTTCCTACCATTCTTGAATCCGAATCCCCAGGCATTCACCAGTGGCGCCACCGTGATGTCAAAGGCACCTTCAGTCTCACGCGACACCTCCATCGCTAGCGTAAAGACGTCCATAAACATCTTATCCGGAGTCACCTCCTGATTGTTGTTAATAGCCGTGATGACGGATTTCTCATTGAAAGGCGACAGCGAGAAGTCCACCTTCATCAGTTCGTCCTTAATGCTATGGCTCAAGTCGGAGTCACACTGGTAGGTCACCGAAAAGGTGGTGCCAAACACGAAGTCGGAATATTTCTGATAAGGCATATTCTGCTGCTGGCGAATAATGAGCACCGTCCCCACAATCAGGAGTACGAGGAAAGGCACTTGCCATAACAACCGTTTTCTCTGCTTCTCGTCCATAGACTAAATATCAATGATGACATTAAACGTGACACCCAACCTGTCATCACTACTGGGACCGAAGCCAGGCACATACCAGGTGTCACCAAATTCAGGTTTGGAGCGAGCAATGCGCCTTTTGTAGCGCGCACTCCATCCGAGGTGTAACGGTCCGAATATCTTCGCATCGACACCTACGACAACCTCCAGCCAATGGTAGTAGCATGAAGCATCCTTCACATCAAATGACGTATCCCACTTCCAGACAGGATCTTCGAACACAGGTCTTGAGATATCAACCTTATACGAAGTGTAAGCATAGCGCAGGCCACCGTACAGACGGTTTGGACCATGTTTGTCCTTCAACAAGTTCCTATCGATACCTATCCTGAAATAAGGGGCTGAGGTCTTGTAGTATAATTTGGTCACTTCGTCGTTGTGTTCTGCCTTACCAAGACCAACCTCCACAATCGGGAACCACTCGTCGTGCAGATTAAGACGAAACGCCCCCTCATACTGTCCGTAGTCAGAAAGCGCCAACATGCCGGCACCTACCAAGTCGAACGAAACAGAGAACCCACGGAACAGCGGAATGGAGTCTTTCTGCATCCTGAAGAACTTCATTTGCGCCTGGGTAGCCGATATTGCCGACAACAGCAGCAGACTAATCGCCAACCTTCGGATAAATATAGAAATGAATGGTCTGCTTGTCATAATCCACTAATGGATTTCTAATCACGATAGAATCAACGAAATGAGTAGTATAGCGCACACCTGTCAACTGATGGAAGTAAGCGACCTTACAATCTACCGACTCGAAACGGGGAATATCATCCTTCTTTACCCATACGGTGTCATAGACGCTGTAGTCATTGTCAAAAAGATTGAACACCAGCACATCCTCGGGATGAGAATAGCTCATGGGGAGTGAGAACGATGCCTTGCCAACAAGTCGGTTGAGAATCAACGTATCCGTGCCGTCTTTCTTGACAGTGGTCACCGTCAGCGTATCCATCAGTACCAAAGAGTCTCCATCCGTATTGAAAAAACAATAGCGTGTATGCACGGTATTATTCACCGGACAATCTATCGACGAACACGACACGATGACGACCAACCCTATCAGATACAACAGCCTCCTCATATCGTTTCCTCAATCTGATAGTCATTACGGTTCGTCGACGAACGACTGATCAAGTCGCCAAGGAATCCCGTCAGGAACAATTGCGTACCAATGATCATCATCGTCAGGGCTATATAAAAATAAGGTGAATCCGTTACCAGTCGCTGGGGGATATGATTGGCCAGGCACCAGAGTTTGTCGGCACCGATACAGAAAGCCGCCACAAAACCGATAAAGAACATGATGGAACCCAGGAAGCCGAAAACGTGCATCGGTTTCTTACCAAAGGTACTGAGAAACCAGAGCGTCAACAGGTCGAGATAACCGTTCACAAAACGATTCAGCCCCATGAACTTCGACGAACCGTATTTACGGGCCTGATGCTGTACCACCTTCTCGCCAATCTTGTTGAAACCAGCGTTCTTGGCCAGATAAGGGATGTAACGGTGCATCTCGCCATACACCTCAATATTCTTGACCACCGCCTTGCGATAAGCCTTCAAGCCACAGTTGAAGTCGTGCAGATTCTTAATACCACTGATCTTACGAGCCGTCGCATTGAAGAGCTTGGTAGGCAACGTCTTGGAGATGGGGTCGTAGCGTTTCTGCTTATAACCACTCACCAGGTCGTAACCCTCTTCCTTGACCATGCGATACAACTCCGGAATCTCGTCGGGCGAGTCCTGCAAGTCAGCATCCATCGTAATCACCACATCGCCCTGAGCCACCTCGAAACCACAATAGAGGGCAGGACTCTTTCCGTAGTTTCTACGGAACTTGATGCCCTTCACATGGTCCGACTTCTTTCTCAGGTCACTGATTACGTCCCACGAACCATCCGTAGAACCATCATTGACGAAAATCACCTCATACGAGAAGCCATTCTCTTTCATTACCCGCTCAATCCAGGCATAAAGCTCTGGCAGCGACTCGGCCTCATTATAAAGAGGTATTACAACCGATATATCCATCTTAAAACTCTTAATTCTCTACTTTACGCCTATACATCACAAGTCCGATGGGCACAGCCAGCACAAACCCAATCATGATATTCACGGTCAGGATGTTCAGGGCATAGTCTATCGGACGGAGGGAAGCCATTTCCGAAAGACTGTCCTCAGCCACCTGCGTCATGCCATACTGCTGCAGCATTTCCTTGCCCTCTGCCGATGAAACGATCTTGGAAAACGTACTCAACAAGTAACCATTGTCCATATAGGCAAAATAAAGGAACTGAGCCACAGCCAACAATACGGCTCCATAGAAAAACACGAAGACAGTATAGGCATAGCTGCGTCGGAAAGAGATAACCCCTTCCCTCCCCTCGTCACGAAATCTGCGCAAACGGCCAGCCACGAAGAACGGTGTCATCACCGCCAGCATCATGGCGACCATCCCTAACAGGCCGTTTGTAATACCCAAGATATAACAGGCGAAACTGGCTATCCAAAGCAATGCCAGGAAGAATCCGTCCTGCCGGGCGTAGGCCTTCAATTGTACATATTCTGGTGCAGTCATTTTTAACATTATACGATTTCAAGGTGCAAAATTACGCATTTTTCAGCACATATCGAGTGCTTCGCCTCAAAAAATAGTTAAAATCGCCAAATTTTCAACTTCCAATTATCGATTCTCAATTAAATGTAGTACCTTTGCAGGCGCAAAAACGAAATGGGCAGTCCTGTACGGCCAGCTCCCTTTGAATCCCCCAGGGTGGGAACGCAGCAAGGGTATTAGGTTGTAGCGGCGCGATGCAGGTAGCTGCCCACCCCGCCTCTTTAGCTCAGTTGGCCAGAGCACGTGATTTGTAATCTCGGGGTCGTTGGTTCGAATCCGACAAGAGGCTCTCTAATGACACAAACCTTTTGGATTTGTGGGTATTAGCCTCTCAAACGAATGCGATTTGAATTCCCAAGATGAATCTGGAATGAGAAAGGTATTTACCATCCTGTTATTTTTATTGACGTTGGCCGTAATGGCGCAACGCCAGCAGATCTCGTACATTGAGGAGACGAAGAACTGGTACTACGTCTATGACGAGCAGGGCAAGAGGATTGGAGGACTGTCGCATAGCAGTGTGGGAGACCTCAAAGGCTGGGGCAACGACTTCCTGGTAGCTAAGTACTACTCGTATTACCGCATCTACGATGCCAAAGGCAAAGTGCTGAAAGCCCTAAATGTCTCTGATGTCGGAGAGATTGTCGGCGTGTCGGGCAATACCATCACCAGCCGCAAGGGCAGTTGGATATTCATTTGGAACAAAGACGGGAAGAAACTTAGCGCCAGATCAGCAAACTAAGAGTATCTATGTAGCGACCAAGTTTCTTAAATTATCCAAATCGGATAATCCTTTTTGGATAATCTTTTGCTGTTTTAACAGCAAATACAAAACTAAACTGCTGCGAAAAATCACAAAAGTTAATGACATTCGACATAATAAAAGACATATTTCACTTATTATCAAATATTTAAGCTCTTGTATTTCTCCTACTTAATGACACAGAAATGACACTATAACGACATGATAATGACATTATAACAGCCAAATAGGGATGTCGCAAGAACCGAAATACCGCATCGCAATATTTCTCCTTAGTACTTACTTCTGAATTCTCTAGAGAATTGGAGGGCTGCATAGGCATCCAAAAGAAGCGACATTAAGGGTAAGCGTTGAATTCTCTAGAGAATTCAACACTACTATTAATGGTAAAATTTTGAGGAATACCTATTTCGTTTTAGACGGATAGGGAACTCGATCTTATAAAGGCCTTATGTAGGTTTTATGTAGGCTTTATGTAGGCTTTATGTAGGTTTTATGTAGGCTTTATGTAGGCTTATAATGTCAAACTTTGCTTTGTTTAAAGGGGATTCCATAAATTTTATGTAGGAATGTAGGCTAAACTTGCAATTTAAAATCACAAATGCAACAACTGTAATTACTGATAATGCTCTAAACCGCTGTTAAGGAATTCGAGATAGGCTTTGATGTCCTCGTCGTAGGCGCGACTGCCATTTAAGGGGCGACCGTCGTTATCGAGCAACACGTAGAACGGCTGGGCATTGGCACCAAACTTCACGCGTTGCAGATAGCTCCACTTGTCGCCAACGGTGCGCAAGGTACGCTCCTGACCGTTCTCCGTCACCTTTATCGGCTCTGGAAGGGCCGTCTTGTCATCGACATACAGGGAAATGAGTACATATCGCTGGTTCAGGATATCAGCCACGCGACTGTCGGTCCAGACCGCAGCCTCCATCTTACGACAGTTCACACAACCAAAACCTGTAAAATCGATCATCACGGGTTTGCCTTGTGCCTTGGCAGCAGCCATTCCAAGTTCATAGTCCTTGTATTTCGCCTCTACGAAGGTCTGCTTCAGATTGAAGTCCTGCGTGTTCATCGGGGGTGTGAAAGCCGAGATGGCTTTCAGCGGAGCACCCCAGAGACCTGGGATCATATAGACCGTAAAGGCCAATGAGGCCATCGCCAGGAAGAACTGAGGCACATTCGTGCGGCGCTCTGGCGCATCGTGCGGGAACTTCAGCCATCCTAAGAGATAGAAGCCCAACAGACCGAAGATGACAATCCACAGGGAGAGGAACACCTCACGATCGAGAATATGCCAACCATAAGCCAGATCGGCCACTGAGAGGAACTTCAGTGCAAAGGCCAGCTCGATAAAGCCGAGCGTCACCTTGACGACATTCATCCAGCCACCTGACTTGGGTGCCGACTTAAGCCACGATGGGAACAGGGCAAAGAGCGTGAAGGGAATGGCCAGGGCAATGGCAAAGCCCAGCATACCGATGGTCGGTGCTACAATACTGCCTTGTGTGGATACAGCCACCAACAGGAATCCGATGATGGGACCCGTGCAGGAGAACGACACCAGTGCCAACGTGAATGCCATCAGGAAGATTGAGAGCAATCCTGTGGTTCGCTCCGACTTCGCATCGATCTTATTCGACCACGATGAAGGCAAGGTCAACTCAAAGGCGCCAAAGAACGAGGCTGCAAAGACCACCAGCAACAGACAGAAGAAGATGTTGAACCACGCATTAGTGGCGAGGGCATTCAGGGCACTCGCCCCGAAAAGCAAGGTGACCACCAGTCCTAACAGCACGTAGATCACCACGATACTCAGTCCGTAGGTGGCGGCTTCGCTGATAGCCTTCTTGCGGTCCTTGTTTCGCTTGAGGAAGAAAGACACGGTCATAGGGATAATCGGCCACACACAAGGTGTAAACAAGGCTATTAAGCCGCCAAGCAGTCCCTCGAGCAGAATGACCCACCACGACATACCTTCGGTGGAATCAGCCTGACCGTTGAAAGTCTGGAGCTCCTTGATGACTGGTTGCCATAGACCGCTGGTGTCAGTATCGGCAACAGCTACGGTATCCGGCACAACAGCCACTGTGTCGGCAGGAAGAACGTTCTCTTCAGGTGTCACAGGTTCAACTGATTTCTCTGACGGCACTTCAATCTGGGCCTTGCCCTTCTGCTTCAGTACCACTTCGGAGGGTGGCAGGCAGGCTACGTCATTACAGGCTCCATACTCCAGATAGCAGTCGATGTCGTAGTCGGGTTTGGTGAAACGTATCTTCTGGACGAAAGTCACGGCTTTCTCAAAGTAGCGCAACTCCATCTCGAACAGTTTGTCGAACTGTTTAACCTCCTTACCTCGCGCCTGCAACTTACCGACAGTCTCTGCGCCCACCATTTTCTCGACATGGAAGGAAGCAGAAATGGGACCGTCGTTGCCCAGATCTGTGGAATACACATGCCAGCCCGGATCAATCGTGGCTGTAAACACAATCTCAGCCTCTCCTCCCTTCAACTCTTTCAGTTGGGAAGAAAAATGTATGGGGTCGCTCATCTGTGCCCTTACAGACATGATGACCAACCCCACAAATAATGTAGTAAGTAAGTTTCTTCTTAATTGCATAGCAACACTTTACGTGTCTTGCCGTCTTTCTTAATGATATAGACACCCTTCGACAGCTGCTCTTTCAACACCTGACGGCCACTGAGATCGTAATAGGTCTCACTGCCATTGGTCTCTACAGAAACAGCACTGATGGCCGTAGCATTCTCCTTGGTGTTCGTCAAGTCGAAGTCCTGTTTTCCACCTGTATAGCTGATGGTGCCATAGGTCTTGATACACTTGTCGCCCACATCCTTGATGCTCAGTGTGCCCTCCGTCATGTAGAAGTTGCCGGTATCCTCGTCCTCATCGCCTGTTCCGGCAGTGGGAGTCTCGCCTTTCAGCTCCACCTCAATACCATCGTCTTCTACTCCACTGATGTTCACCACACCACTCGTCATACGGAAATACTGCTGGCAATGGATGCCGTCTTTCTTGGCGCCCTTCACATTGACGGTGCAGTTCTTCAGCTCGATGTACTCCTTGCTGTATATAGCATGACGGAAATTGCCCACCACGTTCAGGGTACCCTTACCTACGAACTCTGTGTGGCCTTTCACATGGATGCAACCCTTCGAGTTCTCATCGTTTGTACCGTCAGACAGTGTGCTTTCGGTGTCGGCAACCATACTGATCTTGATGCGCTTACCGTCCTTGACGTGGATGGCAGTGCTATCTGGATTATGCAGCGTCACACCGTTCAACTGCAACGTAGCCTTGTATTCGCCTATCAGATAGAACCCGCCGTCATCGCTGGTACCAGAGAGGTTGTAGATAATCTCACCCGGATTCTTGTCAGCCGTTGAAAGCTGTTCCAGTTTGACGTGGGATGATGTACCAGACATACAGGTCACATAACTAGCCACCTCACCAGGAATGGTGACGGTGGCAGTTGTTCCATCATATACGATCTTGACTGTATAGCTGGTGGCCGCTTTAGCTGCCATACACAAAAGTAAGGCAACTAAGGTCAAAGCATATTTCTTCATCAGATACCCAGTCCTTTCTTAGCATTGTCAGCTGCAGCATCGATGGCGTCGCCAGCCTTGTCCTTGGCTGCGTCAGCAGCATCAGAAGCAGCGTCCTTAACAGCCTCACTGGCATCTGAAGCGGCATTGCCAATACCCTCAACAGCTGAAGTGAAACCACTGACGATAGCATCGGCAGGAGCAGCTGTCAGAGCGTTGATGGCAGAATTGACAGTCTCGTTGTCGCCAACAAACTCCTTGATCTTGTCTGCATTTGCCTTCAGGAAGTCCTGAACCTTTGTCACATACTCCTTGGCAACCTCTGGATTCTTACCTACAATCTCCAGCACTTTCTCTTTCACAGTAGCAAGTACCTCCTGGAACTTAGAGGCATCCTTAGCCTCGATCTGCTCGGTCAGGGCGTTAATCGTTGCTGCTGCCTCGTCGTCGGCATTAACCGTTACTTCAGTCTCTGTTGCGTCGGCAGGAGCCTGAGCCTTGTTATTACAAGCTGTAAAACCGATAGCTGCCATAGCCATCACTGCAAATAATACCTTTTTCATCTTCATTACTATTTTAAATTGTGAAACAAATATAGCCTGTTTATTATATATCAGGATTGATTTTCGGCAACAAAATTACGGTATTTTTGAATAAGTCATATTATCCGTCACCCGTTTTAAACTTTTTTTAGTAATTTTGCACCCAGTTTTCAAGATAACAAGCAACAATGACAGCATCATTAACATTTAAACCAAAACTTTTCGCAACGCTTAAGCATTACGACCGCCGCCAGTTCACGACCGATCTGTTGGCAGGTATTATTGTTGGTATCGTGGCCCTTCCTCTAGCCATCGCTTTCGGTATCGCATCGGGAGTGACGCCCGAGAAAGGTATCATCACTGCCATCGTGGCCGGTCTCATCGTTTCTCTCTTCGGAGGTTCTAAAGTACAGATCGGAGGTCCTACAGGCGCGTTCATTATTATCATATATGGTATCATCCAACAGTATGGCTTCGAGGGGCTCACCATCGCCACACTGATGGCGGGAGTGTTCCTGATTCTCTTCGGCATACTCCACCTGGGCACCATCATCAAGTACATACCCTACCCGATTGTGGTTGGCTTCACTTCGGGTATAGCCCTCACCATCTTCACCACGCAGATAAAAGACCTGCTTGGACTGACTATGAGCAATGTGCCCAGCGACTTCATAGAGAAGTGGATTGCCTATTTCAGCGCCATCCCTACAACCGACCTGTGGAGTGCCGCTGTGGGCATCGGTTCGGTGGTCATCATTGCCCTATGGCCGCGCCTGGCTCACTATAGCAATGTGCTGAAGAAACTGCCGGGCTCGCTGATTGCCATCATCGTCATGACCATCGCTGCCCTGCTGCTGAAGCAGTATATGGGCATAACCTCCATCGAGACCATCGGCGACCGTTTCTCCATCTCCAACCAGTTGCCGGGAGCACAAATGCCACAACTGACATGGGAGGTGATCAAGGGACTCGTATCGCCTGCCATCACCATTGCCATCCTCGGTGCCATCGAGTCGCTGCTATCTGCCACTGTGGCCGACGGTGTCATCGGAGGCCGTCACGATTCTAACACCGAACTTATCGCTCAGGGTGTGGCCAACCTGGCATCACCCATTTTCGGAGGTATTCCGGCAACAGGTGCCATCGCCCGCACGATGACCAATATCAACAACGGGGGGCGCACGCCCATAGCCGGCATCGTCCACGCAGCCGTGTTGTTGCTCATCTTCCTGTTCCTGATGCCGTTGGCACAATATATCCCCATGGCTTGTCTGGCTGGCGTTCTTGTCATCGTAGCCTACAACATGAGTGGTTGGCGTTCGTTCCTCAGCATCATGAAGAATCCAAAGAGCGACATCACCGTGCTCTGGGTCACCTTCCTGCTGACGGTTATCTTCGACCTCACCATTGCCATCGAGGTGGGACTGATCTGTGCTTGTCTGCTCTTCATGCGACGCATGGCTGAGACCACCGATGTCAAGGTGATCAGCGACGAGATTAATCCTGATGAGGAGGATAGCGACTTCCAGTTGGGTAACCTCGAACACCTGACTATCCCTGAGGGTGTTGAGGTCTATGAGATCAACGGCCCTTACTTCTTCGGAGCAGGAAACCGCTTCGAGGAAATAATGGGCGCCCTGCATCACAAGCGTCCTCGCGTCAGAATCATCCGAATGAGAAAGGTTCCCTTCGTGGACTCCACTGGTATTCACAATCTCACCAATCTCTGTCAGATGTCACAGAAAGAAGGCATTCAGATTGTCCTTTCTGGCGTCAACCCGAAGGTACAGGCCGTACTCCATAAGGCTGACTTTGATGCCATGTTGGGCGAAGAGAACATCTGTTCGCACATCAATATCGCCCTGGAGCGCGCCAAACAGCTATCCAAATAACAACAAATCACACAGGATTGTCGTTTCGTGTATAAAGACGGGCTACGATAGCGCCACTAATATTGTGCCACACACTGAAAATCGCCCCGGGAATAGTCGCCATGGGATAGGCGGCAAAATGAAGTGTTGCCAGCGACGAGGCAAGTCCTGAGTTCTGCATACCGACCTCAATACTGATAGCCCTGCGCTTGGCAGATGACAGTCTTATAAAGCGACCAATGCCATAGCCGACGGCAAGTCCGCAGATATTATGAAGTATCACTACGAGAATGATTATCAGTCCACTCGTAAACAACTTCTGGGCATTTGCAGCAATAACAATCAGTACGATGGCGCAGATGGTCAGCGACGACACAGCCGGGAGGTAAGCAGTAACCATTGAGGTCTGACGGGGCCACAACCGTTTCACAACAAGTCCTGCCACAATAGGCAGAATAACAACCCAAAGGATACTCAACAGCATACCCACAACGTCCACATCTACTGATTTCCCTGCCAGCAACCACACCAGCAATGGTGTGACAATGGGGGCAAGCAGTGTCGATACACCGGTCATACCCACACTAAGGGCAAGATCACCTTTGGCCAGATAGGTTATCACGTTCGAAGCTGTTCCGCCAGGGCAGCATCCTACAAGCACCACACCAATAGCAAGTGCCTCGTCGAGTTGGAATACACGTGCCAATACCCATGCCAACAAGGGCATCACCGTGAATTGTGCCATACAACCGATGATGACATCCTTCGGACGACTGAACACGACGCGGAAATCATCAGCGTTTAGCGTCAATCCCATGCCAAACATGATGACACCCAATAGAGGGCTAATAATCGTAGGTCTGACCTGACTGAACGTATCAGGCCATATCATTGCCACCACAGCCGACAACAGCACCAACACGCCCATATAATCGGATATCACTTTGCAGAGTTGTTTCATGACGAGTAATATATTAATTCATCCAACTATAATTATAAAAGCTTAAATACAATCATAGAAAAAGCCCCAAAGATATTGTATCTTCAGGGCTTCTCACTTGAAAAAAGACGGCGGCCTCCTACTCTCCCGCATTGCATTGCAGTACCATCGGCGCAG
>CACXVS010000006.1 GCA_902771155.1 uncultured Prevotellaceae bacterium
ATAGGTGAGCGTATGCCCGAAGATCCTGCCAGAGCCCTTCGAGCCGAAAGTGGCAAACGTCGTGATGACCGCCAGCACAATCGTAGGTACCGCCAGCAATTGGAACAGCCGTGTGTAGACTACTGCCACAAATTCCATCGTCTGGTCGAGCCAATGCAGCCCTAACAGTCCCAATACCGCACCAACCACGAGTGCTGCAATCCACAATATTGTTTTCTTCATAATCTTTATTTTCTAACTGGGCACAAAGGTACGAAGATTTCCTAAAACAAGAAATACCATGAGTAAGGTATTTTGCAAAAAAAGAATTGATGTTTTGGTCACTTGTTCAGAAAAAAAGCAGTACCTTTGCACCTGATTCTATTATTATTGATGATATTTAGCGCAAAAACATGGCCATGATACAGGGAATCTTCCGTAGGGCAGAACTTCTGTTGGGTGATGAGGCGATGAGTCGAATCAGCGAGAAGCGTGTGATTATTTTCGGTGTGGGCGGCGTAGGCTCATGGTGTGCTGAGAGTCTGGTGCGTTCTGGCATTCAACATCTGACGATTGTCGATTCCGACCGCGTGTGCATCACTAATATCAACCGCCAACTGATGGCCACCTCGAAAACTGTTGGGCAGGTAAAGGTAGAAGCTCTAAAGGAACGTCTGCTCAGCATCAACCCTCAGGCAGAGATCACGGCCCTGCAACAGATATTCACAGCCGAGACCGCTGACAGTTTCAATATCGGGAGCTACGACTACATCATCGATGCCATCGACTCGCTGAAAGACAAGACGCTGCTGATTCTGATGGCGACACAGACACAGGCAAAGTTCTATTCCTCAATGGGAGCAGCACTGAAGCTCGACCCCACAAGGATCAAGACTGCCGAGTTCTGGAAGGTGCAGGGTGACCCGCTGGCTCGCGCCCTCCGTAAGCGTTTCAAGACTCTGAGTAAGCGAGAGAAGAGCGATGCAGGCGCCAGCTCTTCCGAGCATGAAGAGGCTCGACCGAAGGTCAAACGCGACGGACAATATCCCAAGCGCAAGTTCCAGTGTGTATACTCCGATGAACTGTTAGAGAACAAAGGCCACAATGCCACTTGCGGCACGGAAACCCGGATCAACGGCACCGTGGTTCATATCACAGCTATCTTTGGTTTTATGCTTGCAGGACTTGTCATCCAAGATATTGTAAAAGGATAACAGCTGCCACCATCTTCACTTTTTTCATTGATTACCAGTCGTAATCCTCTACATAGCCGTCGAAGTTCACCTCTTCCTTCCATCCGTTGATTCGGAATGTCTTACGAATGAGCTCTTGCAAAACAGGCGGAATCAGTCGCGAGCCATTGCGATACTCAAAGTAGTAGGTACGATTGGACAACTTTATCACATCCCGACGGACTGCAGGCTCCAAACGTGCAGGCATGTCGCCTGTGAAGATATGCTGCATACCCTTGGCGAAGCGCACCTTCTGGTCGCTGCGATACATCGGACATTCCGCAGTCGCCACATCCTCAAAGTGGGGATTCACACACCTGTAGGAACTATAGGTATGGGGCACATGCCCTCCCACAAGCCATCGCAGGCAATGGGTACGCAACGGACATACATCGACATAACAAACCGTGTAGCCTTCCTTGGCTTTCTCAATCAATAATTCTTTTGCTATACTCATAACTTCTTTGTTTTATAATTGTTTTTTTCTGATGGGGCTAACCTCACTCAAGCTCCCGAAAGTCATTTCTACAGAGGGTTTGAGGCGAGTGAGATTGGAAATTTTAACCTCACCCGAGCCTCACTCGAACCTCACTTCTACCTCATGCAGCCTTTAATGGAATCACCTTATAATGAGCCACATGGCCGCAATCCGTACTCTCGAAACCAAGTGTATGCATCGCCTTGCCCAGATACACTTTCGTGCCGTGCGTAACCTTGACTGACGGATACTCCTTGGTGATAATCTCCATGAGTCGCTCACAATTCATCGACTGTGCCAACTCGCCAGGTTCCGGCTTACGGAAACAGATGCGGACAATCTCAGCAATATCCTTCTGTTCCAGATAGTTCTGGTTCAGCTGTTGGATACGGGCCACCTCATCGTTGTTAAACCAATAGGGCGACTTCTGCACCCTCAGCTCATAGAGCACCTGAGCATACAACTGATCGTAGTCTATCTCACTCGCATTGTCGATATACTTACCCTCAGGAATCGTCAGGCAGATGTAGCGGCGCGAGCCTGTGACATCCGTCAGCGGATGGGGATTGTTAGTCGTAGCCACAAACGAGGCATAACGGGCCCGATCCTCCTGAGAAGCACCATAGATAGGGCGTCCGTTCACCTTATTCTTACTCAGCGTCTGTTTCAGCGAAGCATGCTGACTGGGACGGATGGCATCCAGCTCATCGATGTTCACCAGCAAGTTGTTGGTAAGAGCCATCTCCTTGTCGAACTTGTTCGAGAGGTTCAGGTGGTCCAGATAGTACTCACGCAGATGTGGAGGTAGCAGGCGCACAAAGAAGGTCGTCTTACCACACCCCTGAGCGCCAATCAGCGTAGGCACGCACTCATTGCCGTGAATGGTGTCCATCTGAAGCCAGTGAGCCACCGCCGATCGCAGCCAAGTAGCCAGATAGCCCATCAGCTCTGAGTCAACCCCAGGCAGACGATTGAAGAGCCTTGCCACATGATTCTCGCCATTCCATTTGGGCAGATGTTCCAGATAGTCGGCAATAGGGTCAAAGGTGTCAATCTCGTCAGAGTTGACATACTCCACAATGTCCGCCTTCGGTGAGCCGTTCTCGCAGACACACTCACGCTTAGCCCGGATGATGATGCTGTTGAGAGCACATTGTGTCAAAGGTTTCCACAGAGGCTCTTGTCCCTCCGCTGGTTTCACAGCTACCTCCACCTTACCGTTCAGCACGTTTCGGCGGAAGAGGTAATGAGTAATAAGGTACAGCTCAGTAGCAAGCATTCCCTTCTGAGAGGCTCCAAGAGTCTCTCCGTTAATAAGAAGATTTTGTTCCATAAAAAAGATTTGTTTAGTTAGTTTTTATAGTTCATTTTCCTTGATTCGTGTTCCTTTCTTTTAGATTGGTGCAAAGGTACAACATTTATTTTGCGGTTGCAAATTTTTTCCCCAAAAAGACACGCATTTAACAATTAAAATGAAGAAAAATGAGTTCGAATTTGCCCCATCAAGGACTCGCATCCCGTTCGATTAATAAAAACCTTCAGTCCGTCGTGTTCGGACTCCCAGTCCGTAACGAACGGACTCACAGTCCGACGGGACGGACTAAATCGGGGTAAAAGATTAATCGTTGTGAGAATATACAATACTTATTTGCGAATAAGAGCCAAAAGCCCTCTGTGAGGGACATTAGATATAGAATTCAGAGGGGTCTATCAAACCGGCACGGAGGGCGTATTTCACTGCTTCGTGGGCGGTGTTGATGCCTAACTTGCGGAAGATGTTCTTGCGGTGGGTAGTGACGGTGTGGATGCTCGAGAAGCGTTCGGCAGCAATTTCCTTGGTGGTCTTGCCCTGGGCTATGGCTCTAACTATCTCCGTTTCTGTCTCAGTCAGAATGCTGGGTTGACTCTCTTCATCCTGTCGCTGGTTGATAATGATCTCCAGTGCTCGCTGACTGATAAAGCGCTCATGACTTGCTGTAGCATGCAGAACCTCACGGATATCCCTCAGCGGTCCGTCCTTAAACACGATACTGAACTGGTGAGACGAATAGACCACACGCCTCATAAATGCCGGAGTCAACTCCTCGCTCAGCAGTATCCACTGTGACAGTGCAAACCGCTCTGCAATAATCAGCAACTGATCAGCGTCGGCAAAGTCAAACAACGTGTAGTCGAGCACCACCACAGCGTTCTCATGCACCTTCAGAAGTTCCACGAGCCCATCTTTGTCGCTGACCCTGTAAACCTCCTCTGTTCCGCTCTGCTTAATCAGACTCTCTATAGCGAATCTCGTCAATTCCTGATTATCCGCCAATATAAACTTCCTAACCATTTGCAATCAATTATTTGGTTGCAAAGTTACACACTTTGGAATAATCTGCCAAATTTAAATTAAAACTTAGAAGATATATCTAATTCAAAAAGTGGCAATAGCGGATTATTCTGACATTGCCACAATTTATGCCATCAAACGGAATATTTTCCTGCCAGATACTGCCAGGAACGGAGATATTTTCGCAGTCGGGCGACATCAATGTCTGTAATCTCATTCAATCGACGGATATCCATATTATCTTCCAAGTCGGCCAACTTCACAATCCTACCCAGGGGATTCTGACCTGCACGACGGATAAAGTCATCGTAAGACTCTCCTTCCTGCTTTGTTACAGACAACACGCCTTCGAGGATATCTTCGGGAAAACCCTGACTGCGCAAAGACGCTATCGTTACATCGGTATCCTCTATCGTATCGTGCAGCAATGCCACGATTTTAGCACGTATGTCTTCACAACGGTCAGCCACTCTTCTGGGATGATCGTAGTATGGGTGGCCACCCTTGTCGGTCTGTCCACTATGCGCCTTGGCGGCTATTCTGTCTGCAAGATGATATAATTCGTTTAATTCCATAAGTCCAAAAATAAAAAATGGGGAGCCGCTGCTCCCCGACACTTTGTTAACCTTAAATCTAATACTATGAAAAACACGCTGCAAAGTTACGACTTTATTTTGAACTACCAAAACTTTTCGCGAAAAATTTCCAATTTTAACTTATTTTTACAGCAATAGGTATGTCTGAAGGTCTGTTTATGGATTATAATTCGTAAATTTGCAGGGTCATACATTATATATAATATGGATATGGTAAAGACAGGGGGCTCACGTGTGGCGAGCATCGACGCCTTGCGGGCGATAACAATGATGCTGATGTTGTTTGTAAACGACATACCAGGGTTGAAGGGTGTGCCCCACTGGCTGTTCCATGCAAGAGCCGACGAGGACATGCTGGGATTCTCTGACACCATCTTCCCTGCCTTCCTGTTCTGTGTAGGTATGTCGGTGCCTTTCGCCATCGAGCAACGCCTAAGGAAGGGGGATTCACCGCTCAGGGTGCTCGCCCACATTCTGTGGCGTGGTGTAGCCCTCATTGTGATGGGTGTGTTTACGTATAATCTCGAGCGTGACCTCAGTTGTATCTCCTATCTTTGGTTCTCGTTGCTCATGATAGCCGGTTTCTTCCTGATATGGACTGACTACCGTCATACGATATTGAGCGACAAGCCTGTCTTAACTAACTTACTGAAAGCTTTGGGCATAAGCATCCTGGTGGGTATGATGATGTGGTGCCACTATTGTGGCGAGTGTTTCGAAACAGGCTGGTGGAGCATTCTCGGACTGATAGGCTGGAGTTATCTGGTGACATCGCTCATCTATCTGGTATGCCGTCGCCCTGTGAACAAGACGGTTATGGTTGCCGGACTGGCCATTCTTACGGCTGTGCTCTGGTTCGTGCCCAACGCATGGTCGGGGCACGCGCTCTGTATCGCCGGACTGTTAGCCTCACTATTGATGAGGTATTTCAAGCAGAAGGTGGCGCATATACAACTCATCATCGTGTGTTGGGCTATCGGCTTCGTGATGCTTGTGGCAGGCATCGTCTCGCATCCTTATTGGATCATTTCCAAGATACAGGGCACCCCGACATGGGTATTCTTCTGTCTGGCGATTTATTTCCCTCTGGCATCCCTTCTCTACTGGCTGATGGATGTAAAGGGGCACACGGCATGGACATGGCTGATAGCACCTGCAGGAACGGCTACGCTTACATGCTATCTGTTACCTTACGTGTGGTATCCTGTGAGCGATGCGTTAGGAGTATGTCTCCCTGAAGGCTGGTGGTACGGGGTGACTGGCATCATCCTCTCGTTGGCTTATTCACTCATCGTTATTCAGGTAACAAGGTTGCTGATGCGACTCGGACTGATCGTCAGACTGTGATTATTTATTGCCACAAGGAGAATTATCTGGCCAAATTTTTTGTATGTTCTGGTAAATGTTAGTACCTTTGCCACGAAAATGGAGAAAATCATATTAGGAATCGACCCTGGAACGAATCTGATGGGATATGGCTTGCTGAAGGTGAAGGACGGCAAGGCTGAGATGATAACCATGGGTGTGATAGACCTCAGGAAATTCCCTGATGCCTACCTGAAGTTGGGACATATCTTCGAGCGGGTGACTGGGATTATCGACGGCTACCTGCCCGACGAGATGGCCATCGAGGCACCTTTCTTCGGCAAAAACGTGCAGTCGATGCTGAAGTTGGGACGTGCCCAGGGTACGGCCATCGCAGCTGCCATCCATCACGGGGTGCCCATTCATGAATATGCACCCATGAAGATTAAGATGGCTCTGACGGGTAACGGCGGGGCCTCGAAGGAGCAGGTGGCCGGTATGCTGCAGCGACTGCTGAAGATCCCCCAAGAAGAGATGGGTAAGTTTATGGACGCTACCGACGCCCTGGCCGCTGCCTATTGCCACTATCTGCAGATGGGGCGCCCTGAGAGCGATGTGAAATATCGGGGGTGGAAAGACTTCGTGAACAAGAACCAGAGTAAGGTGTCGAAGCGTAAGAAGAAGAACGATGAAGACGATTGAACTGATAAACGCCAGGGCAAGGAAGCCCGAGTGGTCGATGGCCGAGCCCGTGAACTTCGTACTCGACGAGGGTGAGCATATCGCCATCATAGGGCGCAACGGAGCCGGAAAGACCATGTTAGTTGATATGCTGACGGGGCGACATCCAGCCTTTCCGGGTATGGTAAAGTATGGCTTCGACGAGCCTTACAACAACCTGAAGCACATTACATTCCGCGACACCTACGGGGGTGATAACGACAAGACGTACTTCCTGCAACAACGCTGGAACCAAATGGAGATCGACGAGGAGACGCCTACCGTGGGGTCGAAACTGGAAGAAGCCTACCAACTGGCTGGTGAGGACACACCTGAACGCAGAGCCCTGCAGAAGCATATCTACGAGTTGTTTCATCTGGAGGACCTGCTCGATAAGTACATCATTCTGTTGTCGAGTGGTGAACTGAGAAAATACAAACTCGCAGCCTCGCTGTTTACAAAGCCCAAAGTGCTGATCATGGAGAATCCGTTTATCGGCCTCGACGCTGAGACGAGAGATCAACTGAAGGCATTGCTGGGGATGTTGGCTAAAGAACAAGGACTCCAGATTGTCCTCGTACTGGCCAAGACCGACGAGATTCCTTCATTCATCACTCACATTGTGGAGGTGAAGGATATGTGCGTAAAAGACAAGCTAGCGAATAGTTTACAGTGTATAGTGGATAGTCATGATTACCAGAAAAGTGCAGAAGGCTGTGAGACTAACAACGTAGGAAAGAATGGCGTACAAGGAGATGAAGTTATCAGGTTCAACCACGTGACGATTCGCTATGGTGAGCGCACGATATTGAAGGACCTGAACTGGACAGTAAGGCGTGGCGATCACTGGGCTCTCTCAGGACAGAACGGATCAGGAAAATCCACCTTACTCTCACTGGTATGCGCCGACAATCCACAAGGCTATGCCTGCGACATCTCACTCTTCGGACACCGACGGGGTTCGGGCGAGAGCATCTGGGACATTAAGCGGCACATCGGCTACGTGTCGCCTGAGATGCATCGTGGCTATAAGCAGAACATACCTGCCATACAGATCGTGGCCAGTGGACTGAAAGATACCGTGGGACTCTACGTGAGGGCTAATGAAGAAGAGAAAAGCCAGTGCCGTAAATGGCTCAAACGACTGGGTATAGGGCATCTGGAAGAGCGTAAGTTTATGGAAATGTCGAGTGGCGAACAGCGACTGGTGCTGCTGGCCAGAGCCTTCGTAAAAGAGCCCGACCTACTGATACTCGACGAGCCGCTGCATGGGCTCGACGATGAGAATCGACGGATGGTAAAAGCGCTGGTGGACGACTACTGTCAGAACCCAGACGTGACACTGATCTACGTGACACACTATCAAGAGGAACTGCCCCACTCGATTGACCACTCAATCTATCTGGAGCGTCAGACTTAAATAAAAAAGAATCGGATTATGATATTCTATTTCTCAGGCACAGGCAACACCCGATGGGTGGCCACAGAGATAGCCAAGGCTATTGGTGAGGAACTGCTGTATATTCCAGACTTACAAAGACAATGTCACTACCAGTTTACGCTGAAAGAGGGTGAACGTGTGGGATTCTGCTTCCCTACGCATGGGTGGCAGCCGCCAAGAATCGTAAGGAACTTCATTGAACATCTATACATCGACAACATCAACGACCAGACCTATTGTTGGGCGCTGACTACCTGTGGCGACAATATGGGCGACCTGATGACCATGCTGAACAAGGATCTGGCTGGCATTGGACTCCAGGCTGAGACAATGTTCTCGGTGGTGATGCCTGAGTCGTATGTATGTCTGCCCTTTATGAAGACCGACCTTGAGGATAAGGAGATCTGGAAGATAGAGAATGCGAGGCGGCAACTGCACCACATCGTCACGATACTGAAAGACGAGAAGCGGGGCATTGTGGAACTGGAGAGGGGCGCCACTCCCCGACTCTACTCGTACGTAATTGGCGCCTACTTCAATAAGCACATGATTACAGACAAGAAATTCATGGTTGACGAGGATGTCTGTATCAAGTGCGGCAAGTGTGCAAAGGTGTGTCCGGTGGATAATATCAAAGGTACACCTCCCAGATGGTTACATGGTGGGAAATGTACCTGTTGTCTGGCTTGTTATCACTACTGTCCCGTTCATGCCATCAACTACGGCAAAATAACCAGAAAACGGGATCAATACTATTTCAATAGACGCGTGGACCGAAAATAGACGTGCCGATGCGCACCATCGTTGAGCGTGTCTGGAGGGCAATGGGATAATCATCACTCATACCCCAAGAACGTTCACAGAAAGCATCGTCGTTGGCAAAATATTTCGCCTTGACCTCATCAAAGAAGTCGGCTGCACTTTGCATCTCACGACGTATCTGTTCCTGGTCATCAACAAACGATGCCATCATCATCAGTCCACAGATTCTGACGTGCTGGAACTCGCGCCATTCGCCTGCTTCGAGCAGTTGGCGACAGGCATCGAAGGTAAGACCATATTTGGTGGATTCCTCTGCAATATGCAATTCGAGCAGCACCTTGATGACGCGTCCACAACGCTCTGCCTGACGGTTAATCTCTTTCAGTAGCTTCAGCGAGTCAACAGCCTCAACCATAGACACATACGGAGCAATATACTTTACCTTGTTCGTCTGCAGATGACCAATGAAATGCCACTCGATATCCTTGGGCAATGACTCATGCTTCAGGCGCAGTTCCTGCTCGTGACTTTCACCAAAGATGCGTTGGCCCTCTTCATAGGCTGCCTCGATATATTCGTTGGGGTGATACTTGGAAATTGCCACAAGGCGAACGCCCTGTGGCAATGTGTCGAGTATCTGATGTAAATGACCTTTAACGTCGTACATAGTTAAGATTTTTTCTGGTACTCATAGACATCCATTAGTGTGGTCTCGGCTATAGAGGCAATCACATAATCGATCATAGTGCCTCCCATTACTTCCTCAATATTCTTCACTGCACCATTAAAAGAACCAGCCTGAACCAAATAGGAGACAGAGGAACGCTTCTCTTTCTCTGTTTTCTCATCGATGGTAACAAACTGTAGTTTGGCCTTGTACCACTTATCAGCCATCTCATCGTCGGAGAAGAAAATCTCCTTATATGCGGCCTTCTTGATATCTGCCACATCGAACTCTCCACTGATATAAGAGGACATTTCCTCTATGATGCGCTCCTCAGCCTCACTGAAGCTGAGGGCGTCAACCACATAACTCTCGTTAACCTTCTTCTGCAAGCCGTCGTCCATCACTTTCTCAAAACGAATCTTGCACTCAAACCAAATTGCTGATCTACTTCTCATTATTCAATTATCTCTTTTTACTTTTTTACCTTTTAACCTTTATTCTACTCTTTTTCTTTAGCGGCTTCCTGACCTTTCTTGACCTCTTCCTCTTGCTCGTCTTTCTGCTTCTTCACGCCATAATAGTCTTTCTCCATCTCTGCCTTCTTCTTCTCGGTAAGTTGTTCGATAATCTGAGAGGCGATGCCCGAGGCACGGTCCTGACTGATGGAGGTCGATTTGCTGAGATCACTCTGAAGCTTGGACAACCGATCGGTCATAATTTTGCTCTTGGCATTGAAATTCTGCTCAGAAGAGTTCATGTTCTTAGTGTTATAGACATCGCCGATAATGGCTTCGGCCTGTTTCGTGAACTGTTTGCGGAAGATGGCCTCAGCCTTGGCGTTATACTCACGCATCTTGCCAGGACTCATACCCAGAGAATCCTTGCGCTGTTTCTGCAGATTCACCACATTGGCAATCATGGCTGAATCGGCATCGGCACCAAGACCCAAGAGCATATCAGGATCCTCCTCTACCATCTCGTCGGGGATAGGCTCGTCGACGGGTTTCACGTATTCTACAACCTCAGGACTGGGAAGCAGATAGAAGAACAACCCCACAATAGCCGCTGCAATGGCAATAGCCGAGACAGCCATCAAACCTGTACGACGGGCTTGAGAGAGGCTGGTCATCATCTTATACATGGTCTCTACAGACTCGTAGCGCTTCTCTGGTTCTACCGCCGTGGCCTTTTCCACCACACGCTTCAACTCGAGGGGCAGACCTGACGAATCGTAGATAAACTCAATAAACTTACCAAGCGAATATACGTCAGTACGAGCGTCGATGATGCCTCCATTGAACACCTCGGGAGCCACAAACTGCTCAACGCCGTCCCAAAGCACATCCTGATCGACCTTCTGGTAGAATGAGCCGTGACATAGCAGGCGGACGGCCAGATCGCTCTTACGCAACAGAATGTTGGAAGGTGCAAAGCAGACATGATAGATGTTCTGGGCGTTCAGATAGACGGTCAGTTCTGCAAGTTGACGGATCGTCTCCTTGATAAACTCACCCCTGGCTACGATAGAGGGATCTTCGTTAAGTGCTTGTTCCACTGTGAGATAGTTACCTGGTTCCACAGCAATAGCGTAAACGCCATCCTCGCCCTCATTAGGAGCGAAATGAAGTTGGGTCTTCTGGTCAATACCAGAGAGCGACTCGTATTCAGTCTGTACACTCTTAGCGAAAAAGATGTTATCGGCCAACTCGTCGTGGAACTCGACAAAGTTGGAATACTTCCCGTCGATCAACCGCTTGTAGAAGTTGCCATACGGCAGACGTACCTTGATGGTCTTGCGAGCATCACGCGTCTCAATCAGTTCTTCATAATTCATCGTTCTGTCTCCCTTTTGATTGATTTTGTTGGGCAAAAGTACACATAATATTCGAGAAACGCAAATTTTTGGGTAGAGATTGCGCAGATTTACGATAATTTGTGTTACCTTTGCACCGATTTTACAAAAAGTAAAAAGGTAAAACAGTAAAAAAGTAAAAAAGATGCCTGAAATTTCAGTTCGTGGCCTGGAAATGCCCGAGTCGCCTATCAGGAAACTCGCACCATTGGCTGCAGCCGCCAAAAAGAGAGGTACCAAAGTGTATCACCTGAACATTGGACAGCCCGATCTGCCCACGCCACAGGTTGGCCTTGACGCCCTGAAGCAGATAGACCGTGAGATTCTGGAGTATTCTCCCTCACAGGGTTATGTAAGCTATCGCGAAAAACTGGTGGACTACTACGCGAAATACAATATCAACGTCACTGCAGAAGATATCATCATCACCTCGGGTGGTAGTGAGGCTGTACTCTTTGCCTTCCTCAGTTGTCTGAATCCAGGCGACGAGATCATCGTGCCAGAGCCTGCCTATGCCAACTATATGGCTTTTGCCATCTCGGCGGGTGCTAAGATTCGTACCATCGCCACCACCATCGAGGAGGGATTCTCGCTGCCAAAGGTGGAGAAGTTCGAGGAGCTTATCAATGAGCGCACAAGGGCCATCATGATCTGCAACCCCAACAACCCGACGGGTTATCTCTATACACGTCGCGAGATGAACCAGATACGCGACCTGGTGAAGAAATACGATCTGTATCTCTTCTCCGACGAGGTCTATCGTGAATATATCTATACGGGCTCACCTTACATTTCGGCTTGCCATCTGGAGGGTATCGAGCAGAACGTGATCCTGATCGACTCTGTGTCGAAGCGTTATTCAGAGTGCGGTATCCGTATTGGTGCACTGATCACAAAGAACGTTGAGGTGAGAAAAGCCGTGATGAAGTTCTGTCAGGCACGCCTCTCTCCTCCCCTTATCGGACAGATTGTGGCAGAGGCTTCGCTGGATGCACCAGAGGAGTACTATCGTGATGTCTATGACGAATATGTGGAGCGACGTAAGTGTCTGATCGACGGACTGAACCGTATTCCCGGTGTGTATTCTCCCATCCCCATGGGTGCCTTCTATACAGTGGCCAAACTACCAGTAGATGATGCAGAGGAATTCTGTCGCTGGTGCCTGTCGGAGTTCAATTACGAAGGCGAAACCGTGATGATGGCGCCTGCTGCAGGTTTCTATACCACACCCGGTGCTGGCGTGAATCAGGTACGTATTGCCTACGTGCTGAAGAAGGAAGACTTGGAACGAGCCCTCGTCGTACTGAGGAAGGCCCTCGAGGCTTACCCGGGAAGAGTTGATGAAGAGAAGTGAATTTCCCACTATTCATAGCCAAGCGAATCTATAGCGATAAGGGCGACAAGCGCATGGTAAGTCGTCCTGCTATCCGTATTGCCACTATCGGAGTGGCAATTGGTCTGGCTGTGATGATCATCACCGTCAGTGTGGTACTGGGATTCAAGCACACCATACGTGACAAGGTGGTAGGCTTTGGCGGACATATTCAGGTGCACAACGTGTTGCTTTATAACGATGTGGATCCCTACTACATTCATGCCGACGACAGTCTGCTGGAGAGTATCAAGGCCATAGAAGGCGTGAAACACGTGGAGCGTTACTCTGTGACACAGGGGTTACTGAAGACGGAGGACGACTTTCTGGGGGTAGCCTTCAAAGGCGTAGGTCCTGACTTTAAGACAGACTTCCTGAAAGAGCATCTGCTGGAGGGTGAGATTCCCCAGTTCAGTGATTCTACCAGTAAATACCAGTTGCTGATGTCGAAGATGATTGCCGACAAATTGCAACTGAAAACAGGCGACAAGGTGTTTGCCTACTTCATTGGGAACAACGATGTAAAGACAAGAAAATATACGATCTGTGGTATCTACCAGACGAATATGACGCGCTTCGACGAGAGCATCTGTCTGACGGATATCTATGCAGTGAATCGTTTGAACGGATGGGAACGTGGTGACTGTTCGGTGGTTGGTGTTACCGTCAACAATCTCGACCAGTTGCCAGTGACGGAAGAGGCTTTTGTCAATAAGGTGAACCGCAGTAGTGACAGCAAAGACAATATGCTGACCTCACAGACCATCTACGACACATATCCACAGGTGTTTATGTGGTTGGAATTGCTCGATATCAATGTGTGGATCATCCTCGCCCTGATGGTTTGTGTGGCAGGGTTCACAATGATCAGCGGACTCCTGATTATCATTCTGGAACGTACACAGATGATTGGCGTATTGAAGGCCCTCGGAGCCAGGAACAAGACCATCAGACACACCTTCCTCTGGTTCTCGGTCTTCATCATTGGTCAGGGTATGCTTTGGGGAAACATCATAGGCATTGGCATCGTGCTGTTACAGCAATACACTGGCTTCATTTCACTGGATCCCCAGACTTACTATGTGAGTGAGGCACCCATGGAACTGAACATACCCCTTATCCTGTTGCTCGATGCCGTGACTTTGCTAATCTGTGTGTTTGTGTTGATAGCACCAAGTTATCTGATTTCACACATTCACCCGGCAAGGTCGATGAGATATGAATGATTTTTTTGAAAAATTGCACAAAAATATTTGTTAGTGTGCAAAAAATGATGTACCTTTGCACAAAAATTAAAAAATTGTGCAGTTTCAATGGAAACATTCAGCAGTTTTAATGCTTATATCCAGAAGGCTATCACAGAGAACTGGGACCAAGATGCGCTCACTGATTATCAGGGCATCACGCTCCAGTTTCATGATGTAGCCCGGAAAATAGAGAAGATTCACATAGTATTTGAGAATAGTGGTGTTGAGCAAGGTGACAAGATTGCCATCTGCGGACGAAATTCAGCCCACTGGGCAGTGGCCTATCTCGCCACACTGACGTATGGCGCAGTAGCAGTTCCCATCTTGCACGAGTTTAATGGCGAACAGATTCAGAATATCGTCAATCACTCTGGGTCCAAGCTCCTGTTTGTGGGAGACTACGCAGTGAAGACCATTGAGGCCGAAACGATGCCGAATCTGGAGGCTATCATTAACCTGCCCGACTTCTCGTTACTGATTTCCCGATCTGAGAAAGTGACTTACGCGCGCGAACATTTAAATATGTTGTTTGGCAGTAAGTATCCGAAGGCATTCAGGAAGGAGCATGTGAAATACCATGAAGACCAGGCAGAAGAGTTGGCACTCATTAATTACACCAGTGGTACGACTGGGCATTCAAAGGGCGTAATGCTACCCTATCGCGCGCTCTGGGGAAATGTGGAATTCATCATTGACCGTCTGGGAAAGAAGGTAAAGCCAGGCGATAATCTGCTGAGTATCCTGCCTATGGCTCACATGTATGGTATGTCGGTAGAATTCCTCTTCGGCTTCTGTCATGGATGCCACCTGTTCTTCCTGACACGTCTGCCGTCGCCAGCCATCATTGCACAAGCCTTCGCTGAGGTCAAGCCTGCATTGATTGTGACGGTGCCCCTGATCATAGAGAAGATTATCCGCAAGAAAGTATTCCCAAAGATACAAGACAACCGCATCCGACTGTTGCTGGCCATGCCTGTAATATCGAAGAAGGTGAAGGAACGCATCTGTCAGGAAGTGTATAACGCCTTTGGCGGACGTGCCTACGAGGTGATTGTGGGTGGCGCTGCCCTTTCGAAAGAGATTGAAGAATTCCTGCTATCCATTAACTTCCCCTTGACTGTGGGCTATGGAACGACGGAGTGTGCGCCCCTAATCTCGTACTGCGACTATAAAGAATTCATTGGCGGATCATGCGGTGTGCCTGTAGATCGTATGAAGGTTAAGATCCTCTCTTCAGATCCAGAAAACATTCCTGGTGAAATCGTCACAAAGGGTACGAATCTCATGATTGGCTACTACAACAATGAAGAGGCCACAAAGGCTGTCTTAGACGAAGAGGATTGGTATCACACGGGCGATCTGGGCACAATGATCCGTAGTGGACATATCTTTATTCGTGGGCGCATCAAGAACATGCTGCTTGGTGCCAACGGACAGAACATATATCCAGAAGAGATTGAAGACAAACTAAATACTATGCCCATGGTGTCGGAGTGTATCGTCATTCAGCGTGGCGACAAGCTCGTGGCCCTCGTGCATCCAGACAAGGACGAAGTGGTGAACTTCTCACTGGAAGAGCTGGTGCAGATCATGGAGCAGAATCGTCAGGAACTGAACAACCAGTTGCCCGTCTATAGCCGCATCTCGGCCATCGAGCTCCACGACGAAGAGTTTGCCAAGACGCCTAAAAAGAGTATCAAACGCTATCTATATCAGAATAACTAAAAATGCGTATGGAACAAATACCTAGCTTTAATGCACTTATCCAAGAGAGCATTATCAATAATTGGGATAAGGATGCGCTGACTGATTTCAAGGGACAGACTTTGCAGTTCCATGATGTGGCCAGAAAGATAGAAAAACTACACATCCTTTTTGAGAACAGTGGGATACAAAAGGGTGACAAGATTGCACTCTGTGGTCGCAACTCCTCTCAGTGGGCAGTGGCCTTTCTCGCCACTCTTACCTACGGCGCAGTGGCTGTACCCATCCTGCATGAGTTCAATACTGAGCAGATCCATAATATTGTGAACCACTCAGAGGCCCGCCTTCTGTTCGTGGGCGATCATGTAGCCACCATCATCGACCCTCAGGCCATGCCCACTCTTGAAGGAATCATTAACAACCCCGACTATTCGTTGATGATTTCGCGTACTGATAAGCTGACCTATGCACGAGAGCATCTGAACGAACTCTACGGTAAGAAGTTCCCCAAGTATTTCCGCAAGGAGCACGTGAGTTACTATATGGAGAAGAGTCCCGAGGAGCTGGCGGTGATCAACTACACCTCTGGAACAACAGGTTTCTCAAAGGGTGTCATGCTGCCCTATCGTGCACTATGGTCGAATTACGACTTTGCCGATCATGTCTTAGGGAAAAGGATTAAGGCAGGCGACCGCATCATCTCCATGCTGCCCATGGCCCATATGTATGGTATGGCATTCGAGTTTATCTTCGAATTCCTACACGGCTGCCACGTCTATTACCTGAGCCGTGTGCCATCGCCAGCAATCATTGCCCAGGCGCTGGCTGAGATTAAGCCTGTGATCGTCATTGCCGTGCCACTGATCATCGAGAAGATTATCCGTAAGAAGGTGTTCCCCAAGATACAGAACAACCGTATGCGACTGTTGCTGCAGATGCCCGTTATCTCCAAGAAGGTGCGTGAGATGATCTGTCAGGAAGTGCTCAAGGCCTTTGGTGGCGAGTTATATGAGGTTATCATAGGAGGTGCTGCCCTGAATCAGGAAGTAGAACAGTTCCTGAAACGCATCGACTTCCCTTATACCGTAGGCTATGGTGCCACTGAGTGCGCTCCGATCATCTGCTATAGCGACTGGCACAATTTTGCACCAGGCTCGTGCGGACGTGCTGCCCTTCATCAGCAGGTGGAGATCGATTCACCTGATCCCAGACGTATTCCTGGCGAGATCCTTACTAAAGGTCTGAACGTGATGCTTGGCTACTACAAAAATCCCGAGGCCACAGCCGAGACCCTCGACCATGAAGGCTGGTATCATACTGGCGACTTAGGCACAATGGATGTGGATGGCAACGTGTATATCAATGGTCGTTCAAAGAACATGCTCTTAGGCCCCAATGGACAGAACATCTATCCAGAGGAGATTGAGGACAAACTTAATTCTATGACCATGGTGATGGAAAGTATCGTGGTTCAGAGAGATACTAAGCTTGTTGCACTGGTACATCCTGATATGGATGAGGCCAAGAACATGGGATTCTCTGCTGATGACCTGAAAAACATCATGGAGCAGAATCGCAACGGACTGAACGAGATGATTCCTGCCTACGAGAAGATAGCAGAAATAGAAATCTACGAAGAAGAGTTTGAAAAAACCCCCAAGAAGTCTATTAAGCGCTATCTCTATCAATAATAAACAATGCTCCCCTTCCAAAATCGGAAGGGGAGCATTGTTTATTCGTATTTATAATAGAACCAGTACGTACCACGGTACTGTTCGCCTACCTTACCCTTCCGTTCCGATTGCATCGGATATTCTTTCTCCAACTCACGGAAATTCTTATAATCCTCTTCAGTAACAGCTGAACGATATGCGAACAAAGGATTTGATCGTGAATGTGTGTAGAGAGTCAAGGCCTCACGATAGTGCTTCGGCAAACTGTCGTTCACAACATAGAACTTACCCACCTCACGTGCAAACTGATCGATATCCTTATCTATCAGATAACCGCAGAGCAGATAGTCGCCTATCGTTCTGCGAGGTACAGAGTCGCGTCTCAGCAGCATTCTCAAATAGCGCTCAGGTTCCATTTGTTCAGCAGGTCGAGCGTCAAAGAACCTATACAGACTGTCTTCTGGACAGAGTTGCATACACGTCTTTCCGTTAGTGGGAAGAATCTCAGAACTGCCAGCTGAAATGGGATACTCAAACAAGCGTTCCCCCAACTCGTCAGTACGTGCAAGGGCATACATACGGAGCATCATGAGATGATTGTCGCTCTCCAGAGATTCCTTACCAACCTCGAGTGCTTTGCTGTATTCCCCCTCTGCAAGTAACGTCTCGGTCTTCATGCGGAAATGGAAGACTGCGTTGGTGTTTCCTATCCAAGCCGTCAGCATCATCAGCAACGACATGATAAGCATATTGATCCACATCGGGCGGGAAACGAGCGAATAAGAATCGTTGTTCTCCACTTCCTGAATCTGACGAGCCAAGAACACCAGACCTATCCACACGATGACAATCAGCACTACCACCCAAGAGAAATGTGTCAATACGGCCAATATCATCATCGAAGGTGCATAAGTGAGTGCATGCGAGCTTTTCTGAAGTCGGGTAACAGCAAAGACGGCCAATTGGAGAATATACAGAAGAACCGTAATAAGAATGGCTCCAATCACAGGTTTGTAACTGGTAAGTCCACCACTTAGGGTATGCTGAGTCATGGCTATCACGTCAGACTGGAAGAAATAGAGCCAACTCAGCGAGAACAACACAAAAACAATAGCACACATCACTTGGATGGTGAGCGTGCTACTGTCCTTATTTCGTCTGTTATAGTTCATGCTATACTTTCTTCAAAACAACAGCCGAGCGGGCTGGGATATAGAGTTTCAACCACTCCTTATGATCCTTCACATAAAGCGGATCATAGTTCGTCAGGTGAGTAATTGTGTCATCCGCAAAGCCGTTACCACCAAAGTCTTTCGAGTCGGTGTTCAGCACCACCTCATAACTGCCCGTAGGCACCAGGAAGCCATAGTCGGTATAACTGCGCGTAGGCGAGAAATTAAACACAAATACGAGATCGCCTCTCATGAAGCAGAGCACCTTGTCGCCCTCGTCGTGCCAGATCTCGGTAACAGGCGTATCCTGGAAATTACGCACCAACTTGATGGTCTTCAACATCTCACGGTCGAAGTCACCCAACCAATGATAACAGAGGTCCTTGTTGTCGACCAGGTTCCACTGACGACGTGCATATTTGTACGACCAACCGTTACCCTCGCGTGGGAAATCAATCCATTCGGGATGTCCAAACTCATTACCCATGAAGTTCAGGTAGCCGCCATTGATAGCACCACAAGTTACCAGTCGGATCATCTTGTGGAGAGCTATACCGCGCTGGGCAATATCATTGACATCTTTCTTGGCGAAGTGCCAGTACATATCAGCGTCGATAAGTCGGAAGATAATGGTCTTATCGCCCACCAGTGCCTGGTCGTGACTCTCGCAGTACGAGATGGTCTTCTCGTCAGGACGACGGTTCCTAACCTCCCAGAAGATACTTGTCACATTGATGTCCTCGTCGCGAACTTCCTTGATGGTCTTGATCCAATAGTCAGGAATGTTCATCGCCATACGGTAGTCGAAACCATAGCCGCCATCCTCAAACTTAGCTGCAAGACCGGGCATACCCGAAACCTCCTCAGCGATGGTGATGGCATTGGGGTTCTCCTCATGGATTAGGCAGTTAGCCAGCGTCAGATAGCAGATGGCATTGTCGTCCTCATGACCATTGAAATAGTCACCATAACCTCCAAAGGCCTCTCCAAGTCCATGGGAGTAATACAGCATAGAAGTCACACCGTCGAAGCGGAAGCCGTCGAAGTGGAACTCGCCCAACCAATAGCGGCAGTTAGACAGCAGGAAGTGCAACACCTCATCCTTACCATAGTCGAAGCAGAGGCTGTCCCATGCCGGATGCTCATGGCGGTCACCGGGATAGAAGAACTGGTTGGGGTCGCCAGCCAGATTACCCAGACCTTCGACCTCATTTTTAACAGCATGTGAGTGAACGATGTCCATGATGACTGCTATACCCATCTTGTGTGCTGTATCAATCAACTCCTTCAGTTCCTCAGGCGTGCCAAAGCGTGAACTGGGAGCGAAGAACGAAGACACATGGTATCCAAAAGATCCGTAGTATGGATGCTCCTGGATGGCCATGACCTGAATGGCATTATAGCCATCCTTCTTGACACGCGGCAACACATTCTCCGTAAACTCCTTGTAAGTACCCACCTTCTCGGCGTCCTGCCCCATGCCGACGTGGCACTCGTAGATGAGCAGCGGTGACTTAGTGGGTTTGAAGGTTTTCTTTTTCCACACATAAGGTTTCTCCGGGTTCCATACCTGAGCGGAGAATATTTTCGTTTGGTCATCCTGAACCACGCGGCGGCACCAAGCAGGGATACGCTCACCCTCACCACCGTTCCACTTCACCTTCATCTTGTAAAGGTCGCCATGCTTGATGGCTTTTTCTGAGAGTTTCAATTCCCAGTTGCCTGTACCCTCAATGCGCTTGCAACGGTATTTCTCGTTCTCCTGCCAGTTATTGAAGTCGCCAATCAGATAGATGTCTGTGGCATTGGGAGCCCACTCACGGAACACCCAGCCCTTCGGCAGTTTGTGGAGTCCGAAGTAAAAGTGGCCTGATGCAAAGTCTGTAAGTTTCTTCTTACCATTCTGCGTCAGCTGGTTAATCTTCCACACAGCATGGTCGTGACGACCACGAATAGCACCCTCAAAGGGCTCCAGCCATGAATCATGACGTACAAGTCCGATATGCTGGGGCTCGGTTTGTTTAACTTTCTTTGGAGCAGCCGTCTTCTTGGCTGCAGGCTTTTTCGTTGTAGTTGTTTTCTTAGTTGCCATAGTCTTATGCTTTAACTTTAAATATTGCCTTCTTTATTTCTGGTTCATCAACGATACAAGGTGCATGACCATCCTGTGGGAAGAAGATCACCATCATACCAGGGGCCAGTGTCACGTAATCCTTAGGTTGCACTCCCTCATAAATCGTCATGTCCTTCCCTGCGTCATACGTTGCGGCAGGCAGTTCTTCCAACGGCGTGTAGCCGTAAGTTTCGTCACACGAGATAGGAATCTGAATGTCTATCATCTTCACATGTGACTCAATAAAACAAGTTTCCTTGGTACGCTGTGCGGCCACCTGAAGTTTCAATGACACCTCGTCGCCCTTAATCGGGTAACTACCAGCCTCCATCGTACTGAGGTCGTGCTGTTTCAGATAGTCCACCACCTCAGCAAACAAGGGGTTCAACTCCACGTAATGAACCAAATTGTCAATTGTATCGATAATCATAATATATATGTTTTTATTTCTTTAATTCTCTGTGACCACGAGTATAAACGCCACGAGCGGTAATCGTGCCATTGCGGTCTTTTTCTACAAACTCTCCATCACGGACATCGTCTTTATAGGTGCCCTCAAAACGCTTGCCATCCTTATCTTCCTCGATGGCAGCACCATTGCGCTTGCCGTTCTTAAAGATACCCTTGAATTTTGAACCGTCGGCAAAACGCACAACGCACTCTCCGTGAGGTTGGCCGTTCTGGAAGCTACCTTCCACCATGTCGCCACCCTTTTTCGTCAGTTTGCCCTTGCCATGCTGTTTGTCGGCCTTCCATTGTCCCACATAGGTATCACCATTCTTCCATACGAACGTACCTTGTCCTTGCTTATCACCATTGGCAAACTGCCCAGTGTATTTATCACCATTGGCATATTTAAAGATACCCGAACCTGTACGGGCACCGTTTTCGTAATCACCTTCGTAGATATCGCCATTCTGAAACCTATAGATTCCTCGTCCATGCATCTTGTCGTTCGACCACTGGCCGGTATAAGTGTCACCGTCAGCATACTTGTATGTGCCTGTACCCGAGCGCATATTATCCTTCCAATCTCCATCGTAGCTCGAACCGTCACCCCAGTCAAAGAAACCTTTGCCATGACGTTTGTCGTTCTGCCAGTCACCTTTGTAGAAGGCTCCTCCAGAGAAGACATACACCCCCTTACCAGAGCGCTTGTCCTGTTTCCATTCACCGTCATACTTGTCACCGTTATAGTAGTACATCACCCCATGGCCATGCTGGTAGTCACGAAACCAGAGTCCCTCATAACGGTTGTTGTTCGAAAAATAATAGATACCCTGTCCATGCTGCTGGTCCTGAAACCATTCTCCTTCGTACTTCTCCCCGTCGAAGAAAGTATAGATGCCATAGCCTTGACGCTTTCCTTTGTCATATTCTCCTTCATAGGTATTACCGTTCTTATAGGTAGTTTTACCTTTCCCATGAGGTTTTCCTGCCGACATCTCACCATTGTATTCGCCCCCGTCTTTCGTGGTGGTCGAACCAAGCGTTATTTTCTGGGCTCCTGCGGCCATAGGGAGCAGGAGCAGTATCATTATAATAGAATATATATATTTTTTCATTATGTATCGTCTGTTATATTATTTTGCAAATTTACAGATAATTTCTGAGATAGCCAAATGCGTGTACATAATTTAACGATATAAAGTGTATTTTACTACATTTTTTTGTTACCTTTGCAACCGTTATGAAGTTTATAGCTATCATTCCTGCCCGCTACGCATCTACACGCTTTCCGGGCAAGCCGCTGGCAGTTCTCGGCGGAAAGACTGTCATCCAGAGAGTTTATGAGCAGGTTTCAAAGGTGCTCAGTGAGGCTTACGTGGCTACCGACGACGAGCATATTTTCGCTGCCGTCGAGGCTTTTGGTGGAAAGGCCATCATGACCCGCACTGATCACAAAAGTGGTACTGATCGCATCCAGGAGGCTGTCGAGAAGATAGGCTCTGATGCCGACGTCATCATCAACGTACAGGGCGACGAACCATTTATCCAACCGTCACAAATCGAGACGCTGATGCATCTCTTCGACAACCCAGAGACACAGATTGGCACGCTTGGCAAACCCTTCGAAAGCATCGAGGCTGTAGAGAATCCCAACTCACCCAAGATCGTGACTGATGTCCGTGGTTTCGCCCTCTATTTCAGTCGTAGCATCATACCATTTATAAGAGGTAAAGAACACCAAGAATGGTTTGGCCAGTATCCTTTCCTGAAGCACCTGGGCATCTATGCCTACCGTCGTGAGGTATTGGCAGAGGTAACCCAACTACCTCAGAGCAGTCTCGAAAAAGCAGAAAGTCTTGAACAGCTCCGCTGGCTGCAGAATGGTTACCGCATACGTGTGGGACTTACCGATGTAGAAACCGTCGGTATCGACACCCCCGAGGATCTGCAAAAAGCCGAAGCATTCCTTAAATAACGTGTGAAGGGAGCCCGTTAAGCTCCCTTCATCTCTCTCAGCAGTGCTTTCTGACGCTCTGTCAGGTTAGTTGGCAGTTTCACCTGATAGGTGATAATCAGGTCACCAAATGTGCCATCACCCCTATCATAGCCCTTGCCACGCAGTCTCACCTTTGTGCCAGGCTGTGTCTCTGGTTTGATTTTCATCTTCACTTTTGATCCGTTCGACAACGTCATCATCACCTCGCCACCCAATAATGCCGTAAAGAGGTCAATGCTCACTGTAGCGTTCATCTCACCTGAGTTCGTTCGCGTCTGACGGCCGAAGCCTGAGCCACCTGACGAGAAGCCCTGAAAACCGCCAAAACCCCCACCCTGATGACCTTTACGTCCAAAAAGTTGCTCGAAGAAATCGCTGAAACCACCGCCACCCGTAAAGCCTGAGAAATCAAATCCACCAAAGGGATTACCACCTCCGGCTCCACTGCCAAAGCCACCAAACTGGTCAGCCTGTTTCCACTGCTCACCATATTGGTCGTACTTCTTACGCTTCTCGGGGTCGCCAATCACGTCATAAGCCTCCTGCAAGGCCTGGAACTTGGCCTGTGCCTTCGGGTCATCTGGATGCAGATCAGGATGGAATTGCTTGGCACGTTTCAGATATGCCTTCTTCACATCCTTCTGCGGAATCGTCTTATCTACACCTAAGATTTTGTAATAGTCTATAAATGCCATAATGTTACCCTCCTTTTCTATTATATTGTTTATCTGAAGACTAAGCAGCAAAAAGTGTGCCTAAAACACGCTGAAAAGTTTGGCAGTTTGGAATAATAATCGTATCTTTGCCGAAAAATCGAGAATCAATGAATAAAATCATCCTCACAACCATAGCAATGCTATGTTTCGCGACTACTATGACAGGTCAGCCATCCAAAACCGTTCGTTTTAAAGTAATAGAGACCAGCGATGTTCACGGTTATTTCTTCCCTTACGACTTTATGGAGAAACGTCCCCTAAAAGGAACTCTCTCACGGGCTAATACATATATTAATAAGGAACGAGAGAAATACGGCAATGACCATTTCCTGCTCATCGACAATGGTGACATCCTTCAGGGCCAGCCCTGTGTATATTGGACGAACTATGTAATGCCAGAGAACGAGAACTTGGCAGCACAGGTCATCAACTACATGCACTACGATGCAGAGACGGTAGGTAACCACGACATCGAACCGGGTCACAAAGTATATGACAAGTGGATACGCGAGGTACGTTGTCCGCTGCTCGGTGCCAACATCGTCAATGCCGGCTCTGATGGTACGGCCAATCCTAAGAATATCTACAATGGTCTGCAACCTTACTCCATCCATTATATTGATGGTGTGAAGATTGCCATCATCGGCATGCTCACGCCCGCCATTCCCAACTGGCTCACTGAGAATGTCTGGAAAGGCATGGAATTTGAGGAGATGACCAGTTGTGCCAAGAAATGGGTCAAGTATATCAAAGAAGTAGAGCGCCCCGACCTCATCTTCGGTCTTTTCCACTCTGGTAAGGAAGGTGGCATCAAGACCGATGCCTACGAGGAAAACGCCACAGCTGCCGTTGCTCGCGAGGTGCCAGGCTTCGACATCATCTTCTTCGGCCACGACCATCAAGTCCACAACGAGTGGGTTACCAATACCGAAGGTCAGCAAGTACTCATCATCGACCCATCTTGTTATGTTAAGAATGTGGCCGAGGCTGAGATCGAACTCACCTTTAAGGATGGAACACTCTCCAAGAAAGATATCAAGGGGGAGATTGTCAGCGTACTTGATGAGCAGATTGACGAACAGATGGTCAGCCATTTCCAGAAGGATATAGACGCTGTGAAGACCTACGTGGACCGCAAGATCGGCTATTTCGAGAATTCCATCTACACACGTGACTGTTTCTTCGGCAATGCAGCCTTCACCGATCTCATCCACAACCTGCAGCTGCAAATTACTGGCGCCGATATCTCCATCACAGCTCCACTGTCGTTCAATGCTTCTATCAAGGCTGGTGACATCACGGTGGGCGACATGTTCAAACTCTACCGCTTTGAAAACCTGCTGCTCGTACTCCGCATGACGGGTGAGGAAATACACAAACATCTGGAGATGAGCTACGACCTATGGACCAACCAGATGACATCGCCCGACGATCATATCATGCTCCTTAGGGATGATAAAAGCGAAGACCAGCAGCGTGCAGGATTCAAGAACATGACCTTCAATTTCGACTCTGCCTGCGGTATCGACTATGAGGTTGATGTCACCAAGCCCAACGGTGAGAAGGTTCACATTTTAGGTATGACCAACGGCGAACCCTTCGACGAGCACAAATGGTATAATGTGGCTATGAACAGCTATCGCGCTAATGGAGGCGGTGAACTGCTTACTATTGGTGCAGGCATTCCCAAAGATTCACTTACCAGCCGTATCGTTTTCAGCAGCGAACTCGACCAGCGACACTATCTGATGGAAGAAATTGAGCGTCAAGGCTCGGTCAATCCCCAACCCAACCATAACTGGCGTTTCGTACCCGACGAATGGGCCAAGCCTGCTCTCGAACGTGATCGAAAAATACTCTTCGGAAAATAATGAAACAATACTACTACGTATTCTGCAAAGAAGACCTGCTGCTCGAGAAGACTCCCGACGGTGGTTATACTATTCCGCTTCAAGAAGAGCCTCCAACGGAGGTAAAGCCTTGGACGAATGTGATGAACATCACCCCCATGGCCGACGGCACCCCCGTCAAGACCTACCGCATCGATGCCCCCGTCACCGGTGATTCCCGCTACGAGATGTGCGGTCTGCGCCAGAGCTACTACAAACTTGAGCGTCCACTCTATCTGAAAGGTGGCAAATGTCAGGAACTGCTCTATTGGGATCAGAATACCAAATACTGTGGTGTCTGTGGCGCCCCGATGCGCATGGATACCGACATCTCCAAGAAGTGCACCGAGTGCGGTAAGGAGATATGGCCTCAGCTGGCCACAGCCGTCATCGTACTCATCCATAAGGGCGACGAAGTATTACTCGTGCGTGCCAAGAATTTCAAACGCGACTTCTTCGGCCTCGTGGCAGGCTTCGTCGAGACGGGCGAAACCCTCGAAGAAGCCGTAGCCCGCGAAGCTCTCGAAGAGACTGGCGTCACCATCACCAACATCCGTTATTTCGGCTCCCAGCCGTGGCCCTACCCCTGCGGCCTGATGGTAGGCTTCAATGCCGACTACGTCTCAGGCGACATCCACCTCCAAGCCAGCGAAATAGCAAAGGGAGGCTGGTTCCGTAAGGACAACCTCCCCAACATCCCCGAGCCTCTCTCCATCGCCAGAATGCTCCTCGACGCCTGGCTTAAGTCTTGATAAATAGTACTTTCCTTCGGTTATTGCTGGGCCTCACCGCGAACCATGTGAAAATCATCATCCATCGCTTTGATGAAAGGCTCCCAGTTGTCAAGATGCAGTTTGTACAACTTACCATCTAATGTTTTAAACCCCATGTTAATAACAGTTTTTGGGTGGTTTCGTTATAACTAGCTAGCATTTTCATCTTCTACCTCTTCTTCTGCTTCAACATCTTTATCTGCAACAACAATGCAAATGCATTTTGCATGTAAACCTATGTTTTTCGTCTTACGGCTTACAGATTACAGTTTTATAGAGAGCGATATACGGAACATGGCAAAAAGTGTGTTTTACACACTATAATATAATACTATATATATAATATATATATTATATATATAGTAAATTTTGTACTCAATTATACGAGGGCATCTGAGAAAACTGTAAACTGTAAGCTGTAAGACGGATATAAGACAAATTTTAATAGCGTGTCTTTTTTTGTGTCTTTTTTGCATTTTTATTTGCAAGGGTGATGAAATATTCGTACCTTTGCAGTGTCAAATGAAAGATGTAGCGACAGCGGGTATTAAGGCAAAAAAATTGCGAGAATTAATTCTAGAAATTGCGCGCATTAATAGGAACAAGATTTTCACTTAATGGCCCTTCATAACTGCTCTAAAAGGCGACAACGAGAGAACTAATAAAATTATTAACAAAAACTAAACTAGATTAAAATTATGGCTATTAAAGTAACACCTCAATCCAGATCACTTGTCTGGACGAAGAGGGCAACGTGCTGAAGCGTGTGACCTCGGGCGACAGCGGTGACATCGAGGACCCTGATCAGGAGAACCAGAATCAGGGCGGTGAGAACAACGGTCAGAGTGGCGGCTCAACCTCTGGTGATCAGGGTGGCAACCAGGGCGGTGGAGACCCAGACCCCGAGGAAGACGATCAGGGGAAGAATTGAGCCAAATTGAAAATGCAGGCCCCGATGCTGTAAAACCAAGAAGATGGTTAGAATGGTAAGGGGCCGTTGTCGGAGGGAGGGGGGATGACGGTACTGTCGCCAAAGGAATCGAAGCCGTCGGCTGGGGGATTGTCACCGCCGTTGAGTTTGGAGCCGACAATCTCGCCTCCAGTCGGGGTGCGATTGCCGAGGTTCTTGTCCTCGGGATTCTCGAAACGGGTAAACTCGCCCCGGAAGGAGAGCAGCACATCGCCCGTGGCACCCTTACGGTGCTTGGCTATGATAATCTGGGCCATGCCACGAAGGTCGCGGCCGTTGTCGTCCTGATAGATGTGATAGTACTCGGGACGATGCACGAAGATGACCATATCAGCATCTTGCTCGATGGCACCCGACTCACGAAGGTCACTCAGTTGGGGGCGCTTACCTTCAAGACCCTCTCGACTCTCGACACCACGATTCAACTGACTCAAGGCGAGAATGGGGATATCCAACTCCTTGGCCAATCCCTTGAGAGAGCGTGAAATGGTGGAAACCTCTTCTTGACGGGAGGAGAAACGCATGCCGTTGGCGTTCATCAGCTGAAGATAGTCGATCATGATGAGTTTGACACCGTGCTCACGAACGAGGCGACGGGCCTTGGTGCGCAGTTCGAAGACAGACAGACCAGGTGTGTCATCAACATAAAGAGGAGCACCAAGCAGGGTGTTGATGCGCTTGTCGAGTCGTTCCCATTCATCGCGCTGCAACTGACCATTCAGAATCTTTGAGCCCTGAATCTCACAGGCATTCGAGATCAGACGGTTTACCAACTGCACATTCGACATTTCAAGAGAGAAGAAGGCCATGGGAATCCTGAGGTCGGCAGCGATATTCTTAGCCATCGACAGGGCAAACGAGGTCTTACCCATGGCAGGGCGTCCGGCAATGATCACCAAGTCGGAAGCCTGCCAACCACTGGTAATATCGTCGAGTTTATGATAACCCGTAGAGACACCAGTGAGTCCGTCGGAGTTCTTGGCTGCATTCTGTATGGTCTTCACAGCCTGAGCAATCACTGGATCGATGGCCGTATAGTCTTTCTTCATGTTGCGCTGCGAGAGTTCGAAGAGTGATCCCTCGGCCTCCTGCATCAAATCCTCCACATCGATGGTCTCGTCGAACGCCTTGGTCTCAATGACACTTGCAAACGAGATGAGCTGGCGGGCCAGGGATTTCTGCGCGATGATATTGGCATGAAACTCGATATTGGCAGAAGAGGCCACGCGTGAACTGAGTTCTGCAACATAGGTTGGTCCCCCTACTTCATCGAGAGTGCCAAGTTTGGCAAGTTGTTCGGTCACTGTGAGCACATCGACGGGTTTCTCTGCCATGCTCAGGTCACGAATGGCTGTATAAACCATCTGGTTACGAGGCTCGTAAAAACTCTCGGGGCGCAATATCTCACATACAACAGCATAGGCATCCTTGTCGATCATCAAGGCTCCAAGAACGGCCTTCTCCACCTCGATAGCCTGAGGCTGCAGATGACCATAAGTATTATCAACAGGCTGTTGTTTTCTCTGTCTTCGTTGGGTATTGTTTTGTTCTGGCATATTTAGTTTTTACTTTTTATCTTCATATCTGTCTCCCCAATAGTTTACCATCCGCTGATACATCTTTTCTTCAGACGGATTATGCTGTCCGTGCCATAGGCGCTCGTTGACCAGGGCATCAGGAAGATACTGCTGGGGTGTGAAATGACCTGGATAGTCATGAGGGTATTTGTAACCGTCATGATAGCCCAGATCCTTCATAAGTTGGGTGGGTGCATTACGGATAGGCAGTGGTACAGGCTGATTTCCAGTGCGTTGTACAAGCGACAAGGCTGCATCGACACCCAGGTAAGCACTGTTGCTCTTAGGTGAAGTTGCCAGATAGACGGTCGCTTCTGCAAGAGGGATGCGCCCTTCGGGCCAGCCGATTTTCATAACGGCATCGAAGGCTGCATTAGCCAGAAGCAAAGCATTGGGGTTGGCCAGTCCGATATCCTCAGCAGCACTGATGACCAAACGACGGGCAATGAATTGAGGATCTTCGCCACCCTCAATCATACGCGCCAGCCAATAAAGGGCTGCATCAGGATCAGAACCTCGGATGCTCTTGATAAAGGCTGAGATGATATCGTAATGCATCTCGCCATCCTTATCATAAGCCAACGGATTCTGCTGGAGGCGATCCTCGACTAATTCGTCTGTAATCACTACTTCACCCGATACTTCATATTCACAGACTAACTCTAATATATTCAAGAGCTTACGGGCATCACCACCGCTGTATCTAAGCATAGCACCGGTCTCCTTCAGCGTAATATGTTTCTCTTTTAGAATCGTATCCTGCGTAATGGCTCTCTCAAGCAGTTTGAGCAGATCGTCTTTTTCAAGAGACTTCAACACATAGAGCTGGCAACGGGATAGCAATGGTCTGATAACCTCGAACGAAGGATTCTCAGTGGTTGCACCGATCAGGGTAACAATACCCTTCTCGACAGCACCCAACAGGGAGTCTTGCTGGGATTTGGAGAAGCGATGGATCTCGTCAATAAATAATATAGGTGACGCCTCGTTGAAGAAACGACCTTTCTGGGCTTTCTCTATCACGTCGCGAACATCCTTTACACCACTGGTGACAGCCGACAGTGTATAGAAAGGGGTCTCGAGTTTATGGGCAATAATCTGGGCCAAGGTGGTCTTGCCGACTCCTGGCGGTCCCCAAAGGATAAAAGAAGAAATACGCCCTGCGTCAATCATCTTGCGCAGGACGGCCCCTTCACCTACCAGATGCTCTTGTCCGATATACTCATCTAAGGTGCGTGGACGAAGCCTTTCAGCCAGTGGTTGTGCCATATTCGGCCACAAAGTTACGTTAAAATGCCAAAATTACAAAAATTATCGCCTAAAAACTTGCTAATAAAAAATAAAGTTTTTACATTTGCAGAAAAAAACAAGAATATATGGCAAGAACAAAGCAACAACAACCTGAAAGCAACCCGTCGCTTTCAATCAAGTCGATCACGAAAAGTAGCGTTTGGGACATTCAAGAGAACGACGTTTTACGTATGTGGGAGGCAGCCACTAAAGATGCAGAAGTGAAGGAAAACGTACAGCATTATCTCGACATCTTTAAGAGTGCATTCCTGATAGAGGAGATTAAGGAGGATGTGCTATTGGTAAAGAAAAGCTATGAGAAACGCGGTTACAAAATAGCACAAATAAAGTTTGAGGAGGGGATGAAGTTCGCCTGGGCCATCAAGAAGCGCCCGATTATGCGAGTGACCGACCTGACCTACGAGAATATCCGTCACATCTCAGCAGTCAAACTCGTTGAGGTACTCGACCGTAACTTTGGTGGTGGATGGGACTCCCTACCCCAGTCTATTCAGGACATCATCCTCAGCGGTTTCGACATATCCACAACAACATTGCCAAAAGACCGTCTGCACAAGAAAGGTGGTATGTACGAGAAGAAAATCGAGGACGGATTCGAAGTTCTCGAGGTTGAAAAAGGCGGTTGGGTGGAAGCTATCTTTGCCAAACTGAAGCCTGAGCAGGAAAAGATCAAGATGCACTTCAACGAGAAGAGCCGTGAAGACGGTGACGGAGATGCAGAAGGCGATGATGAAGACTACGATGTTGAGGACAACTACAGCTCGCACGACGAAGAGGAAAATGAGGTAGAGGATCCCAATGACGACGAGATCACTGAGGACAACTACTCGACCATGATGGACCTCGGCAGTGATGACCCTGACGACGAGGCGGCAAACATGATTGACTATGTAGAAGAATAAATATCAAAATAACCATTAACTAAAAACTCATTGATATGAATATCCCAGCAGTATTTTGGCTCGTGCCCATCGCATCGGTGGTAGCACTGTCTATGGCGTACTTCTTCTTCACCCAGATGATGAAGGCCGACGAGGGTACGCCTCGTATGAAAGAAATTGCACTCTATGTGCGTAAAGGCGCTATGGCTTACTTGAAGCAGCAGTACAAGGTGGTATGCATCGTCTTCGTAGTGCTTTGTGCCCTCTTCGCCTTTATGGCCTATGGACTCAACGTGCAGAATCCTTGGGTGCCATTTGCCTTCCTGACAGGTGGTTTCTTCTCTGGTCTGGCAGGTTTCTTTGGTATGAAGACCGCTACCTATGCCTCTGCCCGTACAGCTAATGCAGCTCGTCAGAGTTTGGATGCTGGTCTGAAGATTGCCTTCCGCTCAGGTGCTGTGATGGGCTTGACTGTGGTTGGTCTCGGACTGCTCGATATTGCCATCTGGTTTGTAGTATTAAACCACTTCGATCAAGATGGTCTGATATCTATCACCACTACCATGCTGACCTTCGGTATGGGTGCTTCTACACAGGCTTTGTTTGCCCGTGTGGGTGGTGGAATCTATACGAAAGCTGCCGATGTGGGTGCTGATATCGTGGGTAAGGTAGAGGCCGACATCCCCGAAGACGATCCGCGTAACCCTGCTACCATTGCCGATAACGTAGGTGATAACGTAGGCGACGTGGCTGGTATGGGTGCAGACCTTTACGAGAGCTATTGCGGATCGGTGCTTTCTACCGCAGCCCTTGGTGCCGCTGCCTTTGGAGTGGCAGGTCTCGACATCCAACTCAAGGCAGTCATTGCTCCCATGCTGATTGCTGCCGTTGGCGTGTTCCTCTCACTCTTTGGTATCTTCCTGGTCCGTACAAAGGAAGGCGCTACAATGAAGGACCTGCTTCGCTCACTGTCATTAGGAACAAACGTCAGTGCAGTGCTTATCGCCATTGCCACTTTCGGCATTCTCTACTTCCTGGGCATTGAGAACTGGGTTGGTCTTTCGTTCTCTGTGATCTCTGGTCTGGCTGCAGGCGTCATCATCGGACAGGCAACTGAGTACTACACCTCTCATTCATACAAGCCTACCCAGAAGATCTCCGAGGCAGGACAGACTGGTGCTGCTACTGTTATTATTAAAGGTATAGGCACAGGAATGATTTCCACCTGTATCCCAGTGATTACCATTGGTGTGGCAATCATGTTGAGTTATCTCTGTGCTAACGGCTTCGACCTTTCCATGTCGTCAGAGAGTCTGGCTCACGGTCTTTATGGTATCGGTATTGCTGCCGTTGGTATGCTCTCCACACTGGGTATCACGCTGGCTACTGATGCTTACGGACCTATTGCTGATAACGCAGGTGGTAATGCAGAGATGTCTCAACTGGGCGAAGAGGTACGCCATCGTACCGATGCCCTTGATGCTCTTGGCAACACGACAGCTGCTACAGGTAAGGGATTCGCCATCGGATCTGCCGCTTTGACTGCTCTTGCACTGCTGGCTTCATATATCGAGGAGATTAAGATCGCCATGACTCGTGCAGGACAGACTCTGACAAATGTCGCTGGCGATGTGATCGATGCCTCGAACGCAACGATTCCCGACTTCATGAACTACTTCCAGATCAACCTGATGAACCCGAAAGTTCTGGTTGGCGCATTCATCGGTGCTATGGCAGCTTTCCTCTTCTGTGGTATGACCATGGAGGCTGTAGGTCGTGCTGCTGAGAAGATGGTACAGGAGGTGCGTCGTCAGTTCAAGGAGATTGCTGGTATCCTGGAAGGAACAGGAACTCCCGACTATGGTCGTTGTGTGGAGATCTCTACCCGTGCTGCCCAGCACGAAATGATCGTTCCGTCGATCCTCGCCATTATCATTCCCATCGTAGTAGGATGTCTGCTGGGTGTGGCTGGTGTGCTCGGACTGCTCGTAGGTGGTCTGGCTGGTGGCTTCACACTCGCTGTATTCATGGCTAATGCCGGTGGTGCATGGGACAATGCCAAGAAGAATATCGAGGAAGGGAATTTCGGTGGTAAAGGTTCGTTTGCCCACAAGGCTTGTATCGTTGGTGACACTGTAGGCGATCCGTTTAAGGACACATCTGGTCCTTCGCTGAATATTCTCATCAAACTGATGTCTATGGTCAGCATCGTCATGGCAGGTCTCACCGTTGCATTCTCATAGAAGTAACAATAACATTATAATGAAAAAAAGAACGCTTTATTCAATTGCTACAATCCTGTTTTGCAGCAGTATTCAAGCTCAGGAGGTCCCGGTTCCAAATGCGGAGGAATTTCTGCCAGGACCTCCTACAGACTTTTCCTCTGTCCAAACGACAAACGTATATATCAAGGATTATCTTGAGTACGAATGGGGAAAGACAGAGCGCGACACTGAGCTAGGACAACAGGCAAAAGAAGATTTTCTGGCACAGACAGCAAACTACCTGTCTGCATTCTCAAAGGTTGTCGGTATCGAACTAACGGCAGGGAATACGCCGAACATCTATACACTGTTCGACTATTGTATGACCTATGGCGAGAAAGCACAGGCCAAAGCACAGGCCTCTTATTTTTATCGCAGGCCTTATGCCAGGTTTAACCAGCCGACACTGGTGCCAGCTTACGAATCTCAACTAAAGAACGTCAGTTCCTACCCATCCAGTCAGGCCATGATGGGATGGCTGTTCGCACTGATGCTGACAGAGGTTTGTCCTGACAAACAGAACGAAGTATTGGCCCGTGGTTATGAATACGGCACCAGTTCGGTAATTTCCGGCTACCATTGGGACAGCGACTCCTATGCTGGCTGTCTGTTGGCTTCGGCACTTGTTTCACGGCTTCACTCACACCCGGGATTCAATGCCATGATCCAATCAGCCATTACGGAGTATGAAAAGAAATCAGGCGTAACAAATAGCAAGCGTTCTACGACAGCGGATGCCTATTTCACAGAAGACGAACTTCCCGATGGCTATAAGTATCTGCCCAAGCCCCCTTCTAATTCATCGTCAGTCTTCACCACTGACCTCAGTGCACATATCGATGGTATTCAGAAGCGTACGACATCAGAAGGCGAGACAGCCCGACAGGATGTAGATGACAGTGCAGATTACTACTGCAAAATCTTCTCCAAAGTACTTGGAAAGACGTTCTCACAAACAGCCTCGCCCCAACTGTATAAACTGTTCAAGACCATCTACCCTTCGGCTGTAGATGCGACACAGAGCTGTAAAGCCTATTACAAGCGCCTCCGTCCGTTTGTGCAGTTGTATGAATCAACAGCCACTGGTGGTACACCAGAGAACGACCCTCTCAGAGACAACGGTTCGTATCCTTCTGGTCACGCCTGTGCCGGATGGCTTTATGCATTGGTCATGTCGGAGATTGCCCCCGACTATCAGGAAGCCCTTCTTGCCAGGGCCATGCAGTATGGACAAGGTCGTGTGATTACAGGTTATCACTGGCAGAGCGATGTTGACATGGGACGACTGGCAGGAGCTGCAACTTATGCACGAATGCACACCAACAAGGACTTTATGGAACAGCTTGAACGGGCCACTATAGAATACAAAAATGGTGGTTCTGGCATTCGTGCCGCCCAGGCTGACAATGATTCTGAGGCACAGATCTACAATCTGGAAGGTGTTCGCCAGAATGGTAAGCCCTCACGCCCAGGCATCTATATCCAAGGCAATAAAAAAGTGATGTATTGATGAAGCATTACAAATTTCACTTAACAACATTATTCTGGCTTTGCACCGCCACATGTGTGCAAAGCCAGAATCTTTCTGAGGGATTCTCTGTTCAGGAAATCTCTGACAGTGTGTGGACACTTATGCAAGGCAAGACTTATCAACCCAATCCCCATATTAAGCGTAGCGACCTCCGCTATCTAAAGGTGCGCCATTGGGATTATGACGAAAAGACGCACGAAGGGGCATTGGTATGTAACAGGTTGATTGCCGACAAACTGTTGGCCATCTTCCGTGAGCTGTACGCCCACCACTACCCTATTCAGCACATCCGTCTGGCTGATGAATATGATGCTGACGACGAACGTCAGATGGAAGACAACAACACCAGTTGTTTCTGTTATCGCAATGTGCCCGACACCAAGAAACTCTCATATCATGCACGTGGCCTCGCCATCGATATCAACACACTCTACAATCCCTATGTTCGCTACAGAAAAGATGGATCTGTGATTGTACAACCTAAGAACGGCAAGCCATATGTAGATAGAAAGAAACCTTATCGCTATAAGATTGTGGAGGGTGACCTGTGTCATCGTCTATTCCTGAAACATGGTTTCATTTGGGGTGGCTCATGGCAAACATTGAAAGACTACCAGCATTTCGAGTATCATCCGGAATAGGGCTTTTACGCAGAGAATATAACACGCTACTCCCCATGAAATACAATAAAGGCTTGCGAAATCGCAAGCCTTTATTGTGTATGTTTGGTTATTCTCCAGTCTGTGATTTAGAAGAAGAGATAACGGTTGTCAACAACATTTGCCTTCAGGTAGAGTTCCTGAATGAAACGGCCTGCAGCCTGCATAGCCTGCTGCTTGAGCTGCTGTTCGGTAGTCTTCTCATCGAACTTGGCTCCCTCACGCTCTGACTTCTTCAGGACCTTGAACAGATAGGCGCCACCATTACCCTTAATAACATTCTTGCTGAAATCGCCCTGCTTTGCAGCAGCAACAGCACCAGAAAGAGCGGGCTCACTGGCACCTGTGGCCTGTACGAATACAGGAGCAGAGAAGGTGATCTGGTTAACAGAATCAACACGGGCACCCTTGGCCTTTGCAGCAGCCATATCGGCAACACCTGCCAACTTAGCCTTGATCTGCTCGAACTTCTTATCGCGGATAACTTCTGCTTTAACCAGATCCTCAACAGCGTCGAGACTGCGATAGCCTACAGGATGGATCTTGGTCATGGCGACAACCAGCAAGTTGTCGTTGTTACCACACTCATAGAGCGGACTAACCTCACCCTCCTTGGCATCGAAGATCCACTTCATGGCCTCACGGGTGGCACGAAGACCAGCCACATTGTGCTCTGAGTTGTAGAGGTCCTTACGCTCCTGGACCTTGAAGCCAAACTTTGCGGCATTCTTCTCCAGATCCTCAATAGTCTTGTTCTCACTGACATACTGGCTGAACTTATTGTAAGCGTCAGAATAAGTGGCCTTGGAGAAATCGATCGTATGCTTGATAACAGCTACGTCGTACTTGTCGATCATAGCCTTGCGGGCAGTAACCTGAATGATGATGTTACCCTGCGAGAACTCCAGGTTCTTCAGCTCGTTAGCACCAAGTGTGTTGATGGCATTGAGATAGTTCTTCGACTCCTCGTCCATCGAGTTGCTGTTCTCATACATAGCAGAGGTAAGCCACTGCTTCTGAGCTGTCTGACCATACTTCTGAGCCAGAGCTTCAAAGTCGGCACCAGCCTTGAGGGCGTTATAGATGCTGTCTGCAGTCTGACGAGTAGCCTCGAGTGTAGCACCACCTACCTGAATCTGACGATACTCGATACTGTCGGGCATCTGTGTCTTAGAGAGCAACTTCACCACATTGAGGGTGTTGTCTGACTTTGTCTCAAACGGAGCTGTGGTCTGACCTACAGCCATCGAGTCTATCTTAGCTGCGATGTCAGATGGATAAGCACGCTTGCTGGCTGCGATACCAGTATATGCGAACTGAGACTGAGCCTTGCGAACGACCTCTGCAGGATTAGCACCACTCTGGAGTTTCTCTGAAGCATCTTGCATGGTCTGCATAAGTGCTTTGCGGTCTGCGTCGGATGCCTCCACCTGGAAGTTCACATACTTGATGTCACGAGTCTCAACAGTCTGCTTGAACATCTCTTTCTGCTCATCGTACTTAGCCTTGAGATCCTTCTCTTCGATCTTCACTTCATTGTCGTTGATGCTGGAGTATGGAATAGAAGCCAGTTCGATATTGCTCTCCTGAGTCTGACCCTCAAAAGCCATCTTAGCTGAAACAGGGTTGCTGAGCAAACCATTACTAATCAGGTTCTGGTATTTCTGAGCCAGTGTCTGCTGACGGAGCTGCTTCTCAATGAACTGCCAGAAGTTATAAATCTTCTGGTATGACTCTGCGAGCTGTGGGTTGCCAGCATTCTTCTTATAGTCTGCCAGGAACTTAGTGAGCATGGTCACATCGAAACGACCAGTCTGCTGATTCACGAACGGAGAACGCATCAACATGGGGTTGGTACCCTCTTTCATAATATTCTGCAGTTCCTCGTCAGTAACAGTCAGACCAACTTTCTTGCACTCAGCCTGAATGATCTGCTCGTTGACGTACGAATTCCAGACCTCATCCTTGAGATTGTTCAACTGGTCTTCAGTCAGGTTGTCGATACCATTCGACATCTTCAACACCTCCTGATACTCATCAACAAGAGCCTGGAACTCCTGAACATTGATTTTGTTACCTAACACCTCGCCTATCTGCTGACGCTGCTGGTTCTTGGTTGCTTCACAAGAACGGAAAGCCTCCTCAGCAATAAAGGCAAAAAGGCCAAGACCGATGATAATCACCAGTGTGACGCCTCTTTTTCTGATTTTTCCTAATGCTGCCATTTTGTTTGTTATTTTTTATCTTTTTTATTTTAATTCCATAAAACGCGTGCAAAATTACTAAAAAGGAATGAATTGAGCAAATTTCCACTGAAAAATCTATCATTCAATGACTTTTAGACGCACAAGTTCGATCTTTGTAGCCGTATTCTTCAAGATCTTGAACTCAAAATCACCAATTCTCACCAACTCGTTGAGCTTGGGGAACGACTGATATTCGTGCAGAATCAAACCTCCCAATGTCATATATTCATCACTCTCAGGAAGTGACAGGTCGAACTGCTCATTAATCTTCTCTATCTCCAAACGGGCAGAAAGAATATATTCATTATCTCCCACACGTTTGGCCACATGGTTGGAGTTGTCGTGCTCATCCTCAATCTCACCAGTAATCTCCTCCATGAGATCCTCCAGCGATACCAGACCGCTCGTTCCTCCGAATTCATCGACGACAATGGCCAACGAACGCTTCTGCTGCATGAGCATCTGCATGAGTTTGGAAGCCAACATGGTTTCGGGCACGAAGGAAATTGTTCTAATGAGTGATGACTGAAGGGTATTGAGGGGTGTATTTGCCACAGCCATGGAGTCAAGACGGAACATATCGGAAGAATGGATATAGCCCACCACATGGTCGATATCCTCATGGTAAACGATGATCTTACTATGTCCGCTCTCAATAAAGGTCTGTTTAAGTGCTTCAATGGAAGCAGTATCCTCCACTGCATCTATCTCCGTACGGGGTACCATACAGTCGCGTACCTTGGTCTCTGAGAAATCCAGCGCATTCTGGAATATCTTCACTTCCTCACCAATCTCGTCTTCGTTGTCTGCATGATCTATGCTGGTCTGAACCAGATAGTCGAGATCGACCTTCGTAAACTCCTTATCCTCATCTTCCTTGTTCATTCTGACACCCACAACCCTTAGTAGACCTTTGGAAAGAAGGGTAGCAAATCGGGAAACGGGATAGAGCACCACATAACACAGATAAGCCGGTATGGCAAAGAAGGTGAGCATCGTATTAGGATTGTTCTTGAAGATAGTCTTTGGCAAGAACTCTCCTGTGAATAATACAACCAAGGTAGAAAGCAGCGTATCAGCAGTCACCCTCATTCCATCACTGAGTGGGTAGAAGAGCGTGGCATCAAAGATCCTGGCAAAGAGAATACCGTAAATGACGAGGGAGATATTATTGCCCACAAGCATCGTCGATACGAAATTGTTTGGATGCTTATAAAAGACATCTATGGCCTTCTGCGACAACCCATTCTTTTCTCTGTCCATCTCCGCTCGCAACCTGTTACTCGACACGAAAGCAATCTCCATACCCGAGAAAAAGGCGGAGAAAAGCATCGATACCAGTAAACCTATGATGAGTGAAGTCATAATCAAATGAACATTAAATGTCAACTCGCCTGTGCTTCTGAGCTTGCGGACGCATGACAGGGGCTACCTGTGTGGTGGTGTCGGCAGGATTCTTGGGTTGTTCTTCTTCCTTTGAATCGCCTGTCATGTCCTCACGCTCAAACGAGCCCTTGGAATTAGTAACCGTATAGTGGCGCATGCGTTCATCGCTCAGGAAATAAGTGCCTTCCATCGAGCGTTCCGGGGTGGTCACTTTCGAATACACATTAGAATAGAGTTCGTGCTTGATACCATCCCAGTACAGTTCCTCGCTTTCGTATATCAAGCCGTTAATATTCCGTATTCTCACACGTCCTCTGAGATGCCAAAGTTTCTTCTGGTCATAATACCATGCGCTATCAGACTGGATATAAGCTTGAACATGAAACTTCTCATCGAACTGTTCAAAGAACACACCTTTTTCAAAAGTCCAGCGTGAGGGTGTCTTGACGATATTGACATCCCAGCGCTCTGTCACAATACGATACTTGATCACGCCAGAGTCGCTGATAAGCGTATTCACCCCATAAGAGGTCATTAACGACACTGAGTCACGATCATAGATAGGGGGCGCCGTATGCTCCTGAACGTCGGAACAGGATAAAAGGAATAACAGTGAAAAGTAAAATAAGTATTTACCCATCGTTTTCACACTTACTCAATCTTCCACTTCGCAAACCAGCGTTCGTTGAACGTCAGTCCGATATTGAAGCAGAACGTATTCTCCTTAATGAGATTATCGGCAGAGCGGCGTTGCCACTGGGCACTGATATTCAGAATGGAACGATTATTATAGGTATTCATGATAGGAATACCAAAACCTACACTGATATGGAAGTCCTTGGGACCATCCTGTCCATTAATATAATAATAAGGTGTAGTGAAACCACCGCCGATTCTATATCTCACATGGTTGAGATACTTACGACTCATAGGATCGGGTGTCCACTCCAAACCGGCATTCAGTTTATAGCTATCTTTCAGAAGACCGCCTTTCAGCGTATAATGATCACCAGACTCCATCACTGGGAATGATAACGATCCCCATTTCTGCATCTGGAAGTCGGCCCCAACTCTTAGTGTATTACCATGACGATAGGCCAGACCGATGCCCCATGTAGTAGGCAGGTCAAGAGCACTATTAATCACATACGAAGTGGTATCAGACTTTCCAATAGACGTATTCCTATTGATAACCTTACACTCCGGATCAGCTTTCAAACTATGTCCTGGGGTAAACGTAGCACCTAGGGTAATAAAATCGGTCTTATTAATAGGCTGGTCATACTGGATGCCCAGATCCAGTTTCCAACTATTAATTGTGGCACTATAACGCCGACTCAGTATATTAATAGAGGAGTTGGTGCTGACCACCGAACGATCGTATTCTCCCCACATATAGGCAAAGTTGAAACCGACCGAAAGCGGCTTGAGGACTTTCATACCTGCACCCAGGAACAACTGGTGCAAGCCTCCATTTCCCTCGTATTTTACAGGAACCGACGTATTCATATCCGTCAGTTTGGTGGTAGATGAATAGTTGTAGCCTATATTGGAGAAGGGCATGATTCCCACATTGACGCCAACATTCTTAAACACGCGGAAAAGACCTGTCACATAATCGAAACCACCTCCCTTAGCACTCATCGTGGTTCCATTTTCATTATAGTTGGTTATCTGTCCGGAAAGACCTGCGTCGATGATCATGCTCAGTGAATCCACCGCTGAATACGATGCAGGGTTCAGAGGATTAACCTCATTGCCTTTTCGGAAAGCCAGTCCTACACCACCCATACCTTTATTAAAGCCTACACCTTGGTCAGCCATGTCGCCAAGACCATACTGGCTATAAGGAGAGTTCGTGCCATTTTGTGCATAAACGCCAATCGTCGTCACAACTGAAAGAGCCAGACAACAGAGAAATCTATTCATATTTTGATATCTATTTCTATAGAAATTCATTTCAGCGTGCAAAATTATTGAAAAAAAACGAGAAAATCGCTTTTTAATAAAAAATATAGAGTAATTTTGCATCGTGAAACAAAAAAATAACATTTTTAGGAGATTCTTACTTCTGGTCACAGCATTTCTGTTCATTACTGAAGTGCAGGCCAACCATGAATTAAATCAAGAGAATCATGAGCAATATGATTCCATTGAGGTCAGTCTGCTCACCTGTTCTCCCCATGAGGAAATCTATAGTTTATATGGCCATTCTGCCATTCGATGGCACGACCTTCGCCATGGCAAAGACAACGACATGGTCTTTAACTGGGGTGTGTTTGATTTCAGAAGGCCTCATTTCGTAGCACGGTTTGTCTTTGGGTTGACAGACTACGAACTGGGGGTATTCCCTTTCGATTTCTTCTGGCCCTACTACCAGAAAGTTGGGAGTTCGATCATTGAACAGATACTTAACCTGACCAACGAGGAGAAGATGCACCTACAGTTGATTCTCAGTGAAAACCTTAAACCTGAGAATCGGATATATCGCTATAATTATTTCTATGACAACTGTTCTACACGTCCGAGAGATGCTATCGAAAAATGCATGGTAGGGAAGATCGAATATGCTCAGCGTGACGACTATACGCCCTCCTACAGGGACATGGTTCACAACTGTGTCAGAAATCATCCTTGGGCAGCCGTGGGTAACGACATGCTATTGGGTGTGAGGGCAGATATGACGACCACCCTGCGCGAACAGGAGTTTCTGCCCGAAAACCTTATGTACGATTTCGACCGAGCCCAGATCTATGCAGGCGGTCATTACCGTCCTTTGGTAAAAGAACGTAGGGTGATTGTATCCCCAGGCGTACAAATCATAGAACAAGACTTTCCTCTTTCACCCACGGAATGTTCCCTCATTCTTATCTTCATATCTGCGACAATACTGCTGATAGAATGGAAACGTAAGAAGACCTTTAAATACTGGGATGTACTGCTGATGGTGCTACAAGGTCTGGCAGGATGCGTGCTGTTCGTCATGCTGTTCTCCCAGCATCCCACCACCAGCACTAACCTTCAGATTCTGCTTCTGAATCCTATATCACTGTTTTATATCCCTACTGTCATCAGAAGGCGCCCCACCAGATGGTGTAAATTGCTTCTCATAATGGCGACACTCTTCATGATAGGTGGCATTTTCCAGCATTATGCAGAAGGGATGTGGACTGTGGCATTATGTTTGCTGTTACGAGTACTGATTAATTTGAAATATAACAAGGCGTGAAGAACCATTATCTCTCCATCACTCTGCTGGCAGTGCTAGGATGGCATATTGATGCCCAAGCACAATACGGGAACAAGCAGGTGCCCAGACTGGTCGTCAATATTACGATTGACCAGTTGCGCAGTGACTATCTGGAATCCTTTGCTGCCAACTATGGAGATCATGGTTTTAAGAAACTCCTGACAGAGGGTCTTGTGTTCGAGAGTGCCTCCTATCCTTTTATCAATCCAGACAAAGCTTCTGCGATCTCTACCATCATCACTGGCACTACCCCATTTTATCACAGTATTATTGGAGAAAAATGGATCGACAAAGGCAGTCTGCGACCAGTCTCTTGCATAAAAGGTCCTCGCCAGTCTGATGCCCCGTCACCTGCACAATTAGAGGTATCTTCATTAGGAGACGAATTGAAAGTGGCCTCTAAAGGTGCTGCGAAAATATTTGCCATTTCACCTTTCTGTGATATGGCCGTCTTATCTGCTGGTCATGCGGCTGATGGTGCCATTTGGATAGACCATGAAACCGGAGAGTGGATTTCCTCTCAGTATTACTCTAGCATTACGCCACCATTTGTACTATCATACAACGAGTTAAATCGTCTCAACAAAAAGACCAAGAAGCTAGAATGGCAACCACTTGTTACTCAGAAGAAACCGCAGTTTAGACATACTTTAAAAGGTTCTAAGCGTTATCAGGAATACCAAACTTCTGGTTTGATAAATGCAGACATTACTGCCTTGGCTATAGCATGTGTCAATGAGCAGGAAATGGGTACCGACTCCATCACAGACCTGCTTTGCCTGACCTACTATGCAGGGCATTTTGATCACAAGCCACTGACAGATTGTCAGAAAGAACTTGCTGACACTTATCAACGTCTTGACAAAGATCTGGATAGTCTTGTTACATATCTGGAGAATCGTCTCGGAAAAGACAAAGTCCTTTTCTGCATTACCAGCACGGGCTACAGCGACCCGGAAGGCATTGACTATGCAACATATCGCATTCCCACAGGAACCTTCTACATCAATCGTGCTGCCAATCTCCTGAATATGTACTTTGGCGCCATCTGGGGGCAAGGACGATATGTAGAAACATACTACGACAACCAGCTTTTCCTCAATCACAAATTGTTGGAATCAAAACGTATCAGTATTTCAGATGCCTCACAGCGAGCTCAGGAGTTTATCATGCAGATGCAGGGTGTCAAGAATGTCTTCTCAGCCCAGCAACTTTTAAGTAGTTATGAAGGCACCTTCCTGAAAATACGAAACAGTTTTCATGTCCAGCACAGTGGCGATCTACTGATTGAAGTTGCTTCTGGATGGCATTTACAGAATGAGGATACTGGTGAAGACAAGCTCTCACAAGCCTCTATCCCTACTTTCCCCATTATTATTTATGGTGCAGGCATCCCTTCTGAACGCGTTAAAAAACCTGTTACAACCGATAGGATAGCTCCGACAATTGCGAAGTCTATCCGTATCAGGGCTCCCAATGCCTGCTCAGCAGATCCGTTGTTCTGAGAGATCAATCTGACCTTTCAGAACTATGTTCTGCGTATTTTCTTTGGCAGTTACATTTTTTTTGTGTAACTTTGCAGCCGATTTTTAGGAAATATAATATTCAATCGAAAAAACAGAATTATAATTATATGAATTTCAACAAGTTCCTCAAGTCGTTGTTTGGTGACAAGTCCACCCGCGACATGAAATTAATCCAACCATTTGTAGAACAGGCCAAGGCCGCAACTGCCAAAGTAGCATCTTTGGATAATGACGCACTCCGTCAGCGTACCAAGGAGCTTCAGCGGCAGGTCCAGGACTCTGCTAAAGACCAGAGAGCTAAGATAGCAGAGTTGAAAGCGACCATTGAGAACACCCCCATCGACGAGCGTGCCAGCATCTTTGAGCAGATCGACAAGATTGAAAAAGAAGTGCTCGATATCTATGAGAAAGCGCTCGACGAAGTGATGCCCGAGGTGTTTGCCATCGTGAAAGAAACAGCCCGTCGTTTTGCTGAAAACGAGGAAACCATCGTGACGGCCACAGATTTCGATCGGGAGCTGGCAGGTGATCCCAAGAAAGACTTCATCACCATCGACGGCGACAAAGCCATCTATCACAACCACTGGACGGCTGGTGGTAACGACCTAAAATGGGAGATGGTTCACTACGACGTACAGCTCTTCGGTGGTGTAGTTCTCCATCAAGGTAAGATTGCCGAGATGGCTACCGGTGAAGGTAAAACGCTTGTTGCTACCCTACCCGTCTTCCTGAATGCCCTCACAGGCAATGGTGTTCACGTCGTTACCGTAAACGACTATCTGGCCAAACGTGACTCGGAGTGGATGGGACCGCTTTATATGTTCCATGGTCTCAGTGTTGATTGTATCGATAAGCATCAGCCTAACTCTGAAGCTCGCCGCAAGGCTTATCAGGCAGATATCACCTTTGGAACGAACAATGAGTTCGGTTTCGACTATCTGCGTGATAACATGGCCATTTCACCTGCCGACCTCGTACAGCGTTCACATAACTATGCCATCGTCGACGAGGTTGACTCTGTGTTGATCGATGATGCCCGTACACCGTTGATAATCTCTGGTCCTGTGCCCAAAGGCGACGACCAGATGTTCGAAGAATACCAACCCCTCGTAGAGCGCCTCGTTGGTGTACAGCGCCAACTTGCCACCCAGTACCTGGCTGAAGCAAAGACATTGATTGGCGAAGGTAACAAACTCATGGAGGCAGGCAATAAAAAAGAAGGTCAGGAAAAACTGGATGCAGGTTTCCTGTCGCTTTACCGTTCTCATAAGGCCATGCCTAAAAACAAGCCCCTCATCAAGTTCCTGTCAGAGGAAGGTATCAAAAGTGGTATGCAGAACACGGAAAACATCTACATGGAGAATAACAACCGTCGTATGCCAGAGTGTATCGAACCTCTGTACTTTGTTGTTGATGAGAAGCTCAACTCCTGCGATCTTACCGATAAGGGTACCGCCTGGTTGGCCAAGCAGGTCAACGATGCCGAGCTCTTTGTGTTGCCTGACATTACCTCCGAGCTCTCTGCTCTCGAAGCCGAGACAGGTCTCAGCGACCAGGAACGACTTGACAAGAAAGACGAGTTACTCAACCACTATGCCGTTCAAAGCGAACGTGTACACACCCTCCAGCAATTGTTGAAGGCGTATTGCATGTTTAATAAGGACGATGAATATGTGGTGATCGATGGTGAGGTAAAGATTGTGGACGAACAGACAGGCCGTATTATGGAAGGTCGTCGCTGGAGCGACGGTCTGCACCAGGCTGTCGAGGCCAAGGAGCACGTCAAGGTGGAGGCAGCTACACAGACCTTTGCCACCATTACCCTTCAGAACTATTTCCGTATGTACCACAAACTCGCTGGTATGACGGGTACAGCCTCCACCGAGGCTGGTGAGTTCTGGGACATCTACAAACTCGACGTAGTGGAGATTCCTACGAATCGCCCAGTAATCCGCAATGATCAGGATGACCGTGTTTACAAGACAGCCCGTGAGAAATATAACGCTGTTATTGACGAGATCGTGAAGATGCGTGAGAGCGGTCGTCCTACGCTGGTAGGTACCACCTCAGTGGAAATCTCCGAGTTACTGTCGAAGATGCTTTCCATGCGAAAGATCCCTCATCAGGTGCTGAACGCCAAACTCCACCAGAAAGAGGCCGACATTGTGGCACAGGCAGGTCAGTCCACCAACGGACTTGGTGCGGTAACCATCGCTACCAACATGGCTGGTCGTGGTACCGATATCAAGCTTTCACCTGAGGTAAAGGCAGCTGGTGGTCTTGCAATCATTGGAACTGAACGTCACGAGAGCCGTCGCGTCGATCGCCAGTTGCGTGGTCGTGCCGGTCGTCAAGGCGACCCTGGCTCTTCTGTGTTCTTCGTCTCGCTTGAAGATAAACTTATGCGTCTCTTTGCCTCCGAGCGCATCGCCTCTGTGATGGACCGTCTGGGCTTCAAGGATGGCGAGATGATTGAATCACCCATGATTTCCAAAAGTATTGAACGCGCACAAAAGAAGGTTGAAGAGAATAACTTCGGTATCCGTAAGCGACTCATTGAATACGATGATGTGATGAACAAGCAACGTACCGTGATCTATGAGAAGCGTCGCCACGCCCTCATGGGAGAACGTATTGGTATGGATATCGCCAACATCATCTGGGATCGTGTGGTGAACATTATTGAGAACTCCGGCGACTATCAGGGTTGCAAAGAGGAATTCCTACATGTGCTCTCTATGGAGATACCCTTCTCGAGCGAGGATTATATAAACCAGCCACGTGAGGCACTCACAGAAAATGCATTCCAGGCGGCTATCGAGAACTTCAACCGTAAGACTGAACGCGTTCAGACGGTAGCACAGCCCATTATCAAACAGGTCTATGAGAACCAGGGACAGTTGTACGAGCGCATCCTGGTGCCCATGACTGACGGTCGCAAGATGTACAACATCCCCTGCAACCTCAAGGAGGCCTACGAGTCGGAGTGTAAATCCATCGTCAAGGAGTTCGAGAAATCCATCCTGCTACATATCATCGACGACTCTTGGAAGGAGAACCTCCGCCAGCTCGATGAACTGAAGCACTCTGTACAGAATGCCTCTTACGAACAGAAAGACCCTCTGCTCATTTTCAAGCTCGAGTCGGCTAAGGTGTGGGACGACATGATCAATGAGATGTATAATCGCATCTGTTCGATCCTAACCCGTGCCCAGATTCCTGAGGCCACACAGCAACAGGTTCGTGAAGCTGCTCCAGAACAGCGCACACAACGACAGCAATATACCGAGTCGAAGCAGAATATTGGCGAAGAACAGCTTACCGATCCTAACCAGGCAGCTGCTGCAGCTCAGGATACGCGCGGTCAACAGCCTCGTACACCGATTATTAAAGATAAGTTACCTGGACGTAATGATCTATGTCCATGTGGCTCAGGCAAGAAGTTTAAGAATTGTCATGGAAAGGGCGTCGTATGATACAGATCAACAACATCAAAAAAACTTTTGGAGAAACAGTAGCCAGTAATATCCCGTCGTTCACGGTTAATGATGGTGATATCCTTGGTCTGGTAGGCAATAATGGAGCAGGTAAGACAACCCTCTTCCGTATGCTCCTCGATCTATTGAAACCCGACGAGGGAGATGTGACACTTGACGGTGTCAATCCTGCCAAGACAGAATCATGGAAGGCCTTCACTGGAGCATATATCGATGACGGTTTCCTCATCGACTTCCTCACGCCTGAAGAGTATTTTGCTTTCATTGGTAAAATTACCGACATGAAGCAAGAACAGGTTGACGAGCGTCTAAAGGACTTCGAACGCTTGGCAGCAGGCGAGATCTTCGGACAGAAGAAACTGATACGTAACCTCTCTGCAGGTAACAAGCAGAAAGTAGGTATTATGTCTGCCCTCTTCAATCGTCCCAAACTTGTGATCCTCGACGAGCCATTTAATTTCCTCGACCCCTCCAGTCAGAACGTACTGAAGCATGTGCTTACAGAGTACAACCAACAGACAGGAGCCACCATCCTGATTTCAAGTCACAACTTGGCTCATACCGTTGACATCTCCACGCGAATAGCCCTATTGGAGAAAGGTGAGATTATTCGTGACCTACCCAACGAGAATGGTAGTGCGAAGGTTGAACTCGAGAATTATTTCGAAACGAATACGTGATCATGCTTCCATACAATCAGCTGAAGAAGTTACTAAAAAATATTCCCGATGGGCTGCCATCTGTTAAGGTAGCTCTTGTGGGTGATACGGCCACGCAGTTTCTATCCACCGCCATCCGTGGCACGGGCTTGGAACGTGGTTATAATATCAACCTCTACGAAGCGGAATATAATCAGGTAGAGCGCCAGTTCCTTGATCCTTCCAGCGAACTCTATGAGTTTGACGCCGACTTCGTAATCTTGTTCCAGTCCACCCATAAACTAGGAGAACTTCACAGTCAGCTTCTTCCTGAGCAGCAGGAGCAGTTAGCCGATCAGCGCCTCTCGTTTGTGGCCTCCGTCTGTGAGAATCCTACATTAACCAAGAAGAAGATTATCTGCCTCAATTATCCAGAGATTGAAGATACCGTTTTTGGCAGTTATGCCACGAAGATTCGAAGTTCGCTTACCTATCAGGTGCGAAAATTAAACATGGGTATCATGGATCTCTCCCAGCAATATGCAAACCTCTTCGTTTGCGACATAGCCGCTCTGCAGAATAAATATGGACGCGACTTCATGTTTGCCCCCAATGTCTATGTCAGCACAGAGATGGTACTCAGCATCGATGCCTTACCATATGTCGCTGGACGCGTGGTAGATATCATTTCCGCCATTAAGGGACAGTTCAAGAAATGTCTCATCCTCGACCTCGATAATACCGTTTGGGGAGGTGTGATTGGCGACGATGGACTAGAGGGTATTCAATTGGGACATGGACTAGGCATCGGCAAGGCCTTTACTGAGTTCCAGATGTGGGTAAAGAAACTGCGTCAGCGTGGCATTATTATCTGTGTAGCCTCGAAGAACAATGAAGACACTGCAAAAGAGCCCTTTGAGAAGCATCCCGACATGGTGCTCAAGCTCAGTGACATTGCCGTTTTCCAGGCTAACTGGGAAACAAAGGTCGATAATATCCGTACCATTCAGAGCATCCTGAATATCGGTTTCGATTCGATGGTGTTCCTCGATGACAATCCTTTCGAGCGCAGTATGGTTCGTGAGAACATCCCAGGCATCACTGTGCCCGAACTGCCTGAGGACCCTGGCGAGTACCTAGAGTTCCTATATTCGCAAAATCTATTCGAGACAGCCTCATATAGTCTAGCCGACAAAGACCGTACCAAACAATATCAGGTAGAGGCGCAACGGGTATCCCTGCTAAAGACATTTAGCAATGAGGCCGACTTTCTGAAATCGCTCAACATGGAGTCGGTGGTGAGTGGCTTCACAAAATTCAACACCCCGCGTGTGGCCCAGCTCTCACAACGCAGCAACCAGTTTAATCTGCGCACCATACGTTATACCGAGGCTGACATTGAGGCCTTTGCCAATGATCCAGATGTGATTGATCTCAGTTTTACACTCGAGGATAAGTTTGGTGATAATGGTCTGATAGCTGTTATCATCCTAAAGCCTCAGGATGCAGAGACGCTATTCGTCGATACCTGGTTCATGAGTTGTCGCGTACTGAAACGAGGTATGGAGAATTTCACACTCAACACGATGGTGGAATATGCCAAAGCCAAAGGCTATCATCGCATCATAGGTGAATACCTTCCCACACTTAAGAATAAAATGGTAGAACAGCATTATCTGAGTCTTGGCTTTACCCCTATCTCTGGAGTATCCACGGCCCAGTATCAGCTTGATGTTGACAACTACGAATCAAGAGAATGTTATATAAAGGTAAAAGCATGACCATTACCCAATTGGCAGAACAAACAGCCCACGTATCTCACGTCTATCTTGTAACCCCTGAGGTTTACGAGGGTTTTCAGCGTTGCAGTCAGGACATGAACCCCCTACACACAGACGCTGCTTTTGCAAAAGAGAAGGGATTCCCAGACTGTGTCATGTATGGAAACATCCTCAATGGCTTCATTTCCCATTTCGTAGGTATGCTCCTCCCCACCCCTCACGTTATGATCCAGTCGCAAGACATCAGCTTCCACAAACCGGTGTTCCTTCACGACGAGGTTACCTTGGAGGCCTCCATTGACACCGTTTCTGAGGCTGTGAACATTATCAATTACAAACTCAAGTTCTATAAGACTTTAGCCACTGGACGACAACTCGTTGCCAAGGGTCATGTTCAGATAGGACTCTTACCCCATTAAGCCCATGACAATATTAATTACAGGTGGTTCACGCGGATTAGGTCGTGCCTTAGTTGAAACACTGGCAACTGACTCCGTCAATCAGATTCTCTTCACCTATTGTCATCATAAAGAAGAAGCCCAGGCGCTGACTGATCGTTTCCAGAATGTACGTGCCACACAGGTTGATTTCTGCAACGAGGAGAGTGTCAGTGCTTTTGCAGAAGGATTAGAAGCCGAACCTATTGACGTGCTCATCAACAATGCCTATGCGGGAAACCCTCAGGGAACTCACTTTTATAAGAGCAATCCTGAAGAGTTTTCAAAAGCCTTTCAGACGAATATCATTCCTTTCATTTGTATCACGCAGGCTTGTCTCAAGGGCATGCGCAAGCGTAAGTTTGGAAAAATCGTTAACATCATTACTTCATATGTTATCGATGTACCTCCTACAGGCTTCTCTGTTTATACCGCTACCAAGGCATATATCCGCCAACTCTCCAAGAGTATTAGCAAGGAACTGGGACGATTTAATATCACATCGAACTGCATCCTGCCCGACTATATGCAGACTGATTTCGGTCAGGTGGAAGACTTCCAACTCGATCAGATGAAAGATTCTCATCCCTTGAAAGAACTTCTGAAACCGCAGGATGTAGCCGAGTTCGTTGCCTCGTTGCTCAAGGCCAGCCAACAGCTCAATGGGGCAGAAATCCCCATTAATGCAGCGCAACACATAATATAATGAATAGATAATAAAAATAGAATATGGAAAGAACAGACATTTACAGCAAACTGAATGAGATTTTTATCGATGTGCTCGATCTAGACGAAGTAGAACTGACCGACGCTACCAGCGCCAACGATATCGAGGAGTGGGATTCGCTCAGTCATATCCAGTTGATTGTTGCTGTCGAGAAGACCTTCGGCATCAAGTTTACGTCACTCGAGATTATGAAATGGAAAAATGTAGGCGAGATGGTTGACTCGATTCTGGAGAAAATCAAGTAGGTATTTATCATGGTTGTCAATTCCATCAGTTTCCTACTATTCTTCGTTGTAGTATTCATCGTTTACTACCTCCCCGTCTGCCGTAACAATCCCCGTTACCAGAACACCTGGCTACTGTTGGTCAGCTATTTCTTTTATGGCTATACCGACTGGCGTATGGTTCCCCTACTTTTGGGTGCTATCCTCGTATTTTATTTTCTCGGGCTCTGGCTTCGTCGTGAAATGGATCAGAAACACACGCGGAATGCTTCTCGTATTACGAGTTTCAGCGTCGTACTGGGTATTGCTATACTTTTTTATTTCAAGTACCTCAATTTTTTTGCTGATTCATTTGCCAACATACTCCAAGCTGTAGGTTTCCAAGTCAGTTGGACTACGCTTAACATCCTGTTGCCCATCGGTGTTAGTTTCTTTACCTTCAAACTCATCAGCTACATTATCGAGATCCATCGCGAACATATAGAGCCCTGCAGTTTGTTGGATTTTGCCACCTATATTTCATTCTTCCCCACCATTCTCTCGGGGCCTATCGATCGGCCTAACCAATTCCTGCCTCAGCTGCAGCACGTCCATATACTCGACTATTCCTTTGCAGCCGATGGTTGTCGCCAGATCCTATGGGGTATGTTCACCAAGATGTGCATCGCCGATAACCTCGCCACGATTACTGACCAAGCCTGGCTCAGCTACGATGCGGCTTCATCTCTGACGCTCCTCGTGGCAGCCCTGCTCTACCCCGTACAACTCTATGCCGACTTCGATGGCTATTCCAACATGGCCATCGGTGTGGGAAAGATTCTGGGTTTCGATATCACGCGCAACTTCAATCACCCCTTCCTGGCACGCAATATGGCTGAGTTCTGGCGCCGTTGGCACATGTCTCTTACCAGTTGGATTACAGACTATGTCTTTATGCCACTTAACATCGCTTTTCGCGAGATGGGCAACTGGGGCATTTCCCTTGCAGCCATCATCAATCTACTCGTCATCGGATTTTGGCACGGGGCTAATTGGACCTACGGTGCCTTCGGACTCTATCATGGTCTTCTCTTCGTTCCACTAGTTTTTTCTGGTGCTTTTGGCAAGAAAAAAAAGCTCAAGACAAGCACTTACGGATTACCTCTGCGGAAAGACTTTCTGAAAATGCTTGGCACGTATGGGTTGGTCACAATAGGTCTGACTGTTTTTCGTGCCCCCTCCATCGGCGAGGCTTTCAGTTATTTCTGGGCGCTGTTCACCAATGGCACTGGCAGTTGCTATATCGATAGCTATGGCTATCTTTACTGCCTGTTCGCCATTTTCCTGCTCATGCTTGAGTGGATACAACGTGACAAGGAGTTCGGCAACCCCGCCACACTTATGCACAGTAGGATTTGCCGCTGGACGCTATACCTATTCCTGATCCTCCTTATTATTACTTTTACTGGCAAGAGTCAGGCGTTTATTTACTTCCAATTCTAGCGCACTATGAAGAAGTTTCTCATCACCCTGTCTGCATTTGGAGCGCTAATGCTCCTCATGTTCGCCATCATCGAGGTGGGCCTGCTTTATCGCCCTAATGTCTATTCATATAAACGTCAGTATGTGGAGGAACACCTCAAGGATATCCACGTGCTATTACTTGGCAGCTCTCATGTCGAAGAGGGCATCAATCCTGCCTTACTGGGTCCGGGCGCCTTCAACATGGCTATCTCAGCTCGTCTCAACGAGTACGATGCGTCTATTGCTGAAAAATATGTGCCACAGATGCCCAACCTTCAGGCCATCGTTATGCATATGGATTACTCAACCTTCCTTTTCGGACGCCTGAAACATAATGCCCAAGAGACTAACAATGGTGCCGTCAGCCTCATAAACACCTGCCATTGTATGCACTATAAATACATGGGGCTACACCTCAAGCCGTTCTGGTATTGGTCGGAGATTTTGAACTCCAAGCTCAACTACATGTCTCGTTTCTGGAACAAGGCAGAAATCATTCAAGAGTGCGACTCTTTGGGCTATTACCGTCTCGATGTCAACGAGCGAAAGCCAGGCTGGGAGACACGTAACTTGGCTGATGCCTTCGACCCTTCGCTTCCAATCGACAAAGAAATCTACGACAGATTATGGCATACTTACGAGACGATTGCCCATGCCGCCCAAAAGCGGGGCGCCCGATTGATACTGGTACATACACCAGTCTATCAGACCTATCTCGACGCCATCGATGCCAGAGCCTTGGCTGATATCGAAGCGTTTGCCCAAAAACTGCAGAAGAAGTATTCCAATGTTGAGTACCATAATTTCCTCGACGCCGATGGCTTCCTACCTGAAGACTTCAACGATTCCAGTCATCTCACATCGACTGGTGCCGACAAGTTTGCCAACATACTCTACAATGTCATCTATCCTCAAAAGTAGGTATTTTAGAGTATAAATCACTCAATGCAACTCGGTTGCAAGACTTTTTTTTGTACCTTTGCCAAAAATTTAAGAATGTTATGAAACTCTCAGAACTCAAAACAGGCGAAAGCGGTGTGATTGTCAAGGTACAAGGTCACGGTGGTTTCCGTAAACGCATCATCGAGATGGGATTCATCAAGGGCAAAAAGGTCGAAGTACTGCTCAATGCACCCCTTCAGGATCCTGTAAAATATAAACTGATGGGCTATGAAGTCAGCCTGCGCCATCAGGAGGCTGATAATATCGAGGTCGTCTCTACCGACACCCCCCTGGAGGCCACCACTTTCCGACTCTCGCCCGATAACAACCGCCATGAGGACGACTATATCCACCACGAAGCCATGAAGGAGCGTCGTACCATCAACGTGGCGTTGGTGGGCAACCCCAACTGCGGTAAAACATCGCTCTTCAACTTCGCCTCGGGCGCCCATGGTCATGTAGGCAATTACTCGGGCGTCACCGTCGATGCCACCGAAGCCCATGCCTCTATGTTCGGCTATGAGTTTTTGCTCACCGACCTACCCGGCACTTACTCCCTCTCATGCTACTCACCCGAGGAACTTTACGTCCGCGAACATCTCACGGAGAAGATGCCCGACGTGGTAATCAATGTCATTGATGCCTCCAACCTGGAGCGCAATCTCTACCTTACCACCCAACTGGTGGATATGAACATCCGCATGGTGTGTGCGCTCAACATGTACGACGAGTTTGAACGCCGTGGTGACAGTGTTGATATCAATACACTCAGCCACCTCTTCGGCATGCCTATGATACCCACCTCGTTCAAAAACGGTACTGGTGTTAAGGATTTGTTCCGAGCCGTTATCCAGGTATACGAGGGTACCAGCAAACAGGCCCGCCATCTGCATATCAACTATGGTCACGAAATCGAGGATGGAATCTCTCACATTCAGAAATATCTGAAGGCCGACGAACACATTACCCAGCACTATTCCACCCGCTACCTCTCGCTAAAACTACTCGAACACGACTCACAAGTGCTCGACTACCTCGGACACCACATGGCTAGTGAAAACCGAATGAACGACTTCCACAACCTTACACATGCTCGCGACAAGGCTTCGGCACGTGTGATGGAAGAGACTGGTAACGACTCTGAAACGGCCATTATGGATGCCAAGTACGGCTTTATCCACGGTGCCCTCAAAGAGGCTAAGTTCAAAACCGGATCAAAAGAGGACACCTATCGTGTCACCCACCTTATCGACCGGGTGCTTTCACATAAGTACTTCGGTTTCCCCATCTTCTTCCTGCTGCTCTTCATCATGTTTGAGACGACCTTCTCACTGGGTCAATACCCGATGGACTGGATTGAAGAGGCTGTGGCTTGGCTGGGCGACAAGATCAGCGCCAACATGACCGACGGCCCGCTCAAGGCCATGCTTGTCGATGGCGTTGTGGGTGGTGTAGGTTCAGTCATTGTTTTCCTACCCCAGATTCTCATCCTCTACTTCTTCATCTCGCTGATGGAGGATTCTGGTTATATGGCCCGTGCCGCTTTCATTATGGATAAGCTCATGCACAAAATGGGCCTCCATGGCAAATCGTTCATCCCACTCATCATGGGCTTCGGCTGTAATGTGCCTGCCGTCATGGCTACACGCACCATAGAGAGCCGTCGCTCGCGCATCATCACCATGATGATCCTGCCCTTTATGTCGTGCTCAGCGCGCCTACCTATTTATATTATGATTGCTGGCACATTCTTCTCGCTACAGTATCGCTCATGGGTATTGTTATCACTCTATGCTATAGGCATTCTCACGTCGGTAGTGGTCAGTAAGCTATTCTCATCACTTGTCATCAAGGGCGAAGACACCCCCTTTGTCATGGAGTTGCCCCCCTACCGTTGGCCTACGCCAAAGGCTATCTGGCGCCACACATGGGAGAAAGGTAAAGAGTATCTCAAGAAGATGGGTGGTATCATTCTCGTGGCCTCAATCATCGTCTGGGCCCTTGGCTATTTCCCACACAACGAATCACTCTCACAACAAGAGCAACAGGAACAGTCATATATCGGTCGAATGGGCAAAACCATCGAACCAATCTTTATACCTCAGGGTTTCAACTGGAAACTCGACGTGTCGCTATTGGCCGGTGTGGGTGCCAAGGAAATTGTGGCCTCTACCATCGGTGTGCTCTACTCGGGCGATGACAGTTTTGGCGATGACGATGCATTCAGCGATGACAGTGAGCGCTACACCCATCTGAGCCAACTGATGCTTCGGGATGGCATCACGCCCCTATCGGCCTATGCCTACCTTATCTTCATCCTACTCTACTTCCCTTGTATCGCCACCATAGTGGCTATCAAGAACGAGACGGGCTCATGGCGCTGGGCGGCCTTCGCTGCCGGATATACCACCGCCGTCGCATGGATTGTATCTGCACTTATCTTCCAGATAGGCTGTCTGTTTGTTTAGTAGGAACACTTAAAGGCTTAGAAATTAGCGCCAATGGTTGCAAAGAGCGTACCAGTGTGAGAAGAGTCAAAATAGTCGTGCGAGATGTTGGCTAATCCAAAGTCGTAGCCTAACTCAGCATAGAGGAAGTCGTACTGCACACCACAGCCGATTCTTATACCTCCGTCGAAGCGTTTAAATGCATCGTCATCAAACGAGCTATAGGCAGCACGATTACCGAAGTCCTTGATCTTCCCACCTACGCCCAGTGCAATATAGCCTCCCAGGAATGGCTGAATACTGAACATTCCGTCCATATCTATCCTATACTTCAACACCAGCGGTAGTTCCATATAGTCGAGGCTATAGGTAAACTTCTTGCCGTCTAAAGAGCCCTTTCCACCTTTTTCTATATATAAGAGACCTGCCTCAAAGAACAAGGGCGAACGATATCCAAGTTGCACACCTATAACAGCTCCCACATCCAGACCAGCTTTCAACGACCCTCCATCGAGTTTCTTGTCGTCAGAGTTCACTGTTGCAAAGCCTACACCCAGTCGCAGACCATAATACACATCATGCTGAACCATGGCTCGCCCACGACTTTGTTCACCGTAATAAGAAGGTCTGCCATATTGAGCGAAGGCAGGTACCGAGAATACGAGACTCGTCATCACAATCATCCATTTTTTCATATGCGTCGATTTTTTAAGTTTCACGCTGCAAAGTTACTCATTCCTTATGAATCCCCCAAAGGATTTCCCCTAACTTCTCACGGATTTTCCCTAAATAATGATGTTAATTAAAAAAATATCCTTATCTTTGCAAATGAGAAAAGAAAACAAGATCAACTAAATGGCGAAGGAACAATCAGCGATTAAAGAAAGACAGAGGACCGATCTGAGGGAGCCACGCAGATATAAGGTGACCATCTATAACGATGACTTCACCACAATGGATTTCGTGGTGAAGATACTGACTCAAGTGTTTTATAAGAGCAAGGCCGAGGCTGAGACACTGATGCTGAAGGTGCACCATTCCGACAAGGCTGTGGTGGGCATCTACAGTTATGATGTGGCTACCTCAAAAGTCAGGAAGGCCACAAATATGGCCCGCGAGGAAGGTTTCCCCCTTCGCTTGACCGTTGAACCCGAGGAGGAATAAATATGGCAGAGATTAAACAGACAAAGCGTGCAGGCAGAATGCTTCACGAGGCCATGAACTGCTGCAAAGAATACAGACATGAGTTCGTTATGCCCGAACACCTGTTGCTGGTGTTGACCGACGAATTTAATTTCAGCAAAACGCTCAACATCTTTTACCCTTCACTGGCCTTTCAAGAGCATGTGGAAGATAAACTAGCGGAAATCGAAGAGATACCTGAGGGAAAGGATGCCGATCCCGAGATCTCCACCCAGATGGGACAGGTGATTGAATTCGCCTGTCAACAAGTGGTGAACAGCAGTGCTCCAGCACTCGACCTCCCCCATCTCGTGATGGGTATTCTGCATCTGAAAGAATCGTGGGCATGCTATCTGCTGAAGGAGGCATTGGGCGATAAGGAGAGTCATTTTATCAGCGAACTGATCAGCGCTTGCGAATTCGAAGACCATCTGGAAGAAGAAACGGGCGAAAAAAGTCACGAGGCAGCCTGGCGGCGACTAGTAACCTGTATGAACGATCTCTACCAAAGCCACAACCCTCTGATTGGTCGTGAAAAGGAACTGGAGCGCACCATCCAGGTGCTCTGTCGTCGCGATAAGAACAACCCCCTGCATGTGGGTGAGCCCGGTGTAGGCAAGACGGCCCTGATATGGGGACTGGCAAGGATGATTGAAGAAGGCCGAGTGCCTGAACGCTTGAAAGGCAGTCGTATCTATCAACTCGACATCGGGACACTATTAGCCGGCACACAGTACCGTGGCGACTTCGAAAACCGCATCAAGCAGATTATGGATGGCATTCAGGAGGAAAGTGACAAGAACATTGTATATATCGACGAGATCCACACGCTGGTAGGAGCTGGTGCTACGGGCGAGGGATCGATGGATGCCTCAAACATGCTGAAGCCCTATCTCGAGAGTGGCAGCATCCGATTCATCGGCTCAACCACTTACGAGGAATATAATCGCCACTTCTCACGATCGAAGGGACTGGTGCGCCGTTTCCAACAGATCGACATCCCCGAACCTACGCCAGAGGAGACAAAGCACATTATTCGCCAATTGCGCGAACAGTACGAGCATTTCCACCAAGTGACTTACGACGAGGCTGCCATCGACTTCGCTGTTGATGCCAGTTACAAACATGTGAACGACCGGTTCCTGCCCGACAAAGCCATCGATCTCATCGATGAGGCCGGAGCAGCATTGGAAGTAAGTGGCAAGACTTCGGAAGCAAGTGTGACAAAGGCAGATATTGCCGACGTTCTGGCGAAGACTTGCAAGGTAGATGCCCTGGCAATGAACGATGATAACGATAACAGCCAACTTGAAACGCTGGCACCCAGATTGCTCGCCAAGATATATGGTCAAGACGAAGCTATCCGTCAAGTGGTTGAGTCGGTACAGATGTCGAAGGCAGGATTGCTCGACGATAACAAACCTTTGGCTTCACTGTTGTTCGTAGGCCCTACTGGGGTAGGCAAAACGGAGGTTGCACGAGTACTGGCCAAAGAGTTGGGTATCACGCTGTTACGCTTCGACATGAGTGAATATACAGAGAAACATACAGTAGCCAAACTGATTGGTTCACCAGCAGGATATGTGGGCTATGAGGATGGGGGCCTGCTGACCGATGCCATCCGTAAAACACCCAACTGTGTATTACTGCTCGATGAGATCGAGAAGGCCCATCAAGATATCTATAATATTCTGTTGCAGGTAATGGACTATGCCCGTCTCACCGATAACAAGGGGCGCAAGTCCGACTTCCGCAACGTCATTCTGATTATGACCTCGAATGCAGGCGCCCAGTTTGCAGCTCAGGCCAATATCGGTTTTACAGGGAAGGTGTCGCGAGGCGAAGCCATGCTGAAACAGGTGAAGAAGACTTTTAAGCCCGAGTTTATCAACCGCCTGACGGGTACTGTGGTGTTCAACGATATGGACCGCGAGATGGCCACACTGATACTACGCAAGAAACTGGGTGAACTGCAGGAGAAGCTCACGGCAAAACAAGTAACGATGACACTGAGCGACGAGGCATTCTCACTATTGCTCCATGAGGGCTTTACTCGCGAATACGGCGCTCGTGAGATGGACCGTGTTATAGCCCAGCGTCTCAAGCCCCTGTTAATGCGTGAGATTCTTTTCGGTAGTCTGAAACAAGGCGGTAATGTCTGTGTAGAAACGAGCGATGGCAGTTTATCAATTAGACAATGACCTCTGGTTTCCTGACCCCCATTTGGGCGAGGACGACGGACTGGTGGCTGTAGGTGGCGATCTATCGGTAGATCGGCTGCTACTGGCCTATTCCAATGGATTCTTCCCATGGTTCTCATTCCGTGACAACAAAGAACCGCTATGGTTTTGTCCGTTGCAGCGTTTCGTTATCTTCCCCAGCGAGATCCACGTCAGCCACTCCATGCAGCAACTACTCAACAAACACCAATTGGTACCGAGTATCAATAAGGATTTCGAGGGTGTAATACGAGGTTGTGCTATAGCCCAGAACCGCATGAAGCAAGACGGAGCGTGGTTGGGACCCGACATGATCGAGGCTTATACGGAGATGCATCGTCAAGGTTTTGCCGTGAGTGTTGAAGTGTGGCAAGATGACCAACTGGTGGGTGGTCTCTATGGAATCAATCTGGGCGGGTCGTTCTTTGGCGAAAGCATGTTCTCACTCGTACCCAACGCCTCAAAAGTGGCCCTCATCCACCTGGCTCACATGATGGAGATCCTTGGTGGAACCCTTATTGACTGCCAATTTGAGACACCTCATCTGCGTTCGATGGGTGGCCGCTACATCTCCTACGAAGAATACATCAATATAATTAAGAAATAGGATGTATCACATACGCAGGCCCCTTTTCTAGAACTTAAAGCCTGTTTTCTCTACACCATCGCCATAGATGGTCTTGAAGTCGTCTTTCATCGAGATGACATAGTAGCCAGAATCGCGCCACCGCTTGGCCAAGGGGAGTGTTTTCTCCCTATTAGCATAGTCTCTGGCATCGTCATCGGCAACCAACATAAAGACTGCCGTCTTATAGGTGGGATTACTCAGACAGTAATTATGCATGGCACAGTCGCCAGAGCTGTTTCCGAACGACAAGACGGGAATTTTACCAATCTCCTGACTAATCTGCTTTACCTTGTTGGTCTTGAGGTTCTTGATGAGGAGTTCATCTGTACGTACGATGTTCTCTTCCTTGCTCATAGTGTAATTGACACCCTCTTCTGCGCCTTGTTTAGAAGAGCAGAGCTTCACGTCCATGCCAATCACACGGTTTGGCTGAATGCCAAGCGGTTCAACCAGTGCCCTAACAAGAAACCTGTCGGAGCCGGACACGACGTAAAACGTAAAGCCATTGGCCTTCAGATAGTCGAACACCTGCAACATGGGCTTATAGAAACTCTGGTTGTAGGTCATGCCTCGGAAGCCATTTACCTGCTTGGAAGCAAATGCCTTGACATAGGCATCAAACTCAGCCAGTGTCATGCCAGCATAAGCCTTTGCTGCCGCCCTACCATGCTTCATGTCGAAATGCGAGGGAAGCGCCTTGCCGTTCCTGACAAAGTCTCTGATATCCTGTGCTGCCTGCCTGACATCATCGGGTGCCTTGTCCTTATACGAGGCATCCTCCAATACACGCTCCTCCAACAAGAGATATTCAAAATACGACGGATAGAGTTCGCCTATAAAGGTGCCGTCCATGTCGAACGTGGCTATTCGGTCTTCCTTCTTAATATAGTTCTTAGAGGAAGGGTTTGTCACATCTTCAACATACTCCTGCAAAGCAGTCACTGCTTCACAAGAATTCCAAAGCGTCAGATAGTGCTTAGCAGACGTGTTGACTACGTTATCGCCTTTGGTACATCCACTTAAGACTGTAACGACGACAATAATTACTGGAAAAAAGAGTTTCTTCATAAGTGTATAAAATTATATATGATTAATAATTATCAAAAGACTTGCTGCAAAGATAGACAAAATAATCGAGATTACAAAACAATTCCAGAATAAAAAAAGTAAAAAAACAGTCCCGAAGAACTATTTCCTATGTAATACCCAAAGCCACATGGGTTGCGAGCAAACCCTCGGATAATCTTAAATAATATTAAGACAGGCAGAATAATCGTTTATATCAATATAGTAAACATCTATTTTTCATATCTTTGCAACATAAATGACATGAAACGGAAACTGTTTTGCGAAATATCACCTTTCACCTATCGTCTGTCGATGGAAAAGGAAATCCTGAAGCGTCATCTGCAGGATTTCCTCAGCGATATCCGTTTTGCCGTGGAACGAAGTGAGGAATCTTTACCTGTGGCAATATACCATCACAACTCCCTTATCCGTCGCCGACTGGGCAATGTCGATATGCAGTTGCAAGAGAACAAAGCCACTAATCTTGCCTTGGCAGTAACCCACATCGACGGACTACTCATTCATCCTGGTGAGACTTTCTCCGTTTGGAGACTCATTGGGCGCACCACCAAACATAAGGGCTACAAAGAAGGGCTCACCATCGCCAAGGGACAGCCATCGCAGGGCATTGGAGGTGGGCTTTGTCAATTGTCAAACCTCATTCACTGGATGGTACTTCATAGCGAACTGACCATTACCGAGCATCACCACCACGACGGACTCGACTTATTCCCCGACTTTGGTCGACAGATACCCTTTGGCACTGGAACCAGCATCTCGTACAACTATCTCGATTATCGTGTTAAGAACGACACTGACAACACTTACCAACTGCGACTAAAAGTTGACGAGGAATATCTTTGTGGCGAACTTCGTGCTGCCAAACAGCAACCTCATACTTTTCACATTCATGCTGAGAACGAATTCTTCTCACGGGAGAAGGATGTGGTCTATCGTAATGGTGAGGTCTATCGCGACATTATCGACCGCAAGACAGGACAGTGTATTAAAAGCCAGCTCATCCGTACCAATCATGCCAGGGTGATGTATGAATGCCCCGCCTCGATGATCATTAAAGAAACGACATAATCTCTACCGCTCACCATCATACATACACAACCCAACCGACTTGTTATATCGTGCACGATTGATTGTTAAACTTGCTTAAAGATTTAATCAAATCGCTTGCGATATAAAATAATTCCTGTATCTTTGCATCGCAAACGATACAAATAACAATAATATATTAATAAGGTATGGAAACGATTTATGATTTCAAGGCTCTCACGAGCAAAGGTAAGGAGATTGACTTTAAGGAGTTTGAGGGTAAAGTGTTGCTGATTGTAAACACAGCCAGCAAGTGTGGTTTTACACCCCAGTTTACCGGACTGGAGGAATTGAACCAGAAGTACAAGGACAAGGGACTGGTTATCATCGGATTCCCTTGCAATCAGTTTAAGGAGCAGGATCCGGGCTCAGACAGTCAGATTGAGGAATTTTGCCAGTTGAATTATGGTGTGACATTCCAGATCATGAAAAAGACAGACGTAAACGGCCCAGCTGCAGAACCTATCTTCGAGTATCTGAAGTCGCAGGCCCCTTCTGAGGAATACCACGGACTGAAGGCCAAGGCTGCCAAAGCACTATTCAAGACCATTAGCTCAAGCGTGGAAAAGAATAGCGACATTAAGTGGAACTTCACTAAGTTCCTGATATCCAAAGATGGCAAGACCATCAAACGATATGCACCTACCACCGAGCCAAAGGATTTTGAGAAGGACGTGGAAACCATGCTGGCATAGTTGAGAATATAAAGTTGAGAGTTATGCACGCAGAATTACAACTTGACAATCAAATCTGCTTTCGCCTCTATACAGCATCAAGGCTGATCACCCAGGCATATACATCGATACTCAACGAGATGGGGATTACCTATCCTCAATATCTGGTACTGTTGGTGTTGTGGGAGAAGGACTGTCAGCCTGTGAACGACATCGCCCACCGATTGCAATTAGAGACCAACACCGTTACCCCCCTCCTCCAGCGCATGGAGAAAATGGGGGTTGTGGTTCGTCAGCGAGGTCAGGAGGATAAGCGTCAGCAGATAGTCAGTCTAACTGAGAAGGGCAAGGCTCTTGAAGAGCATGCCTACAATTCCGTTCCTACCAATATGGGAGAGAAACTAAAGGCATGTCCGCTTCAGATTGGCGACTACAAACAACTGGCCAGTGAACTGGACTCAATTATTAACACATTAAAGAATAAGGAGAAATAAACGATGGAAAAACCTTGTGAGAATTGCAAACTGAGAGCGCACTACGACAAGAATCCCAAGTCACTGATGGGCCGTTTCTGGCGATGGCACATTAATTTCTGTCCTGGCTGGAAGGGTTACTTTAACAGTCTTGACGACGAAAAGAAGGCCGAACTGAGGGCTAAATATCAATTCACAAAATATCAGTAGAGTGGTCATGGAGGGTGCCGAGCTTATCCAACAGAGCCTGGCATCCTTCCAGCACGTCGCGCCAGGTTGACTCGAAGTCGCCCGTGTACCACGGGTCGGCAACGTCACCAGGGCGACGCGTAAAATCCATGAGCATTTTAATCTTCTCGTCAGGGTCGCCTCCACATATGTTGCGCATGTTCCGGATATTCCATGCGTCCATGCCAACCAACAAGTCGAAGCGCCCATAGTCAGAGCGTGTCATCTGTCGGGCAGTCTTGCCCTGACAACCAATGCCATGCTCTGCCAGTTTGCGACGGGCTGGTGGATAGACACCGTTTCCTATCTCCTCCGTAGAAGTTGCTGCCGACTCAATGACGAAACGGTCTTCCTGACCAGCTTTCTTTACCAAATCCTTCATCACGAACTCAGCCATCGGACTGCGACAGATATTGCCGTGACAGACGAAGAGTATCTTTATTATCTTGTTGTTTTCCAGACTTTTAATCATTTTCATTTATCTATATCTGTAAACCATTCAACTTGTCTTCGAAAGAATCCAGACCTTATGTGAGTGACTACCCCGGGTGGTGATGCCCGAACTGGCATCGGCTACCAACTGTTTGAGATCCTTAGAGGCAACGGCCCTCGACTGTCCGGTAGCCACTGCATAATCGCCAAGTGTCATATAGCCATACTTGCCAATGATGGCCTTAGCCTTTGCAAGGCGATCTTCACGACTGAACTGTACTTTTCGTGGAACTACCACATCAGTTTCCACACGATCGAAAGTGGCCTGCTTGTTCATCTCCTTCAACAATTCCGGGTCGGGCTTGAAATTGATGCCCTTGATGCAGACATGCCTGTATTTGCTCTTGATGTCGTCACCTGATGCCCCACCCTCTGCAATGGTTCTCTCTGAAGGCGTCGAGGTGTCGAAACCCAACGACAACGAGAAAACGCCAAGTCCGTCGATCTTGATATTGTGGCCCAACGGCATCCAACTTCCCATCACAGACACCAAAGCGTCGAAAACAGCACGAATAAGCCCTTCGCTGAAGTTGCCTGCATAGTCACGCATATGCTTGATGACAGTCTCATAGTCGTGCAGCGAGTAGGTCTGCATCTTGGGGAAAACTATTTTCTTTCCGTCTGCCAGCTCCTCTGGGAGCTCTTGTAATACATAGTTTGCCATACTTTTAATGGTTTATTTCTTTGTTATACTATCTATTTTTCTTTTCTATTTATCCCATTTTTTGTTCTCGGTTCTGAAACATAAGTTTCCCGACCGCGAATTACTGTTTCAGGACCGAGAACTTATGTTCTCAGACCAGAAACATAACTTTTCAAGGTGCAAAGATACTTTTTTCTTTCTAAACCAGCAAATCCTTTCCCATAAATATTATTAAAAAGACGTGAGCAACCCTGCAAACAACCGGCGTATCCCCTCGCAACAAACAACTTTTGTTAATAATCGCTGCAAAATGACGGATATCGGACAGAAATTTGTATTTTTGCAATGGACTTCATCCAAAGTCATCATAGTGCCAACCAAAGAGCAGTCATTTAGAAATATAAACTAAGCAAACAAGAAAAAAAGCATGAAGAAATTAATTATTATCAGCCTACTGGCTGTTGTAAGTGTACTAAGCGCATCAGCACAAACAAGTATTTATGATTTCAAGGTAAAGGACGATGCTGGCAAAGACGTGTCACTCTCTGATTACAAGGGGAAGGTACTGCTGATTGTCAACACCGCCACCCGATGTGGATTCACTCCTCAGTACAAGGAACTGGAGGCGCTATATCAGAAGTACCGCAGCGAGGGTCTGGAGATCCTTGACTTCCCCTGCAATCAGTTCGGGCAACAGGCGCCTGGGTCGATTCAGGAGATTCACCAGTTCTGTACCGCCAACTTCGACATCCAGTTCCCCCAGTTCGACAAGATTGATGTCAATGGCGAGAATGCGCATCCGATTTATACCTGGCTGAAGGCACAGAAAGGATTTGGCGGTTTCGACCTCAACGACAAGACAGGCAAGATGATGGACGACATGCTGCGCAGGAACGATGCTGATTTCGACAAGAAAAGCGACATCAAGTGGAACTTCACCAAATTCCTCATCAGTCGCGATGGTAAGGTGCTGAAACGTTATGAGCCAACAGACAAGATGACGGATGTTGAGGCTGACATTCAGATCGAAGTCAACCCCATGCTAAGCTGCATCATGGCCCGTCGCTCTATCCGCCAGTATCTCGACAAGCCCGTTGAGCACGAAAAACTGGAAGTGATTGTCCGTGCAGGCATCAATGCGCCAAGTGGCGTCAACCGTCAGCCTTGGATTGTCCGCGTGGTGGAAGACCAGAAGCTCATAGCCGATGTGAACGAGGTGTATAAGAAGGCTAACCCTGAACAGGTAAAGCGCGATAAGAACTTCAAGAATATGTTCCGCAATGCCCCTAACCTTATCTGTGTGTGCACACCTGCCAATGGTGGTGGTGAACTTGATGCCGGACTTCTTGGCGAGAACATGATGCTGGCTGCACTGTCTATGGGCCTTGGCACCTGCTGTCTTGGTGGGCCTGTGCGTTGGCTGAACTCGAATGCTGACGCCAAGTTCTTCCTCGACCGCCTCGACATTCCCGAAGACTATAAACTGAACTACATTCTTGCCATCGGCTATCCTGATGAGCAACCTGACGCCAAGCCTCGTGATGCTTCAAAAGTTAAGTTTATACAATAAATAAGGAAGAAGTAATATTTGTCATTATTTCCCCAAAAACTCACTGGGTGTGAGGCCCGTGATGCGCTTGAAGAGGCGGGTGAAATGGTGGGGAAAATCGAAACCCAACAGGCGAGAGGTCTCGCTGATGTTATGCCCTTGCATCAGCAGACTTTTCGCCTGATTGATGATGTAGTTGTGGATGTAGCCGATGGCTGTGCCTCCAGTTGCCTTGTGGACAATATCGCCAAAATAGCGAGGCGAATAAGCCAGTTCGGAGGCACACCAAGTGACGGTAGGCAAACCCTGCATCAGCTGTCGGTTCTCACGAAAATAGGTTTGAAGCAGATTGTGAAAGCGCTTCAGCAGGTCGGTCTCTCCCCTATCCTCTTCCGACAACTGGCGCTGGTAGATACGATTACAGTATTCCAGTATCAGGCGAAGATAGCCCAACAGTATGTTTCTTAAAGATGGTGAGTCCTCGTGTGTCTGGAGTTCTTGTCGCATCTGAGCCACCAACTGCGTGATGCAAAGCCATTCGTTGGGCTCCATACGCAATGATCCGTCGAAGAAATACGAGAAGAACTGATAGCGGTCTATCTGGCGTTCCAGTTCAGTGCCGTGCAACAGTTCAGGCGACCACAACAATACCCAACCACACAACGAGATGCGCTCGCCATTGTCCTCCAGTCCGCCTATCTGTCCTGGTTCAACGGCAATGATTGAGCCATCACTCACCTGTAGTTTCCTCATGCCATAAGAGAGATTATGGGGGAACTGCCGTTGGATGAACAAGCCATACACGCCATAGTTGTTGAGGCTATGACGGAAGGGCGCCAACTCATCATAATGGATGATGCTGACCAACGGGTGAAATACCGGAGCATCCACGAAACGGGCGTAGTCGTTGGGGCTGTCAACCTTCAAAATATTCCTCATATCGGTGGCAAAGATACATAAAATAATCTAATAATGGTATAAAATTAATGCTTTTTTAGCACTTTCTGCGAAATTGGTATATCATCAGCCAATTTGTGTAATACCTATATAAAATAATGTGCGTACCTTTGCAGTCGAAATGAGATTCGATTATAACAAACTAAAAAACGATAAATTATGTTAGGCAATTTCACATTCCACAATCCCACAAAGCTGCACTTCGGTGAGGATTCTTTAAGCAAACTGAGTGAAGAACTGAAAAACTATGGCAAGAAGGTGATGCTCTGCTATGGCGGTGGCAGCATTAAGCGCAACGGCATCTACGA